>JADZAC010000053.1 GCA_020852835.1 Flavobacteriales bacterium
CGCGTGAACCAGGCCGATGTGCCGCTCGCCTTCACGCCCACGCTCATCGATGCATCACTCCCCAGCGTGCCCCGCGTGGTGAAGGCGGTGAAGGAGGTGGTGTACGTGGTGAAGTGATACTGGTTCGCCTGAAAGGAGGCGCCCAATGATGCGCCGCCATAAGTTCACATGACGTACGCGGAAGTCCTTGCATGGCGGGGCCTTCCAGACGAACTGTGCGGAGAACACATGCCGATGATCCTGTATCCCGCTTGCGGGAACAGCACGCAGTACCCTATCCACCAATGCGGGATCGGATGTGTCCTGGATCGGTATGAGCCCTTGTCAAGGCGCCACGAAGCGTAGTGTCTTCCGGTGGTGCCCATCGGTCAAGGAGACCAGGTAGAGTCCCTTGGATGCAGGGGGGAAGTTCAGGATAGCTTGCTTGGTGGTCGAGGAGGGGGTGAGCGTCCCTGAACTGAGTTCCCGTCCGCGGGGATCCAGGATCGAATACGTCAATGTCATCTCACTTGCGTAGCGGATCGCCACGTTCCCTTCCGTCAGGGTGGCCACGATCGCCTCAAGAGGCTCCTCAGGCTCGATCATTCCGACCTCGAGGTTGGTGAGCGCCCAGCCGTACTCGACTTCGACGTCCGCTGGTCGGAGCAGCATCAACGTGGCGCCGGTTGAGGCGTCGATCCATTTATAGCTCGTAATGGGATAGGAGAACTCCGAGGTGAAGCGCATGAGCAGCACATTCGGGTAGGTCGTCCCGGACAACAGCAGTGAACCTGAGCCGATCACCGTGTACCACGCCGTCGTGCCGAAGTCCGCAGGCGATGTTCGGTATTCATCGCTGTGGGTACTACCGACCATCATCGGGTACACCCGTTCGATATAGGGGTCCGGGTAGATCCGTACCGTGGAGCCGAGTTGCCGCCCGATCTCGATATGGCTCGCGCTGGTGTGCTCCGCATAATAGTATCCGCCCGAAGCGGGGTAGTACGTGCAATGGGACGCCGAGGGGAAACTCGCGCCATTGGGGGTGTCTTCGGGATCCACGACCTGGATCATGGTGGTGGTCGAACTCAGGTCGATATCGGAAAAGTCCCATGTGATGCCAGTACCCGATGTGGTGTCCATGAACACGGGGAACATGACATCGGTTTGCACATAGCTGGATCCGATCGGGAGTTCTTCCTCCCAGGTCACTGTGTAGTCCTGTGCGTAGGTCGAGGTGATGAGGCCGAGGAAGGCGATGGGTAGGGTGGATCTCATACCCGTTCATCGCGAAGGGTCCCGGAATGTGAACACCCCGACCGCCTTTCCCTCTTTTAGGGTCCTCGGTGGACCTCACGTGGGGCAGCCATTCAGGCCGACGAGTTCCCTCCCGTTTGCTATTTTCGCGCCCCCGCTGGACATCGCTGTGATGAAAGGCGCTGAGACACAAAGACATAACACGAGATGGGAAGTGAATTGATGTACTACATCCCCCTGATGGGATTGGTGGGCCTGGTGGTCATGATCGGCAAGGCCATGTGGGTGAACAAGCAGGACGCCGGCGATGCCAATATGAAGGAGCTGGCGGGCTACATCGCCCGGGGTGCCAGTGCGTTTTTGAAGGCCGAGTGGAAAGTGCTCGGCGTGTTCGCCGTGATCGCCTCCGTGCTGCTGGCGTGGAGCGCGGAACTCTCCGCAGTGGCCGAGCATACCGATTGGGTCATCGCCATCGCCTTTTTGATCGGGGCCTTCTTCAGCGCGCTCGCCGGATGGATCGGCATGAGCATCGCCACCAAAGCCAATGTGCGCACCACACAAGCCGCCCGCACCAGCCTGGCGCAGGGGCTTCGGGTCAGTTTCACCGGGGGCACCGTGATGGGCCTCGGGGTGGCTGGCCTGGCCGTGTTGGGCCTCAGCTCGCTCTTCATCGTTTTCCTGGGCATGTACGTGACCGACGGTGGGGCTAACGGCCACCAGATGATGCAATGCCTGGAAGTACTCGCCGGTTTCAGCCTCGGGGCCGAATCCATCGCGCTCTTCGCTCGTGTGGGTGGTGGTATTTACACCAAGGCCGCCGATGTGGGCGCCGATCTCGTGGGCAAGGTGGAAGCGGGCATCCCCGAGGATGATGCGCGCAACCCCGCCACCATCGCCGATAACGTGGGCGACAACGTGGGCGACGTGGCCGGCATGGGCGCCGACCTCTTCGGCAGCTACGTGGCCACCATGCTCGCAACCATGGTGCTCGGCCGTGAGGTGGTGAGCGAAGACAATTTCGGCGGCCTGGCCCCGATCCTGCTGCCGATGGTGATCGCCGGCCTGGGGGTATTGTACTCCATCGTGGGCACCTTCTTCGTGCGCATCAACAAGGACAGCGACAGCGTGATGGCCGCGCTGAACAAGGGCAATTGGGGTTCCATGATCCTGGTGGCCATCACCAGCTATCCCCTGATCCAGTGGATGATGCCCGAAACAATGCAGTTCGTGCGCGGCGGGGTCACCACCGAGATCACCAGCATGAACGTGTTCTGGGCCATCATCCTGGGCCTGGTGGTGGGCACCCTGATGAGCATGGTGACCGAATACTACACCAGCATGGGCAAACGCCCGGTGCTGAGCATCGTGCGCAAGAGCGGCACGGGCCACGGCACCAACGTGATCGGCGGCCTGGCCATGGGCATGGAAAGCACGGTGCTCCCCATCCTGATCCTGGCAGCCGGCATCTGGGGCTCCTTCGAACTGGCCGGCATGTACGGCGTGGCCATCGCGGCCGCCGGCATGATGGCCACCACGGCCATGCAGCTCGCCATTGACGCCTTCGGCCCCATCGCCGACAATGCCGGCGGTATTGCCGAGATGAGCGGCCTGCCCAAGGAAGTGCGCGAGCGCACCGACAACCTGGACGCCGTGGGCAACACCACCGCCGCCACGGGCAAGGGCTTTGCCATCGCCTCCGCGGCATTGACCGCATTGGCCCTCTTCGCGGCCTATGTGGGCATGTCCGGCATCTCCGGCATCGACATCTACAAGGCCGAAGTGCTGGCCATGTTGTTCGTGGGCGGCATGATCCCCTTCTTCTTCAGCAGCCTGGCCATCAGCGCGGTGGGCAAAGCCGCCATGGACATGGTGAAGGAAGTGCGCCGCCAGTTCCGCGAGATCCCCGGCATCATGGAAGGCAAGGCCAAGCCGGAATACGAGAAGTGCGTGGCCATCAGCACGCAGGCTTCCATCCGCGAGATGATCGCACCGGGCGCGCTGGCGTTGCTCGCCCCGATCCTGGTCGGCTTCCTCGCCGGTCCCGAGGCCCTGGGCGGACTGCTCGCCGGCATCACCGTGAGCGGCGTGCTCATGGGCATGTTCCAGAACAACGCCGGCGGCGCTTGGGACAATGCGAAGAAGAGCTTCGAGAAGGGCGTGGACATCGACGGCACCATGTATTACAAGCACAAGGCCGACAAGCCGAGCGCACCGCACCAAGCCGCAGTAACGGGGGATACCGTGGGTGATCCGTTCAAGGATACCAGCGGTCCTTCGATGAACATCCTGATCAAGCTGACGTCGATCGTGGCCTTGATCATTGCGCCGCACATCAACGAGGGAGGGCACCAGCCTGCCGCCAGTACTGCTGTGCCCCAGGTGGAGGTGACCGTGGTGGAAACTGTGCAGCCCGTACCTGCGGCCGGGATGGTCACCTCGGCCGAATAAGGTCCGGTCAACAACAGTCCGGCCTGCAGCGCCTCCCATATGGGAGGCGCTGCCCGTTCCGGGCCTTGTCGATCCTCATCAACGGACCCGGAAGGAGCAGGGAACCGTACGGCGCGGCCGTGAATAGGCGGACTATTTGCTCTTGGCCAAGGCCTTCTTTTTCGGGGCGGCTTTGGCAGGAGCCTTGGCCGGCACCTTTGCCGGGGCCTCATTGGGGAACAGGCCGTGGATCTCCGCGTCGATGGCGTTGATGATCTTGCCGAGGTCCTCGGGATTGTTGTGGAAGCTGTTGGCGTCCACGTCGATCACCAGCACCTTGCCCTTGTCGTAGGTGCTGATCCAGGCTTCGTATCGCTCCTGCAGGCGCTTGAGGTAGTCGATGCTGATGCTGCTCTCGTACTCGCGGCCGCGCTCGGCGATCTGGCTCACCAGGTTGGGCACGCTGGCCCGCAGGAAGATCAGCAGGTCTGGCGGCACGATGGCGCTTTCCATGTTCTGGAACAGCCGGAAGTAGTTCTCGAAATCGCGCGTGGTCATCAGGCCCATGGCGTGCAGGTTGGGGGCGAAGATGTAGGCATCCTCGTAGATGGTGCGGTCTTGCACCACGTTGCGGCCGCTGCGGCGGATATCCAGCAATTGCTCGAAGCGCGAGTTGAGGAAGAAGATCTGGAGGTTGAAGCTCCAGCGCTGCATGTCCTTGTAGAAATCGAACAGGTAGGGGTTGTTGTCCACGGCTTCCTCCAAGCGGTCCCAATTGTAGTGCTTGGCCAGCAGCTTGGTGAGCGTGGTCTTTCCCGAGCCGATGTTCCCTGCGATGGCGATGTGCATGATGATGTGCTTTCCGAAGGTTGGCGAAAGTACCCCTGTTGGGCGAAGCGTGCGCCGGGTGTGGATAAAGTCTTGTGATGTTGCCGCACACGGGCGTTCCCGTGCGCTGCCGCGCCTGGCACTACGGTTCGACCGCATCCACCTGTATGCCCTCCGCGGTCAAGCGGTAGAGGCGGCCGGGCTCCAAACGGGCGTCCAGCACCGGGGCTGCCAGGGTGGCGGCCGGCCACGGGAGCTGATCCAAGGTGAAGGTGCGCAGGTTGTAGGCGAGCAAGCCGCTTGGCCCAACGGCCCAGATCATGTTGCCGCGGACCTGCACCTGCTTTGCTCCGGTGATCGGCAGGGTGCGCAGGTAGGTGGCGAAGAGGTCGAACACGAGCACACCGTGCACGGGGTCCACCAGGTACAGGCGTCCATCGGCTTCCTCCATGTGGGTGGGTTGGGGGGCAAAGCCGAGAAGCTGGTCCAAGCGCCCGCTGGAGGAGACGGGGGAGAGGTCCTTCTCCACGTGCACCAAGGAGAGGTCGCGTTCATCAAAGAACCAGAACCTGCTTTGCACACCGGCACAGGCCAAGCTTACCCAAGGGTGGCCTTGGCGGGCCAGGGCCGTGGCGTTGCCCAGCAGGCTCAGGGTGTTGTCCAGTACGGCCAACTGCCCCTGCTCCCGGGAAAAGACCATGGGCTTCAAAGAAGAAAACGCATCAATGGATGAAATGGGCCCGAGCAACGTAAGGCTGTTGTGCGCCACGCGTTTCCCCAGGCGGTCGTAGAGCGTGATCTCGTTTCCGCTGATCACGTAGAGGTTGCCCAGCTCGTCGGTGGTGAAGCGGTCCACGGGGCCGGGCACTGCCCAAGTTCCGCCATCGGGTTGGGCATGGGCCATGGCCGGGGCCATGGTCAGCAGCAAGGCGAACAGCAGCGGCCTCATGCCGGGATCAGTTGCAACAACTGGTCCAGGATGATGCGGTCGTTGCAAAGGCGCGGAACCTTGTGCTGGCCGCCGAGCTTGCCCCGCTGCTTGAGCCATTGGTGGAAGGTGCCGCGGGCAACAGCATGCACCAAGGGCCGTTGCAGCACAGTGTCCGTGCTGCGTTTGGCATCGTAGTCGCTGTTGAGCAGGCGCAGGTTGTTGTCAAGCTCCGAGATGAACAGCTCCAGCTGGCCGGGATCCTGCTCGAATTCGATGATCCATTCATGCCCCCCTCGGGCCAACGCGTCCATGTAAACGGGGCCAGCGGTGTAGTCGCAGACGACTGCGCCAGTGGCATGGCAAGCGGCTTGGATGGCCCGGTCGGCATTGTCCACGATCAATTCCTCGCCGAAAGCATTGATGAAGCTGCGCGTGCGGCCGCTGACCTGGATGCGGTACGGGCTGGTGGAGGTGAAGCGCACGGTATCGCCGGGCATGTAGCGCCACAGGCCGGCATTGGTGCTGATCACCACGGCATATTCTTGCCCGGTCTCCACCTGGTGGAGCAGTTTGGTGGGCGGTTGTTCACGATGGATGTCCTTCACTGGGATGAACTCGAAGAAGATGCCATAGTCCAGCATCAGGAGCATGTCGTCGGCGCCGCGCATGTCGGTGATGCCAAAGAAGCCTTCGCTGGCGTTGTAGGCCTCCAGGTAGTTCATGGTGTCGGAAGGAAAGATGGCCATGAACTGTTCCTTGTACGGGCGGAAGCTCACGCCCCCGTGCATGAACAGCTCCAGGTCGGGCCACACTTCGAGGATGTGGCGCTTGCCGGTGAGCTCCAGCACGCGCTTGAGCACCACCAAGGTCCAGGAGGGCACGCCGGCAATGCTGCGCACGTCCTCGCGCATGGTTTCGCGCGCCATGCGTTCCACTTTCTCCTCCCAGTTCTCCATCAGCGCTGTTTCGATCACCGGGGTGCGGCGCACTTCCACCCAGATGGGCAGGTTGCGGATGATGATGGCGCTGAGGTCGCCGGTATAGGCATCTTCGCGCAGCGGCTCGGTGGCGCTGCTGCCGCCCACCACCATGCTCATGCCTTGGTACAGCCTGCTGTTGGGCCGCATGGCGAAATGCAGCGCCAGCAGGTCCTTTCCGCCTTTGTAGTGGCACTCCTCCAAGGCCTCCCGGCTGATGGGGATGAATTTGCTTTTGGCATTGGTGGTGCCGCTGCTCTTGGCGAACCAGCGGATGTCCGTGGGCCAAAGCAGGTTCTGCTCGCCGCGCCGCATGCGGTCCACCCAGGGCTTCACGTCCGTATAGTCCTGCAGGGGTACGCGCTGGCCGAATTCCTCCGGAGAGCCGATGGAGCCATAGCCGTGCAGGCGGCCCCATTCGGTGTAGCGGGCCGCTTCGATCAGTTTGTGGAACACCTCCAGCTGGGCCTCATGGGGATTGTCGCGGAACAGCTCGATCTGCTGCAGCCGTTTTTTCATCAAGAAGCCGAACAGCGCGTTCACGGGCATGGGATCGGGGATGGGAGCGCCCTACTTTCGTGCGGAAGATACTCACTGCAAAACAATGGACGGATCGCCCCTGCGCAAAATGAAGGCCTGGTTGCCCGCCGACGGCATGCCGGAAACGGCCGGCCGGGTGCACTATGCCATGGCGTTCGCCGAAGGGGAGCACCCGCTGATGGATCGCATTTCCACCGGGTTCACCCTGCGGTTCACGGGGGTGCGCACCTGCGCGGCCTGTGGCAAGAAAGTGAAGAAGTTCTACGGACAAGGGTTGTGTTATCCTTGCCTGATGGCGGCCCCGGAAGCCAGCCCGTGCATCATCCGGCCGGAGCTGTGCGAGGCGCACCTGGGCCGCGGCCGCGATCCGCAGTGGGAGCGGGAGCATCATGATCAGGAACATTTGGTCTACCTCTCGTTCACCGGCGGGGTGAAGGTGGGAGTGACGCGCAGCGCCCAGGTGCCCGTGCGATGGATCGACCAAGGCGCCACGCTGGCCGTTCCCCTGGCCCGGGTGCCGTACAGGCAGTTGGCCGGAGCCATCGAAGTGGACCTGAAACAACACTTTGCCGACCGTACCGATTGGCGGAAGATGTTGCTCGTATCGGGACCGGAACAGGGGGAGGAGTTGCTGCATACGGCACGCAACAAGGCGGCGGAGGTACTGGATCCGGCTTTTGCCGAGTACCTGCTACCGGCAGAACCGGTGGTGCACCTGGGCTATCCCTTGCTCCAGGTGCCGCCCAAGCTGGTGAGCGTTCAGTTGGACAAGCTTCCGGAGGTAACCGGCAAGCTGCAGGGCATCAAGGGCCAGTACTTGGTATGGGCCGATGGCCGCGTGCTGAACGTGCGCAACCACATTGGTTACCACGTGCAAGTGGCTTGATCGAAACCTTTCCCCGGAGCACACCGTTGGAACAGGCAGGGTTTGGATTTTGGGTTATGGGTGGAAGGGCCTGGCGCAAGCCGGGCCTTTCTTTTTACGGGCCGGCCGCCTCACGGACCGGCGCTGCTGCGCGGGCAGGCCGCTGAAGTTCCTGCTTGCCCCAAGCCCGCAGTGGGCAGGCCGGCACGCAGGACCGGCAGCCCGCACGCACCGGTCGAGAACCGGGAAGTGCCGGTACTACTAGTGGAATTCCACCTCGAACGGCATGCGGGCTTGCAGGCCGCTCATGCTGCGCACCCGCTGCACTTGTTCAAAACGGCGCAGCATATCGGCATCCGCGCCCAAGGTCTCCGCTGCTGCCCAGGTGCGTACCCGGGCACCAAGGCTGGCACGCAGTTCCTGGAAGAAGTCCTTTTGCTCCGGGTAGCCCACCGTGCGGTACTTGCCCGCTTCCAGGCCGGCCATCCGGGCGGCTTCGGCCAAGGCCGCCTCCAAGCCGCCAAGGGTGTCCACAAGGCCCAACCGCCGGGCATCCGTGCCGGTCCATACACGGCCTTGGCCGATGCTGTCCACCTCGGCCACGGTCAGCTTCCGTCCGTCGGCCACGCGCTGGGTGAAGGTGCTGTAGAAGTCGTCAACGTACCCTTGGATGATGCCTTTTTCCTCGGCGGTGAGCGGGCGGGTAACCGTCATCATGCCGGCGTATTTGTGGGTTTGCACCCCGTCGAAGGTGAGGCCCAGTTTATTGTTGAAGAAGCCTTGCATGTTGGGGATCATGCCGAACACGCCGATGCTGCCGGTGATGGTGGTGGGCTCGGCGAAGATCTTGTCCGCGGCGCAACTGATGTAGTAGCCGCCGCTGGCCGCCACATCGCCCATGCTCACCACCACCGGTTTTTCCGCTTTGGCCAGTAGCACCTCGCGCCACATCACATCGCTGGCCAAGCCACTGCCGCCCGGGCTGTTCACCCGCAGCACGATCGCTTTCACGGTGCTGTCTTTGCGGGCCTTGCGGATGGCTGCGCTGATGGTGGCTCCGCCGATGCTGCCATCCATGCTTTCCCCGTCGATGATATCCCCTTGGGCATAGACCACCGCCACCTTGGGCTGCTGCCAAGTACTGCCGGTTTCACCTTCGGCCTTGGGTTTGGCCACGTAGGCGCGGGTGTACTTGCCCAGGTCCACGGCATCGATGTCCTTGTCGGGGTCAAGGCCCATGCGCTGCTTGAGGATGTCGAGCACTTGGTCGCGGTACACCAGGCTGTCCACCAATCCTTGGGCCACGGCATCATCGGCCTTGCGCACCAGCAGGCCTGCGGCAATGGCGTTGAGCTGGGCCGTGTCCAGTCCGCGCAGCGCGCCCACATCCGTGATGTAGGTGTTCCAAATGCCGTTGAGCAGGGCGGAGGTCTGCAACTTGCTTTCCGGGCTCATGTCCTTGCGGGTGAACGCCTCTCCGAAGCTCTTGAACTTGTTGTTGCGGCCACGGATGAACTGTACCTCGATGTCCAGCTTTTCGAAGAGCCCGGCGTAATACATCATTTCGCTGCTCAGCCCGCGGAAGTCCAGGTCACCCTTGGGTACCAGGTAGACTTCATCGGCCACGGCGGCCAGGTAGTAGCTCTTCTGGGTGTACACATCGGCAAAGGCCACCACGGGCTTGCCGCTTTCCGCCTTGAATTCCACGAGCTTGTCGCGGATCTCCTTCAGGGTGCCCAAGCCGGCGTTCACCACGCTCAGATCGAGGAACACCCCGTGGATACGGTCATCACGCTTGGCCTTTTCAATGTTGTTCAGGATGTCGTTCAGCCCCAGGCTGGACATGCTGCGGAACGGGCCGAAGTCGAAGTGGAATGGATCATTGGGCCCGCGGTCGAGGATCTGCTGGTCCAAGGTGATGTGCAGTACGGAGGAGCTTTTTACGGTGGTGGCCTTGCGTTCCATGCTGAAGGCGCTGCCCAGGGCGGCCAACGAGCCGATGAACAGCATAAGCAGCACCAGGCCGATCAGCAGGGTGCCCAGCATGGAGGCGAACATGAACTTGAGGAACTGGCGCATGGATCAGTGGCTAGGGGTGGCCAAAACTACCCGATCGCGGGCCAGGAGCGCCGATGATCACACAAGCGGCGGTGTGCGGTGCTGGCCGGGGTGGGCACCCCATCAGGGTCTCACGCAGTGGCCCGTGATGTCCTGTTCAGCGTGAGCACCGTGATCTCCGGCGGCATGCCCACCCTGCCCGGGAAGCCGATGAAGCCGAAGCCGCGGTTCACATGGAGCTGCAAGCCCTGCTTCTCATACAGTCCGGCCCACTCCTCATACACCCATTGCGCCGGGCTGTATGTATGGCCGTTGATGGTGATGCCGAACTGCGCGCCGTGCGTATGGCCCGCCAGCATCAGGTCAATCCCGGTGGCGCGCACCTCTGCGTCCCAGTGCGTGGGGTCGTGGCTCATCAGCAGCCGGAACTGGGCGGGATCCGTGCCGGCCGCGGCCTTGGCCAGGCTGCCGTACTGCTGGAAGCGCGTGCCCCAGTTCTGTACGCCGATCAAGGTGAAGCGTTCACCTTCCTTCTCAATGGGCAAGTGCTCGTCCAGCAACAGGCGGAAGCCCATGGCGCGGTGGTGGGCCTTGAGCCGCTCCAGGTTTTCGTGCTTCGCAGCGGCACTGGGCCAGTTGGAGTAATCGCCGTAGTCGTGGTTGCCGAGGATGGAAAACTTGCCCAAGGGCGCCTCCAACGAGGCTACCGTCTCGATCCAAGGCTCGGCCTCGTAGGCGAAGTTGTTCACCAGGTCCCCGGTGAAGAGGATCAGGTCCGGGCGCTGTGCGTTGATCAGCTCCATGCCGTGCCTTACCATGTCCGTGCTGGTGCTGAAGCTGCCCAAGTGCATGTCGCTGATCTGCACGATGCGCAACCCGTCGAACGCCTTGGGCAACTTGGGCGAGCGCACCTGCACCTGGGCCACATGGAAGTTGCGCCAGCCGCGCGTAAGTCCGTACAGCACGCCGGTGAACGGTATAGCCGCCAAAGCCAAGCCCATCTGCGAAAGGAAACGCAAACGCCCCGGATCGGGCTCATGGGCGGCGCCCGGTGCCCACTTGCGCCAGACCCAGCGGAACAATTCCAGCAGGTCCTCCAGGCCGTGGAACAGGATGATGACCACCTTGGGCAGGAGGAAAAGCACGAACAGCCCGATCACCGTGAACAGGAAGGCGTGGTTGTTCGCCGAACGCAGCTCCTGCATGCGCAACATGCCGAAGGCGATCACGGCCAACATGCCCACGCTCACCACCCAGTAGGCCATGCGCAACCCGCGCTGGAAACCCGCGGACCGCAGGCCGATGGCGGTGTGTATGCCGCGCCAGGCATACCAGTCGATCAGGAACAACACAAGCAAGGCCAAGGCAATGCGGAACGGGACGGACATGGGGGCAAAGGTGGGGGGGGGGGGTATTGGGCCAAGAAGCAGTGCTTAGGCACAGACTTGGATAACTTGCACCGGAAAACTTCAATCAAGTGAATTACCGGATATTGTGCTTCCTCTTTTTTGGAACCCTCTTTGGCAATGTGGACGCCCAGGCCACATGGCGGATGGCCTATGGTGCATACGGGCCGGAAGAGGGTAAAAGCGTGAAAGTTGCCTTTGACGGAGACTTTGTAGTTGCGGGTTCCACAGGGAGCTTTGGCTCAGGCACATCGGATATCTACCTGCTAAAGATTGATGGTGATGGTATGGTTCTTTGGACACGAACTATTGGCGGCCCAATGATTGAACAGGCAAACGATCTGGTGCAATTGAGTGATGGAGGCTGGCTAATAGTGGGTTCCACCAATGACTCTAACGGAAACGGTGGTTATGATGGATTGTTGGCCCGCACGGATCCTGATGGCAATGTTCTGTGGCGGAGGGAATATGGCGGTGTTGGTTGGGATTTCCTTCACTCCGGAATTGTGTTGGCTGACGGAGGGTTTCTCATGGTCGGACAGACCTTTAGTCAAGGGATTGGCGGAGATGCTTGGCTTGTAAGGACAACTCAAGTTGGTGACACTGTCTGGACACGGCATTTTGGAGGGACAGGGATGGATGACGGAAATGCTGTAGTGGAAACTACAGATGGCGGAGTTGCATTTGCTGGGAGCTTGACATCTGGAAATGGTGATTTAGATGCGTACGTAGTGAAGCTGAATGGGCAATTAGGCATCGAATGGGAGAACTCGTACGGTGGTGATAGTTTAGACCTGGCCCGGGACATTGTGTTGACCCAGGATGCAGGATACTCCCTTGTTGGCACAACAAAATCCTTCTCAGAATTCACCGAACACTACCACTTCAAATTGGATATGGATGGTGCCTTGGAATGGCAGAAGCATTGGGGCCAGATCAATGACCAAGAAGCTTATTGCCATATTGAACTACCTTCAGGCGGGTTTGCCACTGCAGGTTGGACGACTACTTCCGGAGGTGGTGGAAGGGACATGTTCATTTTTCTGTGTGACCAGCAAGGAACGTTCATTGAGCAGCACACCTTCGGAGGTACGGAAGACGATGAAGGATATTCACTTGCGAAGAGCTCGGATGGATTCATCGTTTGCGGGGCCACGCTTTCGTATGGTGCAGGAAGTAACGATGTGTTCGTGGTCAGGACGGATAGTACAGGTAGCACGGCTTTAGAGACTGTGGCAACCTATTTTGATCCTACTTCAGTGGGAGACCTTCATAAGGAGAGAGGACAAGCGCCATTTCCAAATCCAAGTTCCGGAATAGTGCATGTGCCTGACGCACAGAGCTATGCCAGTTTGGAACTACTTGATCCAATCGGGCGAATTCTGTTTACTTGGCGGGAACCAAATCCAGAACTCGACATAAGTGAATATTCGGGAGGAGCCTTTTACCTTCGGGCCACCGATCGCCAAGGCAACACCACCACCTTTCCGCTGGTCCTAATCAAGCCATAGTCCGTGGGCCAACCGGTCATACATAAGGTCGTGCTCTTTTTCGGCCACGTTACCTTTTTCGCACTCCTTGTTCTCTCATTCAAGCACACAGAGATCCGAACCACCTCCGGGGATTCCGCCTATCAGGTCTTCAAGTGGGTGAATGACACTGGCTTGAGCATTGAAGCCCATCGCTATTCAGCCATCTTTCCGGAGCTTGCGGTGAAATGCTTTAAGTACTTCCATGCCGATCTGAAGACCTTGTTGATGGTGGCATCGGTGACGCATGTACTGGTGGCTTACCTAGTCTTCCTCATCTGCCTGTTGGGCTTGAAGGCACCCCGTTCTGCCCTTGCAGCGGCCCTTGCAGCGGTTTTGTGTACCCGGTTGACATTCTACGGCCCGGTGCTGGAGGCGAACTACCTGCTATGCTATCCTTTCCTCTTCTTTGCCATGCTGGAACAGAACGGGTCAGCATCGATCAGTAGGTGCAAGTTTGCAAGCTTGGTCGTGGCAGGTGCGCTAACGCTGCTGGCCCATCCGCTTGGTTGGCTCCTGTTGCTTTACGGAATTCTGTTCCTGTGGGCCATACGGCACATCTCCGCCAAGTCGGCTGTGTTGGTTTCATCGGGTGTGGTAATTGGCGCGGGGACCGTACGTCTGTTGTTTCCACCTACTGCCTATGAGCAAGCACAGTATGGGAATTTGCTCAAGGCCTTTTCGGGCCACGGTTTGGCGGGGCCATGGAGGTCTTGGGATTTCTTAATCGGCCATACGTTCCATTTCACCACCAACTACTTGCCAGCTTTAGTATTGGTCAGCGCAGTGGTGATCGGCTACATGGTGCGAAAGCACTGGATAGCTGCAGCAGTCATTGGTGGAGGCGTGATCAGTTTCCTGGTCTTGGAGTTGGTCACCTTCCGCGCGGGTGATGCTGCCATCATGATGGACCGGGCCTTTTTACCGGTGGCCACCTTAATCGCCTTGCCATTCATTTGGTTGTTGTGGGGCCTGCGTGGAAGGTGGGCAATCATGGGCAACAGTTTGCTTGTGCTGGTGCTGTTCATCAAGTTGCGGGACATCTCCTTCGCCTCGCGTGAACCCCTGCGACAACTGAAACGCATTGAACAATTGTTGACGGAACTGGACCAGCGTTCGATCAAGAAAGCCGAAGTCTCCGAAATGGAGCTGCGGTCAAGAAGTATCCAGGCAAATTGGGCACTTCCTTTCGGCACCTTGTTGATCACCTCGATGGACGGACCTGAACATTCCAAAACGGTTCGCATGATCAACACGCAGGCCATGGCTATGGTGAGGTTGGATGCCTTTCCAGTTACACCGGACTTGAACGGTTTCATGTCCTCTCTGAATACTTCATATTTCCAACTTCCGAAAGGCCCTTATGAAGGTCTTCCATCAACACCACCGGCTCCTTGATTCAAGCAAATTACTTCGCAGCCATCCCCCCGCCCTGCATTACTTTGCCGGAAGCATGCACCCCTCCGTCTTTTCCGTGGATGTGGAAGAGTGGTTCCACATCCTGGACGTGCCCTCCACGCCGCCGCTGGCGCAGTGGGCGGTGCTGCCTTCGCGGGTGGAGCCCAGCTTTCGCGCCATGTTGGAGACGTTTGCGGAGAAGAAGGTGCGCACCACGCTTTTTTTCCTGGCCTGGGTGGCGGAGCGCTACCCGCACCTGGTGCGCGAGGCGGTGGCCGGCGGGCATGAAGTGGCCTCGCACGGCTATGCGCATGAGCTGGTGTACAAGCAGGACCGCGCTACTTTTCTGGCCGACATCACCAAGGCCAAGCAGATCATTGAGCAGGCGGGCGGCGTGGCCGTAAAGGGCTACCGGGCGCCGGGCTTCTCCGTCACCAAGGAAACGCCTTGGTTCTTTGATGCGGTGGCCGAGGCGGGCTACCGTTACGATTCCTCCGTGTTCCCCGGGGAGCGCGGCCATGGCGGACTGCCCGGCGCGTGGCCCGTTCCGCACACCATCGCAACGGGGCACGGGAACCTGGTGGAATTCCCCATTTCGCTTTCCGCCGTGTTCGGCCGGCCCATGTACTTCTTCGGCGGGGGCTACCTGCGGTTCTTTCCGTACCGCCTCATCCGTTCCAAAGCAAAAGGCGTGTTGGCGGAAAACAGGCCGGTGGTGTTCTACCTGCATCCGCGCGAGGTGGACCCGGACCATCCGCGCTTGGCCATGAGCGCCAAGCGCCGCTTCATGACCTACCACAACCTGCGCAGCACCTTGCCCAAAATGCGCCGGCTTTTCGATGACCTGCCGATGGCCACCTTCAGCGAGCTGATGGATGCCGGGATCGCTGGATCACCCAAGGGACAACGATGAAGAAAGTGCTTTTCCTGTATTCGGAGATCTCGCCCTACCTGATGGCGGGCATTGACCGCTTGGCCATTGACCACGGGGTGGAGGTGCACATTGTGCGTTGGCCCATCAATCCCGAGGCACCGTTCCATTTCAAGCAGATCCCCGGCGTGAAGGTGCATGAACGCACGGCATACGATACGGCCGCCCTGCGGGCCTTTGCGAAGGAGCTGCGGCCGGACCTCATTTTCGCCAGCGGCTGGGTGGACAAGGCCTACCTGCGGGTGTGCCGCGATGCACGCGATCGCGGCGTGCCCACGGTGATGTGCAGCGATCCTTCGTGGAGGGGCGATCTGCGGCAGCACGTGGCCGTCGTGGCCGCGAAGTGCTGGTTGCCGCGCACGTTCAGCCATGCATGGGTGCCGGGGCCGCCGCAAGCGGAATATGCGGCGCGGCTGGGCATCAGGCGCGCCAACATCAAGCACGGCTTTTACACGGCGGACACGGAACGGTTCGTGCGCATGGAAAAAGAGTATACAGCCGCCAAGGCCGTACGCTTCCCGCACCGATTCATCTTCGTGGCGCGCTACATCGGCCTCAAAGGGCACCAGTACACGCTTTCCGCTTTCATTGAGCTGTGCGAGGCGGGCCAGGCGGGGGATTGGGAGATATGGTGCATCGGCACGGGTGAACTGCAGGGCAAGGTGCCGGAACATCCGCGGGTCCGGCACGTGGGCTTTGTACAGTCCGGCGACATGGGCGCGTATATAGGGCAATGTGGCGTGTCCATCCTGGCCAGCATGTACGAGGCCTGGGGCGTGGTGGTGCATGAGCACGCCGCCGCCGGCCTGCCCTTGCTGCTGAGCGATGCCGTGGGGGCGCGCCACAGGTTTCTTCAGGAAGGACGGAACGGCTGGTCCTTCAAAGCCGGTGACAAGGCGGCCCTGAAGGAGGTCTTCCGCATGATGATGGCCAAGAGCGATGATGAGCTGAGGGAGATGGGCCGGGCAAGCGCCGCATTGGGCGCCTCCTGGGGTCCGGAGCAGTGGGCTGCCACGGTGATGGACCTGATCGCGGAAGGCCATGGCTAAGCCGCGCGTTTTGGTCTTCATCGATTGGTATGCGCCCGGCTACAAGGCCGGCGGCCCGGTGCGCAGCCTGGTCAATTTGGTGGACCATCTCCGGGACCGCGTGGACTTCCACATCGTGACGCGCAACACGGACTACACGGAGAACACACCGTATGCGGGCATTACGCCGGATGCGTGGACCACCTTGCCCGGTGGTGAAAAGGTGTGGTACGCCTCTGCTGCCGCCGCCTCCCGTGCTGCATGGAAGCGTATTTTGGCCAATGGCCCGTGGGATGCACTGTACATCAACGGGCTCTATTCCTGGCGGTACAACATCCTGCCGTTGTGGCTTTCGCAGCGGATGGCCGGGCGGCGCATAGTGGCTGTGCGCGGCATGCTGGCAGCGGGCGCCATGCAGCACGGGGCGCTGAAGAAGCTGCTTTTTCTGTCCGTGGCGCGCATGCTCGACCTGTACAAGGGTGTGCGCTTTCAGGCCACCAACGGTGAAGAAGCGAAGGTTATCCGCCTGCATATCCTGAAACATGCGGAAGTGCAGGTGGTGCCGAACCTGCCCCGGAAGGTGGTTGCGGAAGTGCGGCCCATCACCAAGGATGCAGGCAGTGTGAAACTGGTGAGCATCGCGCGGATCGCCGTGGAAAAGAACACATTGCTGGCCATTGAGAGCTTGCATGGCGTAAAGGGCCGGGTGCAATACCACCTGTACGGCCCGGTGTACGATGAGGCCTATTGGTCAAAGTGCCAAGCGGTCATCGCGGAGTTGCCGCCAAACGTGGAGGTGAAGCATGCAGGCTCCATCCCGCCGGAGCTAGTGCCCAAGGTGCTCGCGGATCACCACGCACTATTCATGCCCAGTGCCGGCGAGAACTTCGGCCACACCATGCTGGAAGCGCTCACCGCTGGGCGCCCCCTGCTCATCAGCGACCGCACGCCATGGCGCGGACTGGAAGCAGATCAGGCCGGATGGGACCTGCCGTTGGACAAGGTGGATGCCTGCACGCAAGCCGTGGACAACCTTTGCGCCATGGACCAGGCGGAGTACGACCGATGGTCGCAGGGAGCCTTTGGGCGCGGGATGCGATATTTGGCCGATCCCGCTCCTGTTGAGGCCAGCTTGCAGCTGTTCCTGCCATGAACCAAGAACGCCCCCGCGCCGACCTAAGCCGCTTCAACAATGCCGGGTTCCCCTTGGGGGCGGGCCTCATCAAGCGCACGCTTTGGTATTTCACCAATGCGTTGTTCTTCATCAATCCGCTGTTCCCGTTCCGCTCGCCGAAGCCCGTGCTGCTGCGGCTGTTCGGCGCCAAGGTGGGCAAAGGCGTGGTGATCCATCCCGGGGTGAACATCAAGTTCCCCTGGAAACTCACCATCGGCAGCCACGTATGGATCGGCCAGCGCGCCTGGTTGGACAACATCGACCAGCTCACCATCCACAGCAACGTGGTGATCAGCCAAGGGGCCATGCTCATCTTGGGCAGCCACGACTATAAAAAGCCCGATTACCCCACGCTTTCCGGCCCGGTGGTGCTGGAGGAAGGCAGCTGGGTGGGGGCAGGTGCCCTGGTGTTGGGCGGCGTTACCCTGAAGAGCCATGCCCTGCTGGCCGCGGGCAGTGTGACCGGCAAGAACCTCAAGGCTTACACCATATACCGGGGCAACCCGGCGGTGCCGGTGAAGGAAAGGCTGATGGAAGGGGAGCAAGCCAACGGGCCTGCGGCCGAGACCACCGAAGGCAGCCCGGCATGAAGATCAGTGTGATCACCGTTTGTTTCAACGCCGCGCAGGAGATCGAGGAGACCATCCGCAGCGTGGTGGTGCAGGACCATCCGGACATCGAGCACATCGTGATCGACGGAGCCAGCACCGACGGCACGCAGGAACGCGTGAAGCGCTACAGCGAGTGCATCGCGCACTTCGTCAGCGAACCCGACAATGGCGTGTATGACGCCATGAACAAGGGCTTGCGTTTGGCCTCGGGTGAAGTGGTGGCCTTTGTGAACGCCGGCGACATGCTGGCCACGCGCAACACCGTGTCGTACATGGCCAAGGCGTTTGCGGAGCACGATGCCGAAGTGATCTACGGCGATGCGCTGATGGTGGACCCAGCGGACATCACCAAGGTGAAACGCTTTTGGAAAGGCGGTGAATACAAGCGGGAGAACTTCCGCAAGGGCTGGATGCCCCCGCATCTGGGCACGTATATCCGCAAGGCGGCATACGACCGGTTGGGCCACTTCAACACGGCATTGAAAGTGAGCGCGGACTACGAGCTGATGTTCCGCTTCCTTTACAAACACAGGCTACGTGGCCACTATGTGCCCAAAGTGCTCGTGCGCTTCCGCCTGGGCGGCATGAGCAACCGGTCGCTCGGCCACATTTGGCGGGCCAACCTGGAAGTGTACAGGGCATGGCGCATCAACGGGGAGCGGGTTTCGCCGCTGATCATCCTGCGCAAGCCGCTGCGCAAGTTGGGCCAGATGCTCCGTCGGGGATCGGCTGAATTGTGATGGGCGGTGCCCGTGCCAGCCGCGCGGAACTTACATTTAGCACCCTGCCGTCACCTGCCGGCAGCACCTAACCTGCAAGCCAACAGCATGAAAACAAGAAACATCCTGTCCGTATTGCTTTTTGCGGCGGCCTTCTCTGCCAGTGCGCAGAAGAAGTACACCTACGAGGCCGTGCCGAACGATCCGATGCAAGTGCGCATCTACACCCTGGACAACGGGCTCAAGGTCTACCTGTCCAAAAATGACGACGAGCCCCGGATCCAAACCAACATCGCCGTGCGGGCCGGCAGCAAGAACGATCCTTCGGATGCCACCGGCCTGGCCCACTACCTGGAGCACATGCTGTTCAAGGGCACCCATGCGATCGCCACGCAGGACTGGTCCACCGAAAGCGCCTACCTCCAGCAGATCTCCGACCTCTACGAGAAGCGCCGCTCGGTGACCGATGACATCGAGCGCGCCGCGATCTACGACCAGATCGACAGCCTGAGCTACCTGGCCGCGAAATACGCAGTGCCCAACGAGTACGACAAGATGATCTCCTCCTTGGGCGCCAACGGCACCAATGCCTATACCAGCACGGAACAAACTGTTTACGTGAACGACATTCCCAGCAATGCCCAGGAGAAGTGGATGATGATCGAATCCGTGCGGTTCCAGGAGCTGGTGCTGCGCCTCTTCCACACGGAGCTGGAAACGGTGTTCGAGGAGTTCAACCGCGGGCAGGACAACGACTACCGCAAGGCCGGCGAAGCCATGAACCGCGCCCTCTACCACAACCACCCCTACGGTACGCAAACCACCATCGGCACGGGCGAGCACCTCAAGAACCCCAGCATGGTGAAGATCCACGAATACTTCAACACCTACTACGTGCCCAACAACATGGCCATCATCATGGCCGGTGACCTGGACTATGATGCCACCATCGCCTTGGTGGACAAATATTTCGGCGGGTGGAAGGCAAAACCGGTGCCGGCCTTCACTTTCAAGCCGGAGGCGCCGATCGCCAAGGCGGACACCATGAGCGTATACGGCCCGATGGCCGGGTGGGTCACCATGGGCTGGCGCTTCAACGGCACCAAGAGCACCGACCCCATGATGCTCGATCTCATCAGCGGGCTGATGAGCAATGGCCAGGCGGGCCTGATCGACCTGGACCTCAAGCAGCAGCAAAAGGTGCTCGATGCCTATGCCTATTCCTCCGAACAGGCCGACTATTCGGAATTCGCCATGGGCGGAAACCCCAAGCAGGGGCAAAGCCTCGAGGAAGTGCGTGCCTTGCTGCTCCAGGAACTCGACAAGCTTAAAAAGGGCCAGTTTGATGATTGGTTGCTGCAGGCCGTGGTGAACAACCAGCGCCAACAGCGCACGCGCTACTGGAATGAGCGCAACAACATGCGCGGGTATGCCCTCACCGATGCGTTCATCCTGCAGAAGAATTGGAAGGACGTGGTGGACTACTACGACCGCATGGCCAAGATCACCAAGGCCGAGGTAGTGGCCTTCGCCAATGCACGCTTCAAGGACAACAGCATCACCGTGTTCAAGCGCACGGGCGAAGACAAGGGTGCCTTCCACGTGGACAAGCCGAAGATCACCCCGTTGGAGATCAACCGCGATGCCCAAAGCGATTGGTACAAGGAATGGGCGGCCGTGCCCGAATCCCGCCTCAAGCCGCAGTTCGTTGACTACAATACGGCCATTGCCCGCCGCCAGCTGGCCAACGGGATCCCGCTGGCCGTGATCCCCAATACCAGCAACGACCTGTTCACCCTCACGCAGATCTTGGACCTGGGCAACTATGACGACCCCAAGCTCAAGATGGCGGTGAACTACCTGCCGTACCTGGGAACGGCCACCATGGGCGCGGAAGAGCTGAAGAAGGAATTCTTCAAGCTGGGCCTCCAGTTTGATGTATTTGCCGGCCAGGACCGCATGTACGTTTCGCTCTCCGGGCTGGAAGAAAACCTGCCCCAAGGGTTGAAGCTGGTGGAGGAGCTGCTGGCGGGCCCTCAGCCCAACGCGGAAGCCTTGGCGGAACTGGTGAAGGATGCCTTGAAGGAACGCAGCGACAATGTGAAGGACAAGAACACCATCCTGTTCGGCGGCATGCTGAACTACGCCCGCTATGGAGAGCGCTCCCCGTTCCGCAACATACTTACGGCCGAACAGCTCAAGGCCGTGGACCCGCAGGAGCTCATCGCGCTGATCAAAGGGATCAATACCCATCAGCACCGTTTCTTCTACTACGGAAAGCGCAGCCCGGAGGCCATGGTGGACCTGCTCAACAAAGCCCACAAGGTGCCTGCCACCTTGGAGAGCTGGCCGCAGCCTGCACCTTATGTGGAGCTTCCCACGGACAAGAGCCAAGTGTACTACGTGAACTACGACATGGTGCAGACCGAGCTCATGCTGATGAGCAAGGACGGGCGCTTTGATGCGGCGAACATGCCCTATGCCTCCCTGTTCAACGAGTACTTCGGTTCCGGCCTGTCCAGCATCGTATTCCAAGAGATCCGTGAGGGCAAAGCACTGGCCTATTCGGCTTATGCCGCCTATACCACCCCGGGCAAGAAGGAAGAATCGCACTACATCCGGGCGTACGTGGGCACACAGTCGGACAAGCTGGGCCAGGCGGAAGCCGCACTGAGCGAGCTCATGAACAACATGCCCACCAATGAACGAATGTTCCAAGGCAGCAAGGATGCGGCATTGAAAAAGATCGAATCCAGCCGTACCACCAAGGAGGACATCTACTGGAGCTGGGAAGCAGCACAGCGCCGAGGATTGGCCGAGGATGTGAACAAGTTGCTCTACCCCCGGATCCAGCAGAGCACCATGGAGGGCCTGGTGGCCTTCTTCAACCAGCACATCAAGGGGAAACACTATACCTTCCTGGCCATCGGGAAAGAAGGTGCACTGGACATGAAGGCACTGGAGAAACTGGGCCCGGTGAAACAGCTTACCATCAAGGACCTCTTTGGCTACGATGGAACCGAGCAGTGAGGCCTGCTTCCGCCGCTTGGGGCCGCAAGATGCAAGTGCCCGCCTTGCGGCTGCGCCGGGATGCGCAACAGCCCCGGCTTGGCTCCAGGTGGTCAGGGTCCGCACCGCCGGGGCGGCAGCGGATCGGCACGGGTAGTGGCTATCGGTGGCAACAACAAAGACGGCGGGCTCCAAGCCCGCCGTCTTTGTATCATGTCCAAGCAGTTCAGTGGGCTACCACCACACGTATCGGGCGCCAATGGTTGCCGGAAGGTGCAAGCAGGTAGTTGCCATTGGCGAGGGCGGCCACATCCAGCGTCAATGGGCCGGAAGCCGGAGTTTGCCCTTGCATCACGGGGCGGCCCACCATGTCATGCAGGGTCCAGCCTGCGCCTCTGGCCGAGCCTTGCGGCCAGGTCACCGTCATTTGTTCGCCGGCAGGATTGGGCGTTACCACGGCTTGTGGTGCCGTGGGGCCGTGCAGGCCGGTGGTGATCCAAGGTTCCGAAGGCGACTGGCAGGGTTGCCCGTAATCCACGAATACTGTGTACGAGCCGGGAGCATCCGGGGTGATGCAATCCGTGGTGGCGATGGGGGTGCCCGCCAAATACCATTGGGTGGAATTGCCGGTGGGGTAGGCACAGAGCCCCCCGCTGCCGTCTTCCACAATGTCCGGCTGCATGTTCGTGGTGAAGGTGATGGCCACATCCATGCCGAGGTAGGAGATCAGGTCCGGGCATACCTCCGGCGCCCCGGAGACGGAGTAGGCGCCGGTGGAGGTAACCGTGAGCACCGGTGATGTTTCACCCGGAATGGGGATGCCGTTGTTGGTCCACACAATGTTCTGCGTGTACGGTTGGCCCAAGGTCAGTGTGGCGGTGTCCCCCTCGCAGTAATACGGTTCGCCGAACGGCCCGTAGGAGTACGGTTCATCGCCGCCGTGGATCACATAGGGCAATAGAAAGACCCAGCTGTCCACAAGCACTGCGGCTGAAGTTTCGGTGCACCCTTCCGAGGTGGCGGCAACGGTGAAGCTCGAACCCGCATCGTTGTACTGGTCCACTGCCAGCGTTTGGCTGGTGGCGTTGGGGATCAGGGTGCCATCCTTGTACCACTGGTAGGCTTCATAGCTTTCGGTGGAGAGCGTGGCACTGCCATTGGGGCAAAGCACCAGGATCGCCGGTGTTATGGTGGGCGTGAAGGGGCATTGGCCCATTCCGTACAGGGCCGGGGCAACCATGGCCATGGCCAGGATGTAGCGTGTTTTCATCAGGGAAGGTATTGGGCCATTGGAGGCCGCTCACAAGACAATGGATCCCAGTGCGGCGTTGCCCGGATCAGATCAGGGCCTTGGGTCTTCCACCCGGACCAATTGGAACGCATCCCCGTCGAACAGGCCGAGGTCGCTCATCTTCAGGTGCGGGATCACCAACAGGGCCATGAAGCTCAAGGTCATGAAAGGCGCTGCCAAGGTGGAGCCGAGGGCTTTGGACTGCGCATCGATGCGGGCGTAGTCCTTGGCCACGGCGTAGGCATCGGCATTGGTCATGATGCCCGCCACCGGCAAGGGCAAAACGGCCTTGGTATTCCCATCGGAAAGGCTGATGCCGCCATGCGCCTCGATCACTTGGTTGATCGCCGAGCAGAGGTCCTCATCATTGGTGCCCACCGCCACGATGTTGTGGCTGTCGTGCGCCACGCTGCCCGCAATGGCCCCGCGCTTAAGCCCGAAGTTCTTGATCCAGCCCAAGGCCGGTGGGGCGTCCCGGTACCGGTTCACTACGGCGATCTTCAGCAGGTCGCGCGCGGTGTCGGCAACGGCAAACCCGTTTTCAACCTTGGGGGCCATGCGCTCCTTGCCGGTGATCAGCTGCCCGTCCAGCGCGGTGATCACCAACAGGTCTTCTCCGGTTGCGGCCACTGCAAGATCTTGGGGCTGCTTGGCCGTGCAACGGAAGCGGTTCGGTGTTTCTTCCGCCGCACTGCCGATCAGGCTGCGGCCATTTTCGGCCACCAGCTTGCCGTTGAGGTAGGTCTGCCGCACGCGGAACCTCACGAGGTCCTCCACCACGATCAGGTCCGCCGCATCGCCTTCGCGCAGCCTGCCGATGGGCAGCTTGTAGTGCTCCACCGGGTTCGCACAGGCCGCCTGCAGCACGTTGAACACGTCGATGCCCTTGGCCACGGCGCGCGCGCACAGGTCGTTGATGTGCCCTTCCAGCAAACTGTCCGGGTGCTTGTCATCGCTGCAGAACATCATGCTGTCCGCATGGTCGCGCAGCAGGTCTATCAAGGCCTCGAAGTTTTTGGCGGCACTGCCCTCACGGATCAAGATCTTCATGCCGTGCTGCAACTTGTCCAGGGCTTCTTCCGCCGTGAAGCACTCGTGGTCTGTGCTGATGCCTGCGGCGATGTAGCGGCGGGCCTCCTCGCCGCGCAGCCCGGGCGCGTGGCCGTCAACAGGTTTTCCCGACCGCTGCGCATGGGCGATCTTGGCCAGCACCTGCGCATCGCCGTTCAGCACGCCGGGGAAGTTCATCATTTCGCTCAGGTAGAGCACCTCCGGCTTTTCCAGAAGGGCGCCCACCGCAGCGGCATCGATCGTGTCGCCGGCCGTTTCGAACACGGTGGCCGGCACGCAGCTCGGCGCTCCGAAGAAGAAATGAAAGGGGGTCTTTTTCCCGTTGGCGATCATGAATTCCACGCCCTCCACGCCCAGCACATTGCCGATCTCATGCGGGTCGCTCACCGTGGCCACCGTACCATGCAACACCGCCAAGCGTGCGAATTCACTGGGGATGAGCATGCTGCTCTCCACATGCACGTGCGCATCCACGAAGCCCGGCAGGAGGAAGCCTTCTACCGGCTCGTCCAGTTCGGTGATCTGCGCGATGCGTCCATCCCGTATCGCCAGCTCGGCCGCATAGATGCGGCGTGCGGCGATGTCCACCATGTTGCCCCTGATCCGTGCCTCCGCCATGCAGGAAAGGTAGTCCGCACGGCCCGAAGTGCTGCACCTCCTGAACGGTTCCCGGCACGGGAACGGCGCAAGTGCCGTGCCCAATTGCCAAATGATCGCACGGCTCCGGTGCACCCGGGCCATGCGGCATTGCAGCTCGGCCACGGGTGCGTGCCGCCGTGTGCTACGCTGTCTTGCGCAAGCGGATGATCCCGGCAAGGTCCAACACCTTGATCACCGGCCAAGTTGGGTCGAACTCCCACCACTTGGTGCCGAAGTTGGCGCGGGCCGCATGGGTGTGGTGGTTGTTGTGCAGGCCTTCGCCCAGCATGATCACGTCCATGGGCATCAGGTTCTTGCTGGTATTGTCCGTGGGGTAGTTCACGTACCCGTAGGTGTGCGCGTACCAGTTGATGATCATGCCGTGCAGCGGGCCCATGACGAACTGGAGCGGCAGCAGCAGCCATTGCCACCAGGCCGTGGCGAATGCGGCATAGAAGGCCGTGTAGAGCAGGCCCCAGGCAATGCGGGAAACCCAGCTCTCGCCCACCACCTCCATCAGCTTCCAGCGCGGCAGGTCGCGGGTGAAGCGCTCCTCCGCCGCCAGCTTGCCGTACAACAGCCCGTTGTAATGGCCCGCCGTCTTCCACATCATTTTGAAGGGATTCTCGTCGAATTTCGGTGAATGCGGGTCTTGCTCCGTGTCGGCATACGCATGGTGTGCACGGTGCATCATGCCGTACACGGCTGGGTTCAGGTAGCTGCTGCCCTGGGCCAGCCAGGTGAACAGGTGGAACGCCCTTTCCCAGAACGGGGACATGGTGAACATGCGATGGGCCGCGTAGCGGTGCAAGTAGAAGGTCTGCACGAAAAGCGAGAGGTACCAGTGCAGGCCGAAGAAGAGCAGAATGGCCATGTGGGGGCGAAGTTACCATGGCACCTGGCGGGCGCCTCCCCAAGATCGGGTCCGTTGGCCATGCTGCCGGATGGTCAAGAAAAGGTCAGATCGATCGGGCCGACGAGGATTTCACATGGCCATGGTGATCACATAAGATGGAGGGGCTCGCTTTGCGGCATGAAGAAGCAAATGATCTTAAAGTCGGACCAGCCCAGGGGCTGGCCCTCCTGGGGCTTGACGCTGATCGCCGTGCTGGGCCTGCTGGGCCTTGCCAAGGCACAGGATAATGCGTTGGCCGATGCCGACGCGCGGTTGAGGGGCCTGGCATATGGTGTGGAACTGACCACCGCGCCTGCCGCAGGCCCTGTGCCTGCGTTTGTGCGCACCACCGATGTTGGGCGCAACGGCGGCGAACGGACCTCCACCACGCAGTTGATCTTCGCGCTCCATAGCGATCGTCAACGTTCGATCAGCGTGGAGGTCTTCAACGAGAGCGGCCTGGCCTTGCACCACCAGGTGCTGGTGGCGCGCCCGGGCAGAAATGCCATGGCCATGGACGTGGCCCACCTTCGGGAGGGCCGTTACGTGGCGCTGCTTCACGAGGGCGCGAATGCCCGTGTGGTGCGCTTCCGGCGGTGAAGAGCGCCTTGCGGCCACGGCACATGGACGGCCGGCCGGGAGGTCGGCCATTTCATTGGCCGCCGGCACTCATCAGCTCGCGAACATTTCCCGCACCCGCTCAAAGAAGCCCCGGTCCTTGTTGGTGGGCTTGGGCTGGATGCCGGGGCTGTCGCGCAGCTTCTCCAGGATCTTCTTTTCGTCCTTGCCCAGCTCGGTGGGCGTCCACACCATCACATGCACGAACAGGTCGCCCAGGCCGTGCCGGTTCACGCTCGGCAGGCCTTTGTGCTTCAGGCGCAGCACGTGGTTGCACTGGGTGCCCGGTTCGATCTTCACCTTGGCCTTGCCGCTCACCAAGGGTACTTCCACAGTGGCGCCCAGGGCGGCGTCCACCATGGTGATGAAGGCTTCGTAATGCAGGTTGTTGCCGTCGCGTTTCAGCTCCGGATGGTCTTCTTCCTCGATCACCACCAATAGGTCGCCCGGAATGCCGCCCGCAGGTGCTTCATTGCCCAGGCCGCTCAGGTTGAGCTGCATGCCTTCCTCCACACCGGCCGGGATCTTCACCGTTACCACGCTTTCCTCGCGCACCAGGCCATTGGCGTCGCTGCCGGCCCCGCGCTTGCTTACGGCCTGCCCCAAGCCATTGCACGCCGGGCAGGTGGTCACTGTTTGCATCTGCCCCAGGAAGGTGTTCTGCACGCGGTGCACCTGCCCGGCCCCTTTGCAGGTGGAGCAGGTGGCGTACTCGGTACCCTTGGCGCGGACCAGTTTGTGCAACTTGAGCTGTTTTTCCGAGCCTTCGGCTATCTCGGCCAGGCTCAGCTTCATGCGCACGCGCAGGTTGCTTCCCTTCACGGTTCGCCGCTGCTGGCCCCCGCCAAAGCCCCCGAATCCTCCCCCGGCGAAGGCGCCGCCGAAAATGTCGCCGAACTGGGAGAAAATGTCCTCCATGTTCATGCCTCCTCCTCCGTGGAAGCCGCCACCGCCGGAACCGGCATGGCCGAAGCGGTCGAAGCGCGCCTTCTTTTCAGGGTCGCTCAGTATCTCATAGGCGTTCGCCGCTTCTTTGAAGCGGTCCTCGGCGCTGTGGTCGCCGGGGTTCTTGTCCGGATGGTACTTGATGGCCAGCTTGCGGTAGGCCTTCTTGATCTCGTCCGCACTGGCGTTGCGGCCAACGCCCAGTACCTCGTAAGGGTCTCTCTTGCTCATCGCGGAATGGCTTCCCCAGGTCGGAGTGCTTGGCCTTTATTCGCCAACTACCACCTTGGCGTAGCGCAACACCTTGTCGTGGATCATGTAGCCGGTTTCCACCACCTCGAGCACCTTGCCTTTCAATGCGGCCTCCGGGGCGGGGATCTGGGTGATCGCGTCGTGCAGGTCCGGGTTGAATGGCTGGCCCTTGGCTTCCATGGCCTTTACACCGTGGTTGGCCAGGATATGGAAGAACTTTTGATGGATCAGGCTGAATCCCTGCTTTACGGCCTCGAGGTCGTTGACCTGCGCGTTGTGCACCATCGCCCGCTCCATGTCGTCCAGCACGGGCAGTATGCTTTTGATCGTGTCGGCACCAGCGGTCATCAACAGCTCCATGCGCTCCTTGGCGTTGCGCTTGCGGAAGTTGTCGAATTCCGCATGCAGCCTGACGTATTTGTCGTGCAGGGCATCGTGTTCGGTTTGGCGTGCATCCAGCTCCGCGCGCAACCGGTCCAGCTCACGGTCCGCGCTGCCCATTGCATCCGCTGCGGTATGCTCAGCTGCCGCTTCCGCTGCTTTGCCCAGCAGTTCTTCTGCAGTTGGGGCATCGATTTTTTCCTGGGGACTGACTTCCGGTCGATCCGACATCTGCTTGCGTTGTTTTCGGAATGGATTGCGCATCGGGCAAAATCAGTGCCTTGGACAATGAGGCGACATTGCGGCGCGAAGATGGGACAGATCGGCAGGATGCCGTTTCCAAGCCGCCACTTCAGCAGCCCAAATGCAGGTCCGATCCTGCGGCGTTGCCGCAGGTGTGCAGCTCAACGGGCGATCAGCAAGCGTTGGTGGCTTTCCAAGCCTTGGTCCACCATCCGCACCACATACATTCCGTTCTGCCAGTCGCCCACGTCCAGCACCAAGTTGTTCGAACCGTCCACGGCCGTGAGCTGTCGGCTCAGCACCGGTCGCCCTAAGGCATCGATCACCGACAGTTCCACCACACCGTCCTGCTGGGCCTCAAAGCGTACCGTAAGGGTTTCGCTGGCCGGATTGGGGAACAATTGCAGGTTGCTCTTCAAGCCGATGCCTGCCTCCGGCCCGGGACCTGCCGTTCGGAAATCCGATGCCGAGGTGGAGGCCCGCAGGGTGTAGCACCCGTCCGGGTCGTAGGCGCCGCCATAACCCAATACGCGAATGCGGTAGGTGCCCACGGTGCTGCCATTGTACACCACTTCTTCCGCCGTGGTGCCGCCGTTGGTGCTGTTGCCGATAACGGTGCTGCCCCGCTTTACCTGCAGGTCATAATCCCCGGGCAGGCCGCTGAGGGTGACCCGGAAGTTGGGCTGGGAAACGCTGTTGGCGAACTCGAACCAGTCCTTGTCCTTCTTCACTCCGATCAAGGCGTGGTAGTCCGTATTGGCATTGATCGAGGTGGCCGTTCCGGCCGTGTTGTTCGGCTCGTACGGGTCCGAGCAGCTGGCGGAACCCATGGAGAAGGTGGCCAGGGCGGAGTAGGCTGAGGTGGAGCCATTGGAGCAATTGGCGGCCACTTGCCATTCATAGGTTTCACCGGCTGCCAAGCCGGAAAGGTTGGCGGAAGCGGCTCCGGTGCTTGCGGTGGTCCAAGTGCCGGATCCTTGGGTCCTGAAGCGGTAGCTGTAGCTGGTGGCCCCGCTCACCGCATTCCATGCCAAGGTGGCGGTGCTCGCACCAGTGACGTTGGCGGAGGTGTTGCCTGGCGTGCCGCAAGATCCCCCGCCAGGGGCGGTGCAGCCCAAGGAGCCGGTGAGGGCCTGGCGCGCGCCCCCTGGGCTGAACACCGATTGCATGCGGTCGGCCTGCCCGTCGGTGAACAAGTTCATGCACTGGTCATCGCTGTAGTCCATGTAGTTCATGAACATGTCCCCATTGGGCCCATTGCTGCAAGAAACGCGGGGGAAAGTGGGGCACCCGTAGGTTTCATCGGCCTGGTTGGGGGTGTCGGCCACTTGGTCCGAACCGTTGCAACCGCTGCCGTCATCGCCCCAGATGTGCCGCAGGTTCATCCAATGGCCCACCTCATGGGTGGCGGAGCGACCGTACTTGAAGCTTCCTCCGGTCCCCGGCACGGTTAAGCTGCCCACGGTGCTGTAATCCACCACCACCCCGTCCGTACTGGCAGCGCCCCCGGGGAACTGCGCGTATCCGAGCAGGCCGCTGCCCAAGTCGCAAGACCAAAGGTTCAGGTAGCTGTCGCGCGGCCAAGCATCCAAACCTCCATTGTTGTAACGCTTCACGTTGTCGTTGGAAGAGAAACTGGTCACGCTGGTTTGCCTGCGTTCAATGCCGTTGGTGGCGTTGCCGTTGGGGTCGCGCTGGGCCAGGCAGAACTGGATGTCCGTGTTGGCGGCCAAGCCGGCAAAGGCTGCGGGCGTTTCGTTGGCATCGCTGTTCATGCGGGCGAAGTCGTCGTTGAGCTGTTGGACCTGTGCAATGATCCGGGCATCGCTCACATTCTCCCCGCTGGTGTTCCATACCACGTGCACCACCACCGGGATCACCACCACGCTCCGCTCCTGCTGGGCGGCACTGCTCAATGCATAGGCGGCGGCATGGTCATCGGCCTGTTGCAGGCGCAAACCCCGGCCGGGATCGGCGGCGATCTGTTCCTGCAAGTATTCCATGGTGCCGCATACCCGCTGGGCCACGGCTTGGTGAAGGGGCAGGAAGCTGATGAGCGCGGGCAGAAGGGCCCAAAGACCGGTACGTGTGTTGGAGCAATGCATGTTGGAGGGGTTAGCGGCCAGCAGGGTATGGCCTGCCATGCAATTTTACCAAAATCATCTGCGGGGCGCGATTTTTTTTTTGGCACGGTAGCACACGCACCACATGTGGCCCCGGCACGCAGCATACCTCCAAGCACCTGGGGTGCCGACGCTGCGCCGTACATCACCTCATGCCATGCTCAGGGAGCGATCCCCCCGGTGGACCTTCCGCACGGCAATGCGCCCGATCGCCTTAAAATCCTTTGATGTACATGTCCAGCGCCTTGTCGAGCTGGTCCCCGCGCAGGTCCTTGGCCACAATGATGCCGTTCGGGTCGATGAGGAAGTTCGTTGGGATGGAGTTCACCCCATAGATGCGTGCACCTTCGGAACTCCAGGCCTTCAGGTCGCTCACGTGGTAAGGCCAAGCCAGTTTGTCCTGTTCAATGGCGCGCTTCCAAGCTTCGCGGCTTTTGTCCAGGCTCACGCTGTAGATCGTGAAGCCCTTGCCTTGCTTGAACTTGGCCTTGCGGTATTTCTCGTAGGCGCGCACCACATTGGGGTTTTCCCGCCGGCATGGACCGCACCAGCTGGCCCAAAAGTCCAGCAGCACATACTGCCCTTTGAGCGAGGATAATTTGATGACCTTGCTGCTGTCCGGGTTATAGAAGGCCAGTTCCGGGGCTTTGTCCCCAATGGCCGTTCCCGCTTTGCCGGGTGCCATTGCCGCGTTGTTCGTGGTAAAGCCGAATGCGGCCAGCAGGATCACGCCGGCAATGAGGGCGAAGCGGGTCTTGGTCATCTCAAGGAGAGGTTTCATGCAAAGGTAGGAGGGTGATGTACCGGTCTTGAGCGAACTTCGTGCCGGATCGGAAACCCATCAACGTCTTTGTTTCCGCTTTTGCCGTGCAGCGGCCTTTTCCTCTTTCTCCCGCTGCTTGCGTTGTTCGGACAGGCGTTCAGGGTCGTGCTCCAGCAGCCGGTCCAACGCATGGTGCAGGTCCTCGCCGTGCAGGTCCATGCCGATCACCTTGCCTTCGGCATCGAGCAGCACATTGGTGGGGATGAATTGGACTTGGTAGGTGTTGGCCGCGGTATTGATCCCGCTTTCCACGGCGCCCACATGCCATGGCCAGTCCAACTGGTCCTGATCGATCGCTTGTTTCCAAGCGGCTGTGCCTCCCTTGCGGTCCAGGCTTACGCTGAATACACGGAAGCCTTTGGCGCCGATGAACAGCGTGTCCTTGTACGCGTGGTAGGTGGCCCGCAGCTCGGGGTTTTCCATCCGGCAGGGCCGGCACCAACTGGCCCAGAAATCCACCAGGGTGAGGTATCCGCGGAGCTGCGACAACCGCAGGGTATCTCCGCCGGGGCCGGGCATGGCAATTTCAGGGGCCTGCTGGCCGATGACCACCCCGGTGAGGCGCACTTGGCCGTTGGCGGAATGAAAAGGCAGGGCCAGCAGGCATAGGCTGGCGGCGATCGCTGTTTTCATTGGCCAAAGGTGGGGCTGAATTCAGCTGCACATGGAGGAGGTCCCGGTGTGCGAGTTTCTTGCAGGCCTACCGGCAGGCATGCTGCGGACCTCATGGCCGCTTTACGGCTGGCGTTGGATCTTCGCGCCCAAGGCATTGAGGCGCTCGGCAATGCGCTGGTAGCCGCGGTCCACCTGCTCAATGTTGTGGATCGTACTGGTGCCCTCGGCGCTCAACGCGGCGATCAACAAGGATACCCCCGCACGGATGTCGGGGCTGGTCATGGTGATGCCGCGCAGGGGCTGTTCAAAGTTCAGGCCGTTTACCTGTACGCGGTGCGGGTCGCAGAGCGTGATCTGGGCGCCCATCTCGATCAACTTGTCCACGAAGAAGAGGCGGCTCTCGAACATTTTCTGGTGGATGAGCACACTGCCTTTGGCCTGGGTGGCCGCCACGATCACGATGCTGATGAGGTCCGGTGTGAAGCCGGGCCAGGGCGCATCGCTGATGTTCATCAAGCTGCCGTCGATGAACCGCTGGATGGCGTAGTGCTCCTGTGCGGGCACGTGAATGTCATCACCTCGGCGTTCCGCTTCAATGCCCAGCCGGCGGAACACATCGGGGATCATGCCCAGATGGTCGTAGCCGGTGTCCTTGATGGTGATGTTGCTGCGGGTGAGCGCGGCCAGACCGATGAAGGAGCCGATCTCGATCATGTCCGGCAGCATGCGGTGCTCGGTGCCGCCAAGCTCCTTCACGCCGTCGATGGTGAGCAGGTTGCTGCCGATGCCCTGGATCTTCGCGCCCATGCGCACCAGCATGGCGCAGAGCTGCTGCAAGTAAGGCTCGCAGGCCGCATTGAAAATGGTGGTGCGGCCTTCGGCCAGCACGGCGGCCATCACAATGTTGGCCGTGCCGGTCACGCTGGCCTCGTCCAGCAGCATATAGGTGCCCTTGAGCTGCTTGGCCTCGGCCTTGTAAAAGCCTTCGTTGCGGTCGTAGGTGAAGGTGGCCCCGAGTTTTTCAAAACCGATGAAATGGGTGTCCAGCCGTCGGCGCCCGATCTTGTCACCGCCGGGCGTGGGCAGGTAGCCCTTGCCGAAGCGCGCGAGCGCAGGGCCCACCACCATCACGCTGCCCCGAAGCCCGCCGCCCATCTTCTTGAATTCGGGCTTCAGGAAAAATTCCAGGTCCACGGACTTGGCCTGAAAGCGCCAATCGCCATCGCCGATCCGCTCCACCTGCACCCCCATGGCGCGCAAGAGGTCGATCAACTTGTTCACGTCCACGATGTCGGGCACATTGCGGATGATCACCGGCTCGCAGGTGAGCAGCACGGCGCACAGCACTTGCAGCGCTTCGTTCTTGGCACCTTGGGGGATCAGTTCGCCCGCCAGGCGGTGCCCTCCTTCAATTTTGAAACTTCCCATGTTGCGAAGCAAGGAAGGGAAGTGCTGGTTCCGCCGCCCTGGGAAAGAATGCTTTCAACAAGCCGATGTAGGTGGATCCGCAGGCGGCCGATGCCTGCCAGGCTCAATACCGGTTCTTCTTGCGGCGCCGCTTCTTGCCGTTGTTATTGCGCTTGCGCATGGTCTCCACCGCATTGCGCGGGCCGTTGCGCTGCGCTTGCAGCAGGGTTTCCGTATGGGTGAGCTGCTGGTCCGGTGCCAAGCGGAGCAACCCTTTGCTCAATTCCTGGAGGTCCTTGAGGATGGCCCCGTCGCCCACACTGTCGCGGTTCCACACCAGGAACTGCTTTTTCATTTGGTTGGCAATGGCCAGGGTGAACGCGGCTTTCTCCGCGCCTTCCGGCTTGGCGATGCACTCCGCGATCATGCGCTCCACCAACTTCCCGTAGTGGCCGAAGCGGATCTCGGTCTTCGGGTAGGCTACCGGTGCGGGTTTGCTGGCCCGCTCTTCGGCCGAAGGCGGCGGAAAAGGGCAATCCACGTCCAACTTATACTCCGCCATGACGTGAAGGTGGTCCCAAAGCGTTCGCTCGCTATCGCCGTTGCTGCGCAGTTGGGGGTTCAGCTTGCCGATGGTTTGTACGATGGCCCGGGCCATGCGCGTGCGTTTGGCGCGGTCCTGCTCTTCCATGCACAAGCCTACCATGCGTTGCACATGGCGGCCGTATTCGGTAATGATCAACGGGGTGCGCTGGGTGTTGTAGTCAAGCTCGGCTTGCATGTGCGGAACAACGGATGGAAATGGGGGGCACCTCCCTTCGCCCGGGCCGCCAAGGCGTGGGGTGCCGGACAAAGGTAGGCAAGGGCGCCGCAAGCCGGAGGGACCCGCTGCAGGCAATGCGAGGGTCGTATATCCTTCAGCCGGGCTGGCCAACCTTGGTTTCGAAAAAAAACGCATATATTCAGCGTCCAAACCAAAATCACTCCAATGAGGAAAAACCTACTCCTTTCACTTGCCTTGGTCCCGGCAATTGCTGGCGCGCAGACCTTCTCGGACGATTTTGAGTCCTACACGGCAGGCATGGCCATTGCGGCCAGCTCCAATGGCCTATGGACCACTTGGAGCAATGCGCCCGGCGGCAGCGAGGATGCCTTCGCATCGGATCTTTACGCCCACAGTGGAACCATCTCGGCCGAGTTCGTGACCACCAGTGGCAGTGGCGGCCCTGCGGATTTTGTGCACGATTTCGGCAACCTCACCTCCGGGCATTATGAACTGAGCATGTGGATCATGGTGCTGGACGGTTCTGGCGGCTATGTGAACCTGATGCACACGGGCGGTGCCACGGGCGTATGGGCGCTGGGCGCTTATTTCCAAGGTGATGGCAATGGCTACATCACGGCCGGCGGCACGAACTACAATTTCACCCACACGGTGTCGGCCTGGAATGAGCTGAAGTTCGACATCAACATGGATACGGACCTGTGCGAAGCCTTCATGAACGGCACTTCGTTGGGGTCTTGGCAGTGGAGCTACGCCGAGAACGCCGTCACCGGAGGCAGCAACCAGCTGGCTTGGCTGGACATCTTCGCCTACGGCCCCACGGGTTGGTTGGGCCACTATTTCATCGATGACGTGACCTTCCAAGAGGCCGGAGGATCCGGCATTGGCGAGCTCTACCGCACTGGTGAATTGCCGGCCTGGCCCAATCCGGCCAAGGATATGCTCAACGTGGAGCTCGGCGCCGACCTGTCCGCCCAAGCCCGTGTAGAACTGGTGGACCTCACGGGCAAGGTGCTCACCGTGCCCACGCGCCGTACCGGCCAGGTATTGCAGATGGACATGAGCAGCCTGGTGGATGGTGTGTACTTCGTACGGGTATCCGATGGTGCCCAACAACGCGTAGGCCGGGTGGTGAAACACTGAGCCTTCGGGTTTCAATAGAAAAAGCCGCCTCCAACGGGGCGGCTTTTTTATGTGCCCACCGCGCCGCTTGCGGACAGGATGCTACTGCACCACCCGCAACTTCGCGAAGCGCAACAGCAGTTGCTTCTGACCCGCTGCGGGGAAGAAGATGGTGGCTTTCTGGTCCGGTGGGGCTCCTTCCACCTTTACCACCTTGCCCTTTCCGAATTTTTCGTGTTCCACGGTAACACCCTCCTGCAGGTCTTCCGGCGTGGCGAAGCCCAAGGTGGCCGTAGCCTCCAGAGGTTTTCCGGCCGGGGTGATCCGCTTCAGGTTGGGCCTGCCCGCCGGGGAAGGAGCGGCCGGCGCCCGTTCCGTGAAGGAGCGTCGTTGTTGCGACGGGGCTGCTGGCCGGGGCGCAAAGCCGTTGCGCTCGGCAAATGAAGGTCCGCGGCTGAAGCTGTGCAGCTCGCTGCGGCCGGGCAGTTGCAGGTACTTCGCATCGATCTCCTGGATGAAGCGGCTGGGCTCGGCGCCTTGCAGGGTGCCCCACTTGTAGCGGCTTACGGCATAGCTCAGCGTGCAGCGTTTTTCCGCACGCGTGATGGCCACGTAGAACAAGCGGCGCTCTTCCTCCAGTTCGGCGCGGCTGTTCATGGCCATCATGTTGGGGAAGAGGTTCTCCTCCAGGCCCACGATGTATACATACGGGAACTCCAGGCCCTTGGCGCTGTGGATGGTCATCAGGCTCACGCGGTCCTGGTCGTTGGGGTCGTCGTTGTCGGCATCGGTGAGCAGGGCCACATCGATCAGGAAGTCCGGCAGGGTGCGCAGCACGGGTGCGCCGTCGGCATCGGGGTCGGCACCGGGTTCGGTGGCTCCGCCGCCACTTTCGGGGTTGCTGAATTCCTTCATGCCGTTCAGCAGGCCCTGGATGTTCTCAAACCGGCTTACGCCCTCCGGTGTCTTGTCGGCGAAGAGGTCCTGCAGCAGGCCGGTGGTGCGCGCGATGTACTCGCCCAGTTCATAGGCGCTGCGCGTGTCCAGCATGGTCTGGAAGCTGCGCACCATCATCACGAAGTTGGCCACCTTGGTCCGCAAGCCTTGGTGCAGGTCCAGTTCACCGAGGTGCCCGATGATGGTGTCCCACAGGCTTTTTTCATGCTGTCCGGCCACCACCGTCAGCTTGTCGATGGTGCTTTGGCCGATGCCGCGCGCCGGGTAGTTGATGATGCGCTTGAGGGCCTCGTCGTCGTTGGGGTTGCAGGTGAGGCGGAAGTAGGCGATCAGGTCCTTGATCTCCTTGCGTTGGTAGAAGCTCAGCCCGCCGTAGATGCGGTAGGGGATGTTCATTTTCCGCAGGGCTTCCTCCATGCTGCGGCTCTGGGCATTGGTGCGGTACAGGATGGCGAAGTCCTTGTTGTGCAGCTGCCCGTGCATCCTGGTGCTGAAGATGTCATCCGCCACGAAGCGCCCCTCCTCGTTGTCTCCCGGGCTGCGGTTCACCACTAGCGGCGCGCCTTCCGGGTTTTCGGTCCACACGGTCTTGTCCAAGCGCTCCCGGTTTTTTTCGATCAGGCTGTTGGCGGCGCCTACGATGTTCTTGGTGCTGCGGTAGTTCTGTTCCAGCTTGAAGACACGGTGCTCCGGGTAGTCGGTCTTGAAGTTGAGGATGTTGTGGATGTTGGCGCCGCGGAAGGCGTAGATACTTTGGCTGTCGTCGCCCACCACGGTGAGGTTCTGGTGGCGTGCGGCCATGGTGCGCACAATGTTGTACTGGGCCAGGTTGGTGTCCTGGTACTCGTCCACCAAAATGTACTGGAAGCGCTGCTGGTACTTCAGCATCACGTCCGGATGGTCGCGGAAGAGGATATTGGTGAGGTAGAGCAGGTCGTCAAAATCCATGGCGCCGGCGCGGTAGCAGCGCGCGGCGTACTGCTGGTAGATGGTGCCGATGTGCGGGCGCAAGTTGGCCGCATCACTGGCCATCAACTCGGTGTTGGCCAGGTATTCCTTGGGGCCGATCAGGTTGTTCTTGGCAATGCTGATGCGCCCGTGTACTTGGTTGGCCTTGTACAGCTTGTCGTCTAGCTGCAGCTCTTTCACAATGGCGCGGATCACCGAGCGGCTGTCGTCGGTGTCGTAGATAGTGAAGTCCTTGGGGTAGCCCAGCTTGTCGGCCTCGGCGCGCAGGATGCGTGCGAAGACACTGTGAAAAGTGCCCATCCACAGGTTGCGGGCCTCGGTGCCCATGCCGGGCACGTCGGCGAGCAGCTTGGCGATGCGCTCCTTCATTTCCTTGGCGGCCTTGTTGGTGAAGGTGAGCGCCAGGATGCGGAAGGCGTCCACGCCCTTCTCCATCAGGCGGGCGATGCGCACGGTGAGCACCTTGGTCTTGCCGCTGCCGGCGCCGGCGATCACCATGGTGGGGCCGTCGGTGGCTTCCACGGCGGCGCGCTGGGCGGAATTGAGTCCTTGCAGAATGTCCATGGGAGGTTGCGAAGGTAGCCCGGCCCATCGGGGTTGCCGGGGCGGATTATCAACAGATGGGGAGCGGCAGCCCGTTTGCCCGGGGGAAGGCGCGCGGGCGTGCCCGGCACGGCATCAGTCAGGATCATATTGTGGCACTCATAAAATATGTATCATAAAATATGAAGCATATAAGCAGCGACATAAAGCACGTACATTTGGGCCATGGAGGAAGACGACAACCCCTTTCTGCTCCAGGGCTATGCAGGGGCCGGTACCTTCTGCGACCGGGCGGGTGAAACGGCCGCCTTGCGGGAGGCCATGGCCAACCAGCGCAACGTCACGATCATTTCGCTGCGCCGCCTGGGCAAAACGGCCCTGCTGCGGCACTTCTTCGCCAACCAGCGCAAGTTCACCCCCGTCTTCGTGGACCTGTACCGCACCACGGACCAGCAGGGCATGGTGCTGCGCATCGTGCAGGAAGCGGTGCGCACGCTGGGCAAGCCCACGGGTTCGTTGCTGAGGGATGTGGCGCAGGCCATGCGCTCCATGGAGTTCAGTCTGGGCATCGACGCCATCACCGGCATGCCCGAGCTGGGCGTCTCCATCCGGCCGGGCAAGCCGCAGGTCGTGGCGTTGGATGAGCTTTTCCGGTACCTGGAGCGGCAACGAAAGCCGGTTGTCATTGCGCTGGATGAATTCCAGCAGATCACCGGGTATCCGGAGCGGAACACAGAGGCCTTGCTGCGCGAACAGGTGCAGAAGCTGCGCAACGTGCAGTTCATCTTCTCAGGCAGCGACCGCCGCATGATGCAGGCCATCTTCGCCGACGGCAAGCGCCCCTTCTTCCAAGCCACGGAGCCCATGTACCTGGGGCCGATCCCCGAAGATGCCTACACGGAGTTCATCCAGCGGCATTTCAAGGCGGGCAGGCGGCGCATCGATCAAGCCGTGGTCAGGGACGGGCTGTCCTGGTGCCGCCGCCATACCTATTACGTGCAGTACCTCTTCAACAGGATCTGGTCCACTGGCAACCGCCAAGTGGGACCGGCCGACCTGGAGCGGACGAAGGCGAGCATCCTCAAGGAGCGCGCGCCGGAATACATGACGCTGCAACGCCTGCTCAGCCCCAACCAGGCGGCGCTGCTTACCGCGATCGCCAAGGAGGGCGGGGTAAAGGCCCCCACGGCCATGCAGTTCGTGCAGAAACACCGGCTCAGTGCCTTGAGCACGGTGCGGCAAAGCTTGGGCGTGCTGGTGGAGAAGGAATTGGTGTACCAGGCTGAAGGGGTATACGGCGTTACCGATGTGTTCCTAGGGCACTGGCTGGCCGAAGCGTGACCTTTCCTCGCCCGCGTTTGCAACGCGGGCGATCACAACCCGTTTTTTTCAACGACCATAGCTCCTTCACGCGCCTGCTTATGCACGCGTTCGGGAGTGGAACAAGCAGGCAGTGGCCCAATGTGCGTGCTGCAAGCGCGCCTCGATCTTAGTCCGTTTTGCAAACGCGGACGAGTGTGGTTGGCCCAAGGGTCATTCTGCTACGGGCCAATAGCTGGCCACCCTGCCGGTACCGGCGCGGTTGATCCGTCCTTGGGCCACTGCCTCGGCCAGGTCGCGGCTGGCGGTGGCCGTGGAGAGCTCGGGGAACATGCGGCGGTAATCCTTGCGGGTGAACTGTCCGATATTCCTGGCCAGCAGGAAGACGGATATCCTGTCGGTGGCGGCGAGCATGGGCCGTTGCCGGCTGAGCAGTTCATGCAGGGCTTCATCGATGCGCTCCATCATGAAGGTGATAAAGCCGCCACAATCCTCCTGGCGGTCGGCCATGTCCAAGGCGGCATAGTAGGCAGCTTTGTGCTGCAGGATGAACCCTTCTATGGGCAGGAAGGAAAACACGGGCCACTGCTGGGTGAGCATCAGCTTCTGCCAAAGGCGCGCGATCCGGCCGTTGCCGGCGGTGAAGGGCCGTAACTGGACCAGGCCGTGGTGAAGCACGCAGCTGATGAGCAGCAGCGGGGCCTCGTCATTTTCGGCAAAGTGCAACAATTGCTCCACCTGGCTGGAGATGTTTCCGCCGACCGCCCTGCGGCGCCCCGGCCGGTCGCCATAGATCACTTCCAGGGGGCCGGTGCGGTACTGCCCAGGGTCCAACGCCAGCCCGTGCATCAGTTCGCCGTGGGCCAGGCGGAGGTCCTGGCCGGAGAAGGGGTCCAAACGGGCGAGCAGATCATAAAGCCGGATGGTGTTCATCACCTCGCGCTCAGCACTGTTGGAGGCATCGGGCAAGCGGCCGGCGAGCAGTTGGGCCAGGGTGTGGCGGTCCAAGGGGTTGTCTTCCAGGGCCAGGGTGGCGTGGATGGTGCTGACGCGGTGGGCGCGCCGCAGTTCGGGTGCGGGGTGATGCAGGTGGGCGGCGTTCACCTCGCCCAACCGCTCGCTGATGGAAGCCAGCAAGGAGAGGGTGCGGGGGGTAATGGAATAGGAGGTGAGGTTCACAATGATGTCATTTGATGCCATCAAAGGTATGGATCGGGAAGATGTTGGCAACTTGGGCAGCCTGCTTGTTGCGGACCCATGGCCATGGTTGGTCGGGTGAATTGTGCAGTAATACCAATGGTTTCGGAAGGTTTTGGAACGTTGTTTGACAAGGAGGTGCACGTCGGATCTTGGGGGTGCGTGGAGTATTTTGCTCAACAGGTGTTGGTTGAAAGGTTGGAAAAGCTACATTTGCAGCCCGAATTTCGCCGCCCAGAGGAAAGCGGTTCGGCAGATAAACAGGAAAGACGGAGCTTCATGCCAACGATCCAACAGTTGATCCGGAAAGGTCGCAAGACCCCCACCTTCAAGAGCAAGTCGGTTGCCTTGGCCGAGTGCCCACAACGCCGCGGTGTATGCACCAAGGTGTACACCACCACGCCGAAGAAGCCGAACTCGGCGCTTCGCAAGGTAGCCAAGGTGCGCTTGTCGAACAAGATGGAGGTGATCGCCTACATCGGTGGTGAGGGCCACAACCTGCAGGAGCACAGCATTGTGCTTGTGCGCGGGGGCAGGGTAAAGGACCTGCCCGGCGTGAAATACCACATTGTTCGCGGGGTGCTGGACACCTCCGGGGTGGAAGGCCGCAACCAGCGCCGCAGCAAATACGGCACCAAGCGCAAGAAGGAAGGAGCCAAGGGTGCCGCCAAGAAGTAATCGAACGGAGCAAGCCAGATGCGTAAAAAAGCAGCCAAGCACACCACGCTTCCCGACCCCAAGTTCGGGGAGGTACAGGTGACCAAGTTCGTGAATAACCTGATGTACGACGGCAAGAAGAGCAAGTCGTTCGACATCTTCTACGGCGCCCTCGACCTGGTGAGCGAGAAGAGCGGGGAGGAGGGCCTGGAGGTCTTCCGCAAGGCGCTCGCCAATGTCACCCCCCAAGTGGAGGTGCGCAGCCGCCGGGTGGGCGGGGCCAACTTCCAGATCCCCCAGCCCGTGCGCGAAAACCGCAAGGAGAGCCTGGCCATGAAATGGCTGATCGGCTACAGCCGCAAGCGCAACGAGCGCAGCATGGAGCAGCGCTTGGCCAACGAGATCATGGCCGCCGCCAAGGAAGAGGGGGCCGCATTCAAAAAGAAGGAGGAAGTGCACAAGATGGCCGAGGCCAACAAGGCCTTCAGCCACTTCCGCTTCTGAACCAGGTAACGCAACGCGAAGGGAGACCCAACAATGGCCCGCGACCTTAAACTCACGCGCAACATCGGCATCATGGCGCACATAGATGCCGGCAAGACGACCACGTCTGAGCGCATTCTGTATTACACCGGCCTCACCCACAAGCTGGGCGAGGTGCACGATGGCGCCGCCACCATGGACTGGATGGCCCAGGAGCAGGAGCGGGGCATCACCATCACCAGTGCTGCGACCACCACCTACTGGAACTACCGCGGCAACAAGTACAAGATCAACCTGATCGACACGCCGGGCCACGTGGACTTCACCGTGGAGGTGGAGCGCAGCCTGCGCGTGCTGGACGGCGCCGTGGCCCTGTTCTGCGCAGTGGGCGGCGTGGAGCCCCAGAGCGAGACCGTATGGCGCCAGGCCAACAAGTACAAGGTGCCCCGCATCGGCTTCGTGAACAAGATGGACCGCAGCGGCGCCGACTTCTTCCGCGTGGTGAGCCAGATCAAGGAGCGCCTGGGTGCCAAGCCCGTGCCCTTGCAGGTGCCCATCGGCGGCGAAGCCGAATTCAAGGGCGTGGTGGACCTGGTGAACAACCGGGGCATGGTGTGGAACGAAGCGGACCAGGGCATGACCTGGACCGAAGTGCCCATTCCCGACGACCTGAAGGACAGCGTGAAGGAATGGCGCGACAGCTTGATCGAGGCCGTTGCCGAGAGCGACGACAAGCTGATGGAGAAGTACTTCAATGATCCCGACAGCCTCACCGAGGCCGAGATCATGAATGCCATCCGGGTCAGTACCATCAACATGACCATCACCCCGGTGCTCTGCGGCTCCTCCTTCAAGAACAAGGGCGTGCAGACCATGCTGGATGCCGTGATGGCCTATCTGCCCAGCCCGATGGACATTGAAGCCGTGGTGGGCACGGACCCGGACTCGGGCGAGGAGATCATCCGCAAGCCCAGCGTGGACGAGCCCATGGCCTCCTTGGCGTTCAAGATCGCCACGGACCCCTTCGTGGGCCGCTTGGCCTTCTTCCGCTGCTACAGCGGCAAGGTGGATGCCGGCAGCTACGTGCAGAACATGCGCACCGGGAAGAAGGAGCGGATCAGCCGCATCTTCCAGATGCACTCCAATAAGCAGAACCCCGTGGAGGTGATCGAGGCCGGTGACATCGGTGCCGCCGTGGGCTTCAAGGACATCCGCACGGGCGATACGCTCTGCGCCGAAGACAAGCAGATCATCCTCGAGAGCATGAGCTTCCCCGAGCCGGTGATCGGCATCGCCATTGAGCCCAAGACCCAGGCCGACCTGGACAAGATGGGCCAGGCGCTGGCCAAGCTGGCCGAAGAGGACCCCACATTCAAGGTGGCCACCGATGATGAAACGGGCCAGACCGTGATCAGCGGCATGGGCGAACTGCACTTGGAGATCCTGGTGGACCGCATGAAGCGCGAGTTCAAGGTGGAGTGCAACCAAGGCGCGCCCCAGGTGAAATACAAAGAAGCGATCACCGGCAGCGTGGAGCACCGTGAACTGTACAAAAAGCAGACCGGTGGCCGCGGTAAGTTCGCCGACATCCACGTGAAGATCGAGCCCCAGACCGATGCCGAAAAGGTGGGCCTGGAGTTCATCGACGCCATCAAGGGCGGCGTGATCCCCAAGGAATTCATCCCCTCGGTGCAGAAAGGCTTCGCCGCCTCCTTGCAGAACGGGGTGCTGGCAGGCTACCCCATGGAGAGCCTGAAGGTGACCCTGTACGACGGCAGCTTCCACAACGTGGACTCCGATGCGTTGAGCTTCGAGATCGCCGCCAAGAGCGCCTTCCGTACGGCCGTGCCCAAGTGCAAGCCGGTGCTGATGGAGCCGATCATGAAGATCGAGGTGATCACCCCCGAGGAGAACATGGGCGACATCGTAGGCGACCTGAACCGTCGCCGGGGCCAGATCCAAGGCATGGAGGACCGCAGCGGGGCCAAAGCCGTGAAGGGTATTGTGCCCTTGAGCGAAATGTTCGGCTACGTCACCAGCCTGCGCACCCTGAGCTCCGGCCGCGCCAGCAGCACCATGGAATTCAGCCACTACGAGCAAGCCCCCAACAACATCACCGAGGCCGTGCTGGCCAAAGTGCGTGGTAAAGTATCAGCCTAAGCAGACCCCCAAGCGAGATGACCCAAAAGATCAGGATCAAGCTGCGGTCTTACGATCACAACTTGGTGGACAAGAGCGCCGAGAAGATCGTGAAGACGGTGAAGAGCACCGGAGCCGTTGTGAGCGGCCCCATCCCTTTGCCCACGCACAAGCGCATTTTCACGGTGCTGCGTTCACCCCACGTGAACAAGAAGGCCCGCGAGCAGTTCCAACTGTGCAGCTACAAGCGGTTGATGGACATCTACAGCTCCAGCAGCAAGACCATCGACGCGCTGATGAAGCTTGAGCTGCCCAGCGGCGTGGACGTGGAGATCAAGGTCTGACCGGTTAACAAGACAAAGCGATGAGCGGATTGATCGGAAAAAAGGTGGGGATGACCAGCCTCTACGATGCGGAGGGCAGCCTGTTGGGCTGCACCGTGCTGGAGGTGGGCCCCAATGTGGTGACCCAGGTGAAGACCCTGGAGAAGGACGGCTACACGGCCGTGCAGCTCGGCTACGGCGAGCGCCGTGAGAAGAACACGCCGGCAGCGGCCATCGGCCACTTCAAGAAGGCCAATACCACCCCCAAGGTGAAGACCCACGAGTTCAAGGAATTCGAACAGGAGCTCAAGCAGGGCGACACCGTGGACATGGGGATCTTTGAGGAGGGCAGCTACATCGCCGTTACCTCCACCAGCAAGGGCAAGGGTTTCCAGGGCGTGGTGAAGCGCCATGGCTTCTCGGGTGTGGGCGAAAGCACGCACGGCCAGCATGACCGCAGTCGCGCCCCCGGTTCCCTGGGCGGCTCCTCCACGCCTTCGCGCGTGTTCAAGGGCCTGCGCATGGCGGGCCGCACCGGTGGCGACAAGATCACCACGGAGAACCTGCGCGTGGTGAAGATCGACAAGGAAAAGAACCTCATGGTGGTCCACGGCTCCGTACCCGGCGCCAAGGGCACCTATGTTATCCTCTGGAAGTAAGATGGAACTGGAGATCCACAGCGCGGACGGAAAGTCCACCGGCAAAAAAGCCAAGCTGAACGATGCGGTGTTCGGTGTAGAGCCGAACGACCACGCCATTTGGCTGGACGTGAAGCAGCACCTGGCGAACCGCCGCCAAGGCACGGCCAACACCTTGGAGCGCAGCGAAGTGAGCGGCTCCACCAAGAAGCTCTTCCGGCAGAAGGGCACGGGCGGCGCCCGCCGCGGCTCCATCAAGAGCCCGCTGCTCAAGGGCGGAGCCCGGGTGTTCGGCCCCAAGCCGCGCGATTACAGCTTCAAGCTGAACCGCAAGGTGAAGGACCTCGCCCGCCGCAGCGCCCTGACCTACAAGGCCAAGAGCGGTTCCATCTCCCTGCTGGACGGGCAGGGTTTCGACAGCAGCAAGACCAAGACCTACGCCGGCATGTTCAAGGCGTTCGGCCTCACCGGGCGCAAGGCGCTGGTGGTACTTGCCGGCCGCAACGAGAACATGGTGCTGGGCACGCGCAACATCCAGGGCGCCCGCGTGGTGACCGCCGCGGAGGTGAGCACCTATGACATCATGAACGCCAACCGGGTGTTGATCGCCGTGGACGCAATCGCTCCGCTGGAATCCACCCTTATCAAGCAGTCCTAATGAGCATCATCATCCGCCCCCTCATCACCGAGAAGATGACGGCCCAGAGCGAGAAGGAAGGCCGCTACGGATTCGTGGTGGACCGCCGCAGCAACAAGGTGGAGATCCGCCAGGCCGTGGAGGCGCAGTTCAACGTGAAGGTCGTTGGTGTGCGCACCATGATCGTACGCGGCAATGAGCGCACGCGCTACACCAAGAGCAATATCCTGCGGGGCAGCACCAGCACTTGGAAGAAGGCGATCGTCACCTTGGCCAAGGGAGAGAGCATCGATCTGTACAGCAACCTTTGATCCCCGAAGCAGACTAGATCATGGGAATCCGCAAAATGAACCCCGTAACCGCCGGCACCCGTCACAAGGTGGCCGTGGATTTCGAGGAGATCACCACCAACCGGCCCGAGCCCAGCTTGCTGCGCGGCCGCGTGAAGAAGTCCGGCGGCCGCAACAGCTCCGGGAAAATGACCATGCGCTACATCGGCGGTGGCCACAAGCAGCGCTACCGCCTGATCGATACCAAGCGCGACAAGGCGGGTATCGCGGGCACGGTGAAGACCATCGAGTATGACCCCAACCGCAGCGCCCGCATCGCCTTGGTGCAGTACCCCGACGGGGAGAAGCGCTACATCCTGGCCCCCGGTGGCCTGAAGGTGGGCCAGGTGATCATGAGCGGCAAGGGCGCGGCTCCTGAAGTGGGAAATGCCTTGCCTTTGAGCGACATTCCTTTGGGCACCTTGGTGCACAATGTGGAACTGCAGCCCGGCAAAGGCGGTGCCTTGGCCCGCAGCGCAGGGACCTTCGCGCAGCTCAACGCCCGTGAAGGCCGCTACGCCACCCTGAAGATGCCCAGCGGCGAAGTCCGCATGGTGCTGGTGGCCTGCATGGCCACGGTGGGCGTGGTGGGCAACGCCGAGCACATGCTGCAACGCAGCGGCAAGGCCGGCCGTACCCGTTGGCAGGGCCGCCGCCCGCGCACCCGCGCCGTGGCGATGAACCCCGTGGACCACCCGATGGGCGGTGGCGAGGGGCGCGCCTCCGGCGGCCATCCGCGCAGCCGCAAGGGCTTGCTGGCCAAAGGCAAGAAGACGCGCGCACCCAAGCGCCTTTCCAATAAGTTCATTATCCAGCGGGCCAACCACAAGGTGGCCTGATCACCCGAGAGCAGATGAGCCGTTCACTCAAGAAACCCCCCTTCGTCCACTACAAGCTGGCCAAGCGGGTCACCGATATGCAGCAGGGCGGAAAGAAAGCCGTTCTGAAGACCTGGTCCCGGGCCAGCACCATCACGCCCGACTTCGTGGGGCTCACCTTCGCGGTGCATAACGGGAACAAGTTCATTCCGGTGTACGTCACCGAGAACATGGTAGGCCACAAGTTGGGGGAGTTCGCGCCTACGCGCACCTTCCGCGGGCATGCCGGCAACAACAAGAAATAACCATGGGATCGCGCAAGAAAATCGCCGCTGACAAGCGGAAGGAGGCCAAGAAGGCCGTTGCGGTGGCCAGCCTGAAGAAGGTTCCCACCAGCCCCCGGAAGATGCGCCAAGTGGCGGACATCATCCGCGGCGTGGAGGTGGAACGTGCCCTGGGCCTGCTGCGCTTCAGCACGCGCCATGCCAGCAAGCCGATGGAGAAGCTGCTGATGAGCGCCATCGCCAACTGGGAGGCGAAGAACGAAGGACGCAAGGCCGGCGACACCAAACTGGTGGTGAAAACGGTCATGGTGGACGAGAGCACCGGCCTCAAGCGCATGCTCCCCGCCCCCCAAGGCCGCGCCTACCGCATGGTGAAGCGCAGCAACCACGTTACCCTGATCGTGGACACCGCACCCGAGGAAACCGCCGAGAACAAAGCATAAATGGGACAGAAAGCACACCCGATCGGCCAACGCCTGGGCTTGATCAAAGGCTGGGACAGCAACTGGTACGGCGGCAGCAACTATGCCGACAAGCTGGTGGAGGATGAAAAGATCCGCCAGTACCTGATGGCGCGCCTGAAGAAGGCGAGCGTGTCGCGGATCATCATCGAGCGCACCCTGAAGCTGGTCACCGTGACGATCAACACGGCCCGCCCGGGCGTGATCATCGGCCGGGGCGGCACCGAAGTGGACAAGCTGCGCGAGGAACTCAAGAAGTTCACGGGCAAGGAGGTGCAGATCAACATCTTCGAGATCAAGCGCCCCGAGCTGGATGCCCGCCTGGTGGCCGACAGCATCGCGCGCCAGCTGGAAGGCCGCATCAGCTTCCGCCGTGCCATGAAGATGAGCGTGGCCAGCACGATGCGCATGGGTGCCGAAGGCATCAAGGTGCAAGTGAGCGGCCGCTTGAACGGAGCGGAGATCGCCCGCACGGAGAAGTACCGCGAGGGCCGCGTACCGTTGCACACCCTGCGTGCCGACATCGACTTCGCCATTGCCGAGGCGCACACCAAAATGGGGCGCATCGGGGTGAAGTGCTGGATCATGCGCGGAGAGGTTTACGGCAAGCGCGACCTTAGCCCGAACCAAGGCCAAGTGAAGGGACCGGGCGGCATGCGTGCCGGCGGCGGAGCCGGTGAGCGCCGCGGAGGCGGTGAACGCCGCCAGGGAGGAGAGCGCCGCTCCGGGGGAAATCGTGGAGGAAACCGGACTAATAACTAAGCAACATGTTGCAACCAAAGCGCAGTCGGCGCCGCAATATGCACAAAGGCCGCATGAAGGGCGAGTCCCAGCGCGGCCATCGGGTAGCCTTGGGCTCCTACGGCCTCAAGGCACTGGAGAGCGTATGGCTCACCTCGCGCCAGATCGAAGCGGCCCGCGTGGCCCTTACCCGCCAGATGAAGCGTGAAGGCCAGGTGTGGATCAAGGTGTTCCCGGACAAGCCGGTGACCAGCAAGCCCGCCGAAGTACGTATGGGCAAAGGCAAAGGCTCCCTGGACCACTGGGTGGCCGTGACCCGGGCCGGCCGCATCATCTTCGAGGTGGACGGCGTACCGGTGGAAACCGCCCGTGAGGCCTTGCGGCTCGCTGCGCAGAAGCTTCCGATCCGCACCAAGTTCGTGGCCCGTGAAGACCTGGATGCATAACAAGCCCGTGTGATGAAGAAGAAACCCGATACCTTGAAGGACCTCACCGACCTGGAGCTGCAGGACAAGCTGCAGAGCGAACGGGAGGCCCTGGGCAAGCTGCGCTTCAACCACGCCGTAAGCCCGGTGGAAAGCCCGGCCCAATTGCGCAGCACGCGCAAGGCCGTGGCCCGCGTCCTTACCGAGATGCGCCGCCGCGCCATCGCCAACACCGCCCAAGCATGAGCACCGAAAGCAAAGCCATTCCCCAGGAGCTGGAGACCGCACGCAACCTCCGCAAGGAACGCGTGGGCATCGTGACCAGCGACAAGATGAACAAGAGCATCACGGTGAGCGTGGAGCGCCGCGTGATGCACCCCAAGTACGGCAAGTTCGTCAAGCGCACCAGCAAGTTCATGGCCCATGACGAGAAGGGCGAGGCGCATGTGGGCGACACGGTCCGGATCGCCGAGACCCGCCCTGTGAGCAAGCTCAAGCGCTGGCGTTTGGTGGAAGTAGTGGAACGTGCCAAGTAAGAACGAGCAAGAACGATGATCCAACAGGAATCCCGGCTTACAGTGGCCGACAACAGCGGAGCCCGCGAGGTGCTCGTGATCCGCGTACTTGGCGGCACGGCCCGCCGCTACGCCCGCATCGGCGATACCGTGGTGGTGACCGTGAAGGACGCCCTGCCCAACAGCGGCACCAAGAAGGGCGCCGTGAGCAAGGCCGTGGTGGTGCGCACCCGAAAGGAAACGCGCCGCAAGGACGGCAGCTACATCCGCTTCGATGACAACGCCGTGGTGCTGCTGGACGGCGCGGGCGAGATGAAGGGAACGCGCATCTTCGGCCCGGTGGCCCGTGAACTGCGCGAGAAGAAGTTCATGAAGATCATTTCACTGGCACCCGAAGTACTGTAGGACCAAAGCTCGGGCGGTGCACGCACCGCTCCTGACAGATGCAGAAGAAGACACACATCAAAAAAGGCGACCTGGTGAAGGTGCTGGCCGGTGAAGACCGCGCCAAGCAGGGCCGTGTACTGGAAGTGGACCGCGTTGGCGGCACCGCCCTGGTGGAAGGCCTGCGCATGAACAAGAAGCACAGCAAGCCCTCCACCGCCGCCCCCCAGGGAGGCATCCTGGAGAAGGAAGGCCCCATCCACATCAGCAACCTGATGCTCATTGATGCCAAGACCGGCGAACCCGGCCGCGTTGGCCGCAAGATGGACAAGGAAGGCAAGCTGGAGCGCTTCGTGAAAGTGAACAACCGGAAAACCGCGAAGAAGTGATGAGCACCTACGCACCCCGCATGCGGGCCAAATACGTGAACGAGGTGGTTCCCCAACTGCAAAAGGAGTTCAACTACAAGAGCTCCATGCAAGTGCCGCGCCTTGTGAAGATATCCCTCAACCAAGGCCTCGGATCGGCCGTGGGCGACAAGAAGATCGTGGACAGCGCCGTGGAGGAAATGACCCAGATCAGCGGCCAGCGCGCCCAGGCCACCATGTCCCGCAAGGACATCAGCAACTTCAAGCTGCGCAAGGGCATGCCCATCGGCGCACGTGTCACCCTGCGCGGAGAGCGCATGTACGACTTCCTGGACCGCCTGATCTCGGTGGCCCTGCCCCGTACCCGCGACTTCCACGGGGTGAAAGCCTCGGGCTTCGACGGCCGCGGCAACTTCACCTTCGGGATCAAGGAGCACATCATCTTCCCGGAGATCGACATCGACAAGACCCCGCGGATCCACGGCATGGACATCACCATGGTGACCACGGCCAAGACCGATGCGGAAGCCAAGGCACTGTTGAACGCATTCGGATTCCCCTTCACCAAGTAACCACCCAACGGCGCCAAGGCACGCCCCAACAGGACATACAATGGCAAAAGAATCGATGAAGGCACGTGAGCGCAAGCGGGCCAAGATGGTGGAGAAGTACGCCGCCAAGCGCGAGGCACTGAAGGCCTCCGGCGATTGGAACGCGCTGCAAAAGCTCCCCGTGAACGGCAGCAAGGTGCGCATGCACAACCGCTGCCTGCTCACCGGCCGCCCCAAGGGCTACATCCGTCTCTTCGGCATCAGCCGCAACACATTCCGTGCACTGGCCTTGGAAGGAAAGATCCCGGGCGTAACCAAGAGCAGCTGGTAATAGAAATCTTCGGGCGTGCAGCCGTGCGCCCCAATGAAAACGACCATGACGACCGATCCCATCGCCGATTACCTCACCCGCTTGCGCAACGCCATCCTGGCGCGCAAAAAGGTGGTGACCGTGCCCGCCAGCGGCATCAAGAAGGACATCACCCGCATCCTCTTCGACAAGGGGTACATCCTCAGCTATAAAATGGAAGAGGACGGGAAACAAGGCCTGATCAAGATCGCCTTGAAGTACGGACCCGACCGCCGCAGCGCCATCCATGAGCTCAAGCGCGTCAGCACCCCCGGCCTGCGCCAGTATGCCGGCTCCGAGGAGCTGCCCCGCGTGCTCAACGGCATGGGCGTGGCCATCATCAGCACCAGCAAAGGCGTGATCACCGACAAGGAAGCCCGCACCCTGGGCGTGGGCGGCGAAGTGATCTGCTACGTCAGCTAAGCCATCCGAAGAAATGAGCCGCATAGGAAAAGAACCGATCCGCATCCCCAAGGGGGTGGAAGTGGGCGTCAGCGACAAGAACGTGGTGACCGTCAAGGGCCCCAAGGGCACCCTGCAACAAACCCTCGATCCCGCCATCAAGGTGGTGGTGGAGGAGGGCGCCGTTACCTTCAGCCGCCCCACCGACCTCAAGCACCACCGCTCCATGCACGGCTTGTACCGGGCATTGGTGGCCAACATGGTGGAGGGCGTTACCAAGGGCTTCAAAACCGAGCAGGAACTGGTGGGCGTGGGTTACCGCGCCACCGCCAAAGGCCAGCAATTGCACCTCTCCCTGGGGTACTCCCACAACGTGGTGCTGGAGCTTCCTTCCGTGATCACCGTGGCCGCCGTGCAGGAAAAGGGCAAGGCGCCGGTGGTGACCATGGAGAGCATCGACAAGCAGGCCTTGGGGGCAGTGGCCGCCAAGGTGCGCAGCCTGCGCAAGCCCGAGCCGTACAAAGGCAAGGGGATCCGCTTCGTGGGTGAGAACATCCGCCGCAAGGCAGGCAAAGCGGCCGGTAAATAACATTCGACCATGGCATTCAACAAGACCGCGCGCCGCGCACGCATCAAGACCAGCATCCGCAACAAGGTGCACGGCACCGCCGAGCGCCCGCGCCTTACCGTGTTCCGGAGCAACAAGGACATCTACGCCCAATTGGTGGACGACGAGCAGGGCCGCACCCTGGCCAGCGTTGGCAGCCTGAAGGACAAGCAGGCCCACGGCGCCGCCGGCGTGGAGCAGGCCAAGCTGGTGGGCAAGGCACTGGCCGAAAAGGCCAAGGCCGCCGGCATCGAAAGGGCGGTGTTCGACCGCAATGGCTACCTCTACCACGGCCGGGTGAAGGCATTGGCCGATGCCGCACGCGAAGGCGGCCTGAATTTCTGAACCCCATACACGCAGCATGTCAGACAACAGAACCAAATCGGTCAAAAGCAGCGACCTTGAGCTGAAGGACAAGGTTGTACACCTGAACCGGGTGACCAAGGTGACCAAGGGCGGACGCACGTTCACCTTCGCTGCCACGGTGGTAGTGGGCGACGGCAACGGTGTGGTGGGCCACGGCCTGGGCAAATCCAAGGAAGTGCAGGAAGCCATCGCCAAGGGCATTGATGATGCGAAGAAGAACCTGGTGCGCGTACCCGTGCGCCAAGGCACCATCCCCCATGTGCAGGAGGGCCGCTTTGCCGGCGCCAAGGTGCTGCTGAAGCCTGCCGCCCATGGTACCGGTGTGATCGCCGGGGGCTCGATGCGCGCCGTGCTGGAGTCGGCCGGCATCACCGACGTGCTCGCCAAGAGCAAGGGCAGCAGCAACCCGCAGAACGTGGTGAAGGCCACCATCCAGGCCTTGGCCAACCTGCGCGACGCCGCCGCCGTGGCCCGCGAGCGCGGTGTGGAACTCGACAAGGTGTTCAACGGATAAGCAAACCGCTGCCGCCGGCAAATTCGGCGGACCAAGCCATGAGCAAGATCATCATTACGCAGACCCGCAGCCAGATCAAGTGCCCCAAGGACCAGAAAGCCACCTTGGTAGCCTTGGGCCTGGGCCGGATCGGCAAGCAGAACGAAGTGGAAGCCACTCCGCAAGTGCGCGGCATGGTGGCCAAAGTGCAGCATTTGGTATCGGTTACCGGGGCTTGATCCCGAACAACAAGCTAGAGCGATGGAGGACCTGAGCAAATTGAAGCCCGCCAAAGGAGCGGTGAAGAACAACAAACGCCTGGGCCGCGGCCAAGGCAGTGGCCACGGCGGCACCAGCGGCAAGGGCCACAAGGGTCAGAAGGCCATGAGCGGCTACAACGTTCGCCGTGGTTTTGAGGGTGGCCAAACCCCCATGGTCCGCCGCCTGCCCAAATTCGGCTTCACCAACCCCACGCGCGTGGAGTACAAGGGCATCAACCTGGACGCCATCCAGGCCTTGGCCGGCAAGGCGGGGTTGAAGATGGTGGACATCGAAGTCCTGCGCCAGCATGGCCTGATCTCCCGCAATGACCTGGTGAAGGTGCTGGGCCGTGGGGAGGTAAAGGAGGCCATCGAGGTGAAAGCCCATGCATTCAGTGCCACGGCCAAAGCAGCCATTGAAGCCAAAGGAGGGAAAACCGAAATCGTGGATCCCCGAGGATGAAGAACTTCATCGAAACGGTCAAGAACATCTGGCGGATCGAGGAGCTGCGCAACCGCATCCTGATCACGCTGGGGCTCTTGCTCGTGTTCCGCATCGGCAGCTTCATCGCCTTGCCGGGCGTGGACAGCACCCGCTTGTCCAGCGGTACCGGTGCCGGCTCCGGCCTGGTGGACCTGCTGAGCATCTTCACCGGGGGGGCGTTCACGCGCGCCAGCATCTTCGCCTTGGGCGTCATGCCGTACATCAGCGCCAGCATCATCATGCAGCTGGCCGGCATTGCCGTGCCCATGGTGCAGAAAATGCAGAAGGAGGAAAGCGGCCGCCGGAAGATCAACCAGTGGACCCGCTACATGACCATCCTGATCTGCATCTTCCAGGCACCGGGCTACCTGCTGACCTACGTGGATGCAGCGGCACGGCCTGAAGGACAGTTCTGGATGATGACGAGCATCGTGATCCTCACCACGGGCACCCTCTTTGTGATGTGGCTCGGGGAACGGATCACCGAACGCGGGCTGGGCAACGGCGTGTCACTGATCATCATGATCGGCATTCTGGCCAACCTGCCCCAATCGTTCCTGCAGGAGTTCATCGGCCGTACCACCGGAGGCGGCGGCATGGTGGTGATCTTGCTGGAGGTGGTGATCTGGCTGCTCATCATCGCGGGCAACGTGCTGTTGGTGCAGGGCACCCGGCGCATACCCGTGCAATTCGCCAAGCGAGTGCAGGGCAACAAGCAGTATGGGGGGGTGCGCAACTACATTCCCCTCAAGGTGAACGCCGCCGGGGTGATGCCGATCATCTTCGCGCAGGCCATCGTGCTGGTGCCGATGTACATCGCGCAGATGCCGGTGTTCGAGGGCAACCCGCCCATGTGGCTTCAGCAGTTCAGCAACTACCAGAGCCTGCCGTACAACCTTACGCTGTTCCTGATGGTGGTGGCCTTCACCTATTTCTATACGGCCATCACGGTGAACCCCAACCAGCTCTCGGACGACCTGAAGCGCAACGGCGGCTTCATTCCCGGCGTGAAACCGGGCAAACAAACGGCCAGCCACATCGATGACCTGCTGAGCCGGATCACCCTGCCGGGTTCCATTTTCCTGGGCTTGGTGGCCATACTGCCCGCCTTCGTGGGAATGGCCGGCGTGAAGCAGGGCTTCGCCCAGTTTTTCGGAGGCACTTCGCTGTTGATCATGGTGGGGGTGTTGCTGGACACCTTGCAGCAGATCGAAAGCCATTTGTTGATGCGGCATTACGACGGCCTGATGAAATCCGGCCGGATCAAAGGAAGGACCAGTTCAGCGTTCGGCATGGCCGGCTAAAGCATGGCTAAGCCGGGGAACAAACTGGGCGCGGAGGAGATCGAATTGGTGAGGAGAAGTTCTTTGCTTGTTGGTAAGACCTTGGCCGAAGTGGCCCGCGTGATCGCCCCCGGGGTGACCACCGGAACGCTCGACCGCTTGGCGGAGGAGTTCATCCGTGACAACGGCGGAATTCCCGGCTTCAAGGGCCTGTACGGCTGCCCGTCCACGTTGTTGATCAGCGTGAACGAGGAAGTAGTGCACGGCCTGCCCGGCAACCGGGTGCTGAAGGAGGGCGATATCGCCAGTGTGGATTGCGGCGTGCTGATGGAGGGTTTCTACGGCGATAGCGCATACACCTTTGAAGTGGGCGAAGCGGCACCGGAAACGGTAACGCTGATGCGGGTAACGAAGGAGTGCCTGGCGCGCGGCATCGAACAGGCGGTGGCGAACCAGCGTACGGGCGACATCGGTTTCGCCGTGCAGCAGCACGCCGAAGCACACGGGTACGGCATCGTACGCGAGCTGGTGGGCCACGGCGTGGGCCGCAAGCTCCATGAACCGCCCGAAGTGCCCAACTACGGCCGCCGCGGGCACGGCGCCCGCCTCCACGACGGAATGGTGATCGCCATTGAACCCATGGTGAACATGGGCCGAAAGGAGGTGCGCCAGCTGGACGACGGCTGGACCGTGGTGACCCAGGACGGCCGCCCCAGCGCCCATTTCGAGCATACGGTGGTGGTGCGCCACGGAAAAGCAGAGGTCTTGTCAACGTTCAGTTACATCGAGGATGTGCTGAAGGAAAAAGGATACACAACGGTGTGAATGCACCGCGAAAAGAAGGAAACCGGCCCTTGGGCCAAATGAACAGGAAGGAAGATAGATGAGCAGAGCAGGGAACATAGAGCAGGACGGCGTCATCAAGGAGGCGTTGAGCAATGCCATGTTCCGTGTGGAGCTGGAGAACGGGCACGTCATCGTGGCGCACATCTCGGGCAAGATGCGGATGCACTTCATCCGGATCCTTCCCGGCGACAAGGTGAAGGTGGAGATGAGCCCCTACGACCTGAGCAAGGGGCGCATCACCTTCCGCTACAAAACGTAAGGAAAAGCAGAACACAACGACCCCAAATGAAGACCAGGGCCTCGATCAAGAAGCGTTCGGCGGATTGCAAATTGGTGCGCCGCAAGGGACGCTTGTACATCATCAACAAGAAGAACCCGAAGTTCAAGCAGCGTCAAGGCTGATAACCGATAGACCATGGCACGTATCGCAGGCATCGACCTCCCCAAGACCAAACGTGGCGCCATCGGCCTCACGTACATCTACGGCATTGGCCGCAGCACCGCCCTCTCCATCCTGGAGCAGGCCGGCATTGACCCGGACACCAAGGTGCAAGACTGGACGGACGACGAACAGTCGCGTATCCGCACGGTGATCAACGAGAACATCAAGGTGGAAGGGGCCCTGCGCAGCGAGGTGCAGTTGAGCATCAAGCGCCTGGTGGACATCAACTGCTTCCGCGGCACGCGCCACCGCCAAGGGCTTCCCCTGCGCGGCCAGCGTACCCGCACCAACGCCCGCACCCGCAAAGGCAAGCGCAAGACCGTGGCGAACAAGAAGAAGGTGACCAAGTAAAATCAGTTGCCAGTTGTCAGTTGCCAGCAGGCAACCGCTGACAACCGACAACGGACAACCGACAGCTGAAGACAATGGCAAAGCAAGAAAAAGGCGGCGGGGCCGCAGGCAAAAAGAAGAAGAAGAACGTGGTGGTGGAGGCCTTCGGGCAGGCACACATCCGTGCAACCTTCAACAACCTGATCGTAAGCCTGACCAACAACAAGGGTGAGGTGATCAGCTGGAGCAGCGCCGGGAAGATGGGCTTCCGCGGCAGCAAGAAGAACACTCCGTACGCCGGCCAGGTGAGCGCCGAGGAGGCCGCCCGCGAGGCCTTCGAGCTGGGCCTGCGCAAGGTGAAGGTGTTCGTGCGCGGCCCCGGGGGCGGGCGCGAAAGCGCCATCCGTGCCCTGCACAACAGCGGGGTGGAAGTGACCGAGATCCTCGACCTGACGCCCATGCCGCACAACGGCTGCCGCCCGCCCAAGAAACGCCGCGTTTGATCCCCAAGAATTAACCGTAGGGGGCATAAAGCACCCCGTTGTTGGTGCGCAGCACGCACCCAAAACCAAGAAGAATGGCACGATACATTGGACCCAAGACCCGGATCGCCCGCAAATTCAAGGAGCCGATCTTCGGACCCGACAAATGGATGGAGCGCAAGCCCCATTCACCCGGCCAGCACGGCCCCAACGCCCGGCGCCGCCGCACCGAGAGCGAGTACAAGCTGCAGCTCACCGAAAAGCAGAAGGCCAAGTACACCTATGGCATCCTGGAGCGCCAGTTCCGCAAGATGTTCAGCCTTGCCGCCAGCAAGAAGGGCATCACCGGTGCCGTGCTGCTCAGCCTGTGCGAAGCCCGCTTGGACAATACCGTTTACCGCCTGGGCATCGCCCCCACGCGCCGTGCCGCCCGGCAGCTGGTGGGCCACGGGCACATCACCGTGAACAAGAACGTGGTGAACATCGCCAGCTACTCCCTCCGTCCCGGTGATGAAGTGGCCGTGCGCGAGCGCAGCCGCAGCTTGGAGGCGATCACCAGCAGCCTCTCCACCAACACCAACCGGTTCGACTGGCTGGACTTCAACCCGGCCACCATGACCGGCAAGATGATCGCCATGCCTGAGCGTGCGCAGATCCCGGAGAACATCCGTGAGCAGCTCATCGTCGAATTGTACTCCAAGTAAGAACCCCCCAAACAGACCGAGCATCCCCATGCCAATCCTTGATTTCCAGAGACCGGACAAGGTCTCCATGATCGAAGCTGACGACAAGCACGGAATCTTTGAGTTCCGCCCGCTGGAGCCCGGTTATGGCATCACCATCGGCAACTCCCTGCGCCGGATCCTGCTCAGCAGCCTGGAAGGCTTCGCCATCACCAGCGTGCGCATCGACGGCGTGGAGCATGAGTTCAGCACCATCAAGGGCGTGATCGAGGACGTGACCGAGATCGTGCTCAACCTCAAGCAGGTACGCTTCCGCCGCCAGCTCGAGGATGTGAGCACCGAAAAGGTGAACTTCACCGTGGGCGGCAAGGACAGCTTCACCGCCGGCGATATCGGCAAGCATACCTCCGGCTTCCAGGTGCTCAACCCCGAGCTGGTGATCTGCCGGATGGAAAGCAGTGTGAAGCTCCAAGTGGAACTGACCATCGGCAAGGGCCGCGGCTATGTGCCGGCCGATGAGAACAAGGAAGACGGCGCCCCCATGGGCACCATCTTCATCGATTCCATCTTCACGCCGATCAAGAACGTGCGCTACAGCGTGGACAACACCCGCGTGGAGCAGAAGACCGACTACGAGAAGCTCACGATCGAACTGACCACCGACGGCAGCATCGACCCCAAGAGCGCCTTGCAGGAAGCAGCCAAGATCCTCATCCACCATTTCCTGCTCTTCAGCGATGAGCGCATGACCATCGAGCTCGAAGAACCGGCCGGCGTGGTGGGCGGATCCGTTGCGGCCTCCGCGGACATGGATGAAATGGACGAGTCCAGCCAGCACATGCGCCAGCTGCTCAAGTCCAAGCTCGTGGACCTGGACCTGAGCGTGCGCGCCCTGAACTGCCTGAAGGCCGCCGACATTGAAACCTTGGGCGACCTGGTGAGCTACAACAAGAACGACCTCTTGAAGTTCCGCAACTTCGGCAAGAAGAGCCTCACCGAGCTGGAAGACCTGGTGGAGAACAAGGGCCTCTCCTTCGGCATGAGCGTGGCCAAGTACAAACTGGACCGGGACTGAGCATCGGCCAAGCAGGGCAACCTGCTGCAAATAGACCAACATGAGACACGGAAACAAGAACAACGCGCTCGGGCGAAAGAAGGCCCACCGCGACAGCATGCTCAGCAACATGGCCTGTTCGCTGATCGAGCACAAGCGCATCCAAACCACCTTGGCCAAGGCGAAAGCCCTGCGGGGATTCGTGGAGCCGCTGATCACCAAGAGCAAGGAGGACAGCACCCACAGCCGCCGTGTGGTGTTCAGCTACCTGCGCAGCAAGGAGGCCACTGCGGCCCTCTTCCGCGATGTGGCGCCCAAAGTGGCCGAACGCCCCGGTGGGTACACCCGCATCATCAAACTGGGCAACCGCTTGGGCGATGCCGCCGAACTGGCCCTGATCGAGATGGTGGACTTCAACACGCTGTATTCCGCCAAGGAAAAGGCCGGTGCCGAAGTGAAGCGCACGCGCCGCAGCCGCACCAAGGCCAAAGCCGCGGGGGACGAAGCCGCCGCAAAGCCGCGATCGAAGGCAACCGGGGAAGATGCACCGGCAGAACCCCAAGGCGAGTGAACGCTTCCATGCACTACCGATGATGAACGGGGCGCCTTCGGGGTGCCCCGTTCCATTTCATCACCGTTAGATTTGCGCCCTCCGGCCCAACGCAATACCTCCCCTTGATGCTCATCAGCAAACGCCCCAAGGCCATCCTGCTGCTGCAGGACGGTACCCGCTTCGAGGGGCGCGCCATCGGCGCACGCACCACCTCGGTCGGCGAGATCTGCTTCAATACCGGCATGACCGGCTACCAGGAGATCTTCACCGACCCCAGCTACACCGGCCAGATCATGGTGATGGCCTCGCCCCACATCGGCAACTACGGCGTGCGGGAAAGTGCACGCCGGCCGTTGGACGGCGAGAGCGAAGGACCGGTGGTGAGCATTGCCGGGCTGGTGGTGAAGAAATTCAGCGAAGTGTGGAGCCGCCCGGCCGGTTCCGGATCCTTGGAGGAAATGCTCCAACACGCGGGGATCGCGGGCATCAGCGACATCGATACGCGCATGCTGGTGCGGCACATCCGCGATCGCGGGGCCCAGAACGCCATCATTGACAGTACCGGCCTGCCCGAGGATCAGCTCCGCAAGCGCTTGGCCGAAGCACCGAACATGGCCGGCCTGGAGCTTTCCAGCCGGGTAAGTACCGCCCAAGCCTATGATGCCGGTGCGGCCGATGCGCAATGGAGGGTGGCCCTGGTGGACTTCGGCATCAAGCTCAACACCATACGCTGGCTGGTGGAACGGGGCTGTGCCGTGCGCGTGTTCCCCATGCACACCCCGGTGCCGCAGATGCTGGAATGGAACCCCGACGGCTTCCTGTTGAGCAATGGGCCCGGAGACCCGGCAGCCATGCCGCAAGCCAAACAATTGGTGCAGGAGATCCTGGACGCGTCGCTCCCCGTGTTCGGCATCTGCTTGGGCCACCAACTGCTGGCGGAGTGCCAAGGGGTGCGCACCACCAAGATGCACCACGGCCACCGCGGCATCAACCACCCTGTGCGCAACCTCATTACGGGCAAGAACGAAGTAACCTCCCAGAACCACGGCTTCGTGGTGGACCGGGAGCAGGCCGAGCAGCGGGCGGACATGGAGATCACCCACGTGCATCTCAATGACGGCAGTGTGGCCGGCATCCGGCTCAAGGGGCGCCCGGTGTTCAGCGTGCAGCACCACCCGGAGGCCGGGCCGGGCCCCTGGGATTCCCGCTACCTCTTCGACGAGTTCGTGGAGGCCATGCAGGCACGCAAGGGCGCACCGCATGCCCGTGCGCAACACGCCGGGACCAAAGCCGTATAGAGGCCCCCATGTGGCCAAAGCCGCGGCATGGCCGCCCGTCCGGAACAACCAACCAACTAGCATAAACCAGTGACATGAGCGTAATCGCCAAGATCCAAGCACGTGAGATCCTCGACTCCCGCGGCAACCCCACCGTTGAAGTGGAAGTCTTCACCGATGGCGGCCGCATTGGCAGGGCCGCCGTGCCCAGCGGGGCCAGTACCGGGGCACACGAAGCCGTGGAACTGCGTGATGGCGACAAGCACCGCTACCTGGGCAAAGGAGTGCTGAAGGCCGTGGCCAACGTAAATGGCCCGTTGAATGATGAACTGAGCGGCGTTTTCGTGGGCGACCAGGCCGCCATTGACCGCCAAATGCTGGCCCTGGACGGCACGGCGAACAAAGGGAACTTGGGCGCCAACGCCATCTTGGGCGTATCGCTGGCCGTGGCCAAGGTGGCTGCCAGCGAGGCGGGCCTGCCACTGTACCGTTATGTGGGCGGCACCAATGCCTGCACCCTGCCGGTACCCATGATGAACATCCTCAACGGCGGAGCCCATGCCGACAACAAGGTGGACATCCAGGAGTTCATGGTGATGCCCGTGGGGGCGGAGAGCTTTGCCGAGGGGTTGCGCATGGGTACCGAAGTGTTCCATGCCCTCAAAGGCGTGCTCAAAGCCAAGAAGCTGGGCACCAACGTGGGGGATGAAGGCGGCTTTGCACCCGACCTGAAAAGCAATGAGGACGCGCTGAAACTGGTGATGCAAGCCATTGAGAAGGCGGGCTACAAGCCCGGGGACGACATCATGATCGCCCTCGACGCGGCCAGCACCGAGTTCTACCAGGCCGACAAAAAACGCTATGTGCTTGAAAGCACCGGGGACAGCCTTACCTCCGAGGACATGGTCGCCATGTGGCAGGATTGGAGCAAGCGTTATCCGATCATGAGCATCGAGGACGGGATGGCCGAAGATGATTGGGAGGGGTGGAAAAAGCTCACCAAGGCGATGGGCGCCAAGGTGCAATTGGTGGGTGACGACCTGTTCGTGACCAATACCCAACGCCTTGCCCAAGGCATCAGTAAGCAGATCGCCAACAGCATCCTGGTGAAGGTGAACCAGATCGGCACGCTCACCGAAACCTTGGATGCCGTGGAAATGGCGCATCGTGCGGGCTATACGGCAGTAATGAGCCACCGCAGCGGTGAAACCGAGGATACCACCATCGCCGACCTGGCCGTGGCCACCAACTGCGGCATGATCAAAACCGGCAGTGCCAGCCGCAGCGACAGGATCGCCAAGTACAACCAATTGCTGCGCATCGAAGAGCAATTGGGCAACAGTGCCCGTTATCCGGGGCGCAGCCTGCAGTACGTGGGCTGAAAGAGCTACTGGTCCAGGTCGATATAGCGCTCCAGCAGCTCCTGCAGCTCGGCCTTTCCCTGTTCCAGCAGCCGTGAGGCATCGCGTGTGCGGGTGCTGTCGCGCATTTCCATGGGCTGATCGCCCGTGGCGTCGAACACCACGGTTTGCGTGCTGTCGGCCAGGCCAAAGCCGTTATTGAACGTCCAAAAGGCGCTATGGGGAGTGGCCGTACTGAACAGATCGCGCCCCCAAGCGAAGGATTGGTGCGGCAAACCGAGCTGGGCCAGCAAGGTCACCGGAAAGTCCACATGGCTCCCGAACGTGGTGTTGCGCTGCCCGCGCAGTTCATCTTTCAACGCGCCGCCCGTGATCAGGAAGGGAATTCGATGCCGTGCAGCGCTGTACGGGGCCAAGTTGTGCGGCAGGTAGTGCCCGTGGTCGGCCACGATGAAGATGAGCGTATTGGCGTACCATTCTTCCTTCTTGGCGGCATCGATGAAGTTGCCCAAGCAACGGTCGGTATAGTGGACCGTATTGCGGTAGAGCTGGGCATCACTGCCTGTGAAACCCTCCTGCACGGGGGCGTCGAAGGGTTCATGGCTGGTGGAGGTCATCAGCAGGTGGAAGAAGGGGCGCGCAGCGGACGGTGCATCCTGGAGGTAGAAGGAGAAGAGTTCTTCATCGAAGGCACCCCAGCGCGTGCGGCGCCGGATAGGGAAGGCGGACTCGTCATAGACTTTGCCGAAGCCCATGGATTCCAAGTAGGCCCGGGTGTTTGCAAAGGAAACATCGCCGGCGTAGTAGTACCGCGAGCTATAGCCGAGGCTGTCCAAGGAGCGCACCACGCTGGGCAAGCGGTCGAACTTGCCGAACATGCGGATGATGGTGGTGGACGGCTGGGAGGGGAATCCGCTCACCAGCGCACAGAGGCCCTGCTCGGTGCGGAAACCGGTGGCGTAGAAGTTGGGGAAGAGGAGCCCGTCCTTGCAGAGCCGCGTGAACTGCGGAGCTACGCCGCTATCCCCGCCAAGCGGTTCAATGATGTCCGCCGTCCAGCTTTCCAAAAGCACCACCAGCACATTGGGGCGGGTGTCTTTCAGGATCACCAGGTCGGGAGCACCGGTACGCGGCCGCCGGGCCGCAACCAGGTCCCGGGCTTGTGCCTCGGGCATGAACGCGTAGGGGTTGGTGGTGAACTGTGCGGGCTCCACCAGCACGGCGAGCAGGTTCCACATGCTGTTCATGGCGGCAAGGTTCAGCACGGGCCGGGTGGAGAACCAGCTCCAGCTCTTGTTGATCGGATCATCCTGCGGACCTCCGCGAAGGGCCACCACGCACATCAATGGCAGCAACAAAGCGGTGCCGGCCTTTCCGGCCAGGTTGCCAGTGCGGTAGTTCCGGTGGTGGTCGATCTTGCCCAACAGAAAAAGGAAGAGGATGCTTTGCAGCGCGGCCACCAATACGAGCATGGCCATATTGGCCGGGGAGGTTCCCCCCATCACTTCCGCCGGCCATCGCAGGTAGCTCAATGCCTTGCGGTCGATCTTCACACCCCAGGCGTCAAACAGCCCTATGTCCGCAACGTTCACCAAGGCACTGATAACGATGAACACGGCCAAAAAGCCATGGATCGCACGGCGCAGCCAGGGCCGGTCCCGGAACATGAGGGGTATGCTCAGCAGCACCACCGCGAACAGTACATACCCCGAGGTGGAAATGTCCATGGGCAGGGCCTTCCAATGGCATCGCACGATCTCTTGCCATCCACTGTCCTGCAGGGCCTTGTGGCCAAACGCGAGGAACAGGTGCCGTTGTACGGCGAACAGGCCAAGCAGCAGCAACGCCAACGAGCCGGTATAGCGCAGCAAGTTCTTCACGGGTCTATGGCATTTCAGCGGGTGATGTGCAGTTGCCCCAGGCGGATGGTACCGCCCCTGGCAGGTTGCACGGAGAGGAGGATGGTTTGCGCCCCAAACCGCACGGTGGCGATCCGGTTGAGGCCTTTGTGCAAGCGCTGTTGTGCCAATGGCCTGCCGTGCACGTCGTGCAGCAGCAGGCGCGCGTTGTGGCCTTCTGCCGGGGCGATGACCGTGACTTCATCGGTGGCGGGATCCGGGTAGTAACGCCAGCCTGCATCGTGCTTTGAGGGGTCCGGCACGGCGGTTACCGTATTCCGCCAGGCAATGGTGTAGTCACCTGCGGCCATCCCGGGCATGTCCAACCGGGCGCTTTTGTCGGTGGCGCTGCCCGAGGTGTTCACTTGTGCGGGTTTCACTGTCCAGGGGGCATGCGGTCCCGGGCGGTACAGCACCACCAAGCTGTCTTCATGGAAGTTCGTGCCGCCGGCATCCTGTGTCAAGCCTTGGTCGAATGCGCCGGGGAATCCTGCACGGCCGTCCACGGTGAACCGCAGGGTGATGTCCGTGCCTGCTTGTACATCGCTTTCAAGGCGCCACCAACGATCAGGCGACACGAAGAAGCCGTCAGCCTCGTCGGCGGGCACCCAGAATTCTTCCGCGCGCACCTTGGTGGGTCCGGCCAGGTTGTCGGTGATCAGGCGCAGGTCGGTGTTGGAGAGGTACTTCTGGCCGGTGGCCGTAATGGTGGTTGTATCCCAGGTGGTGGCAAGGGCCAGCCGCTCATCGTCGTTCAAGCGGATGGTGCTTGGCGGCTGGTCGGTTGTGAGGTTCACCGTGTTCAGGGCACCGCCCAGATCGACCAACTGCCGTTGCACGCCACCTGAGGCATCCACGGCGGAAATGGTGACCGGAACATGGAGGAACAGCTCCGCGCCGCCACGCGTTTTCTGCCGGATGTACACCGTGGTTTGGAAGCCGGGGCCGTTGCTGGTGGTTTGGAAGGAGTCCACCATGAAGGCTGCTCCACCTGGCTGCAGGATCCAGTCGGCGAAAAAATCGGTGAGGTCCACGCCGGTGGCGGTGCTGAGGCTGTCCCGCAGGGCCAGGCTGCCCATGGCGGAATAGGCGTTGTTGGCGAACACTTGTTGCATGCCGGCCCGGAACAAGCTGTCGCCCAACGTGGCCCGGAGGGTGCGGGCAATATTGGCGCCCTTGCTGTAGGAGGTAACGCCGTAAGTGATGTTCGAGGGCACCGCGGCCAACGCATACCAGCCATCATCGCGCAGGTGGGCCGCGCTCACCACCTGCCGGTGGTTCTCGCGTACCTTGGCCTTGTAAGCCGCTTCGCCGTAGAGGCCTTCAATGAAGAGCATGGCACAGAAGTCGGCAAACCCTTCGTTGATGTACATCTCCTCCGGTGTGGCGCAGGTGATGAGGTTGCCGAACCAGTGGTGCGACAACTCATGGGCCACCAGGTCTTCGTTGGCCAAGGTGCCGTCAGCGGCAAAATCAGGGTAGCAGATGTTGGTGGCATGCTCCATGGCCCCTGCGCTGGTGAGCACATAGCCCACGCGGTTCCAGCGGTATGGGCCGAACCATTGCTCAAACGTGTTGAAGGCGTCCTGCAGGTGGATGAATGAGGCGCGCATGTCGGCCGTGTCATTGGGCAGGGCGGCCAGGGTCACGGGGATGTTGCTGCCCGCAATGCTGGGGAAGGTGTCCTGGATGGTTGCATAGTTGCCAGCGGCCACCGAGGCCAGGTAGGCGGGTATGGGCTCATCCATGGCCCAATGGCTGATGCGTTCCCCGTTGCCCAGGTCGTCGACCGCCTGGAGGGCGCCGTTGGCCAGCACGGACCTTCCGTTGGTGGTGTGCACGAGGTATTCAAAGGTGCAGCGCTCCACAAAGTTGTCGAAGCAGGGGAACCAGGCCCGGCCGAAGGAATGGGGTACGGCATCGAATGCAACACCCAGGTCGTATTGGTAGTTGGCCAGGGTGTAAAAGCCGCCGAAACCACTGGGGTCCGTGGAGGGGTTGCCTCCGTAGCTCACGGCGGCCACCAACGTGTCGCCCGGCCCATAGGCCGCCTGCAGGTCCACGCGGAGCAGTTCATCCTGCTGGCTGAAGGGCACGATGGCGCCGTTCAGCACCACCGAGTCCACGGGCAGTTGCAGGTCGAGGTCCAGCTGTTGGATCCCCGCCACCAGCGGCGTGAAGGTGATCTGCGCGGTGGCATGCACCAGGCCTGTGCCGGTATTGGTGAGGTCAAGCGCGATGCGGGTATGCAGCAGGTTGATGCTGTCGCTGCGGGAGGCACTGCCCACCAAGCCGTCCTGGGCCAGGGCGGGAACGCCGTGGAGGAGAACGGCGAGCGTGCTTAGGAGGATACGGATCGGGGCCATTGCGCGAAAGTACCGCAAGCGGCCGTGGGCTGCCGCGCTGCACGCGCAAACCGGTGAAGCCCTATCTTTGGGCAACAGGTACACAGGCTGCTTGCACCGCTGACCGCTGCCACCACATGAAGCCAAGCAACGAGCTCTTCGACCTGATCCGGTCCCTGACCAAATCAGAAAAAAGGTTCTTCAAGCTGCACTCCGCCCTGCAAAGCGGGGAAAAGAACTACCTGCGCATCTTCGATGCGATCGACAAGCAGAAGGAGTACAATGAGGCGGCGATCAAGAAGCAGTTCGCCAAGGAAACCTTCATCCGGCATTTCCCTTCGGAGAAGAACCACCTGTACAAGCTCATCCTGAAGGCGCTGCGGGCCTACCACGCGGACTCCAGCGTCACCGGCGTCTTGAAGCAGCACATCAACAATATCGAGATCCTCTTCGGCAAAGCATTGTACGAGGAGGCCACCAAGGTGCTGCAGCGTGCCAAGAAGATCGCCAAGGACCATGAGCGGCTCTACCTGTGGTTCGAACTGCTGAGCTGGGAGAAGATGCTCATCGAAGAGGCCTACCACACGGGCAATTTCACCCGCGACCTCAACAGCCTGATCAAGGAAGAAGAGGCGGTGCTTGAGAAGTTGCAGAACTTGGCCACCTACAATGTGCTTTATGCCAAGATCAATTACGTGTTCCGAAGCGGGGGGTATGTGCGCACGGATGAGGAGCATGCCATGGTGGAGGAGATCAGCGGCCACCCGCTGATCGTAGGCAAGAACACGGCGCTTACGCACCGGGCCAGCACCATCTGCCACTACACGCAAGGCTTCTGCCAATGGGCCAAGCGCGATTGGGCCTTGAGCTACGCCAAATTCCAGCGGGCCAAGGAGATCCTGGACAAACATCCCTTGTTGAAGAAGGACCTGCCCCAACGTTATGTGCGCACACTGTACTACCTGATCCAGTGCGAGATCGAACTGGGTGATTTTGCTAACGTCCCCGCCGACATCGAAAAGCTAAGGGAACTGCCGGGCAAACCGGGTTTCGGCGACATCGATATCCGGCTGCTCGTGTTCTGCAACAGTTGGCTGAGCGACCTGCGCTACCACGACCGGTCGGGCAATTTTGCGGAAGGCGTCCTGCGTGAGGAGGAAGTGGTCAAGGGCATGGCGATGTGGGATGCACAGTTGCCCAAGGAGTATGAACTGGAGTTCTACTTTCTGCTGTCCACCGTGAATTTCGGTGCCGACAACATGAACCGGTCGCTCTATTGGCTCAACAAGGTGCTCAATGATCCGGAGCCGGCCTTGCGCCAGGACATCTTCACCTATGCGCGGCTGTTCAACCTGGTGGTGCACTACGAATTGGGCAATTTTGAGCTGCTGGAGTACATGGTGCGCAGCACCCAGCGCTACCTGAGCAAGCGGCAGCGCGGCTTCGGGGTGGAGGCCGCCTTGATCGACCACATCAAGAAATTGGCGAGGAGCACCTCGCCGGAGGCCAAACACAAGCTGCTGGGCTCACTTCGGTCCGTTTTGGATGAATTGATGAAGGACCCCAATGAGAGCACGGTGCTCAAGTACTTCAACCTGCGCGCCTGGGTGGCGGCAAAGGTGGAAGGACAGCCGTTTGCCAGCATGGTGCAGCGCATGGCGCAGGCCCGCAAGTAGGCCGTGGCGGGCCTAAGGCTGCGTTGCGGCCTGCCCGCGGCCCACCACCTTGAATTCGGTGCGCCGGTTGGCCTGGTGCTCATCCTCGGTGCATTTCACCCCGTCGGCGCATTGGTTCACCAAGATCGTTTCCCCATATCCCCGGGCAAAGATCCGGTCCGGGGAAACACCCTTGCGTACCAGGTAGTCCACGGCGCTCTTGGCGCGAGCATCGCTCAGCACCAGGTTGTACAGGTCGCCCCCGCGGCTGTCAGTATGGGAGCCCAGCTCAAAGGTGAGCTCCGGGTTGTCGGTGAACACCGCCACCAATTTGTCCAGCTCAGCGGCCGCATCCGGGCGGATGTCCCACTTGTCATAGTCGTAATAGATGTTTGGCACGGGGAAAGGCTTGTCCAGTTCCAGCGGCTTCATGGCGATATGGGTGCCCAAGGCCGTGCTCATCGCCAAGCCCACGGTGCTGGCGGTGGTGCTCTGCGTAAGCATGCCGTCCTTGATCGCCGTGATCGAATAGGTCGCATTGGGGTCGAGCGGGAATCTGAACCGGCCGTTGGCATCGGCAGTGTCCTGTGTTTTCATGTGGTCGGCCAGGTTTTCCAGGATGACCAAAGCGAAAGGCACCGGCTGCTCGCCATCGGCCTGGGTGATCATGCCATCCACGGAGAACACGGGAGTGTTCACTTTCAAGGCATAGATCCAATCTGTGCCGGAACGGTCGCTGCTGAGGTAGCCTTGCGTGCCGCTGCTGTCCAGCCAAAGTCCGAAGTCGTCGCGCGTGGTGTTCACCGGATAGCCCAAGTTCCTCGGCTCGCTCCAGTATTCACCTTCCACATGGGTCTCCAGGATGTCCAATCCCCCCATGTTGTTGTGGTTGGTGCTGGAGAAATAGAGGGCATCGCCCACCAGGGTGGGGAACATCTCATCGCCGCTGGTGTTGATGGAAGGGCCCAGGTTCACAGGAGCTTGCCAGCCCGTGCCCAGGTCCCTGCAGTACCAGAGGTCTTTGCCGCCATGTCCGCCCGGCATGTCGCTGGTGAAGTACAGCGTCTTTCCGTCCTTGCTCAACGCCGGTTGCCCAACGGACCAGGCATCGTTGTTGTAGCTGAATTCACTGATGTTGCCCCAAGTGCCGTCCGCTTGCAGGGTGGCCCGGAACAGTTTCAGGTTGCTGATGTTCTTTTCATCCTTGATCAGCTTTCGGCCGTAGTAGTTGCTTCGGGTGAAATAGAGCGTGTTGCCTCCGTCGGCCAGTACGGCCGGCCCTTCATGGAAAGGCCCGTTCACCTCGCCCTTGATCAACTGTGGCTTGCCGTATGCTCCGTTCCGGGGTTCCCACTGGTAGAGGTCGGTGAACGAATAACCCGACCAAGGGTCCTGTTTGGCTGCTGCGGCATCACGCTGGGCTGTGAACAGGATCGCCTGCCCGTGGGGGACTGCGCAAAATGCGGTGGCGATGCCCTCCAGTTCCAAGGGGGATATTTCGTAGCGGGAACTGTCGGCATAGAAGGACTTGTACCCCTGCGAGGACCCGATGAGCTCGGTGATGTCCCGCCGCTCCGGTTGGTCCTGCCAGGCGCGCACAAGCAGCGATTCAGCTTGCTGGTAGTTGCCCAAGTTCATCAGCAGGCGCCCGTACTGGTAGGCATCATGGCCGTTCAGCGGGGCGATCTGTTCGGCAGCGTCATAATGGGCGGCCGCTTCTTCCACCTTGTTCTGTTTGGCTTCGGCTTGCGCAGCCAAGATCAACAGGTCGCGGTCCTGGTGGTGCTTCAACGCCTTGTCGAAGTGGCGCTCCGCCTTGCTGTATGAAAGGAGGCCCATGGCCTGGCTGCCTTTGCGCACATGGTGGTCCGCACAAGACACCAAGGCCGATGCGGCCAACAGCGCAAGGGGGAAAGAAGGACAGTACGACCGCATCAGAAGTACCTCGGGTTTTTGATCATGATCGGCTCCCGGCCCAGGTCGATGCCGAGCATTACCTCATGCGATCCGCCGTTGTAGTGGCGCAGGCCGGAGGTGTTCATGTCGTAAGCGTAGCCAACGCGCAACAGCTGGTTTACCTGGAATTCCACCATGCCCACCACGGCATCCCCGGTGCGGTATCCGGCACCCAGCCAGAAACGCTCCTTGAACAAGACATTGAGGTTGATGTCCACTTCAGGAGGGGCTTGTTGCTGGTACTTCACCAAGGTGCTCGGTTTAAGGTCGAAATGCTCGTTCAGTTCGAAGACATGGCCGGCATGAATGTACAGGTGCCGGGTGAAAAAATGGTCGGGGGCGGAGGCCAGTTCGGAGGTCAGCCGGCCATCCGCAGCGGTGAGGGTAGGAACGGAAACGCCCAGGAAGGACAGTTCGTTGTTCCAATAGAGCCCAAAGCCGAACTTGCCCACGGCGGCATTGCTGATGTCTGCCTGGTAGAGGGCATCCTGCGCGTCCCAGTACACCAGTTCCCCGAGGCGGGCGGAATACAGGGAAAGCCCGGCCTTGAGGCCCAAGGCGAGGTGCCCGTTGTTGCCGGTGCGGATGCGGTAGGCGTAGTGTGCCGCCATTTCCATGTCGCGGCTTACTCCGATCATGTCGTGGCTGAAGGTGAAGCCCAATCCCATCTTGTTGTTCCACACCGGGCCGTCCACGCACAAGAGGTTGGTGCGGGGCGCACCCTCCATGCCCACCCATTGGCTGCGGTGCAGGGCGGTGGCGCTGGCAAACGGGTGGCTGCCGGCATAGGCGGGATTGATCAGCAGCCCGTTGAACATGTATTGGCTGATCATGAGCTCTTGCTGGGCGCTGGCAGTGAGGCAGCTGCCGCACACCAACGTGGCCGAAAGGAGGAGCCGGATGCTGCGCATGTCGGTAGCGGGGGTTTGCTTAGCGGCGGAGGTCCACATAGTTCTGCATGGAGCGTTCTGTCCCCAGTTGCAGCACCACGAAGTAGGTGCCGTTGGGAAGGTCTTGTCCTTGCTGGTTTTCACCGCGCCAATCGTTGGCGTAGTTCAGGCGGTCGTAAACCGCGTTGCCCCAGCGGTTGAACACGGTGATCCGGTTGTTGGGGAAGCTTTCGATGCCGTGCACCACAAAGGCGTCGTTCTGGCCGTCGCCGTTGGGCGTGAAGCCCGTGGGCATGGCCAGGTCATCCGGCTGCGTAAGGGTGATGGACAGCTCCAGCGTGCACCCGTTGGCATCGGTAACGATCACCGGATAGGTCCCTGCCGGAAGGCCGGTGCGCGGGTCGGTGGTGGCGCCATCGCCCCAGAGGTAGCTGTAGGGTGCTGTGCCGCCCAGGACCTGCAGGGCGATGGAACCATCGTTTCCTCCCCAGGTGCTCACATTGTAGCCGTTGGCGAAGTAGGAGAGCAGCGTTTCCGCGGCCAGGCTGTCCGGAGCGGCCACCACGATGGTCTGCTCCCAGGTGCAGCCATTGGCATCGGTGATGGTGACGGCATAGCCGCCCGCGCCGATGCCTTCCAGCAACGCATTCGTGGAACCATCGGCCCACAGGTAGCTGAAGGGTGCTTCGCCCCCGGTGGCCGTGAGCACCACCGAACCGTCCGTGGAGGAGTGGCACAACGGTGCGGTCACAGTGGCATGGGCTTCCACCGCCGGGCTGCCTTCAACCACGGCCGTGGCGGAAGCCGAGCAGCCGTTGGCATCGGCGACCAGCAGCACATAGCTGCCTGCCGCCACGCCCGCGAGGTCCTCGGATTGGGCACCGTTGCTCCAATCAAAGCTGTACGGGCCGCTTCCTCCGGCAACGGTGGCATTTACCGTGCCCGTCTCCTGGCCGCAGGCGGCTTCAGTTCCGGTGGCGGTGGCGCTGAGCGCCGCAGGCTCGGCCAAGGTGATGCACTGCTGGGCACTGCACGCGTTGGTGTCGGATACCGTGAGGCAATAGGTGCCGGGGATGAGGGAGTCGATTTCAGCTTCTGCGGAAGTGAACCCTCCAGGGCCGCTCCAAAGCAGGGTGAATGGCGCCACACCGCCGGTGATCACGGCGTTGATCGAGCCGTCGTTGGCGCCATGGCAGCTGATGTTGCTGCCCGAAGGGAAGGTTGCCGCAAGCAGTTCGGCGGCGAGCGGTGCAGGAGCATTGAGCACCAGGTTTGTGGTATAGGTGCAGCCCATGGCATCGGTAACAGCGAGCACATAGGTGCCGGCCACAAGGCCACTGATGCTGTCCTGGTCGGATGTGAAGCCATTGGGGCCGCTCCAACTGTACAGGTAGCCTGCAGTGCCGCCGTTCGCGGCCAATAAGATCGAGCCGTCCGCAGCATCGGCGCAGCTGGTTTGGAAGCCTTGGTGGTCGCTCAGTGCATAGGCTACCGCCAAGGCGCTGTCCGGTTGGTGAATGGTGGTGTGCAGGGTGTCCACGCATTGGTTGGCATCGGTCACCACCAGTTCATACACGCCGGCCACCAGTGCAGTAATGTCTGCCGTGCTGAAGGAAGCGCTGTCGGGTCCGCGCCAATCGAAGAGGTAAGGGCCGTCACCGCCGGTAACCGTGGTGGAGATGCTGCCGGTGGCCCCGCCGTGGCAGGCCACGTCCACCGTGCCGATCTCTGCGAGCAAGGGGCTGCCCGGTTCCACCAGCGTGACGGAGGTGTCGCGCATGCAGCCGTGGTCATCGACAACGGTGGCCGTGTACAGGCCGGCAGGCAGACCGGAAAGGTTGAAGGTGGTTGCCGTAAAGCCATCAGGTCCGTTCCATGCGATGCTCAACGGTTGGAACCCGCCGGCTACGGCTAGTTCGATCACGCCGGTGCTATCGCCGTGGCAGGGAATGTTCACCTGGCCGTAGGTGGAGACGTAGAGGTCCAACGACATGGGCGCCGCCGCGATCACCTCGGCTTGTGCGGTGGTGGTGCAGCCCATGGCGCTGGTCACTTCCACGCTGTAGGTGCCAATGGCCAGGCCGGAAAGGTCTTCGTCCGAGGAACTGAACCCGTTGGGCCCGCTCCAAGCCACGGTGTAAGGCTCCGTGCCCCCGGCTACGGTGAGGTTGATGGCCCCGTTGCTGGTGGCATCGCACTCATTGCTGGTCACCACCAGGTTGGCGGTGAGCGCTGCGGGTGCTTGCAGCACAAAGGCACGGCTGGCAGTGCAGTTGTTGGCATCGGAGATCAGGACCGAATAATTGCCTGCCGCGAGCCCGCTGAGGTCTTCGTCCAGTGCCGCAAAGCCGTTCGGCCCGGACCAGGAGAACTGGTAGGGGGGCAAACCTCCGGATACGTTGAGGTCGATGGCGCCATCGTTGCCGCCGCATCCCACTTCAAACCCGCTGTGATCGCTCAGGAGTGCATCCACGGTGATGGGCGCTGGTGCGACCAGGTCAACAGAGGTGGCCGTAGCGCAGCCTGCGTTGTCGGTAACGGTGGCCGTGTAGGTGCCCGGTGCCAGGCCTGTGATCGCATTGTCGGTGGAGAAGAATCCACCGGGCCCGCTCCAACTGGTGGTGTAGCCGGGGCTGCCGCCGCTGATGGCCAAGGTGATGGTGCCGTCCTGCGCGCCGGCGCAGGAAACGCCGTTGCCGTTGCTGTACGAAGAGGTAGCCACCTCCAGGGCCAACACAGGCGGAGCGGCAAGAGCCGCCTGGCTGAAGGTGGTGCAGCCGCTGGCATCGGTAATGGTGGCCGTATAAATGCCGGGCAGCAGCCCGCTGAGGTCTTCGGTGGTGGCTTGGTACCCGCCAGGGCCGTTCCAAGTAACGAGGTAAGGTCCGGTGCCGCCGGAGATCACCAGGTCGATGCTGCCATCCGCTGTATTGGCGCAACTGTGGTTGGTGCCGTTGGGGTACACATGGGCCGTGGCGGTCGCATTAATGCCACCGGGCTCGGCCAGGTTGATGCTGGCCGTGGCGGTGCATCCCAAGGCATCGGTTACCTGTACCTGGTAGATGCCGGCGCCGATGCTGCTGAGGTCCGAGCCTAGGCCCAAGGGGCCGTCAGGTCCGGTCCAAGAGGCCGTATAGGGCGCCGTGCCACCGCTGATGGAGGCATGGATGCTGCCGTCATTGCCACCATTGCATGCGGGTTGTGCCGTGGCCGTGAGGCCGATCTGGATGGCGGCCGGTGCAACCAGGCTGAAACTGGCCTGGGCGTTGCAGCCGTTGGCATCGTGCACGGTAAGGTGGTATTCACCCGCAGCCAGTCCTGTGAGATCAAGGTTGATCGAGGTAAAGCCATCGGGCCCGTTCCAGAAATAGGTGTAGGGGCCGGTTCCTCCTCCCACCGCGGCGTCGATGGAGCCGTCGGTGGCCGTGGCGCAGCTCACGTTGTATCCGCCGGCAACACTGCTCAGTTGGGCCGTGAGCTGGAATTGGCCCGGTTCGCCCACGTTGTAGTACGCGGTGGCCGTGCATCCGGCATCATCCGTGATGTTCACGGTGTACACCCCGGCGAGCAGCGCGGAGATGTCTTCGGTGATGGCTGAGAAGGCGGGGAAGCCGCTCCATTGGAAGGTATAGCTTCCGGTGCCGCCTGCCGGGCTCAGGTCGATCGATCCGGTGTTGGCGCCTTGGCACTGGGCGGTGGTGATGATCGCCGTGGAGGTGAGGGGGAGCGGTTGCACCAGCGTGATGCTGGTGGTGGCCTGGCATCCGTTGGCATCGGCCACCACCACAGTGTAGGTACCGGCGGGTACGCCGCTGAGGTCTTCGCTGGCCGCTGCAAATGCACCCGGCCCGCTCCATGTGTGGATGTAGCTTCCACTGCCCCCCGATACGCCGAGATCAATAGTGCCGTTGCTGCCGCCATGGCAGGTAATGTCGGAGCCGGTGATGCTGAGGGCGATCGGGTCCGGAGCGCTGATGGCCGTGGCAGCTGTGGCGGTGCAGCCATTGGCATCGGTCACGGTGGCCGTGTACGTGCCTGCAGCCAAGCCGGTGATCTGCCAGGCACTCGCGGTAAATCCGCCGGGGCCGTTCCATGCCACGGTGTAGGCCGGTGTGCCGCCCGCCGGGGTAAGGATGATCGAACCGTCCTCCGCACCTTGGCAACTGGTGCCTGATCCACCGGCATAGCTGTTGGCCACGGCCGTGGCGGCAAGTGCGGGCGGTGCCACCAGCACCGTGGTCACGGCAACGCTGCAGCCGTTGGCGTCGGTTATGGTCAGGGTGTAAGTGCCGGCCGCCAATCCGCTGATGTCGGGGGTGCTGGCGGTGAATCCGCCGGGACCGGTCCACGCAAAGCTGTACGGCGGCGTGCCGCCGTAGTATACAGTGGTGAGCACCCCGTCGCTGGCGCCGGCACAGGTGATGTCGTAGCCGCCATGGTTCTTGCTTGAAATGGTATAGGCATGAAGCGGGGAAGGGGCTTGCAGGGTGGTGCTGAAGAGTGCGCTGCAGCCGTTGTCATCCGTCAAGGTGAGGTGGTAGCTGCCGGCTGCAAGATCTTGGATGTTGGCGGTGTTGGCGGTGTAGCCCGTGGGTCCGGTCCAAGCATACTGGTATGGAGCGGTGCCTCCCGCTGCGGTGAGCTGTATGGCCCCGTCGTTGGAGCTGGCGCAGCTGACCTGTTCCACGGTGGCATCAAAGGTGAACATGCCGGGCTCGGATACATCGAAGGGCTGTTGCAACACGCAGCCGTTGATGTCCGTGATGGTGGCATGGTACACGCCTGCATACAGGCCGCCCAGGTCTTGCGTGCCTGCGGTGAACCCGTTTGGACCGGTCCATTGGTAGCTGTATGGCGCAGCTCCTCCGGCCGGGGTCAGGTCGATGGTGCCGCTGTTTGCGCCATGGCAAGTTGCCGATTGGATGGTGGCAGTGGCCGAGAGCCCGGCGGGTGCGTTCAAGATGATGGTGGAGTCGAGCAGGCAGCCATGCCCGTCGGCGATGTGGAGCTGGTATTCACCTGCCGGAATGTTCGTGAGGTCTTCCGTGGAGGAAATATTGCCCAAACCGTCCTGCCAGTGGAATTGGTAGTCGGGAGTGCCTCCGGTAACGCTCAGGTTGATGTTGCCGTCGCTTGTGCCCGGGCAGCTCACATGGGCTCCGCCGGGGTAGGTCTGGGCGGTCCAGGTGATGGCCAAGGGCTCCACGGGGCCGCCTACGTACACGGGGAGTTCCAGCGTTTGGGCACAGCCGTTCGCATCGGCAATGGTGGCCGTGTACATGCCGGGGGCCAGGCCCGTGGCGGTACTGCCGGTTTGCGTCGGCAGGGTGTTCCAAGTGATGCTGTAGTCGCCGCTGCCGCCTGTGGCGATGATGGAAGCGGATCCATCGTTGTCGCCGAAGCACGAAACGTTATGCTGATCCTCCCACGTGGCGTTGAGGGGAAGTGCAGGCTGATCGATCACCACTTGGCTGGTCGCGGTGCACCCGGCGGCATCGGTCGCGGTAACCGTCCAGGTACCTGCGTTGAGCCCGCTGACCGTGGCGCTATTGGTGGTCGGTATGGTGTTCCAGGCATAGGCATAGGGCGGGGTTCCGCCAACGGCAGCGGCCGTGGCCGATCCATCATTCCCCCCATGGCAGAGCACGTTGGAGACCAGCTGCACTTCTGCCACCAAGGCTTGTGCCGGGCCGCCCACGGCAATGACGCTTGAGGATGTGCACCCGTTGGCATCGGTGATGCTTACGGTGTAGTTCCCGGCGGCAAGTCCGGTGGCCGTGGCCGCGTGCTGGGCCGGAAGCGTGTTCCAGGTGTAAATGTACGCGGGCACGCCGCCGGTGACTGCTGCGGTGGCCTGCCCGGTGTTGCTGCCGTAGCAGGTGGCCGGAGTGCTGCCACCGTTGCCGGCCACCAGCGCAGCGGGTTGCGTCAATTGGACGCTTTGCGTGGTGGTGCACCCGTTGGCATCCGTGATGGTTGCCTGGTAGGCACCGGCTTGCAGCCCCGAGATGGCGGCATCAGCGGACGCAAATCCGTTGGGCCCGCTCCAGGCCGTGGTGTATGGCGCGTTGCCGCCGCTGACCTGTGCCGTAATGGTGCCGTTGCTTCCGCCATTGCACGAGAGGCCGTAGCCGCCGTAGTTGCTGGTGGGCAGGGTGGCGCTGATGGCCGCAGGGGCGTTCAACGTAACATCCAGGCTGGCGCTGCAGCCATTGTCATCGGTAATGGTCACCTGGTAGCCCCCGGCCGCCAGCCCGGAAGGGTCTTCCTGGTCGGAAGTGTAGCCGTTCGGGCCGCTCCAGGCATATTCATAAGGGGGCAAGGCGCCGGTTACATCCAGAGCGATGGAGCCGTCGTTGCTGCCAGGGCAGCTCACATGGGCATTGCCGATGAGCACGGGCGTGGCATTCACGTCGAACAAACCGGGCTGGTTCACATTGAAGCTGCGGTTGATCGTGCAGCCATTGGCATCGGTGATGGCCACGTTGTAGCCACCGGCGGCGATACCACTGATGTTTTGGGTGGTTGCGGTGAAGCCGTTCGGCCCGGTCCAAGCCCAGGTATAGGGCTCAACACCGCCGCTGATCTCCAGGTCCACCGCGCCATCGGCGTTTCCTTGGCACTGGGCCGGGCTTACCTGGCCCTCGGCCACCAAGGGGTCGGGTTCGCCGATGGTGATCTGCGCCGTGGCGCTGCACGCGTTGGCATCTTCCACGGTCACTTGCCAAGTGCCGGCGGCCAAGCCGACGGCCGTAGCGGTCTGCTGGGCCGGCGTGGTGTTCCATTGGTAGGTATAACCACCGGCCCCGCCTGTGGCCACCACGGTGGCGCTGCCGGAGGCGCTGCCGGCGCAGAGCACGTTCAGGCTGGAGCTGATCTCCGCTTCAAGGCTTTCCGCCGGTGCGGTGATCTCCACGATCAACGAGGTGGTGCACCCGTTGGCATCAGTGATGATCACCGTGTGGTTGCCGGCCGGCAGCCCGGTTGCCGCAGCGCCGTATTGTGCCGGGGCGGTGTTCCACGCATAGCTGTACGGGCCGGTACCCCCGGAGGCAAGCACAGTGGCGCTGCCAGCGCCTTGGCCGGGGCAAGCGATGTTCTCCTGCGCGGTGATGGTGGCCGCCAACGGTTGTGACGGTTCGGTGATCGTTACCGTACGGGCGGTCTGGCATCCGTTCGCATCGGTGATCGTGGCCGTGTAGGTGCCGCCTCCCAGCCCGCTGGCGGTGGGGCCGGTTTGCACGGGCACGGTGTTCCAGGCGATGCTGTAGCCCGGGGTGCCTCCGGAAACGGAAAGGGTGGCGCTTCCATTGGCTGCGCCTTGGCACGTCACATCGGTCTTGCCACTGAGCTGCACCGCCAAGGGTTGTGCGGGGCCGGTGATGGTGACCGCAGCGGCGTTGGTGCAGCCGTATTGGTCCGTGGCGGTAACGGTGTAGGCGCCGGGGGCAAGGCCGCTGGCGGTGGCGGAGGTCTGTGCGGGCACGGTGTTCCACAGATAGCTGTATGCGGGCATGCCTCCGGTCACGATCACCGTGGCGGATCCGTTGTTGTTCCCGGCGCAGGCCACATGGGCGGTATCCGTGATCTCTGCCGCCAGGGGCGCACTGGCCAGCAAGGTGGCCTCGGCCATGGCCGTGCATCCGAACTGATCGGTTACCACCAAGGTGTAGGTGCCTTCACCCAGGTTGCCGATATCGGTGGAGCTGGAAGAAAAACCGCCGGGTCCGTTCCACAGGGCCGAATAGGGGGCAATACCGCCGGTTACCGTGGCATCAATGCTGCCGTCCTGGCCATTGTGGCAACTGATGTTTTGCCCGAATACCAGCAAGGAAGGCTGCAGCGATACGCCCAGCACGGGAGGTTGCCCTACGATGAGGTTCACCGTTTTGCTGCAGGCTGCATCCGTGATGACCACGGTGTAGGCGCCGGCGGCAATGCCGCTGATGTCTTCGGTGGAAGCACTGTATCCGTCCGGTCCGGACCATTGGAAGCTGTATGGAGGAATTCCGCCGCTGACGCTCAGGTTGATGGCACCGTTGTCATCGCCATGGCACAAGGGCCGCACAATGACCGTTGAGGTCTGCATGGCGCTCACCTTCACCTCAGCTTGCAGCTGGCTGCTACAGGCGCCGCTGGTCACGGCCACGCTGTAGGTAGTGGTGGTGGTCGGCTGGGCGATGGGGTCGGGGATGGAACTGGCGCTGAGCCCGGCAGCGGGCGTCCAGCTGTAGTTCTCCCCGCCTGATGCGGTGAGCTGGATTTGGCCACCGCTGCAGATCATGCTTGTTGCAGGCACAACCGCGGCCTGCAATGAGTCCATCAGGGGAACCGTGAGCGTGTCCGCATCCATGCCCGGGCAGTAAGGATTGCCCAAGATGAAGAGCAGGGATTCCGCGCCTTCGGGCACGCCGTCGGCGATCAGGCCGATGGGCTGCTCGGCAGATGCTTGGTTGGCCGGAATGGTGATGGTTTTAGGCACGCTGGGCAAGGGGTTGCCGATGGGAGCATAGTCGGTGCCGTTCACCGCCGTTCCTTGGAGATAGTACTCCAGGTCCAACGGTTGCGCGGTCACCAGCTGGCGGGTGAAGCGCACCAAGCCCGGATTGCAGCCTTCAATGAGCGTGCCGCTGCCGTTGTCAGTGATCAGCGCCATGGTCACCGGATTGCTTTGCACTTTGGCAATGAACACGCCCGAATCATACACCCTGTCGGAGGCATCCGCCACGATCAGTTTCAGGTGGTAGCTCTGGCAGGGCTCCACGGGCGATACAGCGCGGAGCCCTTGGGTGAACCCGTCGTATTGCACATACTGGCCGCCGGCATTGTTGAAGTAGTAGCCCGGATTGGAACCGCTGTTCACGTTGTTGATCGTTACCGCCTGGTTGGTGCCGGGGATCAATGCGATGTTCTTGTCGGCGCCGATGCCGGGGTCGCCGGTGATGCCTGGCCCGGAAATGAAAAAGCCGAACACGTCATTGTATTGTGAGCCCACGTACTCGTTGTATTCCTCGGAGGCGAAGACGAAATCGAACTGCAGGCTGTCCCCGGCAGGGATCACGTCAAATTCGAAGGTGCAGGCATCGAAGGTGGGCCTTCCGGCCACGGTGGTCAGCAAGCTGCTGCCGGGGCCGTCCTGGTCCAAGGTCCGGTTTTCCGCATTGTTGGGCCCAATGGCATTGTTGATGGAGCCGCTGGTGAGCAGGATGCCCTCATCGATGCCCAGCAAGGAACCGCTGTAGGAGAATTCGCCATAGCCTTCGGCATGGCAGTTGATCTGTGGATCGGAAATGACCACGCCCGGCCCGGTGATGGTGCTGGCCAATTGTTGCAGGTCCGTTTGCGGGCCTGTTGTGAGCTGGGCAAACGCGCCTAAAGCCGCGGCCCAGGAGCAAGCCATGGACAAGGAGCGGCGGGTGGTGCTGGTGCGGGCCGCGCTCATTGTCCACGGGTGGTTTCACAGGCTGCCTCCGCAGCTTCCAATGTCAATTCCCGGGCCTCGATCCGCTGGGCGGGAACCGTGGGGGCCATGGCGGCGCGCACGTTGGCGCGCAATGCTTCGCGGCTCGAGGCGCGGCCTTGGTCGCTGAACACGATCACCCCTGCGGGAACACAGGCAAATACCACCTTCAATTCCCCGGAAGCATGGGCGGCGGCGACCAGGGCATCGCGCTCGGCACTGGTCAATGCGATAACGCGCAGGCCTATGGTGTTCTGGGCGGAAGCCTGTTGGCTGTACAGCAGGCCGAGCAGGATCAGGGTGAGGGAAAGTACCTTCAGGGTGCGGGCTCTTGGTTTCATGGATCCCGGCTTATACCCGTTCAAGGCCCGAAAGGTTCCGATGAGCGGGCCGTGTGCCGGAGCACGGCCTTGCACGCTCACTTCACCCTGGCTGCGGGCACGGTGCGCTGGCGCAATGCCTCAAACAGGGCCACGCCGGTGGCTACGCTCACGTTCAGCGACCCGAGGGTGCCGGCCATGGGGATCCGCACCAAGGCATCGGCCTTGCGCAGGATGGCTTCGGAAATGCCCGTGTCCTCCGCTCCCATCACCAGTACCAAGGGGCCGGTCAGGTCACAGGTGCCGATCATTTGCTCGGCCTTCTCCGAAACGGCGATAATGCGCAGGCCGTGCTCCCGTGCCCGCTCCAGCGCCAGCGGCAACTGGTCCGTACGGCACACCGGTTTGCGCAACAGCGCCCCGGCGCTGCTTTTTACCGCATCGCTGCCCAAGCGGGCCGTGCCTGCCTTGGGCACCACCAGGCCGTGGGCGCCGAAGCATTCCGCGCTGCGGGCAATGGCCCCGACGTTCCGTACATCGGTAACGCCGTCCAGTGCCACCAACAAGGGGTCTTCCCCCCGGTCATAGGCTTGGGCGATCACCCCGTCCAGGTCCTGCACAGGCACTTGGCTGATGAAGGCCACCACGCCTTGGTGCTCCGTGGTGGTCAAGCGGTCCAGTTTTTCCAAAGGCACCGGTTGCCACGGTACGCCCAGTTCACGGGCCAGGTTCTTCAGCTCCTGGATGCCTTTGCCGCCGGCATCCCTGCGCACGAGCAGTTTTTCCACATGCAAGTCGCTGCGCAGAGCTTCCATTACCGGATGCACGCCACAGATCAGCTCGTCCTTCTTCATCTTGTTGCTATGCCCGTTCTTGCGCATTCCTCGAAGTTGCCTTGTGCCCCGGGGCCGCCATTGGCCTTCCGTTGGGCTGTTCCATCGCTCATTCGCTCACTACCCTTCCATTCCGCCAGCTTTCCACGTTGCGGTACCACGCAGACTTGAGTTGGGGGTCGCGCTGCAAGATCAGGTCGTTGTTGCTGAAGGGCTCCTCCCTTTTGTGGAAGGCGAACACCAGGCTCATCATGTTGGTCTCGTCGCCGTAGGTCCACGTTTCGCCGCGTTCGTCCTTGCGAATGGTGGTGGGCGTGCCGAAGATGATGTGCACCAGGCCGCGGTCCGTTTTCCAGCCTTCGGTATAGCTGGTGAAGTGGCGGTTGGCGCTTTCCACCCGGCCATAGAATGCAGCTATCGCTTCACGCGCCCGATCACGGCTGCCTGCGGCATCGGTCCAGAACCGCTCCATGGCGGCACGCGGGTCGGCTGCGGCATGGATGGCTTCCCATTCCTTGGAGCTGGTGATGTAGCGCAAGGGGCCCAGCATGTCCTGCACCGTTCTCACTTCGGGATAGCCGCCCGGTTGCACGAACAGGGTATACCCCTTAGGCGAAGCCGTATCGGAGCGGAAATGGTAGAATCCACTATCTCCTGCGGTGAATTCCAGCAGGCCATCCCCGCTCACGGATAGGGTGAACACGCTGTCGGGGGGCATGTCCAAGGCAGGCGGTGCGGTGGCGGCGAACACCGGGGCAGGCAGTTTTTCCACCGGTGGGTAGTGGCCTACCTGCAGTTGGTTCCCCGCCAGGCTTTCGGCTTTCAACCGCACAACGGTGCCCGGTTTGGCGCGGTCATCGAACAAGGGCAGCTGGTCGCTCCCCAGGGGCAGAAAGGATCGGGCCGGGTCTACAGCCGCAGGCTCCACCCGCAGCAGCACGGTGCTGAGGGCATCCCTGTTCAGGTCGTGGGCGGTGACCTGCAGGTAGAATGGCTTGTCGGTCTTGAGCTTCAGCGGCAGGCTGCCGATCAGTACCATGTCCTCCGTGGGGCTCATGCTCTCGTCCTTCACCAAGGTGCTGGCACTGTCCAACAGCACCTTTGAACCAGGGAGGGGAAGCGCTTCATAGCGCACCGATGTGCGGGCGTGGTAGGGGCCTCCACCGCCGGTGCCCTTGTACAGCAGGTCCCGGGTGCGCAGCTTGTAGTAGATCACGGCCTGCCCGTCGCCGGTTTGGTATACGCGTGCATCCAACCGCACGGCGGCAGCTCCTTTCCCATAGAGATAGGCGAAGTTGTCGTTGCCGGCCACGGGAACATAGGTGCTGCAACCCGAGGCCAAGGTCACGGCGCCGGCGGCCAGCAGGAAAAGCGCCATGCCCGGCTTCATGGGTCCTGGTGTTCTTCCATGGAACGTTCCAGCAGCTTGGGGTTGATCCCCTTGTTGGCCTTGGCGCCGAGCTCCTTGAGCTTTTCCACCTGGCGCACCAGGTTGCCCGGGCCTTCGCTCAGCTTGCCCATGGCCTCATCATAGGCTCCCTTCACCAGTTTCAACTGGTGGCCCACTTTGATCAGGTCTTCGGTGAACCCGTTGAATTTGTCGTACAGCTTGCCTGCACGGTCGGCGATCTCCAAGTGGTTGCGGGTGATCCGCTCGTTCTTCCAAAGGCCGTGCACCGTGCGCAAGGTGGCCATCAGCGTGCTATGGCTCACCATCACCACCTGGCGGTCGTAGGCTTCCTGGAAGATCTGCGGCCGCTCCCGCAGGGCCAGCAGGAATGCGGGTTCCACGGGAACGAACATCAGCACGAAGTCCACGTTGTTGAGCCCGTAGAGCTTGGTGTATGCCTTTTCGCCGAGGCCCTTGGCATGGGTGCGCATGCTCTCGGTGTGCAGGCGGAGCAGCCGGGCCTGTTCCGCCTCATCCGTGGTGTTGCAGTACTGTTCGTAGTGCACCAGGGATACCTTGGAATCCACCACCAGGTGCTTGTCTTCGGGAAGGTGGATCACCGCATCCGGGCGCAGGCGCGTGCCATCCGCCTGGGTGGTGCTTTCCTGCATGGTGTATTCCTGGCCTTTCACCAGGCCGGCGTCTTCCAGCAGTTTCTCCAGGATCATTTCCCCCCACGCACCTTGGCTTTGGCGGTCGCCTTTCAAGGCCCGCGTGAGGTTGTCCGCATCCTGGCTCAATCGCTGGTTTTGTTCCACCAGTTTGGCCACTTCGCTTTTCAGCAGGAACCGCTCCTTGCCCTCTTTGTCATAGGCCTGCCGTACCTGTTCCTGGAATTCCTTGATCTTCTCGCCGAACGGGTTCAGCAGCAGTTTCAGGCGGTCTTCCTGCTGCTCGGTGATCTGCTTGCCCTTTTCCTCGAGCAGGGCGCTGGCGATCTGCCTGAATTCCTTGTTCATGCGCTCATTGAGCGCTTCGAGTTCCGTGCGTTGGACGGCCAATTTTTCGGACAAGCCCACATTGCGCTGCCGCTCCGCCCCCAACTGCCCGCTCTGCTCCTGCAAGGTATGATTGGCCTGTGCCAGTTGCTGGTCGCGCTCCGCCAATTGCCGCAGGTGTTCCTGCCGTTCCGCCTCCCGTACCTGGTTGAGGGTGCGCATGGTTTCGTTGTGCTTGGCACGCGCCCGGGCGATCATGGCCGTCGCACCCAGGATCAACCCGGCCAACAAGCCCAGCGCCACGCTCATCCAGTCCATGCCGCTAAGGTAGGCGCCGGCTGCGCACCCCTGCTTGCCGCGCGACGGTCAGTTGTCCAGGATCACCACCAGGGTGCCCAGGGGCACTTGCTCGTAGAGGCGGATGATGTCCGCATTGTACATGCGGATGCAGCCATGGGAGCTGGGCTTGCCCAAGGAGGCTTCGTCTGCCGTGCCATGGATGTAGATCCCGCGCTGCATGCTGTCGCGGCCTTCCCCTTGGTTCACCCCGCGCTCCAGGCCGTCCAGCCACAGGATGCGCGAGGTGATCAGATCGCCGGTGCCACTGTTGGGCCGGGCTATTTCACCGGTGAATTGGCGGGCCTTGAAGATGCCGAAAGGGGGGATGCCCGCGCCGAACTTGCGCACCACGCGGTGCAGGCCCTGCGGTGTTCGGTTGCTGCAGGCCAGTTCGCCCAGCCCGTTGCTGGCGGTGCTGATGATGTACTCGCCTTCCAGTTCACGGTCCCGAACATAGTACATGCGCTGGCTCTTGGCGGAAACGTACAGCACACATCCCTCCGACGGGGCCGCCGGGTACCGCGCCTGCATCCATTCGATCAGGAAATCCGCGAGCACCTGCTTGGTTGCCGGGGTTGCGGCAGCCAGGTCATCTTGTTGCGCGGCTGCGCCTTGCGCGGCCAAAAGCAGCAAACACAGGGCTATGGGCTTTTTCACCCGCATGGTGGTGGCCCGGTTGTTGGCCATGGCGAAGCAAATGCGCGGAGGGATAGGCTTTCCGGTATGGTCGGCTCAGTTTATAACCAGCTTCCTGGTGATTTCATGGCCGTTTATTGCCACGGTTGCTTGGTACAAGCCGGGGGCTAGCATGGAAACGTCCATCTCGTTACGCGGGCCGTACAGTGTTTGTTGCAGCACGTTCCTGCCGATGGCGTCCGTCAATCGGATCCGGGCTGCTGCGGGTTCCGTGGTCAGCACTGTCACGTGCGTGTTTGCCGGGTTCGGGAACAATCCGAACACGGGCGTGCCGGCTTCCGCGATCGCACTTGGCTCGCACGGCGCATTGAAACGGGTGTCCAGATAGGCCAGGCGCGCCTGGAGCCAGGCTTCAAGGTAGGCCAGCTGGGCGGGGTCGTGCACAAACTCCGGCCAGGCCAAGGCTTCACGCACATATGCCCAATTGCCGGAAAGACGGGCGTGTTCCTGGGCGAACATGCCGGTGATCGCGTTCGCGGTGATGATGGTTCCGCGCAGTTCATTCCAGCGCTGCCGCAGGCGGTCCATGAATCCGCCCGGCCTGCAATCGTGGATCAGTCGCTCATAGAACCCATTTTCCAGCAGGTCGTCCGTGGTGTTTGCAACGCTGCCGTCCCAAGCGATGCCAAAGGTCCCGTCCAGGTCGTGCGGCACATAGAAGTAGGGTGTGCCGGCATCGTACCGCGCGATGTAGATGTTCTTGCCGGTGTTGTCCTCGGCGCGCAGCAGGTTCAGGAAGATGAAATAGTCCACTGCGTTGTCCAGCTCGAACCGCGATGTGCAGCTCTCCAGGAATTGTTCTTCGGGCGTGTCCAGCACGAATTGCACGAAGTCATGCAGGTTGGCCCAGTCCGTTACCTCTGTCGGGTACTCGTATTCAAAGCCGGACCAGTACAGTTCGCCATTGTCGTACGGCGGCGCCTCACTGAAGGTGGACGCCCCCCAGGATGTGCCTTTGTAGAGTTCGCCGCGGATGCTGCCGTTGTATGTTTTCAGTTCCAGTTGCTTCCTGTCGATCCGTTCGCTCACGGCGTAGATCCCCCTGTAGGCGCCATTCACGAAAAGTTCGGCGTGCATCATGCGTACACCGTTCACCGCATCGGGTTCCAGGAACTGGTAGTAGGGTGCGTGGATCATGCGCCAAAGCCGGTTGCATACCACGTTGCGCAGGCGCAAGGGCTCGTTGTACAAGGCGAGCAGGTTCCAGTCATCATCGGAACGCATGCCGGGCAGCTGCATGTCGGTTTCTTCTTCCCATGCCGTGTCGCTTCGGAATTCAATGCGGTAGGATTTTTTCGGCCATGCTTGTGATGAGCCGCCGCGGTATTCAATGCCCAGGGCTGCGTGGACCAGTTCCCCGGTGCTGTCCGAATAGGTAAAGTGGCCTGCCACCTGCGGCTCGTCCACAATGGGGCCCTGCGTGGTAATGCCGATCAACGGCAGGTTGGAGAAATAGAGTTGGTAGGCAATGCCGCTGCCGGTCCGCACGGTGTAGGGGTGGCCTGTTTCCACGATGGGTACAGCCGGGTTTAAGGAATAGAGGGAGTCTGCGAGGATCTCGGATTTCAGGCCGGGCCACAGGGCATTGACCTGACTTGCCGGAAGGTTGGCCAGGATCAATCGCCGGGCGTGGTCCACATGGATGCGGCCGGGAGGCGCAGTGATGGTATCTCCGGCTTGCAAGCCGCCCGCCACGGCATACGCCAACGTGGCAAGGATTGTGCGGCAGTGCCGGATGCCCATGTCTTCGGAAGTTGGTGCCAGGAGGTGGGATCACCCGCGTTCAGGAACCTTTCCAAGTTGTTGCTGTCAAGACGCTGCGCGGCGGGGAAATGCTGCCTGGGTCAGAACAAGCTGGTGAATCCGAAGTGGACCTTGCCGTTGCGCAGCTCCACGGGATTGTTGAATTGGCGGCCCAGCGCGTAGCTCAGCGAGAAGATGCCAGCCTTGGTCTCAAAACTGGTGCCCGCGCCGAAGCCGATGGGCGCATCGGTGAGCAGTGCCGGTCGGCTTTGGTCCTCCCACCAGCCTTGGTCGGCGAAGAGGAAGATGTTGCTGTTCTCCTCGAAAAGAAATCGGTACTCCACCGTACCGATCAGATAGGATGAGGCATAGATGCCGGCTTCATCCATGCCGCGCATGCCCTTCAGCCCGCCAATGCGGAAGAGTTCGTTGGTGTACAAGCGGTCGTTGAGCATGGCTCCCCCTTGGCCGGCGAGCTTCACGGTGCCCCACTTGCCAACTTGAATGTGCCATGCCGCTTGGCCCCTCAAGTCGTACTGCAGGCTGTGGTCCACCACCTGCACCGAATCGCTGAAAGTGGCGGTGGAGCTTTGTTTTCGGCCAACCGAGCCTTCGAGGTCCATTCCGATGCCGCTCCGCGGATTGAAGCGGTAGTCGAACCGTTCGCGTCGCAGGCCCAGGCCGTAGGCGGTCAACTTCACATCGGCCAAGCCGGGCGTAAAAGAAACCAGTTGGCCCAGCCGCTTGCTGTTTTTGCTGTTCACGAACAACCTCACCTTGTCACCCCTGCCCAGGAGATATTCCAATGCCGCGCGGGCATTTACTTCCAAAAAGGTGGTGTCGCGCTTGAAGAGCTTCAAGCTGAGGTCCGCTCCGAACGGGGTGTTGAAAGCGAAGGGATAGTTGAATCCCGCCTGGAAGTCCTGGGTGCGGTCTTGCAGGCTGCGCCAGTTCAGGTCGATGGCTTCGCCGCGGTGCAATGCATTGCGCAGCTTCAGGTCCAGGTCGCCGGTGAAATGCAGTTTTCCCGTGGCGGGCTCCTGGGCAACGCCGATGATGCCGTTGAAGAGGCTGGCCCGCTTGGCGTCCAGGAAGAGGTAGAGTTTGGTTTGTTCCGGGGCAAAGAGCACATAGGCGGGCTGGCGGACCGATACGAAGGGTAGCTCGCGCATGCGGCTGTCCAGCCCGCGGATCAGCTGTTCGTTGTAGGGGTCGCCCGGCATGATGCCGATCTGTGCCCGCAGGTACCTGGCGCCCAAGCGCGCCGTGCCGCGCACCAGTACACTGTCGATCGTGACATGGCGGCCGCGCTCCAGGCACACCGTGGCAAGCAGGCCTTGGCCCCGGTGGTCGATGGTGTCCAGTTGAAAGCTGTCCAGGCGGGCCACGGCAAAGGGATAGCCATGGTTCTCGCATTCGGCCAGCAGACCTTCGAACAGCTTGGCCACCTGGCCGGGGCTAATGGGCCTGTTGCGGTAAAAGCGTTCACGGAATCCGGTGGCACTGGCGATCTCTTGCGGTACGCCGCCGGCGCTCAGGCGGGCCCAACGGTACTCGGCCCCCAGGTGGAAGTAGCACCGGACCGTGTCCGTGCCGGTGCTGCAACTGTCGCAGGAGGCCGCCAGGAAGCCCCGGGCGACCATCTCCGAGCGCAATGCGGCAACGCGCGCCGCGGCCTGGCCGGGATCGGTCTTGAAGGGGCCTCGCCACGCACGTGGCAGCACGCTGTCCGCCTGTACCACCAGCACCTGCTGCTGGGCAACGGCACTCGTGGCGCACAGCAGGGCAAACAGCAGCACCAAGCGGCCCATCAAGTGGTCCAATCTATGGGGTTGCCGCCTTGTGCCTGCAGGATCTCATTGGCGCTGGCGAAATGGCCGCAGCCCAGAAAGCCCCTGTGGGCCGAAAGGGGAGAAGGGTGGGGAGCTTTGAGGATGTAATGGCGGGAACTGTCGATCAGGGTTTCCTTGGCTTGGGCATGGCGGCCCCACAGCAGAAAGACCAAACCGCTGCGCTGGCGCGAGAGCCCGGCAATGGCCGCGTCCGTGAAGCGCTCCCAGCCTTTGCCTTGGTGCGAGGCGGCTTCCCCTGCACGCACGGTAAGCGTGGCATTGAGCAGCAGTACGCCTTGTTCGGCCCAGCAGGTCAGGTCTCCGCTGCCGGATGCTGGATCGCCGGGGTTCCGCTGGATCTCCTTGATCATGTTCTGCAGCGATGGCGGCGGGGGGATGCCCTTGGGCACCGAGAAGCTGAGTCCATGGGCCTGGCCTGGCCCATGGTACGGGTCTTGGCCCAAGATCACCACCCGCACGGCCTCAAAGGGGGTGGCTCGAAACGCGCGCAGGATGTCGCTTCCGCGCGGATAAACCGTGTGCACGGCCCGTTCCTGAACGAGGAAATGTTTCAATGCCGCGAAATAGGGCGCCACGAACTCCGTTTTCAGTACGTCATTCCAACCGGCCCCGATGTCCGGAATTCTCGGAGGGTCAGGAGTGTCCGGGCCGGAGTGCATGGCGTGCGAAGAATAATTCGCGGGTGATCGTTGAAACTTTTTGACCGCCAACAAGGTAATAGGGCCTAGTTTTGGAGTGTCAACCAGCAGTTGATAAACGATGAAAAAGGTCTTCAAGGTATTCGCGGTTCTGGCGGTGGCCAGCATGCTCTTCAGCGCCTGTAAGAGCATGCATTCCTGCCCGGCCTACGGCAAAGTGGCCAAGCCCGCTGCCGAAAAACCCTGCTAGGGCCCCCCGTCGGTCACAGCGTTCCAAGCCCGGGATCACCTCGGGCTTTCCTGTTTGTAGCATCATGTATAGCGGAAGGAGACCTCCTGTGCCAGTTCTCCGTTCAAGCTCAGGGCAACCGGGCAGGTCCGGGCGGCATGCTCCAGGATCGCCCGTTGGCGCTGGTCCAACCCGCTGCCCTCCAGCTCAAAGGCCAGTTCAATGCGTTCCACCCGGCGCGGCCCCGCCGCCATGTGCTTGACCACCCGGGCTTGCAGGTTGCGCAATGGGATGGCCTTGCTTTCGGCCGCGATCCCCATCAGGGTCATCATGCAGCAGGCCAGGGAGGTGCTCATCAGGTCGGTGGGTGAGAAGGCTTCCCCCTTGCCGTGGTTGTCCACAGGGGCATCGGTAATGATCTTTTCCCCGCTGCGTAAATGGGTGGCCTGCGTACGCAGGCCACCGAGGTAGCTCACATGTGCGGTATCCATGTTGCGAAGGAACAACAGCCGGGGCCCCCGCGCATCACCCGTCAAGGAATTCCTCCCGCACCGCATACAGGTACCAGGGGGCCGCTTCCTGCCAGTTCCGGTCGTTGCCCCAAAGCCGGGCCGGTACCGGCACCAAAGCGTCCTGCCCAACGTCCTTCTGCCGTAGCTTTGAGGGCTTTACCCCATGTGGCGCACCATTCCCTGCTTGACCTTGTTGTTGTTGGGCCCCATGGCCCGGGGACAGGTGCAGCAGAGCATCTACGATGAGGCCGGGCGAACGCTGTACGCCCATGAGATGTACGGCGGGCCACTGATCCACGGCGATGGTTGGGGGATCACCTTCCAGTACGGGAAATATGCCAATGCCCGAGACCGCAATATGCTGGGCATCGACATTGTTTCAGTGAAGCACCCCAAAGAGATCAAGAGCTACAACCCCAATTACCAAGATGCCCGCGGCTATTTCTACGGCAAGCTCAACAGCATGATCGTGGTGCGGCCCACCATCGGCCGCAAGCACCGCATCACCGAAAAGATCCGGCACAGCGGGGTGGAAGTGAACTATGTGTGGGGCATCGGCCCTTCCTTGGGGTTGCTGAAACCCGTGTACCTGCAGATCGGCGAGCCGAGTTTCCCGTACCAATACGTGGTTACCGAACGCTATGACCCCGCGGAGCATTTTGCGGACAACATCTTCGGCCGGGCTTCCTGGTTCGAGGGTTTCGGTGAGATGCAGCTTTATCCCGGCGCTTTCGGGCGGTTCGCACTGAACTTTGAGCATGCCTCGGACAATACCGGCATTCGCGCCCTGGAAGCTGGCGTGACCATGGATGCCTATGGCAAGAAGCTGCCGCAAATGGCGGTTTTGGAAGGGGAGGATTACAACAAACAGTTTTTTCTCGGCTTTTATCTGGCGGTCCATTTCGGGGCCAAGGCGATCCGATGAGCGGAACATTAGAGCAGGCTACGGCCCAAGCACCCGGGCGCAAGCCGGAATGGTTGCGTGTGAAATTGCCCGGAGGAAGCGGTTACAAACAGGTGCGCTCCATCGTGGACGAGCACCAACTGCACACCATTTGCCAGAGCGGCCACTGCCCCAACATCGCCGAATGCTGGGGCGCAGGTTCGGCCACCTTCATGATCCTGGGCAACGTGTGCACCCGCTCCTGCGGCTTCTGCAACGTGGCCACCGGCAGGCCGGAAGCCCCGGACCCGTTTGAGCCGGCCCGCGTGTCCCGCTCCGTGGAGCTCATGGGCGTGAAGCACTGCGTGATCACCTCCGTGGACCGCGACGACTTGGCCGACGGCGGCGCGGATATCTGGGCCAAGACCATCCGCTCCCTGCGCCGCCGCTGCCCGGAAACCAAACTGGAAACGCTCATTCCCGACTTCAAAGGCGAATGGCACAACTTGGCCACCGTGCTGGCCGAGCGGCCCGAAGTGCTCAGCCACAACGTGGAAACCGTGCGCCGCCTCACCCGCAAGGTGCGGGTGCAGGCCAAATACGATCGAAGCCTGGAAGTGCTGATGCGCGCCAAGAAAGCCGGTTTGCGCACCAAGAGCGGCATCATGCTCGGCCTTGGTGAACATGACCACGAGGTATTGGAAACGCTCGATGACTTGCGCAGCGTGGGTTGCGATGTAGTGACCATCGGCCAATACCTGCAACCCACAAAGAAGCACTTGCCCGTGGCGGAGTTCTCCCATCCGGACCGGTTTAAGCTGTTCAAGGAAGAGGGCGTGAAGCGCGGGTTCATGTTCGTGGAGAGCGGGCCTTTGGTGCGCAGCAGTTACCGCGCTTGGAAACATGCCGAATGAGGCTCCGCGAACCGTTCACGTTGCAATCTGTTCCTGTAGCGACCATCCAACCACCATTATCACATGCCCAAGATCCGCGTCGCCATCAATGGCTTTGGCCGCATCGGCCGCATCACCTCACGCATCCTGTTGGAGCGCAACGACATCGAGCTCGTGGCCGCGAATGACCTGACCGACGCCCCGACCCTGGCGCACCTTTTCAAGTACGATTCCGTCCACGGAGTGAACCGGAACCAAGTGGACCATGACGCCAAACACCTGCTGGTGGGCGGCAGGAAGATCGCCCTCTTTGCCGAACAGGATCCCGCGAAGCTTCCGTGGAAGGAACTGGCCATTGATGTGGTCATCGAAAGCACCGGGCACTTTCTCACGCGTGAACTGGCCTCGGCACACCTGAAGGCCGGTGCGCGCAAGGTGCTCCTTTCCGCACCCGCCAAGGACAAAACCACCAAGACCGTGGTGCTCGGCATCAACGATGAGGTGCTCGACAGCCCTGACGACATCATCAGCAACGCCAGCTGCACCACCAACTGCGCCGCGCCCATGCTCGTGGGGTTGGATGAGGTATGCGGCATCGAGGACGGCTTCATCAGCACCGTGCACAGCTACACCAGCGACCAGCGCCTGCACGACGCGCCCCACCGCGACCTGCGCCGCGCGCGCGCCGCTGCCGTCAGCATCATCCCCACCACCACCGGCGCGGCCAAGGCCGTCACCCGGGTGCTGCCCGGGCTGGATGGCAAGCTCGGTGGCTGCGGCATCCGTGTGCCCGTGCCGGACGGATCCATCACCGACATCGCCTGCCGCGTGCGCAACCTCAAGAGCGAGGAGGAGATCAATGCCCACTTCAAGGCCCTCTCCGAAGGCCGCCTGAAGGGCATCCTGCGCTACACCGAGGACCCCATCGTGGGCGCGGACATCGTGGGCGATCCCGCCAGCTGCATCTTCGATGCCAAGCTCACCAGCGTGGTGGGCAACATGGTGAAGATCATGGGTTGGTACGACAACGAGTACGGCTACAGCTCGCGCTTGGTGGACCTGGTTGGGAGGTTGGGGGTGTAGGGGCAGGGCTACGCTAGAGCATCTTTGGTTTATTCGTATACACTCCATCCTCCCGATCAGGCCATTTCTAAAGGACTCGGGACTGATGGACATACATGCGTTTGATCCAATAATGCTCTAAAGAGTATTGAGTCGGCGGGATTTGGTTTTCATGCGGCGTAGCTGACATGGGGATCTTGGAAGAAGGACTTGATGAGATGCGTGTCTGCTGAGATCGCCTCCATGTGTTCGTGCGCCACTTGGTACAGGACTGACTTGCTGCGGCTGGGGGCTTTGGCCCGGATACCTTGCTTGAGTTGCCCGTTGAGCCGTTCATCAGGATTGAGTTCCGGGGCGTAGCTGGGCAGGTAGAACACCGCGATGCGATGGGCATGGTCGGCCACCCATTGCTTGACGCGCTTGCTGTGATGGGCGCGCAGGTTGTCCATGATCACGTAGAGCTTCTTGCGCTTCCCCTTGATCAAAGCTTTCAGGAAGGAGAGCAGTCGGTCCACGTTGAAGTTGCCATCGATGATCTCCCAGCACGACTCGCCTTTGTTGGTGACCGTGGAGATCATCGAGAGCTTGGCGCGTGATCCCGGCGCGTACACCACAGGCGTCTTGCCGCGCTTGGAGTAGCTGCGCCCACGAACATCGGTGTTCACGATGGCCGCCTCGTCCAACCAATGGATCACGGCCTTCTCCCGCTGTGCCTGCTGCGCGATGGCGGGGTACTCCTGCTCCTTCCATTGGCGGATCGCCTTGTCGTTGCGCTCATAGGCCCGCTTGATCGGCTTTTGTGGTGTGTAGCCCCAGCGTCTCAGATAATCGCCCACCGTGCGCACACTGAGCTTCACACCGAACTCGCGCTCGATCAACTCGCCCACCGCTGCCCGGCCCCACAAAGCGAAGTCCAGCTTCAATTGTTCGGGGCGTTTCTCGTTGATCAGGCCCCGCACATGAGCCTCTTGGGCAGGCCCCAAGCTGCGCCCCTGACCCTTGCGCCGACCCACCTTCTTGTACTTCAAGGCCACACTGCCACCAGCCTCGTACAGGTCGATGGCCTTGCGCACGGTGGGCCAGGTCAGGCCAGTGAGCTCGGCGATCTTCATGGGTCCCTTGCCCTTCTTGTGCAAGCGCACCACTTGTTTGCGGCGTTCGTGCTTCACCTCCAGGGTGTCTTTGCGCGCATCGTGTCTCTTCATGCCGCGAACCAACCAATTCGCCACTCAGGATCCAAACGAAATCTCGCCGGATCTATACTTCCTCTTCCTCTGTTCCGCGCTTTTACGTGCCAGCAGTACGGCGCGGTGCAACTGCTTCTGCAACAGCTTGGTGTCGGGGATGTGCGCCCTGTATTCCGCCACGCGGATGTTGGACGCGTTCAGGTCCAGTAGTTCCACCTGTTCGGCACCGGCGCTAGCGCATAGGATCAGGCCAATGGGTGCTTCTTCGCCCGCTGCACGCTCGTGGCGGTCCAGCCAGTTCAGGTACAGTTCCATCTGCCCCTTGTGCGAAGGCTTGAACTTCTCCAGCTTCAGGTCCACGGCCACCAGCCGTTTCAGGTGCCGGTGGTAGAAGAGCAGGTCGAGGTGGAAGTCCTCGTCGTCCACGGGGATGCGCTTCTGCCGTGCCACGAATGCGAACCCGGTGCCCAACTCAAGCAGCATGCGTTCCATCTCACGGAGAATGGCGAGTTCCAAGTCACGTTCGCTATGGTCCTGTGGAAGGCCAAGGAAGTCCAGCATGTACGGATCGCGGAACACGAGATCGGGCGTCATCCGTCCATCTTCGCGCAACTGGCCCAACTCGGCCTTCACCACGTTCTCGGGCTTCTTCGCGATGGCCGTGCGCAGGTACATCTGACTGCCGATGCGCTCGCGTAGGGTGCGTACGCTCCAGCGCTCGATGCGGCACATTTCGGCGTAGAACTCGCGCTCCAAGGGCTGCTTGAGCGGAAGGATCTCGACGAAGTGGCTCCACGTCAATTGTTGCGACAGCGTCGCAACAATTCGCTGGTCAGGGAAAGCCTCGGAGAACTTGACCATGCGTGTCAGTGCCGATACGCCGAAGCCCTTGCCATATTCCTGCACCAATTGTCGTGACAGTGATACGACAATTCGCTCCCCATACTCCGCACGCCTGTCCTTCAGCACCTCGCGACCGATGCGCTCGCCAACGTGCCAGTACAGCATCGTCAGGGTGGCATTGGCCGTTTGCGCCACATGCTGGCGCGCGGATTCGATCAGGCCACGGATGTCGTGCAGCAACGGCTTCTTGGCAACGGTGGGCGTGCGCTTGGCCGTGGCCCGCTTCGGCTTGGTAGGGGCTTTCTTCGTGGCCTTCTTAGTCATGATCGGCGCATTGCTTTGGGGATATGGCCGTGTTCGGTCCGTTGTTACTACACCGCCGGTCCCCCCGCAATCCGCACATCCGCGTTCAACGGCCCGTCGCCCACGCGTTTCATCAACTTCATCTCCGTGCCGTCGAACACGCCGTAGGTGAAGTACGTGATCCAGTCGCCGAGGTTCACGTAGCGCGCACCGGGTGCCACTTCCATGTCGATGGGCAGGTGGCGGTGGCCGAAGACCAAGTGGTCGAAATGCTCGGTCCTGAGGCGTTCGCGGCAGTACTGCACCAGCCACTCCTTGTCCTCGCCCAGCCATTTACGGTCGTTCTCGTAGCTCTTCTTCCGGCTACGGCCGCTCCAGAAATCGCCGAGCCACAGCGCGAAGTTGGGGTGCAGCCGCGCGAACAGCCACTGGCACACGGGGTTCCGGAAGATGCTCTTCATGAACTTGTAGCCGTGGTCGCCGGGGCCCAGGCCATCGCCGTGGCCGATGTAGAACCGCTTGCCGGCGAGCTCCCGCACGATGGGTTCGCGGTGGATCAGCACACCCGTCTCGGAAGGCACGTAATCGAAGATCCACATGTCGTGGTTCCCGATGTGGAGGTGCACGGGAATGCCGCGGTCCGTGAGCCCGGCCATCTTGCCCAGGAGGCGTACATGCCCGCGGGGAACGGCTTTCTTCCACTCGAACCAGAAGTCGAAGAGGTCGCCGAGCAGGTGGATCTCCGCCGCATCCCTGGCGGCCTCGTCCAGGAAGGCACAGATGCGTTTCTCCCGCGCCAGACTGCTGGCCGCATCGGGCACGCCGAGGTGGAAGTCGCTCAGGAAATAGATCTTCCGGCCGGGCTGCATCGGGATCAAAGATGGCGAAGCGGCGCCGTGTGGGGAAGGACCGCGTGGCGCTACTCGTACGCGCCGGACAGCCAATGGCCCAGGAAGACGTCCGTGAGGCGGTAGCCTTCTTCGGCTTGGTGCAGCAGCTCCTTCTCAAGCAGGACGCCCAAGCTCTGGCGCACGGTGCTCAGCGCACTGAGCCCGTGTTCCCGGATGAACCCCATGGCCAAGGGTTGCTCCACGGTGCCTTCCTTGGCGATCGCCTCCAGCAAGGCCGCCTGGTTCGGGCTGAGCAGGCGCCTCAGCGTCATGTATTCCGGCGCGCGTTCCTTCAACAGGCCGGCCTGCACGGCCGCCAGGTCCTTCGGCTCGTACCGGCGCAAGGCCAGGCCGTACAGCCGGTTGAAGAGGTACTGCACGTAGTAGGTGTGGCCCCGGCACCAGTCCAGTCCTTGGCGCACCAGTGCTTCGCTGATGCGGCGTCTGCCTTTGGAGAAATGCCGGATGATGAATTCGGTGTACGCATCGGTGGGGATGGGGCCCAGGTACAGGGGTTCGGTGGCCTGGTAGAACGGCCGCTTGCCGTGGGCGAAGATGGCCTGCATCATCCGGTGGTCGCTGCCCGAGAAGATGAACTGCACGTTCCGGAGCTTCTGCACCTGTTCACGGAGCAGGGCCTCGGTGTTCTTTTCCGGATAGTCCACCACCTGCTGGAATTCATCCAGGGCGATCACCACCCGCTTTTTCCGGGCCTCCAGGAAGCGGAACAGCTCGTCCAAGACCGGGGCTTCCGCCTTACCCGGCCGTATGGACACCCCGAACTCGGGCAGGCCGGTGATCGGGTCGAACTGCAGGTTGAACTCCATGGAACGGATGGCCTGGCCCACTTCCCGCAGCCAGGCGCCGGTGGGCTTTCCCGTTCGGGCCACCGTCTCCCGCACGATGCGCAGCACCATGTCCTGCTGGTCCACCGTGCGGTACAGGTCCACGAAAACGGGGGTGAACTTGCGTTGGCCGGCGAAGAAGTGCCGGATCAATGCGGTCTTGCCCAGGCGGCGCAGGGAGATGAGGCTCACGTTCCGCTGGTTGGCCATGGCCTCCTTCAGGAACGCCAGCTCGGTGGCGCGGTCGCAGAAGGTGTCGGGGCCCTCGTAGCCCTGCAGCAGGAAGGGGTTGAACCCCTCGTCCATGTCCCGAAGGTACGTAAAATACGCTGCATAAAATACACTGCATAAAATATGCAATGCTCGGGATCGTGGTGATGATGCCGCCTCGACCGGGCCGTGGACATCCCCGGGAGGGCCGTCAATGCGGCGATCCGCGCAGCAACTTCGCGGGGTTCAGCTCCTCCAGGGCCAGCACGAAGCGGATGCGCTCGGCGAAGTCCACGTCGCGCAGCGCCAGTTCATCGGCGATGTCGCGGGTGAAGAGCAGGGGCACCCACAGTTCGGCCACGTCGCGCACGATGCGGATGCCGATGCCGGCCTCGGCGTGCATGCGCCACTGTTGGGACCTGATGCCGGAGGACACCAGGGTGTAGGGTGCGGCGCCGGCACTGGCGTAGAGGCTCAGGGGGATCACGAAGGGCATGTCGGCCTCCAGGTTGAGCGCCGCGATCCAGCTGTCGGAGGTGCCCTGCGCGGTGGGCACGCGGAAGGCCCCCTGTTCCTTGGCCATCTGCTGGGCGGTGTTGCGGCCCACGTCCTGGCGGTCCAGGAAGAGGTGGTCGAACAGCATGTCGCTCGATCCCCAGTGGAGGCGCCAGCCCATGCTGCGGTCCATCCGGGCGACCTCCTTGCGCAGGAAGTGCCCGGCGAAGAGGCGCAGCGCCACGCGGTGCCCCCGCGGGTCGTACACGAAGGCCTGGCGGAGCTCGACGGAGAGCCGGGTGAAGGCGGCGTGGTGCGTCAGGTCGACCTCCAGGGTGCGCGGGGCCAGGGGCTTGCGCCCGGTCATGCGGTAGGCGAGCCCGTGGAAGATGTCCTCGTCCGTGCGGTCGATGGCCAGGGTGTCCCCCTGCATCCCCTGCAGGCGACGGCGCAATACCACGCTTCGGAGGCGGAGGGCATGGGCGGCTTTGCGGCGTGCGGGGTCGCTGCGCAGGTCCACGGTGAGCTCGGGGGCCAGGCGCAGGTGGCTGCGCTGCAGCGGGGACGGGGCGGAGAGGGCGGCGCTGCGCACCGCGATGCCCGCATGGATGTTGCCGATGGGCCCGCGCGTGAGGCGGTCGTGGTGCCACATCAGCCGTGCGCCGCCGCCCGGGCGTTCGCTGCGGAACCCGTAGAGCGGGGCCACCGCCCATTCGAGGCGCTGCATGGGGTAGGTGGCGTTGTGCAGGGCGATGCCGGCCATCAGGCCGTCGTGCGCGTTCCAGGCCAGGGCGGGGGCCCACCAGGTGGAGCGGCGGTCCTCACGTTCCAGGCCCAGCAGCGGGGCCAGGCGCGGTGTGGCCCAACGGCGCAGCAGCCCCCGCGCCCGCACGCTGTTGTTCCGCCGGTCGATGTCCAGCGTGCGTTGCCCCGCGTCGATGCGCACGCGGTCCGCCGCCGCCGGCAGGCGGGTGCGGCCGGTGCTGTCGGGGCTCACCCACACCGTGCCCTGCCAGCCTTCCCCGAGGCCCGTCACGGGGAAGGGCGTGGCCACCCCGCCCTTTATCCGGTAGCGCAGCTCGTTCCCCCGGAGGCGCACGGCCTTCACGTCCACCTTGGCGCGGCTGCCCAACAGGCCGTCGAAGGCCCAGCCCAGGTCGCGGCCGCTCACCTGCTCGAACACCCGCCGCAGGTCGTCCGGCGCGGGATGGTGGAAGGCCCAGGTGCGGTAGTAGGCCTGCAGGCAGCTGTCCATCACGGCCGTGCCCAGGAAGGCCTCCACCTGGTCCATCACCAGGGCGGTCTTCATGTACACCATGGTGCCGTAGTTCATCGGCGTGAAGTGCGTGGAGGGCAGGTCGGGCGCCTGGTCGAGGTCGCGGCGCGCGTTGAAGCGGTAGCCGAGCTCGCTTTCCGCCCGGTGCGGGTCGTGGAGGTGGCGCAGCAGCCGCGCGGCGCCCGGCACCCCGAAGGCGGTGCCGCCCCGGGGATGGTGCGCGCGCATGTAGCGCAGTTCCAGGTAGCTGTTCATGCCCTCATCCATCCACGGGTGGTCGCGTTCGTTGCTTGCCAGCACGCCCTGGAACCAGTTGTGGCCCACCTCGTGGGCGATCACGTTGTCCAGGCTCACCGGGTCGCCCATGGTGCCGATGATGGTGAACATCGGGTACTCCATGCCGCCGCCCGCGCTGATGGTGCCGTCCACGGCCGTGCACGCCGCGTAGGGGTAGTCGCCCACGATGCGGCTGTAGTGGTCGAGCGCCTGTGCGATGTGGTCCGTGGCGTTGGCCCACAGGGTCGCGTTCCGGGGGGTGAACAGGGCCCAGGTGGTGATGGTGCGGCCGCTGCGCTCCAGGGCGACGCTGCCCTTGCGCACGAGGAAGCGTTTGTCGGCGCACCAGGCGAAGTCGTGCACGCTGTCCTGCACGAAATGGAGGGTCTTCCACGCGCTGTCCGAGGGCGGGAAGCGATCGGCCCCCTTGCGGTCGGTGGGCGGTGGGGCCGGCAGGGCGGCCAGGGAGTCCATCCATTGCCTTTCCCCCGCGTCCTGCAGCAGGCCGGTGGCGCCCACCACGTAGTTGGCGGGCAGGGTGATGCGCACGTCGTAGCTGCCGAACTCGGCGAAGAACTCACCCTGGTCGAGGTAGGGCATGGCGTGCCAGCCGTCGTGGTCGAACACGGCGGGTTTCGGGTACCACTGGGTGATGTAGTAGGCCTGGCCGGTGTGCCCCATCCGGGAGAAGCGGCCATCGGGCACCTTCACGCGGAAGGGGGTGGCGATGGTGACGGTCTTGCCGGGCGGCAGGGCGGTGCCGAGGGCGATCCAGGCGATGTCGGGGTGTTCCGGGTGGTGGCCCCAGTGCAGCGCCTGCCCGTGGGCGGTGAAGGCCAGGCTGTCGATCCCGCCACGGTCCTCCGCACGGGCGAAGTGCAGTTCCAGGTCGCCGGCGGCATCCTGTTGGCGGCACAGGGCGGTGTGGCGGCCGGCATAGGCGTTGGGCCACAGGTGCACCCGGAGGGTGTCGAGCGCCGTGGGGCTGTTGTTGTGGTAGGTGAAGGTGGCCGTGCCGCGCAGCAGGTGTCCGCGGTCGTCGAGGCGGACGTCGATCACATGGTCCACGCGCTGCTGGAAGCGCACCTGCCCGCGGGCGCCGTGCACCAGTGCCAGGGCCGCGATCAGGAGCGCCAGGCGCATGGCGGGTGCGGCTCAGCCGCCGAAGAGCTCGCTGAGGCGGCGTTCCAGCGCCGGCCCGCGCAGGTTCTTGTCGATCACCTTGCCGTCGCGGTCCACCAGCACGGTGAAGGGGATGCTGCTGACGCCGTATTCCTGTGCGGCCGCGTTGTTCCAGAAGCCGAGGTCGCTCACGTGGTGCCAGGGCAGCCCGTCCTGCTGGATGGCGGCCGTCCAGGCCTCCTTGGTGCGGTCGAGGCTCACGCCGAGGATCTCGAAGCCCTTGGCGTGGAAGCGGTCATAGACCTTCTTCACGTTGGGGTTCTCCATGCGGCAGGGCTTGCACCAGCTGGCCCAGAAGTCGATCAGCACCACCTTGCCGCGCAGGTCGCTGAGCTTCATGGTGCGCCCGTCGGGGGTCTGCTGTGCGATCTCCGGTGCCGGGCCGCCCACGGGCACCAGGTTGCTCAGGCGTTGCATCTCGGCCTCCTGCTGTTTCATGGCCTCGGCCTGCTTCTCCATGCGGTCCACCTGGTCGCGGAAGGCGATGAAGAAGCCCGAACGGCCCATGGTCTTGCGCAGCTGGTCGCGCACCAGTGCGTAGCTGTCCATGTCCTGCTGCATGTTCAGTTTGCTCACGGCGGTCAGCTGCACCGGCGATCCCGGATGCCCGTTGATGGCGTCCTTGCAAAGGCCGCGGTAGCCTTCCATGGCCGCGTTGATGGCGTCCACGGTGGTGCTGTCGCCCGCGCCCTGGGCCATGAGGCGGCGCAGGGAGTCGATGCGGTGCTCGTACGCGGTGGCCTCGCGGTAGAAGCCGTGCAGGTCCTGGGTGTGCTTGGAGCCTTCCAGCGTGGTGGGCTGTGCGAGGGCCCCGGCCTTGGCGTGCAGCACCAGGGTCTCGGCGCTGTCCAGGGCCACGATCAGGGCATCGTGGTCGTCCAGCAGGATGCGGTAGAAATCCAGCGGCAGGGCGGGCACGTGCAGGGTGCCCTTACCGTCGGGGCCGAGGACGGTGCTGTCCACGCGCACGGGCCTGTTGTTCTCGAAGCGCTCGAAGAACACGGTGCGCCCGCCGGCGCCCTCGATGGCGAGCTCGATGGGCCGGCCACCACCGCCGTTGGTGCAGGCGGCGAGGGTGAGGATCAGCAAGGGGAGGGCGGGATGGCGGAGGCTGCGGTTCATCACGTGGGGGTCAGGAGGTCGTGTCTTGTTCGAGCAGGGCGCGGACCACGGCATTGGCCTGGCGCGGGTCGGCCTTGCCCTTGGTGGCCTTCATCACTTCGCCCATGAACAGGCCGAGCAGGCCTTTGTTGCCCTGGCGGTAGGCCTGCACCTTGTCCGGGTAGCGGGCCATGGCCTCGCGCATGGCGGCCTCCACGGCACCGTCGTCGCGCTGCTGGAGCAGGTCGTGCCGTTGGGCGAGCTCCTGCGGCGGGGTGCCCGGCTGTTCGAGCATCAGGGGGAAGAGGCGTTGGGAGGCGGTGCTGTGGCTCACGGCGCCGGCGTCGATCAGGGCGATGAGCTCGGCGATGCGGGCGGGGGGCAGGGGGAAGTCCTCCATGGCACGGCCCTGGGCATTGCACCAGGCGCGTACATCGCCCATCATCCAGTTGGCGGCGGCCTTGGTGTTGGGGCAGGAGGCCAGCACGGCCTCGAAGTAGAGCGCCGTGGCCTTGTCGTCGGTGAGCACCCCGGCGTCGTAGGCGCTGAGGCCCAGCTGGCCGGTGTAGCGGGCGCGCAGTTCGCGGGGCAGGGGGGGCATGGCCGCGCGCACGCGCTCCAGGTGCTGCGGCGTCACGCGCAGGGGGGCCAGGTCGGGCTCGGGGAAGTAGCGGTAGTCGTGGGCGAGCTCCTTGCTGCGCAACCCGGCGGTGACGCCCCGGGCGGCGTCGAAGGTGCGCGTCTCCATGTGCACGGTGCCGCCGGCGTCCAGCACCTCGCTCTGGCGCTGCGCCTCGTGCTCGATGGCGCGCATCACGTTGCGGAAGCTGTTGAGGTTCTTCACCTCGCAGCGCGTGCCGAAGCGGTCGCTGCCCCTGGGCCGCACGCTGATGTTGGCGTCGCAGCGCAGGCTGCCCTCCTCCATGTTGCCGTCGCAGATGTCCAGGTGGCGCACCAGGCGGCGCACCTCCACCAGGTAGTCGTAGGCCTCCTGCCCGCTGCGGATGTCGGGCTCGCTCACGATCTCCACCAGGGGCACGCCGGCGCGGTTCAGGTCCACCAGCGTGTGGAAGGGGTCCACGTCGTGGATGCTCTTGCCGGCGTCCTCCTCCATGTGGATGCGGGTGATGCCGATGCGCTTCTCGCCGCCGTCCACGGGGATCATCACATGGCCGCCGGTGCAGATGGGGGTGCTGTCCTGGGTGATCTGGTAGCCCTTGGGCAGGTCGGGGTAGAAGTAGTTCTTGCGGGCGAAGTGCATGCGCTCCGCGATGGTGCATCCGGTGGCCAGGCCCAGGCGGATGGCGTGGTCCACCACGGCGCGGTTGAGCACCGGCAGGGTGCCCGGATGGCCCAGGGACACCACGCTCACATTGGTGTTGGGGTGGTCGCCGTAGGCGTTGGCGTCGCTGGAGTAGGCCTTGCTGTGGGTGCGCAGCTGGGCATGCACCTCCAGGCCCACCACCAGTTCGTAGCGTTCGCTCCAGTGCGGGGCACCGGTCCCGGTCACGGCCTCGCTGCGGTCCATCAGGCGCCGGCGATCAGTTCACGCATGACGAGGGTGAGCTTGGGCTCGGCGCCCTCGGCCACGCGTTGCACCATTTCGTGGGTGGTCTTCTCGATGCGCCCCTTGACGCCCATGTCGGTGATCACGCTCATGGCGAAGCAGGGCAGGCCCATGTGGCGTGCGGCGATCACCTCGGGCACGGTGCTCATGCCCACCGCGTCGCCGCCGATCACGCGCACATAGTGATACTCGGCCGGGGTCTCCAGGGTGGGTCCGGTGAGGCCCACGTAGCAGCCTTCGCGCAGGGCGATGCCGTGCTGCGCGGCGATGGCCTTGGCGCGGGCGATGAGCGCCCGGTCGTAGGGTTCGCTCATGTCCGGGAAGCGCGTGCCCAGCGCGTCCAGGTTGGGCCCGATGAGCGGGTTGGGGAACAGGTTGATGTGGTCGTTGAGCAGCATCAGGTCGCCCACCTCGAAGTCGGGGTTCACCCCGCCGCAGGCATTGCTCACGAAGAGGCGGCGGATGCCCAGCAGCTTGAACACGCGCACGGGCAGCACCACCTCGGCCATGCTCCAGCCCTCGTAGAAGTGGAAGCGGCCCTGCATGGCCACCACGGGCTTGCCGCCCAGGGTGCCGAACAGCAGCCGGCCCGGATGGCCCTGCACGGTGCTCACCGGGAACCCGGGGATGTCGCCGTAGGGGATGCTGTGCGCCACCTGGATCTCGCGCCCCAGGCCGCTGAGGCCGGTGCCGAGGATGATGCCGGTCTCCGGCACGAAGCCGCCGGTGGCCTTCTTCAGGTGGTCAGCGATGCGCTGGATGCGTTCCAACATGGCGGTGCAGGAGCTCGGCGAAGCGTTCGGGTTCGTTGAGGATCACGGTCCGTATGCCGATGGTGGCCACGGGAAGGTCGCGGAGCGGGCCGTCGGCCAGCAGGGGCCTCAGGCGGGCGGCGTCCTTCTCGGTGGTGATCAGCACTTTCGGAGCGGGCGCGAAGGTATCGAATCGCCCCGCCAGGCGGGCCAGGTCCGCCGCCGTGAAGGCATGGTGGTCGCGGAAGCGCAGGTGCTCCACCCGGCCGAACAGGGACCTCGCATGCGCCACCAGGGGCTCCGGCCGTGCGATGCCGGTGACCACCAGCGCGCTGTGCTCCCGGCCCGGTGGCGGTGCCAGGGGGCGGCCGTCCGGCAGGCACGGGGCACCGTGCGCCAGGCCGGCGAAGAACAACTGCTGGTGGGGGCGCAGGCCCAGGCGTTCGCGCCAGACGGCCTGCTCCGCAGGCGTCGGGAGGGCGGGGCATTTGGTCACCACCACCACCTGGGCGCACCGGGCCCGCGCGCGCAGGTCGCGCAGGGTGCCGACCGGCACCAGGGCATCGTCGCAGTAGGGCCGCCGGGCCGTGGTGAGCAGGATGTTCAGCCCGGCGTCCAGCCGGCGGTGCTGCAGGGCATCGTCCAGCACCACGGCCTTCACGCCGGGCACAAGTTCCTGGATCGCGGCGATGGCCTTCACCCGGTCCACGCCCACGAACACCCGCACCGCGGGGAAGTTGCGCTTCACCTGCACGGGTTCGTCACCGCTGCGGTCCGCCGTATCCCCGGGGTGCACCTCGTGGATGTCGGTGCCCTGGCGGCCGTAGCCCCGGCTCAGGGTGGCCAGGGGGCGCTGGTCCTCCAGCGTGCGCAGCACCAGTTCCAGCATGGGGGTCTTGCCCGTGCCGCCCAGGGCCAGGTTGCCGATGGCGATCGTGGGCACCGCAGGGCGCGTGCTGCGCAGCAGGCCGGCATCGTACAGCGCATGGCGCAGCCGCAGCAACGCCGCCAGGGGCCAGGTGAGGGGTGCCAGGATGGAGCGCATGCCGGTGCCGTTGCTGCGGACGGACCGGATGCAAAGCAACGCACCACGAACGGAGATCCGCATCCGGCGGCAAGCAGGTATTGCTTACTTTCGACACACCCCCCTCACCACCCGCCCATGCGTACGCATCGCCTCCCATGGGTCCTGGTCCTTGTCCTCCTCACCGCGCCGGTGACCACGGTCGCCCAGCCGCCGATGGTCACCAAGTACCTGCACGAGTTCGACACGTTCGGCGCGGGCCACCCCAACGACCTGATCAACGACCAGCCCGCCTTGCTGAAGGCCGCCGCCGATGCCTGGATGGTGGCCGACAACACGGTGCTGCTGGTGAGCAACGCCCACAACCGCACGGGCATCCAGCTGGAGGGCTGCCGGGCCACGGAGGTGAGCTGCAACAACATCAGCAGCAGCGACAACACCTATCCGCTTGACGCCCAAGCCGCCATCCGCAA
>JADZAC010000054.1 GCA_020852835.1 Flavobacteriales bacterium
AGCGTTGTTATCCCGGTGCACGGGCCCTTCACCGTCCCCCCATGCCCGAGCGCACATCCAGCCCCCAGCTAAGCTTATTGCGCAGGGTATCCAGGAAATCCTGCCCTTCCAGTTGCACCAGCTTCACGGTGTGTTGGGCGCGGCGCACGTGCAGGGCGGGTGCATGGTCCATCACCACGCTGCGCGAATCGAGGTTCACCAGGTATTTCTCGCTGCGGGCGTCCACGTTGAGGGTGAGCGTGCTTTTGCCCGGCACCACCAGCGGGCGCACGTTGAGGTTGTGCGGGGCGATGGGGGTGATGACCATGGCGTCGCAGTTCGGCGCCAGGATGGGCCCGCCACAGCTGAGCGAGTAGGCGGTGCTGCCGGTGGGGGTGGAAATGATCAGGCCATCGGCCCAGTAGGTGTTGAGGAAGCGGCCATCGAGGTGGGCGTGCACGGAGATCATGGCGGCGCCGTCGCGCTTGTGGATGGTGACCTCGTTGAGGGCGGTGTCGTGCGCATCGAAACCGGGGCATCCCTGGAGGGTGAGCAGGGCGCGTTCCTCGGTGGTGAAGCGGCGATCCACCAGGGCCTGGATGGCGTTGTCCACGTCTTCCAGGCGGGTGTTGCTCAGGTAGCCGAGCCGCCCCAGGTTGATGCCCAGCATGGGCACAGGGGCGCGGCCGATGAAGTCCACGCTGTCCAGGAAGCTGCCATCGCCGCCCAGGCTCACAAGCACGTCCAGCCGGCCATCGGCGGCGGTGTGCATCAGGCCGGTGCCAGGGCCCACGGGGTGGCCGCCCTCGGCCATTCGCCGGGCCAGGCCCTGCTCCACCACGGGGGTGGCACCGGCGGTGGCCATGCGTGCCATGATGCCGTTGATGGTGGCGGCGGCCGATGCGGGGTACAACCGCCCGAGGATACCGATGCGCATGCCTATGCTGCTCAGAAGGGTTGGGTGAAATGTAGGTAGAAACCCGTTTCGCCAAGGCCATTGAGGCTGTACTCCATGCGCAGCACTTGGTCGTAGCTGGTCACCAGGTCCAAGCCCAGGCCATAGCCCTGCTGCCATTGGTTGGCCATCGGGTTGGTGGCACCGGGCAGTTCGTCCACCACGTAGCCGTGGTCGGTGAAGGCGTTGAGGTATACGGCGATGTACAGCGTGCGGAAGGCCTCCAGCGGGATGGCTTCCACGCGGTAGGAGCGGGGCTGCACCAAGGCAAAGAGCACGTTGGCCTTGCCCAGCAGCCAATGCTGCCCGTCGATGATGTAGTACTCGTAGCCGCGGAGGTTGTCGCCGTAGCCCAGGCCTTCCTGCAGGAAGTAGTGGTCGTCGCTTCCGGCGGAAGCCTTGCCCGAAAGGCTCGCCCCCAAGCTCCAACGCCGCCCCCTTTTCCAGCTGCGCTGCACCGTGGCCAGCACGTTGGTCACGGCGGGCTGCGCGGGGCCCATGCCGTTTTGTTCCAGCACCAAACGGGCATAGCTGCCGCTGAGGGGGAAGGCCCGTGAGTCGCGCCGGTCCAGGGTGGCGGAATAGCGCAGGGCCAGGTAGGCCGTGCGAACTGCCCCGTGGCCCAGGTATTCCGGATTGCGCCGGATGGCGGTATCGCGCACGGCCAGCTCGTGCCAAGCCAGCCCGAGCCCATGGCGCATGTCGTGGCTGCGGCGGAAGGTGACTGCGGCGCCGACCTTCCAATTGTGCAGGATGTTCTGCGCAGGGGTCTTCAGCAGGATGCGCTTGTTGGCCAGCGTTCCGATGGTGATCTCATCCTGTTCACCATAGCCGCCCTCCACCTGGGCGCCCCAGCGTTGTTGCCGGTCGAAGAAGGGCACCTTGTAGCGCAGGCCGAAGCGGCGGGAGTAGCCTAATTGCACCAGGGCCGACAACGTTTCGTTGCGGCCGCGCATGTTGAAACGGTTCAGCTCCAGGCCGTAGTTGAGGCGGCCGAAGTCGCGCGTGAGCCACCAGGTATTGAAGTTGGGGTCGGCAAAGCGCACCATGGGCTGCGGCCACCAGTACCAACGTTCGTTCACCGTAACGGTGATGAACACTTCATGCGGCCCCAGAAAGGTGGGCAGCAGCGTTACCGTGTTGAACAGGCCCAGGTTGAGCAGGTTCTGGCGGCTGCGCGCCAAGCGTTCGTACAGCTCCTTGGTGTCCACGGTATCGCCGTGCTCCACGGTAAGCTCGCGCAGGATGATCCGCTCCTTGGTCTGTTTGTTGCCTTCCACCAGAATGCCCGAGATGCCGTAGGGCCCGCTGAAGTCCGTGGGGAAGGTCTGTGCCGCGGCGAACACGGCCAGTTGCAACAGTAGCAGCAGGGCCGCAGCCCGGCCCAAACACCTCAGGCCTTTGCGGCTTAGGCTCATCCGAGGCGGTCAAAAGCGCGTTCGGCGCAAGCAATTGCCTGCATCACCACCCCGTCTTCCACTGCGTGCCTTGGCATCACCACGGGTTCCGCTCAGATCTTCATGATCCGCATCAGCGCATCGTAGCGTTGGCGCATGTCCTCTTCCATGCGTGAGGGCTGGAAGGTGGTGCGCACGGTGAATTGGAACCGGTCGAAGGCCTGCAGGATGCCGCTGATGTCGTCGCGGTTGATCTTCAGGGTGACCTCCATGCGCATGCTCTCGGGCAGGTCGGAACAATACATGCTCAGCACCCGGGCGCCTTCCTCCTCCACGATGCGGGCCAGTTGCTGCAAGGAGTAGTCGTTGCGTGCCATTTCCAGCACCACCACGCTGCCCGGCACATCGGCATTCACCACGCGCGCCATGGCCTGCACGGCCTCCGTGCCGTTCACGGCACCCAGGTAGCGCCCGCCCAAGTCCAGCACGGGCACCACGGCGAGGTCCCGATCGGCCATCAGCTTGAGCACATCGTACACGTGCTGGCTACCACGCACGTAGGGCAGTTCCACACGGTCCATCACCTGGTCCACGGTGGCGGCGGGGTTGTTGCTGTTCAGGGCGGCTTCCTCCTTCAAGATCCCGGCCAAGCGGCCTTTGGCAACCACCGGCAGCATAGGCACATGGAATTCGTCCATCAGGTCCAATGCCCGCGAGAGCGGGTCCTTCGGACCGAGCGGCAGGATGGTGCGCGAGAGCAGTTCACTGGCTAACATGGGAATGGGTATTGCACCGCAAGGGGGCTACTTTTGGGGCCGGGCCACGGGACCAAGGTAGGCGGCCTGCGAGGATGACCAAGTTGAGCGTGAACATCAATAAGCTGGCCACGCTGCGCAACGCGCGTGGCGGCAATAATCCCGACGTGCTGGCCTGGGCAGGGCAGATCGAACGTTTCGGGGCACAGGGCATCACCGTGCACCCCCGCCCCGATGAGCGCCACATCCGCTACAGCGACGTGCGGGCGCTCAAGCCGCTGCTCACCACGGAGTTCAACATCGAAGGCTATCCCGAACAGAGCTTCATCGACCTGGTGCTGGAAGTACGGCCTGCCCAGGTCACGCTGGTGCCCGACCCTCCCGGCGTGCTCACCAGCAATGCGGGCTGGGATGCACGCCTGCGCAAGTCGGAACTGAAGGCCGTGATCGCGCGGTTCAAGGCTGCGGGCATCCGCACGTCCATCTTCATGGAAACCGATGTGGAGCAGCTGGTCCATGCCGCTGAAACGGGCACCGACCGCATTGAATTGTACACCGGCCCGTACGCCGAGGGTTTTGCCCGGGACCGCGAAGCGGCTGTGGCCCCCTTTGCGCGGGCCGCGGAGAAAGCCGCGGAGATGGGCCTCGGCCTCAATGCCGGCCACGACCTGGACTTGCACAACCTGGCGTGGTTCAAGGCCCATGTGCCCGGCCTGCTCGAAGTATCCATCGGCCATGCCCTGATCTGCGATGCCCTCACCTACGGCATGGAGAACACCGTTCAACTGTACCTGCGCGAGCTGCGATGACCGTGGACCTCTTCCACCGCCGCGAGGGCGCAGGCACACCGGTGGTGGTGCTGCACGGACTGTACGGCAGCAGCGACAACTTCGGAAGCATTGGACGCACGCTCAGCGCGCACTACGACGTGGTGCTGGTGGACGAACGCGACCATGGCCGATCACCGCACACTTCGCGCATCACGTATCCGCTGATGGCGGAGGATGTGCACGCACTGTTCTTGCGGCTCGGCCTGAAGGACGTGGTGCTGGTGGGCCACAGCATGGGCGGCAAAACGGCCATGTCCTTCGCCCAGCGCTGGCCGGAGCTGTTGAAGCACTTGGTGGTGATCGACATCGGCCCCCGGGCTTACGCCATCGGTGATCATGGCCCGATCGTGGAGGCGCTGGCCACCAGCGACCTGCCGAACAAGACTTCGCGGCAGCAGGTGGAAGCGCACCTGGCCCGCACCATCACCGAACCGGGCGTTTTGCAGTTCCTGATGAAGAGCCTCTACTGGGCCGAGCCGGGCAAGCTGGCCTGGCGCTTCAATGTGCCGGTGCTGCAGCGCGACATGGGCGACATCATCGGCGCCATCGGCCACGAGGTGGTGCAGGTGCCCACACTTTTCATACGCGGCGGCAAAAGCCCGTACATACCCCGTGAAGACCTTGCGCAGATCAAGGAACAATTCCCCAATAGCCGCGTGGAAACCATTCCTTTCGCGGGGCATTGGGTACACGCGCAAGCACCGGAGGAGGTGATGGACCTGATCCGTTCGGTGGCATGAGGCACGTACTGTTGCTGTGGATCCTGCTGGCAGGTGGCACCGTGCATGCGCAGGACAGCATGCGCTACAGTGCGGGTTATGCGTTCAAGGAAGGGGTATACTTGGATTTTCAGGCCTTCCGCAACAATGCGCCCAGCATCCCCAAGGCCGCGCTCACCACCGCGCAGGGCCGGCCCGTGGGCGACCTGCGCAACACCGGCGGCAAGCTGTTCCGCCCGGACAGCACGGGCCAGCGCGTGAGGCTGGACCTGGAGCGCACCTGGGGCTTCTGCAACGGCGGCGTGGTGTACGTGCGGGCCGGCAACGGTTTTTCCCGCATCGGGCTCATGGGCTCCCTGGCCCATCTGGTCTATGATGCCACCTACCGCAGCTTCGACCCGTACATGGTGAACGGTGCCACTACCTATACCGTGGAGGAACAGCGCTTTCTGGACATGGCCACCGGAGCCTTCCTGCCGGTGAGTGCCGCCGGCATCCGCCCGGTGCTGGCGCGGGACCCCATCCTCAAGGAGGAATTCGATGCACTGTCCAAGAAACAGCGCAAGCGCAATGAAACGCTCTTTTTGTTCATGCGCCGCTACAACGACCGGCATCCGCTGTATTTTCCCAAGTAACCGGCTGCGGCGACAGGGCGTTCAGCCCCATTGCGGCGCTAGTGGCACACGCTCACCATGCGCCGCGCCCGCGATCCCGCTTGTTCCACCTCCAGCAGATAGAGGCCTGCGGGCAGCTGTGAAACTGGGATATCCTGGATCCCTTGGGCACGCTGGCGGAATACCGCACGGCCCGCAGCATCGCGGAGCATGATGCGTGCCGTGCCGCTCCCGGCCGGGCACACGTGCAGCACTTGGTCCGCTGGTACCGGCCATGCTTCCGGGGCGGGGTGGCCCCCGCTTTCTTCCACGGCCAGCACGGCTTGGTGACGTGCCGCCCACTCCTGGTAAAACTGGTTGGCCACTTCGGCGCTGTGGATGATCAAGGTGTTTTCGTCGTTCACCGAGGAAGCGGAAGCCGTCCAGTTGTGGCTGCCGGTGATCACCAGCGGGTCCGTTCCTGCAGCTTCGTCAAGGATCGCGTACTTGTGGTGCAGCAGCCCTGGTTCATTGTAATGGGAGTACAGCTCAATGCCCTGCCCGGTGAGGTAGTCGAACTCGGAACCGGTGCTGCCAATGTCCTCTACATCGCCTTGTACGAGCATGAACGGCCGCTCATGTGCGTTGAGCACCGCATCGCCCAGGTCGTTGTCGGTGAACACGTACAAGGCCAGGAGCACGCTGTGCTGGGCATGGTCCAGCAGTTGAATGGTGCGTTCCTGCATGCCATCGGTAGGGGAGAAGAAGCTTTCCACGAACGACCCGCCGATGAAGAACAGGTGCGGGGTGTTGTCCGTTTTTTCCGCGCCGAAGCGGCTGTTGGCGGGCACGGGCTGCGCTCCGGTACCGCCCCACATCTCCTCGAACTCCATGCGATAGCACCGGGCCAGGGCTTGGTCCTGGATGAAGACAAGGTTGTTGTAGTCGTCGAAGAAGCTCTGGGTGGTCCAGTTGCAGGAGCCGCTCATCACCACGGCCCGCTGGTCATCCTCGGCGTCGATCACCATGAATTTGTTGTGCATGCCGCTGCCTTCGCTGTTGGTGCGGAAGAGCACCGGGATCGCGGGATCCAGGTCGTTGAGCGCGGTGTTGGCAGTGTTGCCCTCGGCGATCCAGCGCACTTGTACGCCGCGGTCCCTGGCGGCGTTCACTGCGGCCACCACCACCGTGCTGTTGGTGTTGTATATGGCGATGTCCAGGGTGCTTTGCGCGCGGTCGATGTAGGCTTTGATAGTGTCGTCCGTGGCTTGGAAGAGCCCCAGGGCATCGGTGCCATTGCCCATGTTCGTGTCCACGTCCTTGGTGAAGTACACCTGGATGGATTGGCTGGAGGTGCTTACGGTGGAATGGATGGCAAGCTCCGCGAAGGCCGTATCGCCATCGGCCACGGAGAAGGGTTGAACGTAGTAGAACGTGGCGGGCTGTAGCCCACTGAACGGCAGGATGTGCGAAGTGGTGGCCGTGCCCGCGGTGGCGTACATGCCCAGTGCCGGCGTGGTGCCGTAGTAGGCCTCGGTGCTGCCCGGAAGGTTGGTGCCCCACATCAGGTTGAAGCTGCTGGTGCCGGGGTTGGCCCACACCACGGGCGGCACGATGAGGATGCCCGTATGCGGCGTGATGTCAGTGGTGCCGCGCGGCAGCAATTGGTAGCCGCTGGTGTATGGGGCATCCGTATCGTACTGGGACACGAGGCCGGTGATGTCCACCGGCCCGGAGGGAACCGGGGTGCCCACCAGGGGATGGCCGTTCCGCAAGTACACGGTTGCGTTTCCGGTACCGTCCTGCACGATCCAATTGCCCGGGCTGAAGGTGCCGCTGCCGCTGAAGTACACGCCTTCCATGCGCACCAGTTGCGATTCCACGGATTCGACCAGTCCGTTGGCCGCCACTGCCACGGCAGCTGGAATGGCGTTCCCGTTACTGTTCACGGTGTGCGCGGTGATCGGTGTGATCTCCAGCAAGCCGTTGAAGCTCGTAAGCGTGCCCGTGATGGTGATGTCATCGCCGGGCTGTGGGCTGAAGCCGGGCACGGAACCACTTCCGGGGTAGGCCGCAATGCCGGCACCAGCGTCCTGCAGGTAGCGGATGCTGCCCAGGGAAGGCCCCGAAGTCACGCGGCCGCTTACGGTAACCTGGCTGCCCAACGGGGCGGTACGTGCATCGGCAATGGGTTGCGCACCGGCAGGCCCGGCCAGCACCTGCAAGCAAAAGCCCAATACCACTGCAGTTGCTCTCATGGTTGCAAAGAAATGCACCGCAGCGGTGCAACGGCCATGGCCAGTTGCCGCAGTCCGCCGTGCCTGTTCAGTTGCGGTCTCATGCTTCGCCGCCGTTGCTTTTCTTCCTCGGCATCTTGGCGTCTTGTTCCCTGTTGCACACTTGGGGTCCGCTCACCTTCCATTGCCCCACCGGAAACACTGAACCGGTAACTTGCCCCCCGATCGCTCCCACCAATGAACATCCCTTCCCGCCTGTCCCTTGCGGTTGCCGTCATGGCCTGCCTTCCCGGCGCTTTCGCCCAGCAGCAAGAAGTGCGTTACGCTCCGCGGCCCATCGGGTTCTACAACATCGAAAACCTGTTCGACACCATCGATGGCCCCAATGACGATGCGGAGTTCCTGCCCGGCAGTGCCAAACAATGGACCTCGGAACGCTACCACCGGAAGCTGCAGCACATGGCGCGCGTGATCGGTGAGATGGGCACGGAGATCCTGCCGGACGGCGTAGTTTGCCTGGGCTTGGCCGAGGTGGAGAACGGCGGCGTAGTGGCCGACCTGGTGGCTACCCCGCCGCTCAACAAACGGGGGTACCGGTTCGTGCACCACGATGGCCCGGACCGGCGCGGGGTGGACGTGGCCTTCCTGTACAACCCGGCCTACTTCACGCTGCTGCACAACCGCACCTATACCCTTCAAGATCCGGCCGATACCGCATTCCGTACGCGCGATGTGCTGGTGGTGAGCGGGCTGATGGACGGTGACACCGTGAGCATCCTGGTGAACCATTGGCCCTCGCGCCGGGGCGGCGAAAAACGCTCATTGCCCAAGCGCATCCTGGCAGCTGAGCTGGGCCGCCACATCATCGATTCGCTGTTGGCACGCAACGCGGATGCCCGGATCCTGTACATGGGCGACCTCAACGACGACCCCGTGGATCCCGCTGTAAGGAAATTCCTCAACACCACCGGCGACAAGGAACTGGCCACCGGGAAAAAGTTGTACAACCCCATGTACGACCTCTACCGCAAGGGCATCGGCACCTTGGCGTGGCGCGACAGCTGGAACCTCTTCGATCAGATCATCCTCTCGCCGGGGGCGGTTTCGGGCAAGGGAGGTACGTTGAAGTATTACGGCGTTCGCGTCTTCAACCCCGCGTACCTGCGGCAGGCGGAAGGAAATTTCGAAGGGTACGGTTTCCGCACCTTCGTGGGCGACCAGTACATCGGCGGCTACAGCGACCACTTCCCCGTGTACGTCATCCTGGTGAAGGAGGTGAAGTAGTTCCCGGGGCATGGCATGCGGGTGGCGGGCCGGCGCGTCATCCGGCGTTCAGCTACTGCGTTTTGCACGCGGGCCCGAGGTTCATGCTTCGCCGACCGGAGACTGGCCGGGCGGCCGTACGTTCGGCTTCGGCCCCATCTGCCGCGAACCCCGCGTGAACACCTCCGTCCCGGCCAATACCTTTGCCCCATGATCGTGGTCACCGGCGCCGCTGGATTCATCGCCAGCCGCCTATTGCATGAGCTGCAGCAACAGGGCTACGCCGACCTGGTGGCAGTGGACGATTTCTCCCGGGCGGACAAGGCGCGCAACCTCGAAGGGATCAAGCTTGCTGCCCGCGTGGACCGCAAGCAGTTCCCGGCGTGGATCGACGCCAACGAGAAGCTCATCCAGTTCATCTTCCACCTGGGCGCCCGCACCGATACTACGGAGTTCAACAAGGCCGTGTTTGATGAGCTCAATGTGCATTACAGCCAGCAAGTGTGGGATCGCTGCGCCCAGTATGCCATTCCCTTGGTGTATGCCTCCTCCGCCGCCACCTACGGCAACGGCGAGCTGGGCTATGGCGACACCAACGATGAGCTCCCCTTCAAGCTCCGCCCGCTCAATCCCTACGGTGAAAGCAAGAACGAATTCGACATGTGGGCCCTAAGCCGGGCGGACAAACCCTTCTTTTGGGCGGGCCTGAAGTTCTTCAACGTTTACGGCCCCAACGAATACCACAAAGGCCGGATGGCCAGCGTGGTGTTCCACGCCTTCAACCAGATCCAGGCCACCGGCGCCATGAAGCTTTTCCGCAGCCACCGGCCCGACTTTGCCGACGGTGGGCAGCTGCGCGATTTCGTCTACGTGAAGGACGTGTGCGAAGTATGCATCTTCCTCATGGAGCACCGCAAGCACAGCGGGCTGTACAACCTGGGCAGCGGCCAGGCGCGCACCTTCCAGGACCTGGCCCGCAATGTGTTCAGTGCCATGGGCCGGCCGGAACAGATCGGCTTCATCGACACCCCTGCCGACATCCGCGACAAATACCAGTACTTCACCGAGGCGGAAATGGGCAAGCTGCGCAGCATCGGGTACACCAAGCCGTTCCACAGCCTGGAGGAAGGCATATCGGATTATGTGACGCAGTACCTGTTGAAGGCATAGTTGTCCATGGTGAGCAGCGCAAGCCACCGTGCACCATGGATGCCGCACCATGGACGACCGGCAACCCGGCGGGGGCTGAAAAATGTTCTTGGAAGCGGGCGGAAGACCCTCGCACAGCCCTAGGGTATTCCTGGGATAGCCGCTAAAAAGCGGCCTCGCGCAGCTCGATCAATCGTGCACGGATACGCAGGAGCACGGATCGCACTTCCTCCACCGGTGGGGCGATCGAGGGTGGTGCTTCGGGCACTTCAAGGACCTCCGCTTTGCGCAACTGGCCTTTGGCGCCTTGCAGCGTGAAGCCTTTGTCCTTCACCAAATGCTGGATGCGCCGAAGCTGCTCAATGTCCTGGCGGTTGTACAGCCGGTCGCCGCGGTTGGTGCGCTTGGGGCGCAGCGTGCCGAACTCCTTCTCCCAATAGCGCAGCAGGGATGCATTCACGCCCAGGTCATCGGCCACCTCGCCAATGGTCCAGTACATGCGCTCTATGGTCTTCTCCTTCAGGGGCATCACCGCGAAGATAGGCGGTTGGCGGCATTCGCTCTTTTGCCCGCCCGGCTCATGCTGTGGGCCGGTTCAATCCATGGATTGGCCGGCATTCCCGGCGATCTCCACCATCTGGGCGTATTCCTCCGGGCTCAGGCTGTTGAACAGGAAGTTCACCGGGTTCATGTGCACGCCGTCCTTGATCACCTCGTAGTGCAGGTGCGGGCCGGTGCTCAGCCCCGTGCTGCCCACGTCGCCGATGAAATCCCCGCGCTTCACCTTCTGGCCGCGCCGCACCTCCACATCGGACATGTGCCCGTAGAGCGTTTTGTAGCCATAGCCATGGTCGATGATCACGTGGTAGCCGTAGCCGCTGGTGTTGTACCCGGCGAATTCCACGGTGCCGTCGCCGGTGGCGTGGATGGGCGTGCCTACCGGGCTGGTAAAATCCAGCCCCAGGTGGTCCTTGCGGATCTTGTAGATGGGGTGCACCCGCACACCGTAGCCGGAGCTCAGGCGTGTTTGGTCGCGCGGGATGGGTTCCACCGAGGGAATGCTGGCCAGCATGTCCTGCTTGCGCATGGCCAGCTTGGCCACATCATCCAGCGAGAGGCTCTCCACATACATCCGCTTGGCGATCTTGTCCAGGCGTTTGCGCGTGCCGATGACCAGTTCGCTGTTGGCGAACCCCTCCAGGTCCTTATAGCGGTTCACGCCGCCGATGCCGGCCATGCGCACGGTGGAGGGGATCGGGTCCGCTTCGAAGATCACGCGGTACACGTTGTCGTCGCGCCGTTCAATGTCCTCCAGCACTTCTTCGAGCTGCACCAGCTGCTTGTTGATCAGCTCGTACTCCACCATCAACTGCTCGTTCTCGCGGCGCAGGGTGGCCTCCTTGGGCGAATCCACGAACTGGAAGGCCAGAAAGATGCCGATCACCCCCAGCAGCAGGCCGGGTGCCAAGGCCAGGGAAACCCGCTTCACCTTCTTCCAGCCGCTGAGCCGGATCCGCTCAAAGTTGAGCGTGTCGGGATTGAACCTGTACTTGTGTTCGGCCATGGGCTGCCGGCGGAAGAGGCGCGAAGGTACACCTCCACTAATTTCGCGGCCCCTTGTGGATCGTGAAGAAATCCTGCACCACGCCCCCTGGGATCGATCCATTGGCCCCTCATTCCCCGCCATGCCCACATCGCAGCAGATCCGCCAAGCCTTCCTGGACCACTTCGCCAAACACGGCCACACCATTGTGCCCAGCGCCCCCATGGTGGTGAAGGACGACCCCACGCTCATGTTCACCAATGCGGGCATGAACCAGTTCAAGGACCTCTTCCTGGGCAACCGGCCGGTCACGCATCCGCGCATCGCCGATACGCAGAAGTGCCTGCGCGTTTCCGGAAAGCACAACGACCTCGAGGAGGTGGGCATCGACACCTACCACCATACGATGTTCGAAATGCTGGGCAACTGGAGCTTCGGCGACTACTTCAAGCCGCAAGCCATCCGGTGGGCCTGGGAATTGCTCACGGACACCTACGGGATCGATCCAGCCAACATCTACGTTACCTACTTCGGCGGCGACAAGGCCGACCGGCTGGAGGCCGACACGGAAACGCGCGACCTGTGGCTCAACTACCTGCCTGCCGAACGGGTGATGCCCTTCGGCCGAAAGGACAACTTCTGGGAGATGGGCGATACGGGCCCCTGCGGTCCCTGCACGGAGATCCACGTGGACATCCGCACGGCGGAAGAAAAGCGGGCTGCACCTGCCACCGCCCTGGTGAACAACGACCACCCGCAGGTGATCGAGATCTGGAACAACGTGTTCATGCAGTTCGAGCGCAAGGCCGACGGCTCCCTGCAACCCCTGCCCGCCAAACACGTGGATACCGGCATGGGCTTCGAGCGGCTGTGCATGGTGCTTCAGGGCAAGCAGAGCAACTACGACACCGACGTGTTCCAGCCGCTGATCCAAGCGCTGGCAATGGCCTGCGGAAAGGCCTACGGCCGGGAGAACAAGGCCGACATCGCCATGCGCGTGGTGGCCGACCATTTGCGCGCCATCGCCTTCGCCATTGCCGATGGGCAACTGCCTTCCAATACGGGGGCGGGATACGTGATCCGCAGGATCCTGCGCCGCGCCGTACGGTACGGCTACAGTTTCCTGGGCCTCCAGGAACCATTCATCCATGCGCTGGTCCCCGTGCTGGTGGACCAAATGGGAGGGCAGTTCCCCGAGCTGGCCAAGCAGCATGCCTTGGTGGCCAGCGTGGTGCTCGAGGAAGAAAAGGCCTTCCTGCGCACCTTGGAAACAGGCACCCGGCGCCTGGAGCAACTGGTGGCCGAAAATTCCGGCACTCTGCCCGGGGCCAAAGCCTTCGAGCTCTTCGACACCTTCGGGTTCCCCATAGACCTTACCCGCCTCATGGCTCGCGAACAGGGGTTGGAGGTGGACATGCCGGGCTTTGAACGCGAGCTCGCCAAACAGAAGGACCGCTCACGCGCCGCCACCGCCATCACTGCGGGCGATTGGACCGAACTGGCCCAAGGCACCACGGAATTCACGGGCTATGATGCGTTGGAGGCGGAAGCCCGCATCTTGCGCTGGCGCAAGGTGAAGGACAAGACGGGCGACCACTTCCAAGTGGTGCTGGACCATACGCCGTTCTATGCCGAAGGCGGAGGGCAGGTGGGCGACCAGGGCTGGCTGGAGCAGGGCGGCCGTAAAATTCCCGTGCTGGATACCCGGCGGGAGAACCAGCTCATCATCCACCTTACGCGGGAGCTGCCCGCCGAGGTTGGCACACCGCTGGTTGCCAAGGTGGACGGCCACCGCCGCAAGCTCATCCGCCGCAATCACAGCGCCACCCACCTGCTGCACCATGCGTTGCGCAAGGTGCTCGGCACCCATGTGGAGCAAAAAGGTTCGCTGGTGGCGCCGGACCGGCTGCGCTTCGACATCTCGCACTTCGCCAAGATCACCCCGGAGGAACTGGCCCGCGTGGAGGCCGAAGTGAAAGCTGCCGTGCAGGCCGACCTGCCCTTGGAGGAATTCCGCAGCACCCCGTTGGAGGAAGCCCGCGCCATGGGCGCCATGGCCTTGTTCGGGGAGAAATACGGCGACCGGGTGCGGGTGATCAAGTTCGGCGACAGCGTGGAGCTCTGCGGTGGTACGCATGCCCCGCGCACAGGTGAGATCGGCGCGGTGCGCATCGTGCATGAGGGCGCTCTGGCCGCGGGCATCCGCCGCATCGAGGCCATTACCAGCGAAGCCGCCGATCAGTTCGTGCAAGAACGCCTGAACACCCTGGAAGCCGTGCAAGAACTGCTCAAGCACCCCAAGGATGCCGTGGCTGCAGTGAAGCACCTGTTGGAGCAGAACGCCGCCTTGGCCAAGGAATTGGAGAAGGCCGCGCAGGAGCGTGTGGCACGCCTCCAGCAAACCATCCTGGCCAACGCAAGATCGGTAAACGGCGTGCGCGTGGTGGCGGAGGAAGTGGACCTCGACGCCAACGGCATGCGCGACCTGGCCTTTCACCTCAGAGAAGCCAATCCGGACCTGCTGCTGGTGCTGGGCGCCCGCCAAGGCGACAAGGCGCTGCTTGCCGTGATGGCCGGTGCAGAACTGATCGCCAAGGGGCACGGCGCCCCGCAGGTGATCAAGGCACTGGCTTCGGAGATCAAGGGCGGCGGCGGGGGCCAGCCGTTCTTCGCCACAGCCGGAGGCAAAGACCCCGAAGGCTTGCCGCGCGCGCTGAACAAGGCAAAAGAGCTGATGGGCTAGCGCTGCCTGGCTTTGAACGACAAAGGGTTGCACTGTGCAACCCTTTGTCGTTCAGTAGATCCCTGCCGCAGCTCCTCTTGAGCGATGGACCGCGCTCAGGCCAAGCTGGGCCGGTGCCCGTGATTGGCCGCATGGGGCACCGTCGGCTTGCCGAAAACAGGTCCCTCGTAGTCGGTATCGTAGCTCATGCCCAAGTTGAAGATGTACAGGCCGTTGAGCAGCACCACCAGCACATAATCCAGCAGGGAGCGTTTGCCGAAGCTCTGGCACAGCTCGATCCACACTTTGGGTATCAGGTACAATTGCCCGTAGATGGGGATAAAGAACAACAACAGATGCCACGCGGGCCGACCAATGATCTTCAGGAAGATCACCATGTTCCAAACGGGAACCACGGCGGCCACACCAGGCTGGTCGGCTTTTTCGTAGAGGCGCCACAGGGCCACCACGGACAGCACCACCATGAATCCGAGGATGTAGAACAGGCTGCCGCCGAACTGGTTGTAGAGGTATTGGTAGGGGTGATCCAGGAAGGACATGGCGATCGGGTTTTTAGACTGGCCCCCCCGGTGGCGGAGGTCATTGGAAAGACGGTGCCCCACCAATAGGGTTGCCTGCCTTGCCTGCGGGGAACTGCCAAGAATGTTAACAGGCGGCTGTTCACCGAACCGATCGGCACCTGCTGCGGCAGACCTCAGGGATTGGCGTACCGCTTCACGTCGCTCTCGCTGATCTCCGCCCCGCCCAAGATCACCAAACGTTCCACCACGTTGCGCAGTTCACGTACGTTGCCGGTCCACGGCAGCTTCTGCAACTCCTTCACGGCTTTTTCACCCACCTTTTTTGGGGCGATGCCCTGCTCGGCGCACACCAGGCCGATGAAGTGCTGCACCAGTTCGGGAATGTCCTCGATGCGGTCCTTCAGGTCGGGCACGTGGATGGGGATCACGCTCAGCCGGTGGAAGAGGTCTTCGCGGAAGCGGCCCTCGGCAATTTCCTTGCGCAGGTCCTTGTTCGTGGCCGCGATCACCCGCGGGTTCACCTTGATCTCCTTGTCGCCCCCCACGCGGGTGATGCGGTTTTCCTGCAACGCGCGCAGCACCTTGGCCTGGGCGGCCAGGCTCATGTCGCCGATCTCGTCCAAAAAGAGCGTGCCCCCGTCGGCCAGCTCGAACTTGCCCTTGCGCTGGGCCACCGCGCTGGTAAAGGCCCCTTTTTCATGTCCGAACAGTTCGCTCTCGATCAGCTCACCGGGGATGGCCGCGCAGTTCACCTCAATGAAGGGGCCGTCCTTGCGGGTGCTGCGCTCGTGCAGCATACGTGCCACGCCTTCCTTGCCCGCGCCATTGCCGCCGGTGATCAGCACCCGCGCATCACTGGGCCCCACTTTGTCCACCATTTCGCGGATGGCCTCCAGCGCTTTGCTGCCCCCCACCATGCGCACATCGGCCTTGCCCCGCTGCACCTTCTGGCGAAGCGTCTTGGTCTCTTGCACCAGCGAACCGCGCTCCAGCGCGTTGCGCAGGGTCACCAGGATGCGGTTCAAGTCCGGCGGCTTGGCAATGAAGTCGAAGGCGCCCTTCTTGATGGCGTCCACGGCCGTATCGATGGTGCCGTGCCCGCTGATCATCACCACGGGGATGGTATCGTCATGGGCCATCAGTTTCTCCAGCACCTCCATGCCGTCCATCTTGGGCATCTTGATGTCGCACAGTACGGCGTCGAAGCCGCCTTTTTTGGCCTTTTCCAGGCCGGTGGCGCCGTCCTCGGCTTCCTCCACCTTGTGTTTTTCGTGCTCCAGGATGTCGCGCAAGGCGGTGCGGATCGCCTTCTCGTCATCGATGATCAAGATCTTGGCCATGCGTTGCCCGCCATTGCTTGCTATTGGCGATGCGGCAAAGATGGGACCCGTTCCGGCTTGTGCGGATCAGGGCCTGGGCGCCGCATTGGCGGCCGGGGGCAGGTGCGGGCGTATCCGCGGCAGCAGGCCGGCGATCAGGCCCAGCAGCGGCAGGAAGGCGCACACTTGGAAGATGAATTCAATGCTCGTGTGGTCGGCCAAGGTGCCCAACAGGGCCGAGCCGATGCCTGCCATGCCGAAGGAGAAGCCGTAGAACAGCCCACTGATCATGCCCAGCTTGCCGGGCACCAGTTCCTGCGCGTACACCACGATGGCCGAAAAGGCCGAGGACATCACCAGGGCGATCACTGCGGCGAGGATGCCGGTCCATACCAGTCCGGCATGGGGCAGCAGCAGGGTGAAGGGCGCTGCGCCAAGTATGGAAAACCAGATCACGTACTTGCGCCCGTAGCGGTCGCCGATGGGCCCTCCCAAGTAGGTTCCGATGGCCCCGGCCAGCAGGAAGATGAACAGGTGCATTTGGGCATCCTGCACCGAAAGGCCGAACTTGCCCATGAGGTAGAAGGTGTAATAGCTGCTCATGCCCGCCAAGTAGAACTGCTTGGAGAAGACCAGCACCAGCAGGATGATGATGGCACGGCGCACGGTGTCGGCCGGTATGCCGTGCGGCAGCACCGACTTGCCCGGCCGGCGTGCGCGGATGGCCTGCGTGCGTTTGTACCACCTGCCTACGCGGTAGAGCACGGCGATGCCGATCAGCGGGATCACCATGAACCAGCCCAGGCTGCGCAGGCCGTAGGGCACCACGATCAGAGCGGCCAACAAGGGGCCCAGTGAGGAACCGAAGGTGCCCCCCAGCTGGAACACCGATTGGGCCAGGCCGCGCTTGCCGCCGGCGGCGGCGTTGGCGATGCGGGAAGATTCAGGGTGGAAGATGGACGAGCCCATGCCCACGAGCATCACGGCGGCCAGCAGCGCGGCATAGCTGCCCGCCTGCCACAGGGCTGCGATGCCCGCCAGGGAGAACAGCATGCCCACCAGCAGTGAGTAGGGGCGTGGCCGCTTGTCGGTGTAGCGGCCCACAAAGGGCTGCAGAATGGAGGCCGTCAGCTGGAAGCAGAGCGTGATCAGGCCCACCTGGGTGAAGTTCAGCGCGAACTTGTCCTTTACGATCGGGTAAATGGCGGGGATCAGCGATTGCACAATGTCGTTCAGCATGTGCGACAGGCTGATCGCGAACAGCACGGAGACCACCGTGCGCTGCGCGAAAGCGGACGGAGAGCTGGCCTGCTTGAACATGGACGGCGCGAAAGTACCGTGCTTGCGCCACGGGCGGCCACGAAGGCGGGGACCAGTGCGCCATGGCGGCAGTGCATAGGGGGAAGTGCGCATGACCCTGCCCTGGGGGGCTCGACTGGGCAAACGCAATTAACCTTGGGGCTGGTCACAATTCAAGATCGGCTCGATCAGGTCTTGGCCCGAAGATGAATGCGCGTGCCGGATCGGCTTTGTACCGGGCCGCTCCCGCACAGTACAGAGCCCGATGCCGTGCTGAAGGCACGGCACAGTTCAGCCCATGGGGTGCCATGGGCTGAATTGCGTGTAGATGCCGCAGAGGGCTGCAGGCCCCAAACATCATGAGTGGTGTTCTTCATTGCCCCGGTCCACCCCGTCTATGTGCGTGGCCTTCAGCCCCGCTCGAACCCGCGCTGCAAGCCCATGGCACCGCCATGGGCTTGCAGCGCGGGCCTTTGGCCCTTTGAGGCGGTGCCCGCGGAGCAGCTGCACCGGGCAGGTCTTCGGCCTTGCCGTCCAGTGCGAAGTGCGAAGACGGATCCAACGATCATCAACATGGTCCATGGACCCGCAATGGCCCATGAGGAAGAACTGTGAGATGTGTTTGCCCGGGGGCGAGAAGGCTGGTTTCTGCTTTCGTATAGCTTAGCGGCCAACGAACAGCCTATGAGCCATCTCCATCGCAAGCCACTGGACGTATTGTTGAACGAGGCTGCGGACCAAGGGGAGGGCACTTTGGTGCGCCGCCTCGGCGCGGGCAGTCTGGTGGCCTTGGGCATCGGGGCCATCATCGGCGCAGGCCTCTTTTCCCTTACCGGGGTGGTGGCTGCCGAGCACGCCGGCCCTGCCGTCACCCTCTCCTTCATCATCAGCGCCATCGGCTGTGCCTTTGCGGGGTTGTGCTACGCGGAGTTCGCCAGCATGATCCCCATCGCCGGCAGCGCGTACACCTACAGTTACGCCACGATGGGCCGCTTTTGGGCCTGGATCATCGGGTGGGACCTGGTGCTGGAATATGCCGTGGGCGCGGCCATGGTGTCCATTTCCTGGAGCCAATACCTCAACAAACTGTTGATGATGCACGGCATGCACATTCCCACTGCGGTGATGGCGGGGCCCTTTGAGGGGGGCATCATCAACCTGCCGGCCGTGTTCATTGTGGTGTGCATGTCGCTGCTCCTGGCCCGGGGCACCCGCGAAAGCGCCGGGGTGAACGCCGTGATCGTGGTGCTCAAGGTGGCCGTGGTGCTGCTCTTTATCGCCTTGGGCTGGTCCTATATCAACCCGGAGAACCTGGTGCCCTACATCCCGGAGAACACCGGCAAGTTCGGCGCGTTCGGCTGGAGCGGCGTATTGCAGGGCGCGGGCATCATCTTCTTCGCCTACATCGGGTTCGATGCGGTGAGCACCGCCGCGCAGGAAGCCAAGAACCCGGCGCGGAACATGCCCATCGGCATCCTGGGCTCTTTGGCCATTTGCACGGTGCTGTACGTGCTCTTCGGCCATGTGATGACCGGCCTGGCCCACTACACCGAGTTTGGCGGCACGCACGACAAGCTGGCCCCCGTGGCCACCGCCATTGCCCACACGCCCTATGTATGGCTGCAGCAAGGGGTCATCATCGCCATTCTTGCGGGCTTTTCCTCAGTGATCCTGGTGATGCTCCTGGGCCAGAGCCGCGTGTTCTTCAGCATGAGCCATGACGGGCTGCTGCCCAAGGTGTTCTCCGACGTGCACCCCAAGTACCGCACTCCGGTCAAAAGCAACATGCTGTTCATGGTGTTCGTGGGTCTTTTCGCCGGGTTGGTGCCAGGCAAGGTGGTGGGCGAAATGACCAGCATAGGCACCCTGCTCGCCTTCATCCTGGTGAGCATCGGGGTGATGATGATGCGCAAGCGCATGCCCGATGCTCCCCGTGCCTTCCGCACGCCCCTGGTGCCCTTTGTGCCCATCATGGGCGTTCTGGTGTGCGGGGTGATGATGGCGGCACTGCCCTGGGATACCTGGTTGCGCCTGGTCGTATGGCTGCTCATCGGCATCGTGATCTACTTCAATTACAGCGTGAAGCACAGCAAGTACTGAACGAAAGGACCTGCGCACAATGGCCTTTCACCGGGCGGCATGCGAGGTGGGACTTGCGGCGGGCACGAGCTTGCTTCCGGGATCGGCGCATCGGACCGGGCAGCTATCTCACGCGTGAATACCGGTTGTTCAACCTTTTTTTTTCGAGACACGCCCCGGGATGCACCGGATCGTGTGAACTTTGATGCACCAATCCGTTCCCTCCATGAAACACGGTATACTCCTCTCCGCGCTGCTGATGGGCGGCACATGCACACAAGCCGGGGCCCAGGTCCCCAATGGCGGTTTTGAGTCATGGTCCACGCCCACGGGCGCCAGCTACCAGGATCCCGACCAGTGGGTAACGTTCAACGCGTTGACCTCCATTGTGCCCGGCATGGGCCTTTCCTGCGAGAAGATCACCCCCGGTGCCGTGGGCAGCGCCGCAGTGAAGGTTACCACCCGTTCCGCCATAGGCATTGGTGTCATGCCGGGGGTAATTGCCATTGGCAACATGAGCGGGGTCACCGGGTTTGCTTACGGCAGCCGCCCGGCCACACTGACCGGCCAGTGGCAATGCGGGGTGATCGCCGGGGATTCCGGCGCCATTGCGGTGGGGTTGACCAAATGGAACGCCGCCACGCAGACCAGCGAGAGCATCGGGGGAGCCGTGTTCACCTTCAGCGGCAACGTTTCCGGCTGGCAGGCCTTGAACGTTCCTTTTGTGTACACCAGCCTTTCAACCCCCGATACCGCTTACGTGATGGTGGCCTCCAGCATTGGAAGTCCCAGTACAGGGGGCAGCTGGGTGCAGGTGGATGCCTTGGCCTTCAGCGGCACGGCCACCGGCATTGCCGAGCAGGCACCGGAAGGGCTGCGGGTGTATCCTTCGCCGGCATCGAACCGGGTTACCATAAGCGGTGCCCAGCCCATGGCCCGGATCACGCTTTTTGAAACCACCGGCCGCACGATGCTCAGCCAGGGGGTGGGCGGAACCACGGCCGAGCTGGACGTTGCCCACTTGCCGCAAGGGCGCTACTTGGTGCGTGTGGAACTGGTGGACGGCACGCAGTCGGTGAGCTCCTTTGTGAAGCGTTGATCCGCGGTACGCGGGCCAGCATCACGGCATCTGGCCGAGCAACCGTGCTGCGGCGCCTTCCTTCAGCGAGCAGCGGCTCCAGTGGATGCGTTGGATGCCGTGCAGCAGCACGCGTTCGATCAGCACCAGCGCCGGAATGATGGTGTCCACCCGGTGTGGTGGCATGCCGGGCAGCATGGCACGGGAAGCCCGGGGCATTGGGAGCAGTTCGTCCTTCAGGGCATCAAAGGCCGTGATATCAAAAGCCAGGGTGGCGGCACCGGGCGGCAGCGCCCTTCCCTGTCGGAGGGCCACCAGGTGTGCTACGGTATCGAATGATCCCGCCGAGCCTGCAAGCGTTGCAGGCCAATGGCGGTCCATCACTGCCCACAGGCCCTCGAGTTGCGCATCGATGTGCGCAGCCATGCGCAGCTGTGTCCCCATGTCCAGCGGGCCGGGTTCCGGAAAGCGTTCCAACAGCCGGGTGGTGCCCAGTTCGAAGCTGTGCTTCCACATCAACGCCCTATCGGTGGCCAGGATGAATTCCGTGCTGCCCCCGCCGATGTCCATCACCAGCATGGGCTTGCCGGTGAAGGAAACTGCTTGGCGCACGCCATCGAGGATCAGGCCGGCCTCCTCCTCACCGGGGATGATCTGCACGGTGATGCCCAATTCCCGGTGGATCCGCGCGGCAAATTCGGCACCGTTGCTGGCGCTGCGCATGGCGGAGGTGCCGAAGGCGCCGGTCCGTTCAGCGCCCAGTAGTGCGGCCTTGGCGCACAGCGTGCGCAAGGCGGCCAGGCCGCGCTCCATGGCTTCCTCGGTCAGCTTGCCTTGTTCCACTCCGCCACGCCCCAGGAACACCCCCAGCTCTTCGTCGTGCAGCACATCCAACCCGGTGGTACGCCCGGCGGGCCGCTCCGCTACAAGGAGTTTGAAGGTGTTGGTGCCCAAATCGATGATGGCGATGCGCATGGCCTCAACAAGTTGGGTTGCGGTCCGGGAACCGTGGAAGCGGTTGCGGCACGAGACTGCTTCACCCTTTATAGAACAACCATTTGCCCAGTTCCTTCCAGGTCACCTTCTTGCCGTACATCAAGATGCCGGTGCGGTAGATGCGGCCGGCCAACCAAGTGGTGAAAAAGAAGGTGGCCACGAGCAGCACCATGCTCAGGGCCAGTTCACCGGGGTGGGAGAAAGCGTTGCCCGTGGCGATGCGCACCATCATCACCACCGGCGAGGTGAACGGGATGATCGAGCACCAGAACACCGCAGGGCCGTCGGGATTGTACACGGCCGTTTGGGCGATCATGATGGCGATGATCATCGGGACGGTGATGGGCAGCATGAACTGCTGGGTATCGGTTTCACTGTCCACAGCGGCACCCGTGGCCGCGAAGAGCGAGCTGTACAGCAGGTAGCCTCCCAAGAAGTAGAAGAGGAACAAGAGGATGATCCAGGTCACGGGCAGTTCGTCCCACACCTGCATGGCCACGCCCAGCATTTCGGCGGAGGCGCCCGGTGTGTCCACGGCCGGAGCCTGGTCCCCGAGCTGTTCCTGCAATTGGGTGGTCATTTGGGCGGCCGGTTGTTGCACGGCCTCGCCACTGATGGCGTCCTTGGCAAAGCTCAAGCCCACGGTGCCCAGCACCAAGGTGAGGGCCACCCACAGCAGGAACTGGGTGAGGCCCACCATGGCCACGCCCACGATCTTGCCCATCATCAGTTGAAAGGGCTTCACCGAGCTGATCAACACCTCCACCACGCGGTTCTGCTTCTCTTCCATCACACCGCGCATCACTTGGGCCCCGTACAGGAAGATGAACAGGAAGATCAGGTAGCCGAAGCCGAAGCCCAGCCCGGCCTTGATCTGGTCGTAGCTCTGCTTGCCCGCTTTCTCAATGTCGAACAACTGCACCTTCAGCGCGGTCTTGATCTTGCGGTAGGTGTCCGGGTCCACGTTGTTGAGGCGCAGTTTCTCGCGCTCCAGTACCGATTCGATCTCCTTGGAGAGGTAGTTCTGCACGGTGATGCTGGGCAGGTTCTTGTAGAAGATCTGGATGGTGTTGTTCTCCAGCACCAGCGGATTCACCTCCACCATGGCGTTGTACGGGCTGGCCTTGAACACCGAGTCGCTCAGGTCCGCCTGCTCATAAAAGAACTTCACGTCGCTGCTTTCCTTGAGCTTGTTGGTGAGCAGTTGCGCCTTGTCGATCACCACGATGTGCTGCACACCGTTTTCCTGCATGCCCAGGAAGCTCACCAGCACCATGCCGCCCACCAGCAGCAGGGGGCCCAGGATGGTCATGATCAGAAAGCTCGGCTTGCGTACGCGGGTGATGAATTCCCGCCAGATGATCAGCTTGATCTTGTCCATTGTGGCTTTCGCGTTGAAAACACGGTGGTTTATTCGGTGGTGCCGACGGCCACTGTGGCCGGTTCCTGGTTGCTCACGGCGCGGATAAAGATCTCGTGCATGCCGGGCACCTCTTCGCGTACCCCCGTGATCTGGGCCGCCGGCAAGGTGGCGGCCAGCACGTTGTTCAGCGTGGCGCCGTGCAGCAGTTTCACGCGGGCTGTGCAAGCGCCGTCCTCTTCCCTGTGTTCCAGCAGTTCGCCGTGGTAGGCCAAGGCGTTGGCGAAGGCCACGGCATTGCCCGTGAATTCCACGCGGAAGGTGGCGTTGCTGTACTGCTTGCGGATGTCCTTGACGCTGCCGCTGAGCACCACGTGGCTGCGGTCCACCAGGGCGATGTGGTCGCAGAGCTCCTCCACGCTGCCCATGTTGTGCGTGCTGAGCATGATGGTGGTGCCTTCGGCGCTCATGCGCAGGATCTCCTGGCGGATCAGGTCGGCATTGATGGGGTCGAAGCCGCTGAAGGGTTCGTCCAGGATCAGCAGCTCGGGCTGGTGCAGCACCGTGGTGATGAACTGCACCTTCTGGGCCATGCCCTTGCTGAGCTCTTCCACTTTTTTGTTCCACCAGTGGGCCATGTCCCAGCGGGCAAACCAGGCCTTCAGGCGATCGGTCGCCTCCCGTTTCTCCATGCCCTTGAGCTGTGCGAGGTAGAGGGCCTGTTCGCCCACCTTCATTTTCTTGTACAGGCCGCGTTCTTCCGGCAGGTAGCCCATGCGCACCACGTCTTCCGCCGTCATCGGGTGGCCGTCGAGCAGCACCCGGCCGCTGTCCGGCCCGGTGATCCGGGTGATGATGCGGATCAGGGTGGTCTTCCCTGCGCCGTTGGGGCCCAGAAGGCCGAAGATCTTGCCCTTGGGCACCTCCAGGCTTACGCCGTCCAGCGCGAGATGGTCCCCGTAGCGTTTCACGATGTTCTCAACTGCAAGCATGCCGATGTGCGTATATCAGGCGCAACGCGCGGGGCCGAAGGTAACCGCTCGGGCAAGCGTGAAGGCACCGCTGGTGACGCCACGCTCCCGCTCATCCATTCGGGTCGGCCAAGCACAGCGCGTTGGCAATGGCCCTGCCCGCTACGGACCAAGCTTTGGCCTGCCCTTCGCCCCGGGGCCAACGAACGGGGTTCTGCGAGCGGGTGCCCTGCACCCTACGCATAGATCTCACTCCGGCTCAGCATACGCTGCTGCACGGGGTCCCACACTTTCAGGCGCAGGCATTTGATCACGTCCCAAGGCAACAGGCTGGTCTTCTTGGCTTGCTGCAGTTCGGGAATGGCCTTGTACACCTCGGGCAGGCGGTAAAACGGGATGCGCGGGTTGAGGTGGTGGATGTGGTGGTAGCCGATGTTGGCCAGGAACCAGCGCATCACCGGGCTCATGCGCATGTGGCTGCTGCTTTTGAGGGCGGCATCGTGGTAGGTCCAGCCGTCCTTCTCGGCAAATTGCACGCCGGGGTAATTGTGCTGTGCATAAAAGAGATAGCTGCCCAGGCCCAAGCTGATGAGGAAGGGGATAAAGAAGCCGAACACCAGCCCGGCCCAACCGGCCAGCAGGAAGATGCCGGTGCCGATGGCGAAATGGAACAGGAGCGCCACCAAGCTGTCCCAGTGTTTGCCCGTGTTGTTCACCAGCGAGCGGATGCACATGCCGTAGATGAACATGAAGATGTAGCCCAAACCGATGGTGATCGGATGGCGGACGAAGAGGTACGCCGTGCGTTCACCCCAGGGGGAAGAAAGGAACTTTTCCTTGGTCACCACCGGAAAGGAGCCGATGCTGCTGGTGTACAGCTTGCTGTTGTGGGCGTGGTGGTAGTTGTGGCTGCGCTCCCAGATGCTCACCGGTGCCAGCATGTACCAGCCGAACACGGTAAAGATCCCCTTGGCCGCCTTGGAGTTTTGCAGGATGCTTTGGTGCAGGAAGTCGTGGTAGATCACGAACATGCGCCCCAAGGTGAGCGCCACCAGTACCGCGCACACCACCTTGGCCCAGAAGGGCGTGGGAAGAAAGACGCCGGTATATCCCGCCGCCAACACCACCAAGGTGATGATCAGGTGCCACCAACTGCGGCCGCGGTATTCCTTGGCATAGGCGCGAGTGGCCAGTATGAGGTCCTTTCCTTGAAGCATGGGGGTGCTAATTTATACCCGTTCCAAAGAAGTGCCACGGCATGGTCCTTTGCACCTCCCATGCCGAAGCAAGCTCCTGCTGCGATTTCCCGGGGCATGCACAAAGGACTATGGCGCTTGTACCGGCCATCCTGCAAATGGCATCCCAAGGATCGGTGATGTTGGCTGAAGGAGCTTGGTGCCTGAAGCCCCTCTGTGGGCAACTGGTTTAGGAGCACGGACAACTACGCCCTCCTGTGCTTCCACCTCCGGTGCGTCCATAACCAGATCGCCGGGTGCCGCCGGATGTCCTCCTCCAACCTGCGTGTGTGCCGCTCGCTGATCGCCCCTTCGGCCGTACCGCCCGGGCGGGCTTCCAGCAGTTCGAAGCGCATGGCATAGTGGCCGCGCCGGGTTTGGTCGATGCCCAGGTAGATCACCGGCCGGTCCAGCTTGCGCGCAATGTTCTCCGTGCCCCAAAATACCGGAGTGTCCTGGTGCAGGAACATGGTCCAATAGGCATGTTTCGGAGAGGGGGTCTGGTCGGCGATAAAGGCTGTGGCGGTGAGCGCGTTCCGGTCGCGCAGCATGCAGCGCAGGGTGTCCTTCATGGGGTAGAGCCCGTTGCCCAGGCGGGTGCGCATGCGGATGAAGAGCCCGTCGAAGTGCTTGTTCTCCAACGGATGGTAGATCACGTTCAGGTGGTGCAGGCCCAGCTGGCTGAAGCGCGCACCGCCCAGCTCCCAATTGCCCCAATGCCCCATCACCAGGATCACGCTCTGCCCTGCAGTATGGTACCGCTGAAGCACTTCGGCCCCCTGCACGCTGATCCGCTTGTTCACCTGTTTGGGAGTGATGGCCAGCGTCTTGATCGTTTCCAGCATCAGGTCGCAGAACCAGCGCCGGAACTCCTGCTCTATCTGCTTCAGCTCGGCTTCGCTCTTTTCCGGGAAGCTGTTGCGCAAGTTCTGCCGGACCACCTTCAGGCGGTAGCCGAACGCCCCGAACACCAGCAGCTGCATCCCGTCGCTCAGGAGGTACAGCAGCGGGAAGGGAAGCAAGGCGATGCCGTAGATCAACGGCAGGGAGAGGTAGTAGCCGATGGCGCCCATGGGAAGCCAAAGAAAACACCGGCTCCGGTGATGGCACCACTTCGTGACCAGGGTGCCTGACGGAGCGGGATGCCCCCGGCACACCCGGAGATGATCGGTCCTTGCGGCCCGAAGGATCCCCCGCCTGCACCATTTTTCTTCCCCGTAGGGGAATGCCACGGACCGGTTGCGAGTGCGCCTGTTTTTCAAAAGAACGCCTTTGCTTTGCACCCCCAAACAGGCAAGGCATGGCCAACAAGGAAGGAAGCGATCTGGTGATCGTGGAGTCGCCCGCCAAGGCGAAGACCATAGAAAAGTACCTCGGCCCGGGCTACACCGTGCTCAGCAGCTTCGGCCATGTGCGCGACCTGCCCGAGCGCGACCTGAGCGTGGACGTGGACAACGGATTCGAGCCCAATTACATCGTGCCCGACGAGAAGAAGGGCAAGCTGGCCGAGCTGCGCAAGCAGGCCAACAAGGCGGCCACCGTATGGTTGGCCACTGATGAAGACCGCGAAGGAGAGGCCATCAGCTGGCACCTCAAGGAAGCGCTGGACCTGCCCGATAGCAAGGTGAAGCGCATCACCTTCAACGAGATCACCAAGAGCGCCGTCACCGCTGCCATGGCCGCCCCGCGCGCCATCGACATTCACTTGGTGGATGCCCAGCAGGCGCGCCGGGTGCTGGACCGCTTGGTGGGCTACGAGCTCAGCCCGGTGCTTTGGCGCAAGGTGAAGCCCAGCCTCAGCGCGGGCCGCGTGCAAAGCGTGGCCGTACGCCTTATTGTGGACCGCGAGCGCGAGATCACCGGCTTCAACGCCAAAAGCGCCTTCCGCATCAGCGCGCAATTCCTTACCGGCACCAAGGCAGCGGTCAAGGCCGAACTTCCCCAGCGCTTCGCCTCGGAGGCGGAAGCCTTGGCTTTTCTGCAAGGCTGCATCGGCGCGGCATTCACGGTACATGCCGTGGAAAAGAAGCCTGCCAAGCGCAGCCCCGCGGCGCCCTTCACCACCAGCACCCTGCAGCAGGAAGCCAGCCGCAAGCTCGGCTTCGGGGTGGACCGCACCATGCGCATCGCCCAGCACCTGTACGAACAGGGCCACATTACCTACATGCGTACCGACAGCGTGAACCTCAGCGAGCTGGCCATCAACGCCGCCGCCGAGGCCATCACCGCGCAGTACGGCGCGCGCTACAGCAAGCCGCGCCGCTTCGCTACCAAGAGCAAGGGCGCGCAAGAGGCCCACGAAGCCATCCGCCCGGCCGACATGCGCGTGCGCAACGCCGGTGCCGACCGCGATGCCGAGCGCCTTTACGACCTGATATGGAAGCGCACCTTGGCCAGCCAGATGGCCGAAGCCGAGCTGGAGAAAACCGTGGTGGACATCGCCATCAGCACTCGCCCGGGCGACCTGCTCAAGGCCCAAGGTGAAGTGATCACCTTCGATGGCTTCCTGAGGGTGTACCTCGAAGGCAAGGACGACGAGGGCGACGAAGAGCAGGAGGGCCTGCTGCCTGAGATGCGCCAGGGTGAACCGCTCGCTCTGCAGGAAATGACCGCTACCCAGCGCTACGACCGCCCCGCACCGCGCTACACCGAGGCGAGCTTGGTGAAGAAGCTCGAAGAGCTCGGCATCGGACGCCCCAGCACCTACGCGCCCACCATCAGTACCGTGCAAAAGCGCGGCTACGTGGTGAAGGAGAACCGCGATGGGGTGCAGCGCCCGTACCGCATCCTCACCTTGGCCGGTGGAAACATCAGCGACAAGACCACCACCGAGAACGTGGGTGCCGAGAAGCAGAAGCTTTTCCCCACCGACATCGGCATGGTGGTGAACGACTTCCTGGTGGAGCACTTCCCCACCATTGTGGACTTCCACTTTACCGCCAAAGTGGAGGAAGAGTTTGACGGCATCGCCGAAGGACGCGAGGACTGGCGCGCCATGCTCAAGCGTTTCTACCAGCCCTTCCACACCACCATCGGCACCGTGGTGGAAACCGCCGATCGTGCTTCCGGGTCGCGGGTGCTGGGCCAGGACCCCAAGAGCGGCAAGGAGGTGGTGGCACGCATCGGCAGGTTCGGCCCCATGGTGCAGATCGGAAGCGCCGACGATGAGGAAAAACCCCAATTCGCCTCACTGCGCAAGGAACAGAGCATTGCCACGATCACCTTGCAGGAGGCGCTGGACCTGTTCAAATTGCCGCGCACCCTGGGCAGGAGCGGGGAGGAGGAAGTGGTGGTGAACGTGGGCCGCTTCGGTCCTTACGTGAAGATCGGGAGCACCTTCGCCAGCCTCACCCCGGACGATGACCCCTTGGAGATCGACCTGCGCCGCGCGTTGGAGCTGGTGGAGCTGAAGAAGACGGCCAACGCCACCCGCGACCTCGGCGAGTACAAAGGCGAGCAGATCGTGCAGGGCCGCGGGCGCTTTGGGCCCTTCGTGAAATTCGGCAAGACCTACGCCAACATCCCCAAAGGCGAAGACCCCGCCACGGTTACCCTGGAACGGGCCGTGGAGCTGATCGAGGCCAAACTTGCCGGGGTGCGGCAAAACATCCTGAAGGCATTTGAGGGAACCACCGTGGAGATCATCGATGGCCGCTATGGCCCGTACCTCACCGACGGCAACAAGATCGCCAAGATGCCCGAAGGCAAGCAGCCTGCCGAGGTGACCTTGGAGGAGGCGCAGAAGCTGCTGGCCGAAGCTCCGGAGCGGAAGGGCCGCGGTCGCAGAAGTACAGCACCGAAGAAGGCTGCTGCAAAAAAGGCTGCACCCAAGAAAAAGGCGGCCAAGAAGAAGGCCGCCGGCAAGAAGTAGGCTGGGATCCCATGGCCTTGCCGGGGAATGGACAGCTTCTCGCCCATTGGAGCCGCCAACTAACACCCCGCTGTGCGCATCTGTGTCTGTCCGCGCTGCGGCAGCACATGGCCTGAGGCGACCTTCGCTGCATTCGCCACGCCCGCCAGCCCATGGAATCCAGCCTCTTTTTCAAACCTTCCGCAGTTTTTGGTGAGCGCCGCCCCGAGTGGGCCGCCAACACCTTGGGTGATGGTGTTGCTTTCCACACCAACCAAGGTTTTCCTGCACTGGAGGGGGTGAAGGTGGCCATCTTCGGCGTATTGGACGACCCCGGCCATGCCAAGCCGCGCGGTTGCGTGGATGCACCCGATGCCGTGCGTGCACAGTTGTACAAGCTCTTTATGCCGGCCAACGGTTTCGGCATCGCCGACCTGGGCGACATCCATCCGGGCAACACCGCCGAGGATACCCGGCATGCCCTGGCCTCGTCCATCGCCGAATTGATCCGGATGAACATCGTGCCGGTGATCCTGGGTGGTGGCCAGGCACACACCTTTACCCAGTACCTGGCCTACGAAAAGCTGGAGCGCACTGCCAACCTGGCCTGCATTGATGCGCGCTTCGACCTGGGCGAGCCGGGCCAAGGCCTTGCCGAAAGCAGCTACCTCAGCCACATCGTGCTGCGCCAGCCCAACTTCCTGTTCAACTACAGCAACCTCGGCTTCCAGACCTACTTGGTGGACCAGCCCGGCATCGAACTCATCGACAAGTTGTTCTTTGATGCCCACCGCCTGGGAGAGATCCGCGCCAACCCCGCCGATGCCGAGCCGGTGCTGCGCAATGCGGATACGGTCAGCGTGGACATGACCAGCATCCGCCGCTCGGACGCCCCGGGCACCACCCGCCCCGGCCCCAACGGCTTCCACGGCGAAGAGGTGTGCCAGCTGATGCGCTATGCCGGGATCAGCGAAAAGGTCACCTCCATCGGGCTCTACGAAATGGACCCCTGGCGCGACCAGGACCAGGCCACCGCCCAGCTGGCCGCACAGATGGTATGGTGTTTCCTCGATGGCTTCGGCAGCCGCACCAACGACCTGCCCTGGCTGGACCGCAAGCGTTTCACCCGCTTCCATGTTCCCATCAAGGGGCATGAGCAGGAACTCATTTTCTACAAGAGCACCGTCAGCGACCGCTGGTGGATGGATGTGCCCTACCGCGCCGAGCGCGAAGCCCGCTTTGAGCGGCACCACTTGGTGCCTTGTGCCTACAGCGACTACACCGCGGCCTGCCGGGAGGAAGTGCCCGACCGTTGGTGGCGCACCTTCCAAAAGCTGGCTTGATCCCAAGGATGGGGGGTAAGCAGGGGCCACGGAAAATGTTGAAAAGTTCGGGCCGTATGCTTTTTTGCTATTTTGGCGGCTGCTATTTGGGCGTATTGCCCCTGTTGAAAACCGTTGAGAGCCGCGTCAAATCTGGAAAAAGCGCATGAGGAGGATCATTATCGCAGGTGCCTGTGCCTTGGTGGGAAGCGTTGCCTTCGCCCAGCAAGACCCGCAATTCACCCAGTACATGTTTGACCGCCTGTCGGTGAATCCGGCCGTGGCCGGGTCAACCGGCAACATCTGTGCCACCATGCTGCTTCGCCAGCAATGGTCAGGCTTTGATGGCGCCCCCAAGACCGGGTTGATCAACCTCCAGGGTCCCTTGGCAAGGATCAACAGCGGCCTGGGGCTGTCCGTGTATTTCGACAAGCTGGGCCAGGAAAAAAGCACCATCGCCCGCTTGAGCTACGCCTACCACCTCAAGGTGGGTGGCCAGAGCACCCTCAGTGCAGGCCTCTACGCCGGCCTTTCCGGCCGGGCGTTGGACGGCAACTGGGTGGCCATTGACCCGGTGGCCACCGACGAGGCCATCCCTTCAGCAGGCAAGAGCGCCAGCGGTTTCGACCTGGGTGCAGGCATCTATTTCAAATCCCCTCAGCTTTGGTTGGGCATCTCCAGCACCCAGCTGCCGGAAACCGAGCTCAAGGACGTGAGCATCACCAACAAGCGCCATTTTTATGTGCAGGCCGGCTACGATTGGGCCCTTGGCGGAAACAAGAAGTACACCCTGCAGCCCAGCATCCTGCTGAAGACCGACGCGGGCTCCACCCAGCTGGACCTGGGGGCCTTGTTCCTCTACGACAATATGTTCTGGCTGGGCGTGGGCTACCGCACCGAAGATGCCATCGCCCCCATCTTGGGCTACCAGTACCAGTTCCCCAAGGGTGATAGCATGCTGCGCATCGGCTACAGCTATGATGTGACCACATCGGAGCTGAAGAACCACAGCAGCGGCAGCCACGAAGTGATGCTCAGCTACTGCTTCATGATCGTTAAACCGGTGGTGAACGAAATCTACCATCACCCCCGATTCCTCTAATCGAGCGTAACAAAAGGACCAGATCACCGTTGGAAACTTGTCCACCCCTCCCATACTGGAGTTGGTACCCAAGGAACCCTGCAAGGAACCTGGACAAGTCGGGAACGGTATAACAAGGAAGACCATGGAGCTACGTCCCATCCTATATCTCTGCGGGATTGCCGTGCTGGCCAGTTGTGGCAGCGGGGGGCAAGGGCAGCTGATCGGCGCCCAGAACCGCCCGGCCTACTACCAGGTGGATCCCTACGGGATGAACTACATCCCCATGGGAAGCTACACCATGGGGCCCAGCGACCAGGATGCTCCCTACGCCCAGGTGGCCAAGTCCAAAACGGTCTCCATACAGGCCTTCTATATGGACCAGACCGAGATCAGCAACAATGAATACCGCCAATTCGTGGAGTATGTGATCGACTCCACGGCAAAAAAGATCCTGGGTGAAGAAGACATCGGCGAGCATGTGTTCAGCGAGGACGAATTCGGCGAGGAGATCGATCCGCCGGTGATCAATTGGCGCACCCGCATCGACTGGTATGGCGAGGAAGAGACCGAAGCACTTGCCGACATGTTCTACCCGGAGAGCGAGCGTTTCTATCGCCGCAAGGAGATCGACACGCGCAAGCTCATGTTCGAGTACTACTGGATCGACCTCAAGGAAGCCGCCCGCAAGAGCGGCCGCGACCTGGACTTGGGCTATACCAACACCAAGGGCGGCAAAACTTCCATCCAAGGCCATAGCGACCGCAGCAAGTTCATCATCAAGGAGATCATCAACGTTTACCCCGATACGCTGGCGTGGGTGCATGATTTCACCTACTCGTACAACGAGCCGATGACCGAGAACTACTTCTGGCACCCGGCCTACGACGAGTATCCGGTGGTGGGCGTCACTTGGAGCCAGGCCAAGGCCTTCAACGTGTGGCGTACCCAAAACATGATGAATGCATGGCTTCAGTCGCAGGGAGAGCCCTTCATCAACCACTTCCGCCTGCCCTCCGAAGCGGAATGGGAGTACGCGGCGCGCGGCGGCCTGGACCTGAGCCCTTGGCCATGGGGCGGTCCATACGTCCGCAACCGCCAGGGCTGCTTCTTGGCCAACTTCAAGCCCTTGCACGGCAATTACACCGATGACGGCGGCATCCACACCCTGCCGGTGGACAGCTACTCGCCCAACGACTACGGCTTGTACAACATGAGCGGCAACGCGGCCGAATGGACCAACACGGCCTTTGACGAGAGCGTGTACGATTTCGACCACGACATGAACTCGGAGTACACTTACGACGCCGTGGAGAACGACCCCCCCTCGATGAAGCGCAAAGTGGTGCGCGGCGGCTCGTTCAAGGATGTAGGCCTGTACCTGCAGACCGGTACCCGTGCCTATGAGTACCAAGACACGGCCAAGTGCTACATCGGCTTCCGCAGTGCGCTGACCTTCCTGGGTCGCGGCAAGGCGGTGAGGTCCGAAGACCTCTAGGCCGGACAAACGGAATCACGGTGCGGCATTTGGAACCTGCCGCGCCATTCATGGACAGCAAGGAAGAACCCGATCAACCCTAAAGCAAGGAAAAACAGATGAAACCAGGCAGCAAGCGGTGGAAGAATTTCATGGCCAAGTTGTACGGATTGGGCGCCGCAGTGGTGCTGGTCGGTGCACTCTTCAAGATCCAGCACTGGCCCATGGCCGACTTCTTCCTCATCATCGGTCTTACCACCGAGGCCATCATTTTCGCCTTCTCGGCCTTTGAGCCCCCGCACGAGGAACCCGATTGGAGCTTGGTGTACCCCGAGCTGGCATCCGCCGATCATGCCATTGGCCAGGACTTCAAGACCGAAGACCAGCGCTCGATCACCGAGCAGTTGGATGACATGCTGGAGAGTGCCAAGATCGAACCCGAGCTCATCGAAAGCCTGGGCGCCGGCATGCGCAGCCTGAGCGACCAGGCCCGGGCCATGGGCGAGATCACCGGTGCCGCCTCTGCCACCAGCGAGTATGCCGATTCCCTCAAGGGGGCCTCGGCCAAGGTCAGCGCACTGAGCGACAGCTATGCGAAGGCCAGTGAGAGCCTCGTTGGCCTGACCGCCAACGTGGATGCCGGCCGCAGCGCCGGAGAAAGCCTGGGCCGCATGAGCAAGAACCTCAGCGACCTCAATGAGATGTACGAACTGCAGTTGCGCACCAGCCGTGAAAAGCTCGAGGCTGCCAACCAAATGTTCGCCGGCATGAGCGACATGATCGCCAACCTCAACGAAAGCGTGAACGACACCAAGCGTTACAAGGACAACATCTCCGAGCTGAGCAACAACCTGGCCAAGCTCAACACCGTCTACGGCAACATGTTGGCCGCCATGACGGTGCGTTGATCGCATCCACGACCTGTTAGGAACCAAACCAACGACCAAATCCAGAGCCCGACATGGCAGGTGGAAATCTGTCCCCGCGACAGAAAATGATCAACTTGATGTACTTGGTGCTGACCGCGCTGTTGGCGCTGAACGTATCCAAGGACATCCTCGACAGCTTCATCATCGTGAACGAAGGCTTGGAGAACACCAAGTCCACGTTCAAGGAGAAGATGGACGCGACCTATGCGCAGTTCGGCACTTTGGCCAAGGAGAACCAGGCCAAGTACGGGGCGGCATGGGCCGATGCACAACAAGTGCAGCTGCAAGCCTCCAAGCTCGTAGCGCACATCGATACCCTCAAGGGCCTGATCATCTCCAAGGCGGACGGACTGCCCTTGGACAAGGTGATGGGCAAGGCCAATGGCGTGGATACCGTGCTGAACCTGGAGTTCGTCAATAGCAAGGACAACAACACCCACATCACGGAAATGATGGTGGGTTCCGAGCCTGCCAAGCCCAAAACCGGGCCCAACACCGCCTTGGAACTTCAGGCCATGCTGGAGGATTTCCGCGATAAGGTGAAGAAGGCGGCTGCCAACGACCCCAAGTTGCAAGCCAGTGCCGACGACATGTTCAACTTTGAACCGCGCAAGGATGCCAGCGGCACCATGAACAACTGGGCGTCGATGAACTTCTACCACGTGCCTTTGGCCGCAGGCATCACCATCCTCTCCAAGATGCAGACGGACATCCGCACCATGGAGAATGAACTGGTGGGCCGCATGATGAGCGGGGTGGAAGCCAAAACCTTCAAGTTCAACACGCTTACGGCCATCATCCAGCCGCTGAGCAGCTACGTTACCGTGGGGGGCAAATACCAGGCAAACATCTTCTTGGGCGCCTATGACAACCAGAATGCACCCGAGGTGTACATCGGCCGTGTCGATACCACGGCAACACCTGCGGCGATCGTCGGCGATGCGGTGAAGCTGCCCATGAACGGTGCCATGGCCGTGCTGGAACAACCTGCCTCCAGCGCAGGCTTGAAGACCGTCACCGGCATCATCAAGTTCAAGCCTGTGGGCGGTGAGCTGCAGGTGCAACCGTTCAAGGCGGAATACGAGGTGGCTGCGCCCAGCCTGGTGGTGAGCCCCACCAAGATGAACGTCTTCTACCGCGGGGTGGACAACCCGGTGAGCATCAGCGTGGCAGGCTACAGCGCCACCAACATCGCTCCCAGCATGACCAACGGAACCTTGTCACGCAGCTCGGACGGTTATGTGGTGAAGCCCGGCTCGGGCAATACGGCCACGGTGAACGTGACCGTGACCAATGCCGACGGCAGCAAGAAGAGCTTGCCGGGCGTGGAGTTCCGCGTGAAGAACGTGCCCAACCCCACCCCTTACTTTGCCGGCAAGGGCGTGAATGACGAGAATGTGCGCAAGACGGAACTTTCCGCCGCCCAAGGGGTGATCGCCAAGATGGAGAACTTCGAGTTCGATCTGCGGTTCGAAGTGGTCAGTTACACCGTTACCGCCACCATCGCGGGCAACGTACTGGAAAAGCCCTGCCGGGGCCCGGCACTTTCTTCCGATGCCAAGGAGGTGCTCAACCGCGTCAAGTCCGGCCAAAAGGTCTTCATCGAGAACATCAAGGCCAAAGGGCCCGACGGCTCCATCCGCAACTTGGGCGCCCTGTCCTTCAAAGTGATCTGATCCCGCTAATCCCTACAAGCCCATGAGAACCTCCACCAGCATCCTGTTCGGCACGCTGATCTGTGCAGGCATGGCCTTGGTTCCCGCAGCGGGCCAGGCGCAAACGGTGCTCGATGGCGCCTATATCAAGGAGCACACCAAAACCCAGCGCGTGGTGCCCTATCCGTTTATCCGCGAGGCGGATGTGATGTGGTACCGCCGGGTATGGCGCGAGATCGACCTGCGCGAGAAGATCAACCACCCGTTGTACTATCCCACCGAACCGATCCAAGACCGCAAAAGCTTGTTCGACGTGATCAAACAAGGTGTACTGGAGGACGGTTCGATCACCGCCTATGACCCGGGCCCGATCGGTACGGACGATGAATTCACCAAGCCGATGCTGCCCGCCGAGGTGAAGGCACTGCTCACCAAGTCCGATACCACCCAGACCGAGGACATCTACACCGGGGAGATGAAGACGGAGATCGTCACCACTGAAGTGAACAGTGATGGGATCCGCAAATACCTGCTCAAGGAAGATTGGATCTTCGACCGCCAGCGCTCGGTGATGGACATCCGGATCATCGGCCTTTGCCCCATGAAGGAGAACATCGGGCCGGACGGCGAGATGCGCGGCTATACCAAGCTGTTCTGGCTGTATTTCCCGGAGCTGCGCTACGTACTGGTGAACTGGGACGTGTACAACCGCGAGAACGATGCGGAACGGCGCTCCTTCGACCACCTCTTCTGGACGCGCCAGTTCAACAGCACCATCACCAAGATGAGCAACGTGTACGACCGCAACATCGCCCAGTACAAAACGGGCATTGATGCGCTGCTGCAAGGCGAAGAGATCAAGGAGTACCTGTTCAACTTCGAGCACGACCTCTGGAATTTCTGACCCGCCGCCCGCACACGCACATGAAGGCCCTGCGCATGCGGGGCCTTCTGTTTTCCGCTCGGGCCCGCCCCGGGCGGAAGGTGTAACTTTGCCGCCCCAAAAATGATCAGTGTAACCAACCTCGAACTGCACTTCGGTGAAAGGCCGATGTTCGACAACGTCTCCTTTTTCATCGGCGCGGACGACCGCATCGGCCTGGTGGGCCGAAATGGCGCGGGGAAGAGCACGTTGTTGAAGATCCTTGCCGGGCAGCAGCACTACGACAAGGGAGCCATCGGCAAACCCAAGGAACTGGCCATGGGCTACCTGCCCCAGCAGATGGACCATGACCTGCACCTGAGCCCGTGGCAAGTGGCGGAGAAGGCATTTTCGGAGGCCATGCACCTCAATGCGGACATTGAGCGCATCGCCCAACAGCTCGAGCAGGCAAAGACCGATGAGGAGGCCATGGAACTCGCCACCGTGCTGGCCCATGCGCATGAACGGCTGAACACCTTGGGGGTGGCCGACCATGAAATGAAGATCGAGCGGATGCTCAAGGGCATCGGCTATGCGGAACAAGACATGCACCGCCCCATGTCCGAGCTGAGCGGCGGATGGCGCATGCGTGCCGAACTGGCCCGGATCCTGCTGATGCAGCCGGACCTGCTGCTGCTGGATGAGCCCACGAACCATTTGGACCTTCCGGCGATCCAGTGGCTGGAAGACCTGCTGCGCAGCTACCCAGCGGCCTTGGTGCTCATCAGCCACGACAAGACCTTCCTCGACCGGCTTACCACGCGCACCATTGAGGTCACCGGTGGCCAGCTCATCGACCGCAAAGTTCCTTGGAGCCAATATGTTGAGCTGCGCAAGGTGGAACGGGAACAGCAATCGGCCGCCGCCAAGGAACAGCAACGCTACATCAAGGAAACCGAAGCCCTGATCAACAAGTTCCGGGCAAAGGCCAGCAAGGCGGCATTTGCGCAAAGCCTCATTACCAAGTTGGACAAGCTGGAACGCATCGAGGTGGAAGATGAGGACCTGCGCAAGATGTTGGTGAAATTCCCGCCTGCGCCGGCCAGCGGCAAGCTCGTTTGCGAGGTGCTGGGCGTGAGCAAGGCCTATGGCAGCAAAGCGATCTTCGACAAGGCCGAGCTTACCATCGCCAAAGGCGAACATCTCGCCTTGGTGGGGGCCAATGGCACGGGCAAATCCACCCTGGTGCGCATGATCATGGGCGAGGAGCCCTACGAAGGAGAGATCCGTTCGGGGCACAATGTGATCGTGGGCTACTACGCGCAGGACATGCCCGAGCGCATGGTGCCGCAGCGCACCGTGCTGGAAACCGCCGAGGATGCCGCCAGCGAAGACAACCGCCCGCGTGTGCGCGCCATGCTCGGTGCGTTCATGTTCAGCGGGGAGGATGTGGACAAGAAGGTGAAAGTGCTCAGCGGGGGCGAGCGCGCACGCCTGGCCTTGTGCTGCATGCTGCTCAAGCCGCTCAACTTCCTGATCCTGGACGAACCCACCCACCACTTGGACATCCAAAGCAAGGATGTGCTCAAGGAAGCCCTCAAGAACTACGATGGCACTTTCCTGCTGGTGAGCCACGACCGCGACTTCCTTACCGGGCTCACCGACCGGCTGCTGGAGCTGGACCACCTGCGCATCCGCGACCAGCATATGGACATCCTGGAACTGATCGCCAAGCGGAAGGCTCTGCAAGGGGCCGACATCGGAAAGAGCTCGGTACGCGTAAAGGAGCAGAAAGCCAAGACCGGAGGAGACCAGCGGGAGAAGCGCGACAGGGAGAAGGAGCTGCGCAAAGCGCGCAACAGCGTGGAAAGGCTGGAGAAGCAGCTGGCCGAGCTGGAACAGGAAGAAAAGCAGTTGCAAGCCCGGGTGTTGCAGGGTGCACCCTCCGCCGAACAGGTGCAGGAGGGGTATGTACAATTGGGTGAACTGGCCCAACGCATAGCCGGGGTGATGGAAGCATGGGAGGCAGCATCCAACCTGCTGGCGGAACTTGGCGAGGAAGCGGCGGGGTGATCCCCGGCTATCGCCTCTTAATACTGCGCCTTGCGGCGCTTATCCAATACTTGGGCGATCCACGGATCCACACGGATGGACACGGACCGCGAACGTCTCCGGATATCGGACGCAAAGGCGAGACCACTTCCTACATCGCGCATTTATCAGTGTTCATCTGCGTGCATCCGTGGTTGAGAATTCGGGAAAGTCGCGACCGCGGGGCGCGCAAGAGGTGATAGCCCTGCGGGGTGATCCCGGATGTTACCGTGTTCGCGAAATAGTACTATATTTGCGCCCCTATTGCGGGGTGGAGCAGATGGTAGCTCGTCGGGCTCATAACCCGAAGGCCGTAGGTTCGAGTCCTACCCCCGCTACTACTGAACCCGGCGAAAGCCGGGTTCTTTTGTTAGAGCGACCATGGAGCACCGCGCGGGCTACATCAACATCATTGGCAGGCCCAATGTGGGCAAAAGCACCCTGCTGAATGCGTTGCTGGGCGAGCAGCTGGTGATCGTGAACCCCAAGGCGCAAACCACGCGGCACCGCATCCTGGGCATCCTCAACGGGGAGGACCACCAGCTCATCCTTTCGGACACGCCCGGCATTCTGGAGCCTGCGTACAAACTGCAGGAGAGCATGATGCAGGCCGTGGATGAAGCGTTGGGGGATGCGGATGTGCTGGTGGTGATGGTGGAACTGGGTGAAACACCGGCAAAGAGCGCCGGGCTGCTCAGCAAGGCGCAGCGGTTCACGGGGCCCATCGTGGTGCTGATCAACAAGGTGGACAAAGGCGATGAGGGCCGGTTGAACGAGGCGTTCGATCAATGGCAGGCGGCCTTCCCCGAAGCCTGCGTGCTGCCCATTTCGGCATTGCACGGGCTGCACATCAAGGAGCTGCGCTCCAAATTGATCGGTATGCTGCCGGCCCATCCGCCATACTTCCCCAAGGATGAGCTCAGCAACCGCGACATGCGGTTCTTCATCAGCGAGATCATCCGCGAAAAGGTGCTCAGCATCTATAAGCAGGAAATCCCGTACAGCACCCAGGTGGTGGTGAACAGTTACGAGGAAGGCCCGGAGCTGGTGAAGGTGCAGGCGGATGTGGTGGTGATGCGCGAAAGCCAGAAAGGGATCATCATCGGCAGGGGCGGGGGCGCATTGAGGCAATTGGGCACCGAAGCCCGAAAAGCCATGGAGAAGTTCATCGGCAACAAGGTCTTTTTGGACCTGAAGGTGAAGGTGGACGAAGACTGGCGGGGGGATGACCGAAAACTGCGCCAATACGGATATTGACCACCATCCGGCAGCCCTCGAGGTGCCCGGGCCGGACACGATCGAACCAATGAACATCGCGCCTCATGGCGCTCCAACAAATGGCAAACATCGTCGCCATCGTGGGCCGGCCCAACGTGGGCAAAAGCACTCTCTTCAACCGCTTGGTCGAGAACCGGGCGGCCATCACCACCCCTATGGCCGGCACCACCCGCGACCGGTTGTACGGCCAAGCGGAATGGAACGGGAAGCACTTCTCGGTGATCGATACCGGAGGCTATGTGCAGGGCAGCGACGACATCTTCGAGGCGGAGATCCGCAAGCAGGCCGAACTGGCCATCGAGGAGGCGGACTGCATCCTGTTCCTGGTGGATGCCTTGCATGGCCTCACCGGCATGGACCAAGCGGTGGCAGGGGTCTTGCGCAGGGCCAACAAGCCGGTGTTCCTGGTAGCCAACAAGGTGGATACCCATGACAAAGAGGTGTACGCCGCAGAGTTTTACAAACTCGGCCTGGGCGAGGTCATGGCCATCAGCGCACAAAGCGGTGCCGGCACGGGCGAACTGCTGGATGCCGTGGTGGCCACCTTCGCCAAGCCCGCCGAACCGGAGGCGGACGAACGGCCAAAGATCGCCATTGTGGGCAAGCCCAATGTGGGCAAATCATCCCTGGTGAACACCCTCTTGGGCACGGAGCGGAACATCGTAACGCCCGTGGCGGGCACCACACGCGACAACGTCAACACGCGGTTCACGGGCTTCGGTTTTGACGTGACCCTGCTGGACACCGCGGGCATCCGCCGCAAGAGCAAGGTGGATGAGGATATTGAGTTCTACAGTGTGCTGCGCAGCGTGAGGGCCATTGAGGAAAGCGATGTGTGCATGCTGCTGGTGGATGCACAGGACGGTGTTCAGCACCAGGACCAGCACATCTTCTCACTGATCGCGAAGGCAGGAAAGGGCGTGGTGGTGGTGGTGAACAAGTGGGACCTGCTGCACAAGGAAACCAACACCGCCAAGGAATACGAGGCACAGGTGCGGGCCAAGCTCGCGCCGTTCACCGATATCCCAGTGGTGTTCACCTCGGTGATCGAAAAACAGCGCATTCACAAGGCCCTGGAACTGGCCATGCAGGTGCATGCAAACCGGCGCAAGCGCATTGCCACCCGCAAGCTCAACGATGTGCTGCTGCCCGAGATCGAGCACCGGCCGCCTCCTTCGGTAAAAGATAAAGTGGTGCGCATCAAGTACGTCACCCAGTTGCCCGGCGTAGTGCCGGCATTCGCCTTCTTTTGCAACCTGCCGCAATATGTGCCGGACAGCTATGCCCGGTTCCTCGAAAACAAGTTGAGGGACCATTTTGGGTTTACCGGGGTCCCGGTACGGGTGTTCTTCCGGAAAAAATAGGCTGCCAGCAGGGAAGCAGGTGCCCATGGCTTCGGGGAGATGATGATCGCCACATCCGCCCGGGCGGCTTGGATCAAATTAACGCTGCCAAGGGCCTGTGGCGAGCCCGCACCTTGCGCATCGGTTACATTTGTCGCCCTTTGCAATGCCATACATGATGATGAAGCGGATCTTGTTCGGGGCCACGTTCGGTTTTCTTGCCCTGATGACCTCGGCCCAGACCACCCCCGGCGATCCGGTGCTGATGACCGTGGACGGCCAGCCGGTGCTGCGCAGTGAATTTGAGGCCATCTACAAGAAGAACAACAAGGACGCGCCGGTGACCAAGGAGGCCCTCGACGAATACTTGGACCTGTTCATCAACTACAAGTTGAAGGTTCGGGCCGCCGAGGCAGCAGGCTTGGATACATCGGCCAAGTTCAAGTCGGAGCTGAGCGGATACAGGGCCCAGTTGGCAAGGCCGTATCTGATCGATCGCGGATTGAACGACCACCTGATGCAGGAGGCTTTCCAGCGCAAAGGCGAAGAAGTTCGCGCCAGCCATATCTTGGTGAACCTGGGCCCGGATGCCAGCCCGGAGGACACGGCAGCCGCCTGGAAGCGAATCATGGCCCTACGGGCACGCGTGGTGGGCGGGGAGGACTTCGCCAAAGTGGCCGAAAGCAGCAGCGATGACCCGAGCGCCAAAAGCAATGGCGGCGACCTGGGCTATTTCAGCGTGCTGCAGATGGTCTATCCCTTTGAAACGGCCGCGTACAACACCCCGGTGGGGCAGGTGAGCCAGCCGGTGCGCACCAAGTTCGGCTACCACCTGGTCAAAGTGGTGGACCGCCGGCCTGCGCAAGGGGAGGTGAAAGTGGCGCACATCATGATCCGCTCCGTGGACGGTGACAGCCCGGAGAAGCAGGCCGCAGCCGAAACCCGGATCCAAGAAGCGTACAACCGGGTGAAAAGCGGTGAGATCACCTTCGCAGACGCCGCGCTGAAGTACAGCGACGATGCAGCAACCAGCGGCAAAGGCGGCGAGCTGCCTCCGTTCGGAACGGGCAAGATGATCCCCGAGTTCGAGGCAAAGGCTTTTGCCCTGCAGCATGATGGTGATATGTCCATCCCGTTCCGCACGCCATACGGCTGGCACATCATCCAGCGCTTGGGCTATACCCCGCCGCCGACATTTGAAGAAGCCAAGGCCGACCTGAAGTCCAAGATCGCGCACGATAGCCGGGCGGAGATCACCCGCCAGAAGTTCCTCGCCGACCTGCGGAGCGCTTACCAGTACAAGGATTTCCCCAAGAACCTGGTGGCCGTGGTGAAAGCCTTGGACACCACCGTGTTCAAGAAGGGAACCATGATCATGGACACCTTGCTGCGCAAGGATGCAGGTCAAGCAATGGTGATGCACGGGGGCATGGCCTTCGACCGGACCATCACGGGCACGCTGCGGAAAGGCAAGCTGGTGGGCACCAATGCACGGGTGGAAGAAATGGCGGCCTCCACCCCGGACGACACGGTGGTGGTGCGGGACATGCAGCGCGGCTGGATGAACGATGCACAGAAGAACGCCAAGCTCACCAAACCGGTCTTCACCATCAGCGGCAAGAGCTACAGCCAATTGGAACTCTTGGACTACATTCAGCAAAAGCAGCGCCGCGAAGCCGTGCAGCCTTTGGCGCAGTACGTGCAGCAGCAGTTTGCGGCCTTTGTGGACGACCGGCTGCTGGCCTATGAGGACGGGCGCCTCGAAGAGAAATACCCGGAGTTCCGCATGCTGATGAAGGAATACCATGACGGCATCCTGCTTTTCGACCTGACCGACCGGATGGTGTGGAGCAAAGCGGTGAAGGACACCGCCGGGCTGGAGGAGTTCTACGGGCAGCACAAGTTCGATTTCATGTATCCGGTGCGCTACGAGGCGGACATCTATACCTGCGCCGATGCCGCAACGGCCAAGCTGGTGCGCGGTTTGCTGAACAAGGGCAAGCGCGGCGATGAACTGTTGGCGGCGGTGAACAAGGGTGAAACGAATGCGCTGGCCGTGGAAAGCGGGCTGTTCACCAAGGAGGAGAAAGCCGTGCTGAAGGATGCGGCCATGCCCGGCCTTACCGCTGACATGGCCCTGGACGGCAAAGTGGTGTTCGCAAACTTGAAGCAGGTGGTGCAGCCCTCCCCCAAGCCGTTGGATGAAGCGCGCGGACTGGTTACCGCAGCCTACCAGGACCAGTTGGAAAAGGATTGGATCAAGGACATGCGCGCGAAATACCCGGTGCGCGTGGAACAGGACGTGTTGTACAGCATCAAATAGCGCCCCTATTGGCCTGTCACCTGCATACCGGTTGGACGAGGGCGGCGATCATCGCCGCCCTTGCCCTTGCGGCCTGTAAGGACGGCGAGGTGGAAACGGGCAAAGTGGTCGCCGAAGCCTATGGCGACAAACTCTACTGGAGCGACCTGCGCGTGGTGGTGCCCCTGGCTGCAAGCCCTGAAGACAGTGCGGCCATCGCGCGCCGCTTTATAGACAATTGGGCCAGGGACCGGGTGATGCTCCATATGGCCGAACAAAACCTGGACAAATCGCAGGTCAACCTGGAGGCCCAGCTGAAGGCCTACCGGGAATCATTGCTCACCTTTGCTTACGAGCAGGCGTTGGTGGCCCAGAACTTGGATACCGTGGTCACCGGCTCACAGATCCAGGACTACTACGACAAGAACATGGCCAACTTCCAGCTGCGCGACAATCTTGTCCGTGTGCGTTGGTTCAAGTTCCGGGACCATGACCGCAGGCAAGTAAAGCGCGTGGACCAATTGTGGCGCAGCAATGATCCCGAAGACCTGCATAAGCTGGAACTGCTCTTGGCCAGGCAAGGTGTTCCCATCGTGGACTCCCGCGAAGAATGGCTGGAATTCGGCGCCCTGCAACAACAAGTTCCCCTTCGGCCGAACAACCCCACGGACTGGTTGCAACGCCAAACCAAGGTTACCGTGGAGGATTCCTCCGGTACCTATTTTGTCAACTTCCTCGACCACCGGCTCAAGGACAGCACCACGCCCATCGACCTGGTGGAGCCGCAGATCCGGGCCATCATCATCAACCAGCGCAAGCTCAAGTTCGTGGAGCGCATGCGTGAGGAACTGTACACCAATGCCGTGGCCAACAAGGATGTCCGTTTTCCCTAGTTCCTTCGCTTTTGTGCTGGGCTTGCTGCCCGGTGTGCTCCTGGCCCAAGACGCCGGCCAGCAGCCTGCGCCCCCGGGCCGCTACATCGACGGGGTGATCGCCAATGTGGCCGGGCGGATCGTGCTCTACAGCGATCTTGCCGGCCGCTTGGAACAGGCCCGCCAGTCCGGCGAAACGGTCACCGATGCACTGGCTTGCGGCGAGCTGGAAGACCTGCTCTACCAGCAGCTCCTGCTGGAACAGGCCCGGATCGACAGCGTGTTTGCCGATGAAGCCCAAGTGGATGCAGAGCTCGATCGGCGTATCAGCTACTTCGAGCAGCAGATCGGCAGCCGGGAGAAGCTGGAGAAGTTCTACGGGAAGAGCGTGACGGAGATCAAAGCCGACTTCCGCGAGCAGGTCTCCAACCAGCTGCTGGCCCAGCAGATGCAGCAGAAGGTCATCGGGGACGCCCGCGTCACCCCGCGCGAAGTGGAGCGGTTCTTCAAGGAAATTCCCGCGGACAGCCTTCCGTTCATCAATGCCGGGGTCGAGTTCGCCCGGGTCAGCATACTGGCCTCGCCCACCGAGGAGGAGGACCGCCGGGTGAGGCTCAAGCTGGAAGAGTACCGCGAGGCCATCGTAAAAGGCCAAAAGGACTTTTGCACCGTGGCCATCCTCTACAGCCAGGATCCGGGCTCTTCCGCGCAATGCGGTGAGCTGGGCATGGTGCCCATGGGCGTGATGGTGCCCGAGTTTGATGCCGTGGCCATGAGCCTCAAGGAGGGCGCTATTTCACCGGTGTTCAAGACCAAGTATGGCTATCACATCATGGAGATGGTCGAGCGCAAGGGAGACCAATACAACGCGCGGCACATCCTGCTCACGCCCAAGGCCTCGACCGCGGACGTGGAAGCGGCAAGGCAACGGCTGGACAGCCTGATGACCTTGGTGCGTGACGGCCAGGAGGACTTTACCACCGTGGCGCGTGAGCACAACCAGGATGCGGACACCAAAGGCACCAACGGCACCGTGCTGGAACCCAATACCAACAGCCCACATTGGGCCATTGGCGACCTGGACCAGCGCACCTTCATGGTGCTTGACAAGTTGCAGCCCGGGCAGATCAGTGCAGCCTTGGCTTTTGATGCCCCCGACGGCACCAAGGGCTACCAGGTGTTGCGGCTGCTCAAGCGCACCGAACCGCACCGCATGGACCTGGTGCAGGATTACCCCTTGGTGCAACAGGCGGCGGAAGGAAAAATGCGCCAGGGCGCCGTAGATGACTGGGTCAAGGAGAAGCTGAGGACCACCTATGTGAACATCATCGGGGCCTACCGGGGATGCGCGTTCCAGCATCCTTGGACGGAAGGCCCCGCAGAATGACCAAGGCTTGAACGCAAATACATACAGGATGAGCGGAGGGAACAATGAGGTGCGTGCGGTGGAGGAATTCGGCGCGCGCTACGCCCAGTTGAAGGCGGAGATCGGCAAGGTGATCATCGGGCAGGAAAAGGTGGTGGAAGATGTATTGATCGCCATATTCAGCAAGGGGCATTGCTTATTGGTGGGCGTGCCGGGTTTGGCGAAAACGCTCTTGGTGAACACCGTGGGCAATGCCTTGGGCCTTTCCTTCAACAGGATCCAGTTCACGCCCGACCTGATGCCCAGCGACATCATCGGTTCGGAAGTGTTGGACCAGGATCGGCGGTTCCGCTTCGTCAAGGGGCCGCTGTTCGCCAACATCATCTTGGCGGACGAGATCAACCGCACCCCGCCCAAAACGCAAGCGGCCCTGTTGGAAGCCATGCAGGAGAAGGCCGTTACTGCGGCCGGCAGCACCTACAAGCTGCCCGATCCCTTCTTTGTGCTGGCCACGCAGAACCCCATCGAACAGGAAGGCACCTACCCCTTGCCGGAAGCGCAGTTGGACCGGTTCATGTTCAATATCTGGGTGGATTATCCGTCTTTCCAAGAGGAGCTGGCGGTGGTGAAGTCGACCACCGGGGGCGGCAGTGCACAGGTGCAGCCGGTGATCGACCAGGAGCAGATCCTGTTCTACCAAGGATTGGTGCGGCGCATACCCGTTCCGGACAATGTGCTGGAATACGCGGTGAAGCTGGCCACGCGCACCCGGCCTGGCTTGAGCGGCACGCCGCAGGTGGTTGCCGACCACATCAGTTGGGGGGCCGGACCGCGGGCCAGCCAGTACCTGGTGATCGGGGCCAAATGCCACGCCATGGTCCGCGGCAAGTTCAGCCCGGACATAGCCGATGTGCAGGCCGTGGCGGAACCCATCCTGCGGCACCGTTTGGTGCGCAACTACAAGGCGGAGGCGGAAGGCGTTACCGTTGAGCGCATCATCCGCGAGCTGCTGTAGGCCGCCGCTTGCGTGCAGTAGCGGGCAAGGCCCACTGAGGTACAAAAAAGGCCGCCGTGCGGCAGCCCTTCTTGTACAGTTGAACGGTATTGCTCAGTAATACACCAAGCGGCGCACCTTGGCGATGTATTTCGCCAGGCGGATCACTTGCTTGGTATAGCCGAATTCATTGTCGTACCACGCGTAGAGCACCACGTTGCGCTTATCGTTGCTGGCAATGGTGGCGTTGCTGTCGAACACGCTGCAGCAGGAATCGCCGATGATGTCGCTGCTCACCAGCTCGGGGTCCACCTGGTAGTGGATCTGGTTCACCAGGTCCCCTTGCAGGGCTGCGTGGCGCACCATTTCGTTCATCTCCTCGCGCGAAACGTCCTTGTTCACCGTAAGGCTCATGATGGCCAGGGAGCCGTTGGGCGTGGGCACGCGCACGGCGTTGGCCGTCAGTTTGTCCTTCAGGCTGGGAATGGCTTTGCTCACAGCGGAACCTGCACCGGTGGTGGTGATCACCATGTTGATGGCTGCGCTGCGGCCGCGGCGGGCTCCCTTGTGGTAGTTGTCCAACAGGTTTTGGTCGTTGGTGTAGGCGTGCACCGTTTCGATGTGGCCCTTGGCGATGCCCAGGTTGTCTTCCACCACCTTGAGGATGGGGGCAATGGCATTGGTGGTGCAGCTGGCGGCGCTGTAAATGCGCTCGTTGTCCAGGTCGAGGCTTTTGTGGTTGATGCCGTACACCACGTTGGGGATCTCCTTGCCCGGGGCGGTGAGCACCACGAACTTGGCGCCCTTGGATTTCAAGTGGCGCTCCAATGCGGCGCGGTCCTTGAACACGCCGGTGTTGTCGATGATCATGGCGTCCTGGATCCCGTAGGCCGTGTAATCGATGTCCTCCGGATTGGCGGCGGCGATGAGCTGCACGCGTTGGCCGTTGACGATGATCGCCTTGTTGGCCAGGTCTTCCTCCACGGTGCCCTTGAAAGCGCCGTGCACGCTGTCGTTGCGCAGCAGCGCAGCACGCTTCACGATCTCTGCATCGTTGAGGTTGCGGAGCACAATGGCGCGCAGACGGAGCTGCTGGCCTTTGCCGGCCTGTTTCACCAGTTCGCGCGCGGCGATGCGGCCGATGCGGCCGAAGCCGTAGAGCACCACATCCTGCGGCTTGAAGGTGTGCTTGTCCTGGCCGATGAAGTTTTTGAGCGTGGTGCCCAGGAAATCCGTTGCGGAAGCACTTCCGGAATGTTTGAACTCGTGCACCAGGCGGCCGATGTCGATCTTGCTCGGGGCTAGGCCCATGCCCAGCATGATGCGCGCCATTTCGGCGGCTGTGCCGATGTCGATGGGTTTGTTCACCACCGTTTCGGCATAGTTGAAGAGCTTGATCGCTTCGGAGGTGTTGATGTCCAGCAGGTGGTTGCGGAAGAGCACGAGCTCCACGCCGTGTTCATACATCAATTGGCCAACCGAGCTCAGCAGGTCCACTGCGGACTTTTCGCGGTCTACATACTCCTTCAGGCCAGCCTCATACTTGGCCTTTTTCTCCAAGGTCTCCATGATCAGGGGGTCGTGTTAGGAAAGATGGTTCGGGAAGGGGCTCAGCCCAGGTAGGCTTTCAACAGCTTGCTGCGGCTGGTGTGCCGCAGGCGGCGGATGGCCTTCTCCTTGATCTGGCGCACGCGCTCACGGGTGAGGTCGAACTTGGCTCCGATCTCTTCCAAGGTGAGGCCGTGGTTGATGTTGATGCCGAAGAAGAGCTTCACCACGTCGCGTTCACGCTCGGTAAGCGTGCTCAGGGCGCGGTCGATCTCCTTGGAGAGGCTCTCATTGATCAGCACGCGGTCGGCCGGCATGCTGTCGTTGTTGGGCAGCACGTCCAACAGGCTGTTGCTCTCACCTTCCACGAAGGGGGCGTCCATGCTGATGTGCCGCCCGCTGACCTTCATGGTGTCGGCCACCTTTTCCGGGGGCAGTTCCAGCAGGGTGGCCAGCTCATCGGCGCTGGGCGGCCGCTCAAACTCCTGCTCGAGCTTGGCGAAGGCCTTGTTGATCTTGTTCAGCGAGCCCACCTGGTTGAGGGGAAGGCGCACGATGCGGCTTTGTTCGGCCAAGGCCTGCAGGATGCTCTGGCGGATCCACCACACGGCGTAACTGATGAACTTGAAGCCGCGGGTTTCATCAAAGCGCTGGGCGGCCTTGATCAGCCCCAGGTTTCCCTCGTTGATCAGGTCCGGCAGGCTGAGGCCCTGGTTCTGGTATTGTTTGGCCACGGAAACCACGAAACGCAGGTTGGCCTTCACCAACTTGTCCAAAGCTGCGCTATCGCCCTTTTTGATCTTGCGGGCGAGCTCAACCTCCATTTCGGCATTGATCAATCCTTCCTTGCCGATCTCCTGCAGGTACTTGTCCAAAGACTGGCTTTCCCGATTGGTGATCGACTTGGTGATCTTGAGTTGGCGCATACGGCTAGTCACGGGCGTCGGTGGTGTTGGTGGATGTGGAGTGGCACTTCAATGAAGAGGTCCTGGTTGATAACACGCGAAGGGGGCTCTTCGTTCGCTCAGGCCGCGAAGGTACATCCACCCCAACCACGGGACAAGAGCGGTGGTACGGCATCCTTGGAATGCAGCTGAATAGCCTGATAAACAGAGATTTACACGCCCAGCCCGTAGTAGGCGCGGGTGCCGTTGGGGTACACCCCTTCGATCAGCACGCCGCCGGAACTGTTGTTCAGGGCTTTCTCAATGTCCTGCGGGGCGGCCACCGGTTGTTGGCCGATCTTGGTGATGATGAAGCCCTCGCGGATGCCGATGCTGCGCAATTTGCCCCCGCTGAGGCGCACCACTTTCACCCCGTTGCCGATCTTCAGGGCCTTGAGCTCGGCGGCACTGGCCGGTGCCAGTTCCGCACCCAGGGCGGGCATGGCCGTTTCGGCGGCCCGCGTGCCCTCCTCGCCGGTGCGCGCCAGCAAGGTGAGCTCCTTTACTTGCTCCTGGCCGTTGCGCACCATGGTGATGGACACCTTGTCGCCCGGGCTGAACTTGCTGATCTGGCCTTGCAGCTCGGGAACGTTGTTCACCTCCATGGTGCCCACTTTCACGATCACATCTCCGCCCTTCATGCCGGCCTTCTGCGCAGCACCGTCCTGCAGTACATCCTTCACGTAAACGCCCTTGAGCCTGTTTAGGTCGAAGTTCTTGGCCATGTCCTGGTCGATGTCGCTAATGGTGACCCCGAGGTAGGCACGCCGAACATGGCCCACCTCCATCAGGTCGCGGGTCACCTTGTTCACGATGTTGGCGGGCACGGCAAAGGCGTAACCCGTGTAGCTCCCGGTGGTGCTGGCGATGGCGCTGTTTATGCCGATGAGGTTGCCCTCCGTGTCCACCAAGGCGCCCCCGCTGTTGCCGGGGTTTACGGCGGCATCGGTTTGGATGAAGCTTTCAATGGGGAAGATGTCCTGGTCCGGGTTGTACTCCAAGATGTTGATGTTTCGCGCCTTTGCACTGACGATGCCCGCGGTAACCGTGCTGGTGAGGTTCATGGGGTTGCCTACGGCCAGCACCCACTGGCCCACCTTCACTTCATCGCTGTTGGCGAAGGGCAGGGTGGGGAGCTGGTCGGCATCGATCTTGATCAGGGCGATGTCCGTGCTGGGATCGCGCCCGATGACCGTGGCGGCGTATTTCCGTTTGTCATTGAGGTGCACCAGGATCTTGTCGGCGCCGTCCACCACGTGGTTGTTGGTCACGATATAGCCGTCATCGGAGATGATCACGCCGCTGCCAGCGCCCCGCACCTGTTGCGGTGCACGCTGCTGGTAGCCCCAGAAGAAATTGTACATCGGCGCTTGCTGCACGGTGGATTCGGTGGTGACGTGCACCACGGCATCGATGCTCTTGGCGGCGGCGCCGGTGAAGTCCGGCAGGGCCATGGGTGCCCCGGCCATGGGCATGCCCACCTGTTGCACGGGCGTAGCGATGGAAGGACCGGCATTGTCTGAGGCAGGGGCCAACCGGTCGTGCAGGCCCACGGCGATCAGGCCGCCGGCCACGGCCATGCCGAAGTATCCCAAGGTCCGCTTCAATTTTCCACTGTTGTTGTTCATGGTCGATGGTGCTTGGTCAAGCGTGTTCAAGGAACGCTTCCGCCCGTCGCAAGTTCATGCGGGCGCTGTTAAGGAGTGTTGATCGTACGGCAAGCGGGAAATGCATTTCAGGCCGATGCTGCGAGGAGCGTGCCAAGCCGATATTTGCTGACGAAATGGCGATCATGCACTTCTCCAAATGGCACGGCGCAGGCAATGATTTTATCCTGGTGGATGATCGACAAGGCCAGTTGCCCGAGGATGCGGCGGGCTTGGCGGTGCGGCTGTGCGACCGCCACCTCGGCATCGGCAGCGATGGCTTGATCTTGCTGCGGCAGCCGCACCAAGCGGACACGGATTACCACATGGAATTCCTCAACCCGGACGGCAGCCGCAGCTTTTGCGGCAATGGCAGCCGGTGTGCCTATGCTTTCCGGAGCAAACAGGACGGGGAGCGGGGAACCGCGCGGTTCACGGCCATCGACGGGGTGCACAACGCCCGCTGGGCGGGGAAGGAGGTGGAGGTGTCGATGCGCGATGTGCAGGGGGTGGAACGGGTTGACGATGAGGCCTACTTGCTGGACACGGGTTCGCCGCACCTGGTGGTTCGCGTGCCCGATCCCGCCCGGGTGGATATTGTGCCTGAAGCACACCGCTACCGCTACAACGCCCGAATCGCCACAGCAGGCGTGAACGTGAACTTCGTGCGCTGGCATGCTGGCCGCGTGGAAATGCGGACCTATGAACGTGGCGTGGAAGCAGAAACCTTGAGCTGCGGCACCGGCGTTACGGCCGCTGCGTTGTGGGCCATGGCCCAAGGCTTGGCCACGGGGGTATGCGAAGTGCAGGCACCCGGCGGCTTGTTGCACGTGCGTGCAACAAGGCACCCGGACCGGTTCACGCAGGTACTGCTACAAGGGCCGGTACAGGAAGTTTTTCAAGGAACCGTGCACCCGGCCGCATGAAAAAGGCGATCACCCTCCTGGTGCTGCTGGCACTGCTGGCCGGCGGCTTTTTCGCGTGGCGGGCATGGCGGACGATCTACGGACCGGCCACGGGTTTCGCACCGGAGGAACAAGTGGTGCTGATCCCCGGCGGCGCCGGACTGGACCAAGTGGTGGACACGCTCCTGGCCAAGGAGGTCATCCGGGATGAGCGGCTCTTCCGCTGGGTGGCCGAACGCAAGAAGTATGCGGCACGCGTAAGGCCGGGGCGCTACGTGGTGCCGCACGGCATGTCCATGAACGACCTGGTGAACAAGCTGCGCAGCGGGGAACAGGACCCCGTGCGCATCACCTTCACCAACATCCGCAACCTGCCCCAATTGGCCGGCCAGGTGGCCAAGTACATCGAGGCCGATTCACTGGCATTGCTTCATGCCATCACGGACCCCGCCACCGCCAATCGGCTGGGCTTCGATCAAGCCACCATCATCGCGCTTTTCCTGCCCAACACGTACGAAGTATGGTGGACGGTAACCCCTGAGGAGCTCATTGGCCGCTTTGCGCGGGAGTACAAAGCCTTTTGGAATGCCGATCGCCAGGCCGCGGCACGCAAGCTGGGCCTCTCCCAAAGCGAAGTGAGCACCTTGGCCAGCATTGTGCAGGCCGAAACGGGCAAGGCCAGCGATGCCCCCATGATCGCCAGCGTGTACCTCAACCGCCTGCGCATCGGCATGCCCCTGCAGGCCGACCCCACGCTGAAATATGCGCTGGGACTGGATTCGTTGAACCGCGTGCTGCATGCCGACAAACAAGTGGACTCCCCCTACAACACCTACACGCACAAAGGGCTCCCACCGGGGCCCATCAACCTGCCCGAGCCCCGCTTCATCGATGCCGTACTGCATCCGGCCACCACGGATTACCTGTATTTCTGTGCCCGCGAAGACCTCAGCGGCTACAGCAACTTCAGCACCACCTACCAGCAGCACATGGTGTACGCCCGGCGCTACCAGCAAGCCCTGAACAAGCGGGGCATCTACCGCTGAGCCCATCCCGCCGCACCGCTTGATGGGCGATGCGGGCATGCCCTACTTTCGCGGCTTCATACCTATTTGGGAACCATCCATGAGCAAGATCAAGTTCGGAACCGACGGCTGGCGGGCCATCATCGCGCAGGAATTCACCGTGGACAATGTGGCGCGCGTCACCGTCGGGCTGGCCCGATGGCTCAAGCAGCATTTCCCCAAGGATACCGCCGTGGTGGTGGGCCATGATTGCCGCTTTGCCGGGGAGCTGTTTGCCGAAACCACGGCCAAGGTCCTGGTGAGCAACGGCATCAAAGTGCACTTGGCCAAGGGCTTCGTCAGCACGCCGATGGTATCGCTGGGCACGTTGCGCGTGAAGGCCAGCATGGGCGTGATCATCACTGCCAGCCATAACCCGCCGGGCTACAACGGCTACAAACTGAAGGGCTCCCACGGCGGCCCGTTGATCCCCGAACAGGTGCAGGAAGTGGAGGACCTGATCCCCGATGTGCACGGGGTGGACCTGGCCAATGTGGACCTGGCCAAGGCCAGGTCCGCCGGGTTGCTGGCGGACATCGCCCTGGAGGACATGTACGTGCAGCATGTGGAACAAAGCTTTGACCTGGCGGCGATCCGCAACAGCGGGCTGAAACTGGGCTACGACGCCATGTACGGCGCTGGCCAACGAGTGCTGCCGCGCGTGCTTCCGGGCACCACACTGCTGCACTGCGACCACAATCCCGGGTTCCACGGGCAGGCCCCTGAGCCCATCCACAAGAACCTGCTGGAGTTCTCGGAGCTGATCAAGGCCAAGCAGCTCGATTGCGGCCTGGCCACGGACGGCGACGCGGACCGCATCGGCCTGTACAACGGCCGCGGCGAGTTCATCGACTCGCACCACATCATCCTGCTGCTGATCCACTATTTGGTGAAGTACAAGCAGTTCACCGGCAAGGTGGTGGTGGCCACCAGCACCACGCCCAAGGTGCAGCGCATGTGCCAGCATTACGGCCTGGAGTACCAGGTCACCAAGATCGGCTTCAAGTGGATCTGCGGCATCATGATCACCGATGATGTGCTGTTGGGCGGCGAGGAAAGCGGCGGCATTGCCATCAAGGGCCACATACCGGAACGCGACGGCATTTGGATGGGCCTCACCATTTGGGAGTTCATGGCCAAGAGCGGCAAAAGCCTCGATGACCTGATCCAGGAGGTGTATGCGATCGTGGGCCCGTTCAGCTATGATCGTGACGACCTGCACATCACCGAGGAACTGAAGCAGCAGGTGCTCAAGGCCTGCGAAGCGGACGCCTACAAGCAGTTCGGAGCCTTCCTGCCGGTGAAGCGCGACACCATGGACGGCTACAAGTTCCTCTTCGAGAACGAGGAATGGCTGATGATCCGCGCCAGCGGCACGGAGCCGGTGCTGCGGCTCTACGCGGGCGGAGCCACCATGGAGCGCGCCCGCGACATCCTCAACGCCTGCCGGGCCACCATTGGTGCCTGAAGGCGGCAACCGGCGAGGTGCACCCATGGGGCGGCCTGGCACAGGGCAATGGCGCATACCGGCCTTGATCTGGGCCTGCCTGCTTGCCGTGCTTTGCACAGCCCCGGCCCAAGGGCAGCAACCCGCCGGAACCGACAGCCTGCACACGGGCAGGGCATGGCTGGTGGCGGGAGGTGCCGCCACCTTTGCCGCGGGTTCGCTCATCGCCTTGGACCAAGCCTGGTACCAAGGGCATGAGCGTTCCGCATTCCATCTGTTCGATGACGGGGATGAATGGATGCAGGTGGACAAACTGGGGCATGCCCACAGCGCCTACCAGCTGGGGCGCGCAGGCCATGCGGCATTCCGCTGGGCAGGGCTGAAGGAAGGCACGGCCACCTGGCTGGGCGGGTCCATCGGCCTGCTTTACCTCACTGGCATCGAGTACTTGGACGGATATTCCTCCGCATGGGGATCCAGCGGTTGGGACATGGCGGCAAACATGGGCGGTGCAGCGCTCTTCATCGGCCAGCAACAGCTCTGGCGGGAACAGCGCGTCCTGCTCAAGTGGTCCGCGCACCTCACGGACATGGCGCCATTGCGCCCGGAGGTGCTGGGCACCACGATACCGGAGCGCCTGCTGAAGGACTACAACGGCACCACCGTTTGGCTTAGCGCCAACCTCAATTCCATGGGCTGGAAGGAGCTGCCGCCTTGGCTGAACCTGGCGGCCGGCATGGGCGCCCACGGCATGGTGAATGCCCGCAGCAACACCGGCGCCTACAGGCAGTTCTACCTCGCGCCGGACATCGCTTTTTCACGCATCCCCACCGATAGCAAGTTCCTGCGCACCGCCTTCTTCCTGCTGGACGCGCTGAAGATGCCCGCACCGGCCGTGGAGTTGCGCAGCAGCGGCAAGGTGGTGGGGCACTGGCTTTTCTTCTGATCTCTTGGGGCGGCGGAAAGGATCTTGCGAGCGGGCGATCAAACCTTGGGGCCGCTCCTCGGTCCTACACCCCAACAACACAACCCGATGAAGCTGCCATTGCATCTGATGTTCGCGCTACTGCTTGCCACCACCGCTTGGGCACAGGACCCGGCAGCAGACAGCACCGGATTGCCCGGTGACGATTTCAGCTTGGCGGGTGCGCTGGATATTTTCAAGCAGGCCAAGGACCTGGAAAGCTTCGAGCGGGCGTTGAACGCGGACAATAGCCAAGTGAACAACTTGGACCTGGACGGCGACGGCCAGGTGGACTACGTACGGGTAGTGGACCATCGGGAGGGCGACGCACATGCCATTGTGATGCAGGTGGCGGTTTCCCAGCATGAAACCCAGGACGTGGCCGTGATCGAGCTGGAGAAAATGACGAAGGACGAAGCCGCCTTGCAGATCCGTGGGGCGGACGAGCTCTATGGTCCGGATGTTTTTGTGGAGCCCTTTGACGAGGAGGATGCCGGTACCAAGCCCTCCAAGGGCCCCATGGCTCCGGAACTGGTGCGGGTGCACGTGTGGGTGAACGTTTGGGGCTGGCCCTGTGTAACCTGGATGTACGGGCCGCGCTACGTGGTGTGGTCCTCGCCGTGGTACTGGGGCTACTACCCACCGTGGTGGAGGCCGTGGAGGCCGCATCCGTACCGGATGTTTTGGGGCTGGCAGCGGCCGCGTTACGTGGTTTACCGGCCGGTATACGTATGCCGGGTGCCGCGTGCGCATACGGTGTACGTGCCCCGTGCCACGTATTCACCGCGGGTACGCACCGCCACGGCGCCGGTGATCGAAAGGAGGAAGGCCGACCGGAACCGGCCTGCCGACCGGGCAAAGGTTGCGGAAGGCAGCGATCGGCGCAGCCAGGCCGGGCAACCAGGCAAGGTGCACGACCAAAGCATGGCCACCAAAGGGGGGGCGAAGGAAAAAGCCGGCCGTGGGCACATGGAGAAGGGGCCGGGCAAACAAAAACGGGTGAAGCGCGGTCGGTAGTTGGCCGTGGCCTCACCCCAGCCTGCCCTCCAGCAGCATCAATTGCACCTTCAGCACGGCGGCCACGGTGAGGCTGTCGCGCACTTCGCCACGCTGCACCATGGCGTACAGTTCCGCGAAAGGCAGCTTGCGTTGTTCCAGTTGCTCATCATGGTCGGGCTGGGGCGCGTGAAATGTGAGCCCTTGCGCCACAAAGATCACGGCCTGCTCATCGCTGGCGCTGTTGCTCAGGTCCATCTGCAAGATCTCCGTCCAACGCGCCGCTTCAATGCCCACCTCCTCGCGCAGTTCGCGCTTGGCGCTCTCCTGTGCGGGCACCCCGCGCTGGCCGCCGCCTTCGGGCATTTCCCAGTTGTACGCCTCCAGCGGATAGCGGTACTGGCCCACGATCCACGTGTTCAGCGCTTCATCCAGCGGGATCACGCCCACGGCAATGTTCTTGAAATGGATCACGCCGTACACGCCTTGCTTGCCCCCGGGGTCGATCACCTCATGGTGCGTAACGGCGATCCACGGCGTTTCATAGGCATGCCGCTCGCTCAAGGTGGTCCAGGGCCCGCGCTTCTTCATGGGGGTAAAGATGTGGGGAATTGGACTGCCGCGAGCACGCCAAGCGAGCGTGGCGTAAAGCCCACTCGGCGTCTTGGCGGTCATCCCCGCATGCTTCGCGGTTTCGATTGAGATGTGTCCGACCTATTGGGCGTTTTGGCGGTGAACCTCCATCACCTGCTCGAAGGATCCAGCCGGAACTGGATGTCCAGCTTCATCACGCTGCGCACCCGTTTTCCGTCCTTGATGGCCGGTTCCCAGCAGATCGTTCGCGCCAACCGCATGGCCTCCTCATCACAGCCGCCGCCGAGAAAGTTGAGGGTGCGCAAGTTGCTCACACTGCCGCCGGTCTCCACTACAAACTCAATGGATACCTTGCCTTGGATATCGAGCCGGAACGCTTCGGGCGGGTATTTGAGGTTGGAGGCCAGGAAGGCCGGCAGCGCCTGCAGGCCGCCGTCCATTCGCGGTGCGGCAAGCGTATCCACTTGGCGGTCTGCATACAACACGTTGCTGCCGTCCACTTCCCGGTCTGCGGGCAGCGGCGAACAGGAGGGGCCCTTGGCGTGCAGCTTCCGGTAGCGTTTGGCATTGAACGGGATGGTGATGCTGTGGTCACTGTCGAGCACGGTACCGCCCACCGAGGCAGGTTTCCAGCGGATCATGCGCGCCAGGCGCAAGGCTTCGGCATCGCAGGCTGGCTCCAAGGGGATCTGCACCCGCAGTTGGCTGCTCGACCCGTCGGCCATTACCTTGAAGGCCACTACCACCTCGCCCTCGGTGCCAGCGGCCAAGGCCGCCTCGGGAAAGCGTTGTTCCTGCTGCAGCAACCAGTTCACCGCTTGTTTGCCGCCCAAAGGTTCCGGTGCGGAGAAACTTTGTGCGAGGGCGGCGGGCAACAACAGCAGCGCAGTGGCAAGCAAGGTGGTGATGCGTGGCATGATCCGTAAATTTGCACAATGTCCGCGCAACGGCAATTGGCACCCGGTGATGAAGTCTCCTTCCTCAATGAGGTGGGCGGCGGCATGGTATTGGCCAATGTGGGGCGGGACCGTGTGAAGGTGCGCACCCATGACGGATTCGAGCTGGTGTACCCCGTGAATGAGCTGGTGCCCAACAGCTGCGATCCAAGCCGTGCGGTGAGCGATCATCATGCCCGCTTGCGGGCCTCCAACGACCGGTTGGCCGAGCGCATCCAGCGGGACAAAGGGCGTGGGGCTTCACCGGAAAACAGTGGCCGTGCGCACCAGGCGGTGGAGGATCCGGCGGTGATGGTGGTGGACCTCCACCTGAACAAGTTGGTGGAGGATGAACGGGCGTTGAGCGATGGGGAGAAGCTGAGCTTTCAGCTGGATTATTTCGAGCGTCGGCTGAATGCGGCGATCCGCGAGCGCAAGCGGCGCGTCATTGTGATCCATGGCGTAGGCGAAGGGGTGCTGCGCGAAGAAGTACGCAAGGCCTTGCAGTTCTATCAGGGCGTGCGCTTTGATGACGCGGACCCCCGGCGCTACGGCCACGGGGCCACGGCAGTGGAGATCCTTCACTACTGAGGCAGGTTCACCGGAACGTTCCTTGACATCCCGCGCATCGCTCCGCCGCTTCTTCTGCCGCAAGGCCGGAGGGGAGGAAAGTCCGGGCAGCAAAGGGCACCGTGCTTCCTAACGGGAAGGGGTGCCGTCGGCGACGGCGGCACCACGGACAGTGCAACAGAAAGCAAACCGCCGATGGCCGCAAGGCACAGGCATGGGTGAAAGGGTGGTGCAAGAGACCACCGCGCCGCCAGTGATGGCGGCGGCTGGAAAACCCCACGGGCTGAAAGGCCAAATAGGCCGGGGATCCCGCCTTCGGGCGTGAAAAGGACGGCCCGTCCGATCCCGGCGGGTAGGTCGATAGAGGCTGCGCGTGAGCGCAGTCCCAGATAAATGGCGGAGTTCCGCGTGCCCGCACGTGGAAACAGGATCCGGCTTACAGATGCGCGGGCCTTTTATTAAATACGGCCCCGGCGTTGCGCCGGGGCCGTATTTTTTTTTTGCGTCCTGCGGCAAACGGTACACCGGCGCGCCGGCCGATCAACCGCCACCCTGATGGGCATCATTGACATGCGGGCCGGCATGCAATTGCTTCATGTCCGGTAATAACCGTTTTCGCAGCCATGTCCCGATTCCGCCTCCTGTTGTTGCTTGTCTTGGCCCTGGCAGCTTGTAAAAAGGATGGCCCGGCCCCGCCACAACCGCAACCGGCCTCCACCGCCTCCACCCTGCTGCTCGAACATGAAGTGGACGCCATGGGCCTGGCTTTCGACTCCATTCTGTACGTGAACGCAGCCGGGCATGCCTACGGGGTAACCCGCTTGGAATACTACCTGAGCGGGCTGACACTGCTCGGTTCACCGGGCACACCGGACCTGGAGATCCCAGGGCCTTGGTACGTGAATGCCGAGGGCCAGACCGCCTTTAAGCTCGGTACGCTCCCCGGCGGCACATACAGCGGGGTGGCCGTACAGTTGGGCCTGCCGCCGGGCTTGAACCAGACCGGCGCGCTGCCGGCCACATTGGAAAACTTGAACATGGCGTGGCCGGACCCCATGGGGGGCGGATACCACTTCATGAAGTTCGAAGGCCACTTCATACACAATGGCACGGCGGCTGGCTTCGCCATGCACCTGGGCCGTAATGAGCAGCTGGTGCATTGCAGCATGCCCGCCACATTCACGCTGGACGGCACGGCGGACACCTTGGCACTGCGGTTCAATCTGAACGAAGTGTTCCGCAACCCGCACACCTATGACCTGGCCACGGGCAACCAAAGCATGGGCAGCATGGTGCTCATGGGCCTGCTGCGCGACAACTGCGCCGATGCCTTCACCTTCGAGCACCGGCCATGAACAAGGCCAGCGCCGCCCTGTTGTTCCTCTTCTTAGGCCTGTGGCTCGGCACGGGCTGCCGCCATGAAGCGCAAGAGCCGGTGGATCCCTGCGCCTCAGGCACCACGCCGCTGCAGCTGGACCTTCCGGCGTATGCACCGCCACCGGTGATCCCTGCGGACAACCCGCTTACCGTGGAGGGTGTGGCCCTGGGGCGCAGGCTGTATTACGACACCCTGCTCTCCCTCAATGGCCCGTACCAAGGCTTCGCCTGTGCCAGTTGCCACCACCAGGACAAGGCCTTCACCGTACCCACGGCGGGAACCAATGTGCTCTCCCATGCCAACCTGGGCTGGAGCACCCATTTCCTGTGGAACGGAGGGGTGGAAGGCACCTTGGAGGATGTGATGCGCTTTGAAGTGGAGGAATTCTTCCAGGTGGACATCCAAGCGCTGCGCGCCCGCCCGGAGTATCCGGCACTGTTCCGGCAAGCGTTCGGCACCTGCAGCATCACCGCCCGGGAGGTGGCCATGGCGTTGGCACAATGGATGCGGCGGATCACCTCGTTCAACAGCCGCTTCGACCAGTACTTGCGCTATGAGGGAACGTTGAGCCCGCAAGAGCTCAGCGGCATGAACCTTTTCCTTACCGAAGCCGGTGATTGTTTCCACTGCCACAGCCTGCCATTGATGACCGACAATGCCTTCCACAACATCGGCTTGGACAGCATCTTCAGCGGCACCGGGGTTGGGCGCTACGCCGTTACCGGAAACCCCTTCGACCTGGGCGCGTTCAAGACACCCACCTTGCGCAACATCGCCCAAACCGCCCCCTACATGCACGACGGGCGGTTCCAGACCTTGGAGGAAGTGCTCGCTTTCTACAGCGGAGGGGTGCACCATTCGCCCAGCTTGGACCCGATCATGACCAAGCCGGGCACTGGCCTGACCTTGGGCCTCACCCCGCAGCAGAAAGCGGACCTGGTTGCCTTCCTGCACACGCTGACCGATGAGGATTTCCTCACGGACCCTGCCTTGGGGAGCCCCTTTTGACCGGGGCAAACGCATGCAGCGGGCCGTGCGTTGTCCGGCATGGCGCAACGTTGTGTTCGGCATCAAGGAATACCCTTCGGCATGGTGTGGTGTTGGCCCTTGGGCTGCGCGCATGCTGCGCACCTTGCTGAGCAGGGCCGGATCGGCCGTGCCCTTTGGCCGATCCTCAAGGCCGTTCGCGTATTTCACGCTGTATTCATCCATACCTCGCCCTGAGCGGGGCCGAAGGCCGGCACACCGATCCCCGAGCGCCGATCCGGGCCTTCGATCGTTGGACCTTGGATGCGCTTGCCCTGCGTTCCGGCTTCGCCACAATGCGTACACCTCTACTTTCGCGGCTCCATGAACGAGAACGATAGTGCACCCTTGGCCACGTTGGAGGAATTGATCCGGCAGTATTGCTATCCCGAATGGAAGCAATTGCTCAAGGAGAAGAACGCCCAGCTCTCCTTTGCCAAGGGCCAGGCCATCTTTTCCGCCGGGGAGCGGGCCAGCCACATGTACATGGTGCATCAGGGGCGCGTGAAAGTGGTGGCCGACCTGGGGAAGGGCCGGAACCGCATTGTCCGGCTGGCCGGCAAGGGAGAGGTGCTGGGCCATCGCGGGCTGGGGGATGAACCGGTGTATGCCGCCAGCGCCATAGCCTTGGGCCCCACGGTGATGAACATGATCCCGATGCCCTTGTTCCAGAGCACCCTGAAGGCCAACAACCTGTTCTGCTACCAGTTTTTGATGTACTTCGCGGCCCGCATGCGGCAATTGGACCAGGATACGCGTGACCTGATGACCTTGGACGTGGTGAGGCGGGTGGTGAAGGTGCTGATGCTCTGCCGGGACACCTTCGGCATGGATGAGGCGGACCCGCGGAAGCTGGCGTTCACGCTTTCGCGCAAGGATATCGCCAGCATGGCCGATACCACCTACGAGTCCGTGGTGCGCGCCTTGGCATCGCTGCAGCAGCAGGAACTGGTGGAGCTGGTGGGCAAGGAAGTGCGCCTGCGCAAGCCCGCCGCGCTGGAACGCATGCTGGCAACACCGTAGCGCCCCATGGGCGGGGCCTATGCCAATTCCTCGAAGTGCGCCGTGAAGTGCCGCAGGAAGCGGGGTTCCTTGATGATGCGCAGGCCGCGGACCTGGTCACGCGTGCGCATGATCTCCTCGAAAGTCTCGGCCACATATTCAATGTGGCTTTGGGTGTACACCCGGCGGGGAATGGCCAGCCTCACCAGTTCCATCCGGGCGGGCACCAGAGTGCCGTCGGTGGCATAGGTGCCGAACATCACCGAGCCGATCTCCACGCTGCGGATGCCGCCCAACCGGTACAGCTCGCATACCAGCGCCTGGCCGGGGTATTGGTGCGGCGGAATGTGGGGGTAGAGCGCCTTGGCATCGATGTACACGGCATGGCCGCCGATCGGGCGCATCAAGGGTACGCCCAGTTCGTGCAGCCGATCGCCCAGGAAGGTGGTGCTGCGGATGCGGTAGTTGAGGTAGTGCGGATCGAAGACCTCCTGCAGGCCGGTGGCGATGGCCTCCATGTCGCGGCCGCTGAGCCCGCCATAGGTGGTGAAGCCTTCGGTGATGATCAGCAGGTTGGTGCAGGCCTCGGCCAGCTCCGCGTTGCGCAAGGCAAGGAAGCCGCCCATGTTCACCATGCCGTCCTTCTTGGCGCTCATCACGGCGCCGTCGGCCAGGGCGAACATGCGCTGTGCGATCTCGCGGTAGGAGAGTTTCTCCATGCCGGGTTCGCGGTGCTTCACGAACCAGCTGTTCTCGGCCACGCGGCAGCAGTCCAGCATAAAGGGTACGCCGTGCCGCTTGCATATGGCGGCCACGCCTTCGGCATTGGCCATGCTCACGGGTTGGCCTCCACCGCTGTTGTTGGTCACCGTGAGGATCACAGCGCCCACCTGGCCCTTGTTGGCTTTGAGCAGCTCATCCAACCGGCCCAGGTCCATGTTGCCCTTGAAGGGGTGTTGGGCGGCCGGGTCCTGTCCTTCGGGAATGGGAATATCGATGGCCGTGGCACCGGAGAATTCGATGTTGGCCCGTGTGGTGTCGAAGTGCGTGTTGCTGATGAAGACCTTGCCCGGCCCGCCGAGGTGCCCGTAGATGATGCGTTCCGCAGCGCGGCCCTGGTGGGTGGGCAGCACGTGGTGCATGCTGGTGAGGTCCTGGATGGTTTTTTCCATCCGTACCCAAGAACGTGAACCGGCATAAGCTTCGTCGCCCTCCATCACGCCGGCCCACTGGTGGGCGCTCATGGCCCCGGTGCCGCTGTCGGTCATCAGGTCGATCACCACGTCTTCGGAGCGCAGCAGGAACGGGTTGAAGTGCGCAGCCTTCAGTTGTACGGCCCGTTCCGCCTCGGTGCTCAGCCCGATGGGCTCCACGCTTTTGATACGGAAGGGCTCAATGATGGTACGGTGTTTCATGGTCTCTGGAATAACAGGGGGATGGACGGGGGTGAGGAGTGGATCACGCCACGGGCAGGGGCTCGGGAAGCGCCATGGCCTTGATCTCGGCGGCATAGCGCTCCAGGTCGGTGCGCATGCGCTGCACATCGGCGGCGATCCGTTCTTGCAGCACGGGCAACAGGTCGGTGTAGTGCTGCACGCCATCGAGCAGGTTGCTGCGGAAGGCGGCCAGGCGCCGTTGTTGCTTGGCATTGGCCTCGGCGGCCACGCGCTTGAGCTCGCCGCGGAGGTAGTCCACGTAGAGCGAGAGTTCTTTGACGAACATGTGCGGCCTGTCGGCGCCGGCAAGCAGGTTGGTGCGGCCGTGGATGTGGTCCACCATGGTCTGCAGGGTGACCTTCTTGTGGAAGTAGGCGGCGTTGGGGCCGGGGCAAATGGCCACGGCCTCCAGCTTGTGGGCGGGGGTGCGGCCGGCATTGAGGATGGCTGCGGCGCCGAGGCCTTCGCACAAACAATCCTTTTCGGTCACCGCGTCGATCTCGTGCTGCAGGGTGTCGGGATCAAGGCCGAGGGTCTTGAGCTGCTTGATCTTCAGGTGCTGGTACTGCCGGGAGGCGGTGCAGATGGGGATTTCGGTGAATTCGGTGTTGTTGCGCAGGAACTCCTTGTAGCAGGCGCTGCCGGGCCGGTTCTTGGCGATGCGGGCCTTGCGCTGAGCTTCGGAGCTGCTGGGCCGGAAGTTGTGGAAGGGTACGCCCAATGGGGAAGCGTGACTGAGGAAGTAGTCCTGGGGCCGGGCATGGAGCAATTGGTCCAAGGTGGCCGGGTCCACGTTGGTGGCCTCGGGCACGAAGAGGAAGGGGCTGCCCCAGCCGGTGCCGTCCACGCCGTAGTACTCCCGCAGGAAAAGATCCTCGGCGGCCGTGCCGATGCCGCCTTGGGCAGTGATGCGCTGTGCCGGCCGTTGGGTGAACCCGGGCTTGCCGGCTGCGGCCAAAGCCATGTTGCAACTGTGCCAGAGCTCTTCGGCCAAGGCTTCGCGTTCCGATCGGAAGGCATCCAGGATGGGCCCCATGAGCAGGCCGTCCGTGGCGAAGGCATGGCCGCCGCAGTTGAGGCCGGATTCAATGCGGAACTCCGATACCCACACGCCCTTTTTGGCCAGCAGGCGGCCCTGGACCTGCGCCGAACGCAGGTCGCTTACCTTGAGGGTGATGCGCTTGCGAAGTTGTCCGTGTGCGTCCGGCAGGAAGTCGTCGAACTGCGGGATGTAGGCGTAGAGCCTGGGGTTGTAGCCGGCGCTGAGCACCAGGGAGGTGCGCAGGGAGCTGTTGGCAAACCCGCGGAAGGAAGCCATGGCATCGCAGTATTCCGGGGGCAGCGCGATGCCGTCGCGGTCGTAGTTCACCGGATCGATCTTGGCCATGATGTTCACATCGATGGCCCCGGGCACCATGGTTTCCCGCAGGGCCGCTTCGGTGCGGTCGCGTTCCGTCCCGCGGGGCATGGCCAATACCTGGAGGTAGCGTTGGCGCAGCGGGGAGTTGCCGGGCAGCAGGTCGAAGTAGCGGGCACTGGCCGAGCCCCTGGTGATGGGCGTGGCGCGCAGGCGTTCCATGTTGCGGTCCACCAGGCGCTGCAGCAGGTCCAAGTAAGCGGTGATGCGCCGCGCGCGGTGGTCAGGGCCCGGCTTGGGGATGGGCTCGTAGGGTTCGCCGGCCTGTTCGCAATGGTGTTCGCGCATGCGCTCGATCAGCTCATCCTCGATGATGGACACCACGGAGGAGATACCCAGATGGGCCACCTTCAGCGGTGTGTCAATGGTGTACCCCAGCCCCATCACGGGGATGTGGAACGTTTGCGGTGTGGGTTGCCCGTTCATGGGTAGTGGAGCCGGACCATCAGTGAGACCGGGCCCGCCGGAAAGGGCGTTTCGGGGCGATGGTGCGAAGGTTCATGGAAGGTGTCAGGCCCCGAAAGTAGGTCCCGACGTTCAAGCAGGTGTGGCCACGGCGTTTTGCGGCACCGGCACGGTACGGCCGTTGTAGATCAGTTCCCAGGTTACGGGCATGCTGCATTTGAGCATGGCGCTCACGCCGCAGATCTCGTTCTGGGAGCGGGCCACTACGTTCAGCACGGCCTGTTCATCGGCCGGATCGCCTTGAACATCGTACACCACATGCACGCCCACATACACCATGGGCGCGCCCTTTGACAGCTCCCCGCTGATGCGCAGGTCGAAGGCCGTGGGCTTCTTTCCCTCCTTGCGCAGCAGGGCCACCACGTCCATGCCGGTGCAACCGGCCAGGGCGGAGAGCACGAACGGCTTGGGTATCGGGCCTTGGTCCTGGCCGCCTACGCGTTCCGGGGCGTCCATCACCACGGTATGCCCTTGCACAAGGGCATTGAATTGCATGCCCTGCATCCACATGGCCTCCACTTCGTGTTTCATCTGCTGGTCTGGTTTTGGGGGGTTAGTAGGGCGCAAGTTGCGGCCGTAGGCATCCCCGGAATGTGATGTGCATCACGATCGGCCGGGGTTGCGGGGGTCTCGGGGCTTATGGATCAGGCGGAAAGGCGTTCAAACCGTGCTTGGAAGAACCGGAGATATTTCGGCTCGTAGACCATCTTCAGGCCGGTGATGGACTGGCGCCGCTCGTACACGCGCTCCACGCTTTCGGCCACCACGTCCATGTGGGCCTGGGTGTAGGCGCGGCGGGGAATGGTAAGGCGCACCAGCTCCAGCTCGGGATAGTAGTGGTCGCCGGTGTCCTTGTTGCGGCCGGCGCTGACAATGCCGCGCTCCATGGCACGCACACCGCTCTCCAAATAAAGTTCCGCGGCCAACACCTGCGCGGGGAAGGCGAGCTGCGGCAGGTGCGGCAGGAAGGCCTTCGCATCGAGGAACACGCCGTGGGTGCCCACGGGCTTCACGATGGGAATGCCTGCATCGAGCAGTTTCTTGCCCAAATAGAACACCTGGCCCACGCGGGCGCGGATGTGGTCTTCCTGCACGCTCTCGCCGATGCCGATGGCCATGGCTTCCATATCGCGCCCGGCCAGGCCGCCGTAGGTGTGCAGGCCTTCATAGACCACCACCATGTTGCGGGCCTCCTCGAACACGTCCCAGTCATTCACGGCCAGGAAACCGCCGATGTTGACCAACGCGTCCTTCTTGGCGCTCATGGTGGCGCCGTCGGTAAGCGAGCAGATCTCACGGACGATATCGGCCACGCTGCGGTGCGCATGGCCCTGCTCCAATTGCTGGATCATGTAGGCGTTCTCCGCCACACGCGTCATATCGTGGATGATGCGGATGCCGTGCTTGTTGCACAGGGCCCGCAACTCCTTCAGGTTGGCCATGGACACGGGCTGGCCGCCGGCCATGTTCACCGTGGTGGCAATGGAAACGTAGGCGATCCGGGCCGCGCCGTGCTTGTCGATCAGTGCCTGCAGCTTGTTCAGGTCCACGTTGCCTTTGAAGGGAAAGGTGTTCTGCGGGTCGTGCGCTTCATCGATGATGATGTCGGCGAAGGTGCCTCCGGCCAGCTCCTGGTGCAGGCGCGTGGTGGTGAAATACATGTTGCCCGGCACCAACTGCCCCTTTTTGATCAGGATCTGCGAGAGGATGTTCTCCGCGCCCCGGCCTTGGTGCGTGGGCACGATGTACTTGTAGCCGTAGGTTTCCTGGATCGCTTTCTCCAAGTTGTAGAAGTTGCGGCTTCCGGCGTAGGCCTCATCGCCCATCATCATGCCCGCCCACTGGCGGTCGCTCATGGCGCTGGTGCCGCTATCGGTCAGCAGGTCGATGTAGACCTTTTCGGACGGCAGGAGAAAGGTGTTGTATCCGGCTTCCGTCAAGGCCGCCTCGCGCTGCTCGCGGGTGGTCATGGCGATCAGCTCAACCATTTTGATCTTGTAAGGCTCGGCCCAGGAAATGTGCTTTTCTGACATCGGAACGGTGAACGGTTAGATGATAGGGGTCATACCCGGCAAAGGTCAGCAGCGAGCTCCGCCTGCCGGATGACCATTGTCAGTTCAACAGGTCCCGGGGAGGCGGCCCGCAACACAAACACGCCGGAAATGGGAAAGCTGGCCATGCGACGGGCGGCATTCCAATGGGTCGGTCGGCGGTTTCAGGCGTGCCCTTTCCGATGGCATGTCCGGTACGCCGGGAAATCGGCACGGTCTTGGCCCTGCGGGTCCAGTATTTTCGCACCCGCATGTACAAATGGCTCCTCCTGTTGTTGTTGCTGCCAACCATGGCACTGGCCCAGGGACCAGTGCAAGTGAAGGGCACAGTGTCCGGCGGCGACGGCGAGAAGACGTTCTATGACCTGATGATCGTGAACCGCCGCACCCGTGCGGGCACCTTCGGCAACACCGACGGCAGCTTCTCGGCCTGGGTGCAGCGGGACGATACCTTGTTGATCGGTGCGGGAGGATATGTCACCCGCACCTTGCCGCTGGGCGAATACCCCGATGAGGAACTGCAACGCCTGAAGATCACACTGCGCCCTTGGAACATCGACCTGCAGCCCGTGGCCGTGCTGCCGCAGCGCACCCTCAAGCAGATCCAGCAAGACATTGAAAAGCTGGGCTACAACGAAAAGGATTACAGGGAAACCGGCATCAACGCCTTGGAAAGTCCGATCACCTTTCTCTATGAATCCTTCAGCCGCCGCGAGCGAAGCAAGCGGCTGGTGGCGCAATTGGAGAACGAGGACAAGAAGCGCGAACTGCTCAGGGAGCTGCTGCAGCAGTACGTGGACTACGGTATCATCAACCTCAGTGATGACAGCTTCGACGACTTCATCGATTTCTGCAACGTGCCCGAGGAAGTGCTGAAGAGCCTGTCGCAGTACGACTTCCTGGTGTACATGAAGAAAAAGTACCAGCTCTACACCAGCCTGGGGCCCACGCGCCAGCACTGATGGTCCGCACCTGCATAGCGCTTGCGTGCGTGGTCGCCGCAACCATTGCCCCCGGCCAGGGCGCTGCACAAACCGTGGATGACACGCTATCCAACGTGTACCAGCTCGGCGCCGTGGTGATCCACGGCCGCGCACCAGGCCTGGACCTGGAGGGCTTCATGCAGCACGTGAAAACGGACACGAGTTTCCTGCACGCCTTCCTGAACATGCGCTATTGGCCCCATACCGTGGAGAGCGGTCTCGCTGTGCGGAACAAGGGGGAGAAAGAGAAGGCCACGCTCTACCGCAAAGGGCAGTTGGCGAGGGACGGGGCCATGGCGGAACTGCACGTGGACAGCAGCGCGGAAGGCGGAAAGCTGCGCGAACGTAACGGGGAGATGCGCTACCTGACCGCCGAACTGTATGAAGACCTCTTCTGGCCGAAGGGCACTTGGCACGCGGACAACGGCATTGCCGCGTACGAACGGGGCAGGGGAGGCAGGGGGCGCATGGAAGAGTACAAGGATGAACTGAAGCAGTTCATGTTCAATCCGGGCCAGGAGATCGCCAGCGTGCCCTTCATCGGCGACAAGCTCGCGCTCTTCGATGCGCACATGGCACCGCTGTACAACTTCACCATTGCCCAGGAACACCGCAACCGGAGGCCCTGCTGGTTGTTCAGCGCAGCGGCCAAGGACAGCCTGAACGGAAAGCGCGCGCCTGAAGATGCCACGGTGATCAAAACGATGCGCACTTGGTTCGATCAATCCACCATGCAGGTGATCGCGCGGGAATACCGCATTGCCCACGCCTCGGTCATGCTGGACTTCGACATCAGCATCCATGTGGACAATACGGTGGTGGCCGGTGAACTGGTGCCCACCTTCGTCCGCTACGACGGTGATTGGGACATTCCGTTGCACAAGCGGGAACTGGTGCGGCTTTGGTTGAAATTGGGAGGATGGGAGGTTGAGTAGGGCTATTCCTGCCAAGCCTGTGCTGATGCCGCTGTATGGCCGCACAACGGCCATGCCGGACTTACCTTTGATGAACCATGAAGAACCTCACTGAGCTAAAGCTGGCATTGGCGAAGCGCATTCTCGATTGCGATGATGAAGACCAACTGCGCACGGTGGACCAGCTGATGGGCGGTAAGGGTTCATTCACGCTAACCCCTGCGCAGAGATCGGAATTGGATGCAGATCTCGCGGACTTTGTGAAGGGTAAAGGGAAGAACTACACCTGGGCGGAGGTGAAAGCCCACGCACGAGGCGGCATCGGCAATGGGGCATGAGCTGGTCTTCCGGGCAAAGGCCCGAAAGGATGTCTATCATGCCGTTCAGTGGTACGCAGCCAAGCGCGAAGGATTGGGCGGGCAGTTCCTGTTGGAGTTGCAACGGTGCTTGGGGGGCATTGCATCCAACCCCCGTCGCCATCCCGGGATCTACGGTGAATTCAGGCAAGCCCGGGTGAAGCGCTTCCCGTATGTAGTGGTCTATCGCCCATTGGAACGGGAAGTGGTTGTGATGCGCGTGTTCCACACCAAGCAAGACCACAGGAAGAAATTTATCCGGAAGTGACCTCTTCCAATTCCAATCAGGACAAACCCGCCGCAAAGATCTCGGGGCGTGCAGGCCGGAAGGTGGAACAGCCTGGAGCCGAAGGGGATTTTCGGGAATGGATAAGTAAAACATGAGCATCCCCAACTTCCGCTTCCGAACGCTTAAAGCTGATGAGCTTAGTTCGATGGTATCGTACCGCTCCGGCGAAACCAAGCTGGGAGAGGTGCTGGCCGCCGACTGGCGTGATGAAGCGTGCCGTTATGTGCTGCTGGGCATTTGCGAGGACATCGGCCCGCGCGCCAACAACGGCTTGGCTGGCGCGCGCAACGGCTGGGATGCTTTCCTGCCCAACTTCCTCAACCTGCAGGCCAACCGCTTCATCACACCGGGCAGCGTGCATGTGCTGGGCCGCATCGATCCTGCGGATCCCGATGCGGAACTGGACCAAGCCACCCTGAGGGAGCGCGTGGAGGAACTGGATGAGTTCGTGTTGCGCACCGTACTTCCGGTGATGCAGGCCGGCAAGGTGCCCGTTGTGATCGGTGGCGGCCACAACAACGCTTACCCGCTGATCCAGGCGGCCAGCCGGGTGCTCGGCCATGCCGTGGACGTGGTCAACCTGGACCCGCACGCCGATTGCCGACAGTTGGAGGGCAGGCACAGCGGCAATTCCTTCAGCTACGGCATCATCAACGGCTTCATCCGCGAGTATGCCGTTTTCGCCCTGCACCGCGCGCGCAACAGCGAGGCCATCCTGCAGTTCATGGACGACCACGACGTGTACCACACGTTCTACGCCGAGTACATGATGGACCCGTTGCGCTTCCATCGCGAACTGGATGAATTCGTGGCCGCAGCGGATACGCCGCTATGCGTGGAGCTGGACATGGACGTGATCCGCCACATGCCCTCCTCGGCATTCAGCCCAAGCGGCATGGTGCTGGAGGAAGCGCGCTACTACCTGCGGCGCATCATGGGCTCACCGCGCCCCGTGCCTTACGTGCATCTTCCGGAGGCCGCGCCCAACACACCATCACAGGGGCGCATCGTGGGGAAGGCCTTGGCGTTTTTGGTACACGATGTGATCAGCGTGCGGAGGTAGCACCTCAAATGGACACGGATGGACGCGAATCAGATCGCGTCCATCCGTGTCCATTTTATCCCTTTGCTCCCTCAGTGGTCTCTCAAAGGGGATCCTGAGGGATCTCTTTACTCCACCACGATCCGCTGGGTGTACTCCACGCCAGCAGGGGTGGTGGCTTTCAGCAAGTACAAGCCTGTTCCCAGATCACCCAGTGACCACGGTCCCCGCACGGGGCCACGATGTGTGCGCACCAGTTGGCCGTTTGCGTTGAACAAGGATAGGTTGTCGATCGAAACGGTACTGTGAACAGTCACTTGCCCGTTGGAAGGATTCGGGAAAACAGCCACCGCTTCGGATGCCGGTGTTTCACCAAGGGCCGTGACGATCCCGCAGTTGGAATAGGGCATGAAGAAGACCTCACCCAGGGCGGCATCGTCTGCCACGTCGAAGATCACTTCCGCGGCGGCGGTGCTGTCGATGGACGGGTTGTCGATGTCCCAGCAGTTGTTCATCGCGGGCACCGTGTTGGGCGTGTTGTTGTACAGGGCGTAGATCACCCCGTTGTTGCCGTTGTTGGAGAAGGAATTGCCGCCGGGGTTGTAGTTGGCTGCGGCCGTATCGCCCAGGTTCACCGTGGCGGTGCTCTGGATGGTCACGCCCCACAGGTTGCCGGTGATCGTATTGCCGGACACCACGGAAATGTTGGTGGAGCCCCCGTAGAGATTCAGGCCGCTTCCGCCCAGGTTCGGGTCGCCCTGGGTGTTGTTGTCCGCAAGGATATTGTTGGTGACCGAGGCAATGATGTAGCTGCCCGTGACGGTGATCCCGTAGCGGTTGCCCGTTACGGTGTTGGAGTCGATCACCACGTGGCCGGGGTTGCCCAACAGGGAGGAGAAGGCAATGCCGCCGACCATGGTGTGGGCGGGATCACCGATGACGGTGTTGTTACGGATCACGGTGGTGTCCGCGCCGGAGGGGCCGAGGTTGATCTGCGGCCGGTTCTCGTTGTCGTAGCCGTTCTGCAGGAAGGTGCAGTGGGTGATCTGAGGGGCCGCTGCACCGTTTGCTGCGGAGGAGATGGCGGCGTCCTCATTGCCGCTGAATTCCACGTGGTCGATGTACACCTTGCCGTCGGACAGTTCCAAAGCCGCGCCGGTAGTGGCATTGGAAGCCTGGTTGGAGATGGTGCAGTAGGCCAGCGCGAGGTTGTCGGTCAGGCTTTTAATTCCGCCGCCGTCGGTGATGGCAACGCGTTGCAGATCGATCACTGATCCATCCTCGAAGCGTATGCCTTCGTGTTGGAGCGCCGCATTCTCCGCCGTGATGACGGCCTCCACGGGAGGTGCCGCGAGGAATTTCCCATATATGTTGATGGCAGCGCTGCTCGCCACGGCCCAAGTAATGTCCTCCTCGATCAGCAATGTGTCGTTCGCGGCCAGCGTGAAGTCGGCGGACTGCAAATAGCCCGTGGCCGAGGTAGCAGTGATCACACCGCCGGAGACGGCCACAAGATCGGCGAGGGTGTAGGAAAGACCCGTGTTGGGGGTGGTGTACTGGGCGTTTGTGCCTTGGGCGAAGAGAAGCCCCACGGCTACGGGAAGAAGCTGGCGGAAAGAGCGGATCATGATGTTGGTTCCTTGTGGGGCGAAAGGTAGAGACTGCGGAAGCGGTTGTTGGTAAGCATGAATGGACGTTGATGGACGCGGGTCGATCCGCGCCCATCAACGTCCATTCGACTTGTTCAATGCGAGCCTTGCGCGGCCAGCCAGCGTTCGGCGTCCAATGCGGCCATGCAGCCGGTGCCCGCGCTGGTGACGGCCTGGCGGTACACGTGGTCCGCGCAGTCGCCGGCCACGAACACGCCGGGGATCTTGGTGCTGGTGCGGTCGGGCGTGTGCTTCAGGTAGCCCATGTCGTCCATGTCCAGCCAATCCTTGAAAAGCTCGGTGGCGGGCTTGTGGCCGATGGCGATGAACAGCCCGGTGACCTCGAGGTTGCGCTTTTCGCCAGTCTTGTTGTTCTCGATCACCACGCCTTCCACGGTGTTGCCGCCGATCACGTCGCGCACCTCGTGGTTGTACAGCACTTCGATGTTCGGCGTGTTCTCCACGCGGTGTACCATGGCCTTGCTGGCGCGGAACTCATCGCGGCGCACCAGCATGTACACCTTCTTGGCGAGCTTGGCCAGGTAGGTGGCTTCTTCGGCGGCGGTATCGCCGGCGCCCACCATGGCCACGGTATGGCCGCGGTAAAAGAAGCCGTCGCACACGGCACAGGCGGAAACGCCGCCGCCGAGGTCGCGCAGGCGCATCTCGTTGGGCAGTCCGAGCCACTTGGCGCTGGCGCCGGTGGCGATGATCACGGTGCGCGCATGGATCTCCGTTTTTTCATCCACCCACACCTTGTGGATCGGGCCGGTAAAGTCCACCTTGGTCACCCAGCCGCTGCGCACGTCCGTGTCGAAACGTTGGGCCTGCTTCTTCAGGTCCTCCATCATTTCCGGACCGGTGCGGCCATCGGGGTAGCCGGGGTAGTTGTCCACGTCGGTGGTGTCCATCAGCTGGCCGCCGGGCTTGGGCCCTTCAATGATCACCGGCTTGAGGTCGGCGCGGGCGGCATAGATGGCGGCGGAGTAGGCGGCGGGTCCCGATCCGATGATCAGGCACTGGAGGAGTTCGGGTGTTTGGCTCATGGTTCCGGGGCGCAAACTTACGCGCTGGGGGCAGGGCGCAGGTGCGGAATGTCACTTGTCGTGGCGCCCTCTCCCTCGTCCGCGATTGCAACGCGGACGAAGATCGAGGCGCGCTTGCAGCGCGCACATTGGATCGCTGCTTGCTTGACGCATTTCACGAACAACGGGCATGGATCTGCATTCGCTCGCGTGGCCCACCGCGAGCACCCACTCGGGTTTTTCCCGAGCGAGCGTGCCGGTTGACCTCCGGCATTGTCTTGGCGTAGCCGCTTCGGCGAAGCAAGGCCGTATACGAGCCACACTTGCAAGTAGTGAATTTGGCGGGCCGGAGGCCCTACGACGGAACGCACTCGGCAAAAAGCAGAGCGCGTGCTGTCGGAACCCTGTTCCCTTCGAATCACGCCCTACGAACTACCTTTCACGGCCTACACACGATCGTATCCAACTACACGCCACATTCCATTAGGGCTATGGCCCAAACCGCTTACTGGGCCTACGGCTGGTGTGGCGCAATTGCACTACGAAGATCAGTGCGCCTTTCACCCGGAAAACAATGCGGTATTTCAGTTTGGCGAGCATCACATGGCGGTACTCGCCTTTGCGGACCTGGTAGCCGTGGGGATTGGCCTGGATCCGGGCATAACATTCCGCCAAAGCCGCGAGGAACCGATCGCCCGAACCTCTACGCTCGCCTTCGCGGAAGGCATAAATGCGGCCCGCCTCTTCTGTCACGCTCGGCTTGACCACCAACGTATACGTCATGACTTGGTTTTGCCTGACCCACGGATCAAGCGCATGGATTCCTCCATGCTATGGAACTTGGCCTCTCCACGTTCGTGCTTGGCTATTGCTTCGTCGAACTCGGCATATTCCTCGTCCGTAATGTTGTCATCCTCTTCAACCTCGGCCGGGATTTCCCGCTTGAAATAGCCGACCAACTTACGCAGGGTCTTCTCGTCCATAATGGACATGAGGCGTTCGATCAATTCGAGCTTTGTAGCGGCGATGTCCATGGCTTCGGGTTCCTGAACGGTAAAGTTAACTTGTCGGACCCATCTACAGGTCAGCCTTCCACAACCCACCCCTCCCTCGTCCGCGTTTGCAACGCGGACGGAGATCGAGGCGCGCTTGCAGCGCGCACATTGGATCACTGCCTGCTTGATGCACTTCACGAACAACGGGCATGGACCTGGATGTCCGTTGAATTGCTTCGCTCCATGTCCGGCGGCCAGTAGAGCCTTTTCGATTTGATCGGGTGGGCAAACGCGGGTGAGTGTGGGCGCGGTGGGCACGCACCACCTCATGGCTGCACGTAGAGTTTGGTGGGCACCATGCCATACAAACCCACCACATACACCCCGGGAGCCAATCCATCCAAACGGAAGGTCTCCGAGCCATCACCCGCCCAATTCAAGTGGAAGGAACGGGCCATCTGCCCCATGGCATTGTGTACTTGCAGTAGACCGGCTTTTCCCGTGCCCACGAAGCGGTATTGGCCTGAACCCAGCGGAACGAGTTGTGCAGGAGCGCCTGGCTGCTGTACATGTACGCCTGCTGTTCCGCCCATGGACACGCTGCACGTATCCGGCCAGGTGCCAATGTACCGTGCCAGGCCGTTCACCGGCTGGCCATCGGCCATGTCGTAGCAGCCTACGAAAAGGGTATCGCCCAGGAAGCCATGCGAGTAGATCGGAGCCAGGCTGCTGAAGGTGCCGCCCAGTCCGCACCATTGATCACCGTCCCAGGTGGCGATGTACATGGCCGGCACGTTGCCTGCAAAGCTGAACCCTCCACTCGCATAGAGCAGCCCGTTGTGTACGCTCAGGTCATTCACCGTATAGAGGTAGTCATAGGTGCCTGTGGGGCCTTGCACACCGGTGCCCACCGACCTCCATTCGCTCCCGTTCCAGCGCATGATAGCATGGCCGGGGTTGCCGGCGCCGATATCGATCAAGCCACCCATGTACAATTCATCTTGGTACACTTCCAGGCACAGCCCTGCGGCAAAGCCCCCCATGATGCCGTTGCCCGCAGGCAGCCATTGCGTGCCATTGAAACGTGCGATGCCATGCGCACCCAGGTCATAGTAGTGCAGGGCCCCAACGATGTACAGCTCCCCATTGTACTTGATGATGTCCTGCACCTGGGCCTCCATATCGGGTAGTTCGCCCACATTCACCCATGTACCCCCCACGCGCTTGGCCACCCCGTTGCATAGATGGCCATCGGCGTGGATGAAAGTACCCGTCGCATACAGCTCGCCATCGATCACTCGTAAGCGGCGCACAGTATCGTCAATGTTGCCATAAGGAATCCATTGGCCATTGACCCTACAGGCAATGAATGCTGGCGGCTGGTCATTGATATCAAGAAACACGCCGCCGACAATGAGGGTGTCCTGGTATACTACGGTAGTCAATACCGCATTCTCAAATGGGTCGGAAATGCTCCAAATGCCATTCTGGTAAGAGCAATAACGAAAGATGTGCGCACTATCCTGGAGGAAACCCGGACAATACATGGTCCCTGTAGTGGTATCCACATACACTTCCGTTACTCCACTTGGCCATTCCACTGGCAAGCCCGCCGCTTGCCACCATTGGGCTTCAGTTGGATACGAGACACAAATCCACATGCCGATCAGCAATGCACGCCACCTCATGGCTGCACGTAGAGCTTGGTGCGTGAACCTCCATGCAGGCCCACCATGTACACCCCTGGTGCCAACTCATCCAAGCGGAAGTTTTCTGAGGCATCGCCAGCCCACGAGAGATGGAAGGACCGGACCACCTGCCCCATTGTGTTGTGTACGTGCAGCAAGCCCGGTTTTCCTGTGCCGACATAACGATATTGGCTACCACCCAGGGCCACCAGATGTAGTCCACCCGCACTTGTGCCGAGCACCGATTTCTGACCTGGCCCTGCAATAGGTAAGGGCGCCGGACAGAACTTCACGATGTACGCATCACTTCCCAGGGCCGTGGGTTGCTGATTCCATATGGGGTCAAAAAAAGCCAATGGATCGGGCTGCTGCCATAGTGGGAAGTAGGAATTCGGGTCTTGGTATTTTGTAGTGAGCCCCGCCGCATAGAGCCAATAGCCTTTGTACAGCAAGGTGTTCATCTCCTCATGCCCTTGACCTGCATTACCACCGAAATAGGTACACCAATCCAACGCGTTGTTTGAACGGAAGCGTGCTACGTAGCAATCCTGTTCGATCGGCCCCGTGGAGGTGGAGTTCCAGTTGATCAATGGCTGGTCATAGGTATAGGGCTGTGGTGGAGTGATAGGCATGAGGGAACCTTGCAGGCGACCGCACGTGAAGACATCACCTGCAGTGTTCACGGTGACGGCCATACGGCCCCCTCCACCGCCTCCGAAGAGTGTACACCATTTCAGGGCTTGCGTGGAACCGTTGAAACGTGCAATGAATCCATACGTGCCTGGACCACTGCCAGCACTATAGTAACTCCCCGCCCCAGGGTCCAGCAGGGGTAAACTGCCTGCGGTGCTGCTGGTGCTGCCTACAATATAAAGGTCTCCATAGGAAGGGTGAACGGCCATGTTCTGCGAGAAAAAAACATCATCCCAGGAGTCTCCGCCAAAATACGTGGCCCATTGGTTCACCGCATTGGCATTGAACAGGAGAATGAACTGGTCCCGCAACCCATTGGCATTCGGATCATTGTATGCCCCAAACTTGTTCACTATGGGGATGGCGCCGTTTTGCGTGGTTCCCAGTACATAGAATGACTTACCGAAGGAAACGATCCCGCGCCCGGACTCCGTTCCGCTGCCTCCATAGTGGGTGATCCAGCGCAACTGGTCGTTCGCATTGAACAAGGCCACGAAGGCATCCTGTCCTCCGCCATGCGGATAGGTAGTGGCACCTGGGGGAGCGGCTACTTGGGGAATGGGCAGTGTGGACAACGCTTCGCCGGTCACGATCAACTGGTTCACACCCAGAAAGTCAATGTCGTACACTTGGCTGCCATTCGCGCCGAAGTAGGTGGTCCATGTCTTGAGGCCATCACTATTCCTGAAGCGCATCAGGAAACCCTGATAACCCGTGCTCCCTGCTCCGTCGAAATAGGCGCTGCCAAATGACTGGACGGGCAGGTTGGGGCTGTTGGTGTAGCCGCCCACATACACCTGGTCGTTGGTGGGGCTACTGGCCACGGCCACAGTACTGGCACTGGTGTACGTGTTGCCGGCTGCACCTACAATGGTGGTCCAGGCCAGGTGGTCCTGCGCATTGAACTTGGCTGCAAAGGCATTCGATCCCGTACTTGGCGAAATCGCAACGATGCCAGTGGAAGGGAACAAGGGGAAGGAAGATCTCGTTTCACCTACCACGAAATAGCTGTCATTCCGGTCCTTGGTGCTGGCATGGATCCAATCCGATTTCTCTCCGCCAAAATAGGTGCTCCAGCAGAGACCTTCCAGATCAGGTCCACCGCCCATCTGCTCCATCCTGTTCTCGCCGATCACCAATACCAATGGCAGCGAAGGGTCGTGGACGCCAAGTGTAAAGGCCGCATGTTCGTCAAAGAGCGCGAAGTTGAAGCCTGCTTGATACACACTGACGATTCCTTCTTCGTTGAACTGATAGGCAAATGGTTGCGGAAACCGGATCTCTTGGTCAAGCACGTGGAAGAGCAAACCTTGCTCGGTCAGTTCAGGAACGGCCCCGTCAAGAGATAGACGTACAGCGGTCGGATCACTTCCCGGTTGGCATACGAAGGCCATTTGCTGCCCGCCCAAGACGGCATAAAGGTGCAGGTCAATGCCGGGAAACACCCCTTCATAGATGACCCGGCCAAAGCGCTGAACCCCGGTAACGCCATCCGAGCAATGCGGGAAATAGAAATTGCGATGGTCGGGTCGGGGATCCATTCCAATTGGATCCACCGCCACCGATCCTTCTCCGACAATGTGCATATCCCATCTGTACAGCGTTTCAGGTACAAGGGAGTCCAACGAATAAGATGCCGCAATGAAAGAGACCTGGCTTCCTTGGCCGGGATAGCAATAGGGATAGGCCCCTTCCGACATGAAGAGAGGACTCATGGCCACGTTCCCATCCGGGCCTACCAGTTGCCCAAGTTTTCCCAGAACCCACCTGCCAAGGGCGAGGTTAACTCTGTTGGTGTTGGTGGGATGGGTGGCTGTGCATTGGTGATGAGGGGTAAGGCGATCGTGAAGCTGAGCAGGGCACATTGGGTTATGTATGGGCATTGCAACATTTGGGCGGGGTATATGGTGGGGTAACGCTGTTTATCACTCAATTATAGGTTGTGCACCAGTTGCCTGCGTGCGTAGCACGGGAAACCTTTCAGGAGCGTGAGGCAGGCACCGAAGGCCTCAGCACGCCGTGGACCCATTCGAGAACGGGGGGACCTTGTCCCATTGCGGGGCGGGGTTGCCGACTGTTGAATGTGCCGTGTAGGCTACCCCTTGCCCATGGCCCTATGCTGGCTGTCCGTTGTCCGATGCGGAATGCCCATCGCGGGCATCTTGCACCGGACATCATACATCGGACAGCCAGCATAAGGCCGCCTCACGGCCCGCACACGATCGTATCCATTCTCGCCCGCGATCGCCTCATGAGGCAGGCGGGCAACCTTACAAGCCCACCACCAGGCGCCCCGTCCAGGTCCTTCCGCCATCCGTGGTGATGCGGCACAAGTACGTGCCGGGGCGGATCGCGTGAAGCGGCAGCGTGGTGTTGCCGTTGAACCGCACCTCCCGCACCACCGTCCGGCCGGTGAGGTCCATCAGGTGCAATAAGCAGTCCTCTCCGGCGAAGCCCTGCACCAACACTTCCG
>JADZAC010000055.1 GCA_020852835.1 Flavobacteriales bacterium
AGAGAGAGAGAGAGAGAGAGAGAGAGAGAGAGAGAGATGGGAGCTGGTGAATGTGGATACATGGGATGGGGGTATTGAGGTTGCCCTAAAGGTAAGCCGCCATAAAGCGTGTGCACATACCCGGAAATGGGTAATTTGTCGGGTGGTCCCGGTCAGGCGCCGGATGCCCCCCGCTGCCCGTCATAAGGTTCGGGCGCCTGCGCGCAGGCGTTGCCGTGCATACATTTCCGGACCGAAGAGCCCATGTACAAGATCACCGCCCTGTTTGCTGCTTTGGCCGTGGTGCCCGCCACGGCCCAAGTGGTCGTCAACGAAGTCAGCGCCTCCAACCTCAACGGCATCACCGACAGCTACGGGGAGCGGGAGGATTGGGTGGAATTGTACAACACCACGGCGGCGCCGGTGGACCTCAGTGGTTGGTACCTGAGCAACAAGGTGAACAACCCGGCCAAGTGGCCCTTCCCCGCCGGCGTGTCCATCCCGGCCAACGGCCGCTTGATGGTGTACTGCAGCAAGCGCAACAGCACCGCCCCCGGCGAGCTGCACACCAACTTCAAGCTCAACCAGAGCGACGACGACCACGTGGTGCTCTCCGACCCCGGGGTGAACATCGTGGACGACGTGCTGCTGGACCCGCCCACCAAACAGGACAACAGCCGGGGCCGCACCACCGATGGCGCCGCCACCTGGTCGCTGTTCCTCACCCCCACGCCCAACGCGGCCAATGCCGGGGCCTCGCCGGAATACGCCGCACGCCCGCAACTGAGCCCGGCAGCAGGCCTGTACACGGCCGCCACCAACGTGTCCATGACCACCTCCGACGGCAGCACCATCCGCTACACTTTGGACGGCAGCGAACCCACGGCGGCATCCACGGCCTATAGTGGCCCCGTGGCCATCAGCGCCACCACGGTGGTGCGCGCGGCCTGCTTCAGCGCCACGCCGGGGGTGCCGCCCAGCTTCATGGAGACCAACACCTACTTCATCAACGCCCCCCACACCATGGCCGTGCTGAGCATCGCCGGCAATGAGGTGGACGACCTGCTGAACGGCAATGGCGGCATTGCTCCCTTGGGTTCCTTTGAATACTTCGGCCCGGACCAGCAACTGCGCGATGAGGCCACCGGCGAGTTCAACGAACACGGCAACGACTCCTGGGCCTACTCCCAACGCGGCTTCGATTACATCACCCGCGACCAGACCGGCTACAACGACGGCATCCACTACCCCATGTTCCATGCCTCGGGCCGCAACAAGTTCCAGCGCTTGATCATCAAGGCCGCCGCCAACGACAACTACCCTTTCGAGACCGGCGGTGCGCACATCCGCGATGCCTACGTGCACAGCCTGGCCATCGCCGGCGGGCTGGACCTCGACGAACGCACCTATGAGCCTTGCGTGCTCTACGTGAACGGCCAGTACTGGGGCGTGTACGAGATCCGCGAGAAGTGCGACGACAACGACTACACCAAGGAATACTACGACCAGGACGAATTCGACCTGCAATACCTGAAGACCTGGGGCGGCACCTGGAGCGAATACGGCGGGCCACAGGCCCAAACGGACTGGGATGCGCTGCGGGCCTACATCATGGGCAACAACATGGGCGACCCCTCCGCCTTTGCTTACGTGGACGGCCAGTTCGACTGGAAGAGCCTGATCGATTACGTGGTGCTGAACAGCTACACCGTATGCACCGACTGGCTGAACTGGAACACCGCCTGGTGGCGCGGCTTCAACCCCGCCGGCACCCACCAGAAATGGGGCTATGTGCTCTGGGACAACGACGCCACCTTCGGACACTACATCAACTACACCAACGTGCCGGACGACACGCCCGACGCGGACCCGTGCAACGCCGAAGCCCTGCCCGACCCTGGCGGCCAGGGCCACGTGCCCATCCTGCAGAAGTTGATGGACGAGAACCCCATGGTGCACGACTACTACGTGAACCGCTACATCGACCTGGGCAACACCTTGTTCAGCTGCGGGGTGATGCTTCCCTACCTGGACAGCCTGATCGCCCTGATCGCCCCGGAGATGCCGGCGCAAATAGCCCGCTGGGGCGGCACCGTGGCCGAGTGGGAAGCCAACGTGCAGGCCATGCGCGACTTCATCGAAACGCGCTGCACGGCCATCCAGCAAGGCATGGTGGACTGCTACGACCTGGACCTTCCGGACAGCGTGGTCTTCAAGGTGGAGCCGCCGCTCAGCGGCAACATCCAGATCAACTCGGTGATCCCGCCCGGATATCCGTTCAGCGGCCTGTACTATGGCGGCATCGCCACCACGCTGAAAGCCTTGGCTGCGCCCGGTTGGACCTTCGACCACTGGGAAACCATCCACGCCAGTCCCACGCCCAACGCCACCGACTCCACCGTGACCATGGATTTCACCAGCACGGACACGGTGATCGCCCACTTCGCCCCGCCGATCAAATACCCGGTGGTGCTGCTCACCGACCCGCCCAACTCGGCCTCCATCCGCTACAACAACGACCTCTACTCCACCTTCCCGGTAACGGTGGAACGCATCCCGGAATCCATTGACACGCTCACCGTATTCCCGGCGATGTACTACACCTTCAAGCACTGGGAATTCAAGTACAACACGCCCAACCAGAACGATTCCACCCTGGTCACCATCCCGGTCACCATCTTCCAGCCGGACACCATCATTGCGCACCTGGAGCCGCAGCAGTACGTGTACTTTGGCGCCAATGCCTTCACCCCCAACAGCGACGGCATCAACGACACCTGGCGCCCTTTCAACAACGTGGTCGCCCTGGACAACTACTCCCTGCGCGTGTTCGACCGCTGGGGCCGGGAGGTCTTCACCAGCACCGACCCCTTCGAGGATTGGGACGGCACGGCCGATGGCAAGCCCGTTCCTTTGGGCGTGTATGCCTACCGGGCGGAGCTGCATGAAGCCATCACAGGCGACCCGCATGACGTGGCGGGTTATGTGACGGTGATCCGGTGATCCAACACGGCACCTGCCGATCCAAGGCGAGGCCTGGCGTATTTTTCGGGAACTTGCTACGTACAGCTCGATCACGGCATGAAGGCGGCATGGTGCACCTTGGTCCTGTTCTGCGCCTGCAGCGCCCCACCGGGCAAGCAGCTGGTGAAAGACCGACAAGGCCGGGTACGGGCCGAAGTGGCCCGTGTCGGCGCCATGAAACACGGACCGGTGCGCCTGTTCAACACCTCGGGGGTGCCGACCACCAGGGGCTTCTACGCCAACGACAGCCGGACCGGGGCCTGGATCACCACGGACGAAAAGGGCGATACGCTCTCGCTGGTAACCTACAACCGGGGCCGCAAGGATGGCCTGCAGGCCTACTGGGCGCCAAGCGGGCAGCTATTGCGCATGGAGCGCTTCCAGGAAGGAAAACCGCACGGCACCTTGTACCGCTTTTTTGCAGACGGCTCCCCGCGCCAGCTCACGCGCTACAACCACGGCACGCCCGAGGGGCCCTACTTGGAATGGTACAAGGTGGACAGCACCTCCATCGCCCTCACTGCCGGCCAATTCCACCATGGTGAACGCACCGGTAGATGGACGTGGTTTTACGGCAACGGGAACCCGCAGCGGCAGGGCCGCTACCAACGCGGCAAGGAGGTGGGCCTTTGGCGGACCTGGGATCCACAGGGCCGCGAGATCCGGCGCGTGGACCACGGAACGCAGTGACCCACAGGACCCGTTCAGGGCAGCACCTTGCCGGGGTTCATAATGCCTTGCGGATCGAACACGCGCTTGATGCCCCGCATCACCTCCAACTGCATCTTGTTGAATGCAATATCCATGTACGGCCGTTGCACCAGGCCGATACCGTGCTCACCGCTCAGGGTGCCGCCCATAGAAACCGTGAATTCGAAGATCTCCCGGATCGCCTTGGGCAACTCCTCCATCCAAACGTTGTCCGGCAGGTCGCCCTTGATGATGTTCACGTGCAGTTTGCCGTCGCCGGCATGGCCGTAGCACACGCTCTTGAAGCCATAGCGGGCGCCCACCTCCTTCACTTTTGCCAGCAGGTCGGGCAGGGCGAAGCGCGGCACCACGGTATCCTCTTCCTTGTACACGCTGTTGCTCTTCACCGCCTCGCCCACGCGGCGGCGCAGCATCCAAAGGGCATCCTTCTCCGCGCTGCTCTCCGCGAAGAGCACCTCCTGGCAATCGAACCGCTCCATCACCCCCAGGATGGTCTCGCAATCGCGCATCAGCACGTCGCCGTGGTTGCCGTCCACCTCGATCAGCAGGTGGGCCGCGGTGTCCGGCGCGATGGCGACGGTCACGCCTTCCACGAAGCGCAGGGTCCAATCAATGGCATCGCGCTCCATGAACTCCAGTGCACTGGGCGTGATGCCCGCGCGGAATACGGCAGCCACGGCTTCGCAGGCCTTTTGCGCGTCGCGGAAGGGCACCAGCATCAGGCGGGTCTCCTTGGGCAAAGGCACCAGGCGAAGCACGGCTTTGGTGATGATGCCCAACGTGCCCTCGCTGCCCACGATCAGGCGGGTAAGGTCGTAGCCCGTGGCATTCTTCAAGGTGTTGGCCCCGGTCCAGATCACTTCGCCGTTGGGCAGCACCACTTGCAGGTTGAGCACGAAGTCGCGGGTAACGCCGTACTTCACCGCCCGGGGCCCGCCGGCATTCTCCGCCAGATTTCCGCCGATGGTGCAACTGCCCCTGCTGCCGGGGTCGGGCGGGTAGTAGAAGCCCTTGGCGGCAACGGTTTCCTGCAGCACTTGGGTGATCACGCCCGGTTCCACGGTTACCTGCAGGTTGCGCTCGTCGATGTCCACGATGGCGTTCATGCGGTCCAACGCCAGGCCTACGCCGCCGTGCACGCACAGGGCCCCGCCGCTGAGGCCGGTGCGGGCGCCGATGGGCGTAACGGGGATGGCATGGCGGGAGCAGAAGCGCACCACGGCGGCCACTTCGGCCGTGGTACCGGGGCGCACTACCACCTGCGGGGGAAACCGAAGGTCCTCCGTTTCATCCTGGCCGTAGCGCATGCGCTTTTCCTCGTCCAGCAGCACGGTGCCCGGGGGCACCAGCCGCTGAAGCTCTTCCAACAGGGCCGGAGGCACCGGCACTTGCTCATATCCATGGTGGGCTGCCATGCGGGCGAAGTTCGGGGGCTTTGGGCATCCTGCAATTCACGATCGAAATTCAACAACTCATCCAGCGGAATGGCACGCGGGGCAGGATATTGATTATCTTGCCTTCCGAGCTCCGGCCCTCCAATTGGTTCTACCCCACCAACACTTGTCCCATGCCGCATTTCCGCAGGTTTGTTCTCGTTTCGGCAATGAGCTGCACCCTTGCTGCACACGCGCAAAACATCGGCATCAATGCCACGGGTGCGGCACCTGCCGCCTCGGCCATGCTGGATATCACGGCCACCGACCGCGGCCTGCTGATCCCGCGCGTGGCCCTTACGGCCACCAACTCCGCGCTCCCGGTGACCACCCCTGCCGATGCGCTGCTGGTTTACAACACGGCCACGGCGGGCACGGCACCGAACAACGTAACGCCGGGCTATTACTATTACTCCACTGCCAGCAGCACCTGGTTGCCCATCCTCAGCGGGGTGAAGGGATGGACCACCACCGGCAACTACGGCACCGTTGCGGGCACGAATTACCTGGGCACGAATGACGCGCAGGCATTGGTGGTGAAGACCGGGGGCACTGCGACTACGAATGAGCGGCTACGGGTACTTTCCACGGGTGAGCTGGTAATGAACAGTACGGCCTATTTCGTGGGTGATGTGTTCTCCGTTTATGGAACGGGCAGAACAAGTGCGATCAGTGCATTGGGTACTTCAGCGGTGAACGGTTATGCAACAGGTGACGGCATCGGGGTGTATGGCGAGTCCTACTCTGCTACAGGCTCGACGAATGGGATCGCCGGGATCTTCATCCACGATTCGCCCAACTCACCGAATAATGACATCAGTGCCGGTCTTTATGCTCTGAACACATCAGCACCGTTGAACGCCGCATCAGGCGCCAATTGTTTCGGCATGTTGGGCAGTGCCACAGGCACGGCTCCGGCCCTTGGGGGAAGTACCATTGGCGTATACGGGGAGGCACTTTCGGCAACCAATTCAGCTACTGGAGTGGTGGGCACAGGTGGGGGTACAGCGGGTGCGTACTACACGATGACCTCCGGTAGCGGCGCCAGCTTTTCAGGCAATGCCATTGGCTCGATCAGCTTTGGCCTGAATTCAAACGGCAATGGGGTCATTGGTGTGAGCAACCCGGCAAACATCATCATCACACCCAATCGCGGTGCCGGTGTGGTCGGCGTTGGTGATCAATATGGTGTGGTGGGTTTCAATCAACAGAACCTGACCAATACCAACCAGTTGAACAGTCAGTCCACCACATTGAACAATAACGCTGGCGGTTACTTTGAATTGGGCAATAATACAGGTGCTGCGCAAACCTGGTCATATGTAGCCACCCGGGTAGGTGGTACACTGTACAAGATCCATGGATCGGGAGTGACCGGCACCATTGTGGAGGACCTCGACGGCAAATACGTCGGCTTGGCCTGCCCTGAATCCCCGGAAGTCCTGTTCCAGGATTACGGTACCGCCCACCTGGTGGAAGGGCGTGCACACGTTGAGATCGATCCGCGCTTCACCAAACACATCACCGTGAACAACGAGCACCCCTTGCGCGTTTTTGTGCAACTGGAGGGCGACTGTGCGGGCGTGTTCGTGACCAACAAAACTGCTAGCGGCTTTGATGTGGTGGAGTTGAATGGTGGGCAGTCCAACGCGGCATTCAGCTATACGGTTATCGCGAACCGCGCGGACGAAGTGATGCCGGACGGAACCATCTCCAAATATGCGGATGTACGCTTCCCTCCTGCACCTGGGCCGGCGGAGAAGACCACGTTTGAAGTCCGTGAGAACCGCGTGATCGACAGGCCACTCAGGCGTTCCAAGGAAAGCACTGCCGGCACCCCACGTCCGTGATCTTACCGGTGCTTATACAGCCATACACGATCATGTGAACGCCATGCCCTAACACGGCGGCATGCACGAACGTCCCGGAACTAACACGAACATCCATGCTCGTGTAAAACCCGCCCGGGCAAGGTGTCCGCAACTCCGAGCGACCATGGGCCAAAAGCCGCCATTGCAGGCCGTCTGGAAGGCACTGGTTACCTTGGCCGTCCCATGAATAAACACCTGACCGCGACCGCCGTGGCCCTGCTGGCCGGCGCCGCCCTGCACGCCCAAAAGCCCCTCACCAACGAGGCCATCTGGTACAGCCGCACCTTCAGCGGCGACTGGTTCTCCGGCGGGGTGAGCATGGCCGACGGCCTGCACTACACGGCCTTGGACGAGGGCGAGGGCGGCTTGGAGTTGAACATCTACGAATACAAAACGGGCAAGCGCACCGGCACGGTGCTGCACGGCAAGGACCTGGTTCCTGGCGGGCAGGGCCAACCCCTGGCCATGGATGATTATGCACTGAGCGGGGATGAGCGCAAGGTGATGGTGCGCACCGCCACCGAACCGCTGTACCGCTACAGCTCCTATGCGTACAACTTCGTTTACGACCTTGCCAGCAAGGCGGTAAAAGCCTTGGCCGACACCACCAAGGGCAAGCAGCGCCTGGCCACCTTCAGCCCGGACGGCTTGCACGCGGCCTTCGTGCGCAACAACAACCTCTACACCGTGGAACTGGCCACCATGCAGGAGACCGCCGTGACCACCGATGGCGAATGGAACAAGGTGATCAACGGCGCTACCGATTGGGTGTACGAGGAGGAATTCACTTTGGTGCAAGGCTATGCATGGAGCCCCGACGGCAAGAGGCTGCTCTACCTGCGCAGCGATGAAAGCGCCGTGCCCGAATTCGACCTCACCACTTATGAAGACCAGCTGTACCCGCGCGAATACCGCTTCAAATACCCCAAGGCCGGCGAGGCCAACAGCACGGTAAGCCTGCATGTGTACGACCTGTCCTCCAAGGCTGCCGCCACTGTTCCGCTGGGCACATCGGAAACGGACATCTACCTGCCGCGCTTCGGCTTCACCAACGCCAACACCGTGTGGTTCATGCGCATGAACCGGTTGCAGAACGAAAAATTGATCTACACCTGCGATGCCACCACGGCCAGTGCGGCCAGCCTGAAACTGATCTACAAGGAAACCAGTCCCACGTACATCGAAGTAACGGACGACCTGTACTTCCTTAAGGACGGGAGCTTCGTGCTCACCAACGAACAAGACGGCTGGAACCACATCGTATGGAACAGCGCGGACGGCAAAGTGCAACGGGTGCTCACCCCCGGCAACTACGATGTACTGGCCGTGAGCGGCGTGGACGAAAAGACCCAGCGGGTATACTTCACCGCCAGCAAGCTGGACCCCACGCAACAGGAAGTGTGGTCGGTGGGCCTCAACGGCAAGGGCCTGAAACAACTGAGCCCGGCAGGCGGGGTGAACGAAGCGGAGTTCAGCACCGGCTTCAAGTACTTCATCAACACGCGCAGCACCGCCAATGATCCCGGCACCATTGCCCTGCATGAAGGCAGCGGCAAGCTGGTGAAGATCCTCAAGGACAACGCGCGCCTGCGGGAAACGCTGAAGGAATACGGCCTACAGCCCAAGGAACTCATCACGGTGGCCACTTCCGGCGGGCAGGTACTGAATGCCTGGATGGTCAAGCCGCCAGGCTTCGATGCCTCGAAGAAGTACCCGGTGTTCATGACCCAGTACAGCGGCCCCAACAGCAACAGCGTGCTGGACCGTTGGGGCGGGCGGGACTATTTGTGGCACCAGCTCCTTGCCCAGAAAGGCTACTTGGTGGTATGCGCCGACGGTCGCGGAACAGGCCACCGGGGCCGGGATTTCCGCCACATCACATACGGGCAACTGGGCAAATACGAAACCGAGGACCAGATCGCCGTCGCCCAATGGCTTGCACGGCAGCCCTACGTGGACGGGTCGCGCATCGGCATCCAGGGCTGGAGCTACGGAGGCTACATGAGCTCGCTGTGCATCACCAAAGGCGCGGACACCTTCAAGGCCGCCATCGCCGTGGCCCCGGTGACCAACTGGCGCTACTACGACAGCATCTACACCGAGCGCTACATGGGCCTGCCGATGGACAATGCGGACGGGTACGACGACAACAGCCCGATCAACCACGTGGACAAGCTCAAAGGCAACTACCTGCTGGTGCATGGCCTTGCGGACGACAATGTGCACTTCCAGAACAGCGCCGAGATGACCACCGCCCTGGTGAAGGCCAACAAGCAGTTCGCCGAAATGATGTACCCGGATAAGAACCACGGCATATACGGCGGCACCACGCGTTTGCACCTGTTCACGCTGATGACCGACTTTTTACTGGAGAAGCTCTGAAGTCCAATTTGCCAATTTGCCAATTGACGGATCCTCTACCTTGCCGCGCCGAAAAAGCCACCGGTAACCACCAGCCAACCACCCATGGAATCAGCCACTGCCGCCACCAAAGGCCACCCCAAAGGACTGTATCTGCTCTTCTTCACCGAGATGTGGGAGCGGTTCAGCTACTACGGCATGCGGGCCATCTTCATTCTGTACATGACCAAGGCGCTGCTGATGGACAGTGCGCGGGCTTCCAACGTCTATGGCAGTTTCACCGGACTGGTTTACCTGACCCCCTTGCTGGGCGGATACATCAGCGACCGGTTCTGGGGCAATCGGCGCAGTATCCTAGTGGGGGGGCTCTTGATGGCCATCGGTCAATTCATGCTCTTCTTCAGCGCCAGCCAGGTTACCGCCGATGTGGCCAGCGCCGCCTCCATCAGCACCATGTGGGCGGGCCTCACCTTGCTGATCATAGGCAATGGCTTCTTCAAGCCCAACATCAGCACCATGGTGGGCCAGCTCTACCCGGCCAACGACCGCCGCATCGACGGGGCCTTCACCATCTTCTACATGGGCATCAACCTGGGGGCCTTTTTTTCCCCGCTGATCTGCGGCGGGCTGGGTGATACCGGCGACATCTTCGATTTCAAATGGGGTTTCCTCACCGCCGGAATCGGCATGGTGCTGGGCACGATCACGTTCGAGCTGCTCAAGGGCAAATACCTGGTGGACGCCCAAGGCGCCGCCATCGGCATGCCCAAACAGAGGATCGACATGAAGACCATACTCTCCATCCTGGGGAGCGTGGCCCTGATCTACGTGCTGCTCAACTTCAGGACCTGGTTCAACTCGGAGATCGACCTCATCGGCTACCTGATCTACGGCGCCATGGTGGCCATGCCCATCATCATCTTCAGCGACAAAAGCTTAGTGAAGGACGAAAAACAAAGGATCAGCGTGATCTTCATCCTCGCCTTCTTCGTGATCTTCTTCTGGTCGTGCTTCGAGCAGGCAGGTGCCTCGCTTACCCTCTTCGCCGACCAGCAGACCGACCGCAACATCATGGGCTGGGAGATGCCCGCCTCCTATTTCCAAAGCGTGAATCCCGTGTTCATCATCGCGCTGGCTCCGCTCTTCAGCATGTTCTGGGGCTTTCTGGGCAAGCGCGGCATCGAACCCTCTTCACCCCTTAAAATGGCCTTGGGCCTGGGCTTGCTGGCGCTCGGCTACGTGGTGATCGCCTTCGGCGTGCATGGCATCGCACCATCGGCCAAGATCAGCATGTGGTGGTTGATCACCCTCTATGCACTGCACACCATGGGTGAGCTTTGCCTCTCGCCCATCGGCCTGAGCATGGTGAGCAAACTGGCCCCGTTGCGCCTGTCTTCCCTGCTGATGGGCACCTGGTTCCTGGCCAATGCCGCAGCCAACAAGTTCGCGGGCACCCTCAGCGCGTTGATACCGCCGGGTGCGGGCGAAGCACCGGCCACGGCTGCCACGGTATTCCCAAAGTTCCTGGGCTTCACCATCGACAACCTCTTCAGCTTCTTCCTGGTGTTCATCGCGCTCAGCGGTGGCGCTGCGATCCTCCTGGTGGCCATCCACAAGTGGCTGCAAAAGCGCATGCACGGGGTGAATTAGAATGCTGAAACGGGAAACGGGAAAGAGGAAACTGGAAACTGGAAACGGGAAACGGGAAACTGGAAACTGGAAACTGGAAACTGGAAACTGGAAACTGGAAACAGGAAACGGGAAACGGGAAACAGGAAACGGGAAACGGGAAACAGGAAACGGGAAACGGGAAACAGGAAACAGGAAACGGGAAAAAATGGAGGGCCAGACGCATCGGGACTTAAAGGAACGCACGATGCAGTTTTCCGCAGCGAGCATTCGGTTCTACCAAAAGTTGCCGATGACAACCGAGGCCCAGGTTTGCGGCAAGCAATTTCTTCGCTCGGCGACTTCAGTGGGAGCGAATACCCGATCCGCCTTCCGGGGTCGAAGTCCTAAGGAATTCAAGGCAAAGCTCGGAGTGGTGATCGAGGAAGCGGATGAATGCGGCTTCTGGCTGGAGCTCATGCAAAACACTGGCATAATTGAGGCCAAACCCGCTAATTCACTATTGCTGGAAGCAAGCGAACTTGTATCCATATTCACCACCATCGTCAAACGCTAACACCAACGTTTCCAGTTTCAGCTTTCAACTTTCAACTTTCAACTTTTTCTTTTCAGCTTTCGGCATAAAACTCCACTATGGCAAAACACCCCAAAGGCCTCTACGTGCTCTTCTTCACCGAAATGTGGGAACGTTTCGGCTACTACCTCATGCTGGGCATCTTCAGCCTGTACATGCTGGACAGCTGGGAAAATGGCGGCATGGGCTTCAGCGCGCTGAAGAAGAGCGACATCTACGGCACCTACCTCGGCCTGGTCTACCTCACCCCCTTCCTCGGCGGCTTGCTGGCGGACCGCATCCTGGGCTTCCGCAAGAGCATCCTCATCGGCGGCCTGCTCATGGCCTCGGGCTACCTCACCTTGGCCGTGCACAGCAGCACCACCTTCTACGTGGGCCTGCTGCTGATCATCCTGGGCAACGGCATGTTCAAGCCCAACATCAGCACCTTGGTGGGCAACCTGTACAACGACGACAAGTACCGCGACAACAAGGACGCCGGGTTCAACATCTTCTACATGGGCATCAACATCGGTGCCTTCGTCTGCAACTTCGTGGCGGCCTACATGCAGATCAACTACGGCTGGGGCCACGCCTTCGCCGCAGCAGGCATCGGCATGCTCATCGGGGTGGTGATCTTCATCAGCGGCGGTCGCTGGGTGAAACATGCCGACGTGATCAAGCCCATGCAGCCGGGCGACATGAGCACGGGCCGGATCCTGCTGAGCACCCTGGTGCCCATGTTCATCTTCGGGGTGTTGGGCTACCTCATCCCGGGCAACCTGCTGGGCACGGACACCAACGACGCCTTCATCTTCGGCTGCATCCCCGTGGTGGCCTTCTTCATCTACTTGTACATCAAGGCCAATGCCGAGGACAAGCGGCCCATCGGCGCACTGCTGGCGGTGTTCGGCTGCTTGGTGATCTTCTGGGCCGTGTTCCACCAGAACGGCGACGCCCTCACCGTATGGGCCAAGGACCACACGGACCGTGAGATGGCCGCAGGCGTGTCCAGCATTGCGGATAAGCTGAACATTGCCGAAACGGTGACCAACAACGGTGCCGCCACCGATGCCAACAGCGCCCACTACCTGGCCACCGTTGCACCCGAGCGCATGCCGGCCGAAGGCCAAAGCATGAAGTTGTACGCCACGCAGCTCTACCAGAGCATCAACCCCTTTTGGGTGGTGCTGCTCACCCCGGTGATCGTGGGTTTCTGGGGGTGGATGCGCAGCCGCAAGAAAGAGCCCGCCACCCCCACCAAGATCGCCATCGGCCTGGTGATCACGGCCCTTTCGGCCTTGGTGATGGTGGGTGCGGTGATGGCCTCCAACAACTTGGAGACCAAGGCCAGCAGCTGGTGGCTGATCGCCAGCTACGGCGTGATCACCGTGGGCGAACTGTGCCTGAGCCCCATGGGCCTCTCCCTGGTGAGCAAGCTCAGCCCGCCGCGCATCACCGCACTGATGATGGGCGGATTCTTCCTGAGCACCTCCGTGGGCAACAAGCTCAGCGGCATGCTCAGCGGCTTGTGGGAAGGCTTTGATGACAAGCGCGGGTTCTTCCTGATGAATTTCGGCCTGGCCCTGGCGGCAGCATTGATGCTCTTCTTCCTGTTGCGCTGGCTCAAGGCAGTGATGCGGGAAAAGAACATACACTGAGCCCGGGTAGCGGTCGGGTGTCGGCTGTTTCTTGGTAGACTTGTCCGCGAGTTGGCCCACCGGCACCTGCCCGTCCCCAAATACCGAACTGCCCCAAGCCCGGCACCCACGATCGCAAATTCCTCCAGCACAGGCCTTGTAACCCGGTGGCCATACTTCCAGCCCATGCAAACACAAGCCGAGATCCAGTCCTTCAGCGGAAAATACCCCAAGCAGCTCTGGCACTTGGCCGGCAGCGAGATGTGGGAGCGCTTCTGCTTCTACGGCATGCGCGGCATGCTCACCGTGTTCATGGTGACGCAATTGGGGCTGGATGACAAGACCGCCAATCTCCAATACGGCGCCATCCAGGCCTTTGTGTATGCGTTCACCTTCATCGGCGGGGTGTTCGCCGACAAGATCCTGGGCTTCCAGAAATCGCTCTTCTGGGGTGCCATACTGATGATCGCCGGCGGGTTGGTGATCGCCTTCTCCCCGGCAAGCCTGTTCTACATCGGCACCTGCTTCTTCATCATCGGCACCGGATTCTTCAAGCCCAACATCAGCACCATGGTGGGCCAGCTTTATGCCGATGATGATGCCCGCCGCGACGCCGGCTTCAGCCTGTTCTACTCGGCCATCAATCTCGGTGCCCTGTTGGGCGGCGTGCTGATGATCTGGGTGGGCAAGTACCACAGCTGGCCGCTGGCCTTCGGCCTGGTGAGCGTGGTGATGACCATCAGCCTGATCAACTTCGCCTTCACGCGCAAGAGCTTGGGCCCGATCGGCCTCTCCCCCTTGCACCCGGGTATCCCCAACAAGAAGCGCCGCATGTACGAAGTGGCCGTGTATATCGGCTCGCTCATCGCCGTGCCCTTCATCCTCAAACTGGTGACCAACACGGAATACACGGACCTGTTCATGTACATCATCGGGCCGGCCACCTTGGTCTATCTGGCCTGGGAGATGCGCAAGTTCAACACCGCCCAGAACAAGCGCTTGCTGGCGGCCATGGTCTTCATCCTCTTCTCCATCATCTTCTGGGCCTTCTTCGAGCAAGCGGGTGGATCGCTGAGCATCTTCGCGCTGAACAACCTCCAGCACGAGCTCTTCGGTTTCATCCCCATGGACCCGAACGTGGTGAACAACAGCTCCAACTCGGTCTTCGTGATCCTGTTCGCCCCCTTGGTGGGCCTGCTGTGGCTGTGGCTGGCCAAGCGCAGAATGGAGCCTAATTCGGTGGTGAAGTTCGGCTTGGGCTTCCTCCTGCTGGCCGGCGCCTTCTTCGCCTTCTACGCCACGGTGTTCTTCGCCGATGCCGATGGCATCACCTCCCTGGACATCTTCACCCTGGGCTATTTCATCATCACCTTCGGTGAGCTGAGCCTCTCGCCCATCGGCCTCTCGTTGATGACCAAGCTCTCGCCCCAGCCCATCCAAGGCCTGATGATGGGCATGTGGTTCCTGGCCAGTGCCTACGGGCAGTACGTGGCGGGCCTGCTTGGGGCCGGCATGAGCACTGCCGATCCCGAAGCCTCCAACCTGGACAAGTTGATCGCCTACACCACCGGATACCAGCAATTGGCCGTTTATGCTCTCATCGCTGGCGTGGTGCTCATCGTCATATCACCGTGGGTACGCCGACTGATGAAGGGCGTGCACTAGCCGGACCGGACCAACTTCGGTCACCTTCGGCACACAATTGGCAATAGCCCCACGCAACACCACAACCATGCGCAGCCTTGCACTCTCCCTGATCGTATTCCCGCTCGCCCTTTTGGCCCAGGAGCCGGCCACCGCCCCATTGGTGAAATGGACAGACCTGGCCACGGCCCAGACTGCGGCCAAAAAGGACGGCAAGCCCCTGCTCATCGATGTGTACACCAGCTGGTGCGGGCCTTGCCGCATGCTGGACGCCAACACCTTCCACGACCCGCAAACCGCAGCTTATATCAATGCCAACTTCCACCCGGTGAAGTTCAATGCCGAAGGTGGCGACCCGGTGGTGTACAACGGCAAGACCTACAGCAACCCCTCGTACAACCCGGCCATGAAGAACAGCCGCAACGGCACCCATGAGCTCACCATGGCCATTGCCCCGGTGAACGGCCGCGTGGCCTACCCCACGCTGGTGTACATGGACAGCCAAGGGCAGGTGCTCACCCCGGTGCAGGGCTATATGACACCCGTGCAGATCGAGCCGATCCTCAACTATTTCGGCTCAGGGGCCTACACCAAACAGGAATTCGCGGAGTTCCAGAAGGCCTTTGTGAGCAAGCGGAAGTGAAGCAACCCGCCTGCTTCAACGCACCACTTTCCACGTGTGCGGGCCATCAGCGGCCACGGCCCTGATCAGCCCCCATCCCTGTGCTGGCAGTTGTATCCGGCCCTGCCCGGCGCCATCAGCCTGCACCTGCCCGAACAGGCGTCCATCGACAGCATAAAGCTCCACAGTGGATCGCGGCAGGGCATGGTGCACCGTGGCCTCCCCGGCAATGGCATCCCACACCAAGGTTGGCGTTGCGGCCAGCCCGGGCACTGCAGTGGTGTTGCCGCAGGGCGGCTCCTCGCCGGGCAACGCGGAAAAACTCCCGGCCACTGCGCTCCAGTTCTCCCAAGCCCCGCCTTGGCCCGTAAGGTGGTCGTTCAGGTCGAACCAATTTGCCCCGGCAGGTGTGCCGGGCACTTTGTAGGCTTTCACGGCCATGCCTTGTTGGTGCCAGGTGAGCGGCACGCCGGCTTGGCACACCTCCGGCCCTACGGGCGGCATACAATTCACCCGAAGGAAATAGGCATGCTCCTCGTAGTCCGGCCATTCACCGTACACATGGGCGATGCCCTGCGGATCCACGCACACGGCCACGTATTCGTTGCAGGCAATACCGTAGGCCGTGCTGTCGCCATTTTGCACCATGCGGGCCAGGAAGGTGAAATGCCTGCCGCGACGGTCGGGGTTGTCATAGTGCGTATCGGTGATGGTATGGGCCATGAAGGGCACGTTCAGAAAGGGGGTGCACTCCACCGCCATGTATGTATTGAAGGGATCGGCCAGTGCTTCGGAAGAAGTGACCGAACCGTATTGTGCACTGAAGTAACAGCCACCCAGGATGGCCATGCCCGCACTGGTGCCGCCAACAGCGGCCTGGCGTTCGGCAATGGCGGTGTTCACCAGGTCCATCACCGGTGTGTTCCGCCAATAGCTCACGTAGTTCCACTGGTCACCGCCGGCAAACCAGATGGCCTCGGCCTTTTGGATGCGCTGGGCCACATAGGGCTCAAAGGCGGCCGAAGCGTTGTTGAACACGATGGTCTCCACGGAGTTCACCCCGCCGAGGTCGTAGTACATGTAGTCGTTGTAGCCATTGGAGCCCGAAGCGCGCAGCACCAGCACATCCCCCCCATTGGCGCGGTCCAGGAACCATTGCATGGCGGGGTCGAACTCGCTGGCGCCGCCCATCAGGCACACGCCTCCCATGGGCGGGGGTGCAACGTCCGTGGGGTTGCCGGTGAAATAACTGGTGTAGTTCTGGGCAAAGCTGGACCAGGGCAGCGCACAGGCCAGGGGCAGCAGGAGGCGTAGCATGGAGCAAAGATGGGCGCCCTACTTTTACCCCATGCGGACCTGGCTGTTTCTTTTCCTGATGGCGGCATCCCCAGTGCGGGCGCAGGTACAGAACTGGGATTCCGGGCCCTATGCGGCCAACGGGGGCATCCGTTTCCACGACGACCTGGACTTTTTCCTCAACGGGTACACCAAAGATGAACTGAAGGCCATGCGCCGTGAGGTGAACCTCTGGCGGATGAACTTCGACAAGATGCTCCGCGCCACCATCAAGGACATCCAAGCGTACAGCGAAGGCGGCAACATGGAGGCCGGCACGCATGATTTCACCTTGCCCGAAGCGCGTACCGGCCTGCCGTACCACCTAGAAGCCCATAGCGGCAAGCTGCGTGCCTTCATGTTCGGCAGCATCAGCAACCCACCGGCACGTGCCCAGCTGCCCTTTTGGGATGTGCTGCTGGCAAAGTACGACACGGCCCAAGTGGAGTTGTTCGTGGTCTACGGCAGGGAACTCCACCCCGGTGACAAGAAGAAATTCAGCAAGTACCCGGCGCCTTCATCACCGGAGGAAAAGCTGGGCTACGCCCGGGAATTCGCCCAGCTCACCCGACTGCCCGTGCTGGTTGACGGGCTGGACGACAAGGTGTTCAGCGCGTACGGGCGGGTGCCCAACGGCGTTTACGTCATCGATGGTGAAGGGCGGCTGATCTTTCGAGGCACTTGGGCGGACAGCCGCAAGATCGAGCACATCCTGGACGCCGTGCTGCAATGGGAGGCGGCAGGCAGGCCGGAACTCAAGGCAAGGCACTAGGGTGGCTCGAAGTACCTCGAACGGATGGCACGCGAAGCCATCGTTCGCTCAGACAAGGCGCAGTGAAGTGAGGATACTGGAACGAAGTATCCGGCTGAGCTGCAACGCTGTATGAGCGAACGAGGGCGAGCATCCAAAAGAACCTTCATGCCCGGTCGTGCCGCCGGAGCGAGGTACTTCGAACCACCCAACAAGGGCTAAACCTTCACCAACTTCCACCGGCCCCTGCGGAAAAGGGCCATACAAAGCACCGCAAGCAGGCTTTCGCTTACGGCCACGGCGATGAACACCCCTTCGGGGGCTTGCATGCGTTGAGCCAAGTACCAGGCCAAAGGGATTTCCACCAGCCAAAAACACACCAGGTTCAGCCACACCGGGGTCATGGCATCACCGGCACCGTTGAACGCTTGGGCGAGCACCATGCCGTAGGCGTAGAAGAGGTAACCTGCGCTGACGATGCGCAAGGCCACCACCCCCACGCGCGCCACAGCCGGCACCTCGGTGAAGAACCCCAGGCCCCACGGGGCCAGCAGCATGAAGATCACGGCCATCACCGCCATGTAACCTGCATTCACATGGCCGCAAAGCCAGGCGCTGCGCTCCGCACGGTCCGCTTGCCCCGCGCCCAAGTTCTGCCCGGTCAGGGTGGAGGCCGCATTGGCGATGCCCCAGGCAGGAAGCAACGCAAAAATGATGATGCGCACGGCTACCGTGTAGCCGGCAACGGCATCATCCCCGAACCCGGCAACAATACGCACCAGGAATACCCAACTGGCCGAGGCAATGAGGAACTGGGCACACGCGGCGCCCGACAACCGCAGGATGTTCCAAAGCACGGCCCAGGCCACACGGAAATGCCGTGCGGCCAGCACCACCTTCCCCTTGCCGTCGAACAAGTGCCAGCACTGGTAAGCCACCCCGCAAGACCTGCCGATCACCGTTGCCACGGCAGCGCCGGTAACTCCCATGGCCGGAACGGGCCCCAGGCCGAAGATGAGCAGCGGGTCCAGCACGATGTTGATGCCATTGGCGATCCAGAGCGCGCGCATGGCCAGCGCCGCATTGCCCGCCCCCCGGAAAATGGCGTTGATGCCGAACAACAGCAGGATCACCACATTGCTGCCCAACATGAGCTGCATGAAGGAACCGCCCATGGCGGCCACTTCGGGGGTTGCCCCCATCATGGCCAGCAACCGCCTCGGCCACAGCAAGCCGGGCACGGCCAAAACAAGCCCCGCAACCACTACGATCACCATGCCTTGCACCGCGGCGCGGTCCGCCCCTTCCCGGTCCTTCTCCCCGATCCGCCTGGCCACCACGGCGGTAATGCCGGCACCCAGGCCCCAAGCCAGGCTGTACACAATGGTCATTACCCCTTCGGTAAGCCCCACCACGGCCACCGCCTCCGTGCCCAAGCGGCTCACAAAAAACACGTCGACCAAGGCAAAGAGCGATTCCATGGCCATCTCCAGCACCATCGGTATGCTCAGCAGCACCACGGCACGCCGCAAGCCGATGGCCGTATAGTCACGGTCTCCGCCTTCCAGTGCCTCCTTCACCAACTGCCACACGCGGAGAACCGCTGCCATGGCACAAAGGTTGCACAGCTGGCCGCAAGGCAGCAACGGCATACCCCCGCCCTGTTAAACTTTGGTTAATCTCCCTCCCGCGCCCCGATGCCGGCCCGACCTTTGAAGCATCAACGCAGAAACACCATTCCAACAGCAGATGAAAAAGCTCTTCGCAACCCTCAGCCTCAGCGCCTTGGTCCTGGGTGCCTTCGCCCAGGAGAACACCCGCACCGTGGGTGGCAGTGGTCCCATGGTCAGCTTGGACAAGGAAGTGCATGACTATGGCACCATTGACCAAGGCGCCAATGGCACGTGCGAGTTCAAGGTGACCAACACCGGTGACCAGCCGTTGATCATCAGCAACTGCAAGGGATCTTGCGGCTGCACCGTGCCCAAGTGCGATACCGCCCCGATCGCACCGGGCGCGTCCACCGTGGTCACCGTGAAATACGACACCAACCGGCCCGGGCCCATCAACAAGTCCGTGACCATCACTTCCAATGCGGTGAATGCACCTACCAAGATCATCCGCATCAAGGGCGAAGTAAAAACCTCGGCCAACGCCGCCCCCACCTCTCCGGTGAAAGCAGGCAGCACCATGGCCCCGGTCTCGAACTGATCGACTAACGCATGTTGCAGTGCAGGGCCGTCTCCTTGGAGGCGGCCCTGTTCATTTGGGGCGGTTCATCGCCGAATGGCCCAAAACCGCATTGCGCCAGGCCGCAATTCCGCCCTGTTGCGGTGGCCGGCCAACCCCGGCCCTGTTGGATGCATACCTGTTCTCGTGGCGAAATTCAGTGAACACCACGGTGCGTTCGTGCCGTGGCCTTAAATTCGCGGCAACTTGGGCCACGGGATACTTTTTCTTTTTACTGAACGCGACACATGAGCGAAACTGCGAAGATCATTTTGGAGGGCAAGACCTACGAATTTCCCGTGGTCACGGGGAGTGAAGGCGAAAAGGCCATCGACATCAGCAAGTTGCGCTCAGATACGGGCTATATCACGCTGGACTTGGGCTACAAGAACACCGGTGCCACCACCAGCGCCATCACCTTCCTGGACGGCGAACAGGGCATCCTGCGCTACCGCGGATATCCCATCGAGCAGCTGGCGGAAAAAGCCACCTTCACCGAGGTGGCCTATCTGATCCTCAACGGCGAGCTGCCCAACGCCAAACAATTGCAGGAGTTCGAGGGCAACATCCGGTATCATTCCTTGGTGCACGAGGACATGAAGCGGTTCTTCCAGTACTACCCGAGCAATGCCCACCCCATGGGCATTCTCTCGGCGATGGTCAATTCGCTCAGTACCTTCTACCCCAAGAGCCAAACCCCCAACCGCCCCAGCAAAGACGTGGAGCGGACGATCTACCGCCTCATCGCCAAGATGCCCACCTTGGCAGCCATCAGCTATAAGAACACCTTGGGGCACCCCACGATGTACCCCAGCAACAAGCTGGGCTACGTGGAGAACTTCCTCCACATGATGTTCGGCCTGCCTACGGAAGAGTACCAAGCCGAACCCGTAACCGTGGATGCCCTGAACAAGTTGCTGATCTTGCATGCGGACCACGAGCAGAACTGCAGCGCCAGCACCGTGCGCATGGTGGGCAGCTCCCAGGCCAACTTGTACAGCGCCATTTCAGCAGGCATTGCGGCCCTGTGGGGACCGCTGCACGGCGGTGCCAACCAAGAGGTCATCGAAATGCTTGAGACCATCCGCAACGACGGCGGGGACATCCACAAATGGGTGAACAAGGCAAAGGACAAGAACGATCCCTTCCGGCTGTTCGGCTTCGGGCACCGTGTGTACAAGAACTTCGACCCGCGCGCGATGATCATCAAGCGCAGCAGCGACGCGATCCTCAAGAAAATGGGCATCAACGATCCCGTGCTGGACATCGCCAAGCAGCTGGAGGAGATCGCGCTGAAGGACGATTTCTTCATCGAACGCAAGCTTTATCCCAACGTGGATTTCTACAGCGGCATCATCTACCGCGCCATCGGCATTCCCACGCGCATGTTCACGGTGATGTTTGCCCTGGGCCGCCTGCCCGGCTGGATCGCCCAATGGAAGGAAATGGTGGCCAACAAGGAACCCATCAGCCGGCCCCGCCAGATCTACACCGGTGCCATATCCCGCGATTTTGTGCCCATGTCCGGCCGCAAGTGAAGCGCAGTCCTCTTCTTCGATCACGGCCGCTCATTAACTTGCCCCGGCTTTAGAACAGCATCATGAACAAACGCAAACTGCTCGGATACGCCGTCTGGCTGGTCGCTTTCCTCATCCCCTTGCAGCCCTCCATATTGGATACCGAGGGCATCAGCAACACCGTGGGCGTGATCAGCTTCGTGGCGCTGGTGGTGCTGGTATTCCTGGGCTACTGGCTGGTGGACGGCGCCGAGGCACCCAAGGCGGAACACGGGCATTGACCCCGGGGCACGCACCGGTGCCGCCTGCACCCTCTTCAGGGCTTCGAGCCAGCCTCCTGCGCCTTGCGCCAAGCTTTGGCCTTGGGGTCGTGCAAGGTGAATACACGGGAGATGTTGAACCCGAAATGGATATCGCCCCGTGCGAAATCCCCCACCGTTTCCGTAATGAAGCCGCGCTCGTACATGGCCGTACTGTTGGTGAAGTGCAGCTGGAACACGTGCCCGCCGGTTTCGATGTCAAATCCTACTGCCACGGAATTGTGATAAGCCGGCCGTGGCCCTTGGTCGGGCAGCACATAGAAATACTCGGCGTTGATGGTTACGCGCTTGCTGAGCTTGGCCCGGCCGCCAATGCCCAGGTTGATCAGGTCATTGCGGTCGGCCGCGGTCTTCACCAAGTTCCTGTGCACCACGCCGGGGGATAGCTGCAGTGTAAGCCCCTCAGTGAATTTGCGGCCTATGACCGCTTGGAAGCTGTACGCCAGGCGGTGAGTAAGATGATCCTCGATGCCCTCGAAATACCAAGGCACCTGGTTCGCCGGCATGGTGGTGGCCGAAGCAGCTGCCACCACGGCAAGCGTAAAGGGCATGGAACAGCCTTGGTCGCACTGGCGCAACAGCTTGTATTTGGCAAAGCCGTCGAGCGTCTTTTCAAAGGAGCTACGGCCGAAGCCGAGCATCAACCGATCGGTTGCACCATAGTCAAACCCCAGGCGGATCGTGGCTTGGTCCAATCCGAAAAGCTCCTGCACCCCATTGCTCAGGAACCCAAAGCGGTGCCCGATCCGGAAATCCAGCACTCCATGGGCGGTGTTCTCCAGGCTATGCCCATTGATGACCCGGGTGGACTTGAAACTGGCCGAGGTGTGGACCACCTCCATACTATCCGACGCCAGCAGCAGCAACAAGTCGTCTTGCGCATGCAGCAGCGGGGTGCCGCACGTGAGCGCCGTGGCAAGGCAGGTGTACCGGGAGATGTGGATGGGCATGGGGCAACGGACTACAACTTGGAATATTCCAGGTTCACCTTCACCCGGATGGATTTGGCGATCTTGTCCCGGACCACACCGGGGATCTTGATGCCGTGGTCCTCGGGCTTCACTTCGAATTCACTGGTGGCTTTCATCGTGCCCGCCGCAGTGGTAACGATCGTGCCCTGTACTGCAACAGGCCGTGCCACCCCGTGGATGGTGAGGTCGCCGGCCACGGTCACGGCATGGGAGCCCGCAGTGCGGAGGTCATCTCCGGAAGTGGCCTTGAGCGTGCCCTTGAACGTGGCCTTCGGGTAAGTGGCGCTCTCCATGTAATTCTCGTTGAAGTGCTCCTGCATCAGCGCCTTCTCGAACTCGAATGCCTTGATCAAGGCGGCGAACTCCACGGCCCCGGTAGTTGGATCCAGGACACTGGTGACTTTGCGGTTCACCGCGGTGATGTCCTCCATGGGGGTACTGGAGAAGAAGGAGATCTCACCGTTGCGCGTGGCGAAATGCGTTTGGGCCGCCAGTACGGCGGGCAGCAGGCCGAGGCCGGCAAGAAGAACGTTGCGTGTCATTGTGGTCGGTAGTGTTTCAAGGTTCCTGTTGCTGCCCCACGACCGTACAGCGCTGGAGCAGCACATCCAAATTGAAGCCGGCGCAATAGCCTTGGATCCGCACCGGATCCCCGGCAACGAAGCCCGCCATGGTGCCGGGTACCAGCTCGCATACCACGCCACCCAGCGGATCGCCGGTTTCAAGGACAACGTTGACCAGCCCATCCGTGGTGGAAACGCTGCGCACAACACCTTCCACGGCCACGAGCTTGTCATTGTACTGCAGGCCGGCAGCCGCTTCATCCATTTGGAATGCCGCGAAAAGCGCTTCGGCCTGCACCAGCACCTCCGCAGTGCGCCCTTCCGCGGTAGCGGGCTTGGCAGAGTACATCCGGTATGCATAGGCGGCAACCGCGGCCAGCACCACGCACACCACGAGGATCACTACGTGCTTTCGTTTCATGGTTCAATTGTTCAAGGCTCCGGCGTTCACCCACAATTCGATCTGTCTGATCTGGCAATCGGGCAACTTTCCGCTCGGGGGCATGGGTTGCACATTTCCTTGGTGCTGGATGGCATTCAACACGCCTCCGTTCTGCACTTGCGCAAGGAACCCGGCATAGGTGGTAAAATCACCCGTGCCGGTACCACCCGGCACGTGACAGCCCAGGATGGCGCAATTCCCTTGCAGTATGGGCTGTACCGAGCCCGAAAAGGTGACACTTGCGGTGTCGCAGAAATTCCGCGGATAGAGGTCGGCCTCCACATCGTAATAGCACCCGCCGGATGCCAGGAGGCTACCGGCAACGACCACGGCCATCAATAGGTACTTGGTGCGCATGGTGCGGTTAGTTGTTGGGGGCTCCCTCGGCGATCCAGATCAGGATCTGTTCAATCTGGCAATCGGGCAACATGGGACCGGTGGGCGGCATTGGGGTGAAAGGGTTCTGGTGCTGGATGGACCCGGCCAGTCGTCCGTCCAACGCCACGGTGTGCAGGTCGTCCCATGAGGTGTAGTCCAAGCCCCCTTCCGGCGTACTGCCGCCATGGCATCCCGTGCAGTATCCATCCACCAAGGGTTGGATCACGCCCGAATAGGTGATGTTCGAAGTATCGCAGGAGCTTGCACAGGAATTGTCGGGGTAGCCCTGCTGGATCCACAGGCCTATCAGAGCGATCTGATCCGGTGTGAGCGGCGCTTGCGGAGGGCGCGGCATGACCTTGTCCGGGTCATCTTCGTTGATGGCCTCCCAAAGATCACCGTTCTGCAGGGTGCCGCTGGCCAGGAGCGATCCGTAGCTGGTGAGCTGGATGCCGTCATTGTCGTTGGTGGCCTGGTCGTGGCAGCCGGATACCGCGCAATTGGAGATCAGCAACGGCAGGATCTGCTGTTCGAAGTACACGCTGTCTGGATCGCACTCCACGATCGGCAGCGGCCCCGGTCCTGAACCTTGGTCTTCCACCCCCTCATCCGGAGAAACCACTGGTTCATGCTTGCAGGAGTACAGACTGAAAAGGAGCATGCCCATCACAGCGGCACAGCGCAAGGTTCCCAGGGGCAGCGGGCTGGCGGAAGGTGCGGGGAGGAACGACATGTTCAATTCGACTGTTATGAGGGTAGACCCCGTTCCGGGGCATGCAGTTGCTTGATCGTTTCAGCGCTTATTGTCCGGCCCGAAGTTGCCGTTTCTTTTGACCTCCTTGATCCAGGCCATGAGCTGGATGGCATCCAACCGGTTGTGGTAGCGTGGTTCGCGGTTCAGGCGCATGATCTGGCCCAACAGCGCCCCTTGATCGGCCCTCAACAACAGGTCCAGATCTTTGGGATCAAGCATGCTCATGGTGTCCATCTGCGTGGGTGGATGCGATCCGTTGCGGCCCTTCATCGTTCCATTGCATCCACAAAACAACGGTGTACGGCCCAGGATGGAAACTCGGACCCGACGAGGCGGGAAGAAAGGACGACGAACCGGCAACTACCCCGCAAGCCAGCGCTTGAACTCCGCTGATCGTTCACTGCTTACAATGGCATCCTCGGCGAACGGCGGTTGGAGCACCACCTTCACCCTGCTCTTGCTGTATGCCAACATCTCCTGAATGCTCCGGAAATTCACGATCAACTGCCGGTTCAACCGAAAGAACCGGTCTGCCGGTAGTTGGTGCTCCAAGCGGTCCAGGCTTTCGTCCAAAGGCAGGTCCTTTCCCTCCAACGTGCGCAAGTAGGTGTCCTTCCGATGGGAATGGAAGTAGGCGATGTCCTGGGGTTCCACCACACGGATCCGGTCGCCAATACGGATCAGAAAGCGTTTGACCGGTACCGTAGGGCGCTCAGCGGCGATGTCTTCCCGTTTGGCCAATCCACCGAGCCCGCGTACGGTGCGCAGGTGGCGCAGGCGGTCCAAGGCAGCGGCCAGCTCCTCTCGTTTCACGGGCTTCAACAAGTAGTCCAACGCGTTCACACGGAAGGCCTTGAGCGCGAACTCGTCGAAGGCGGTGATGAAGACCACCGGGCATGCCACGTCCACGGCACTGAACACCTCGAAGCTGTTGCCATCGGCAAGGCGCACATCGAAGAGGGCCAGGTCCGGTGGTTCATGTTGCTTGAACCAGGCCACGGCCTGTTCCACCGAGGGCAGGTCCGCCACCACCTCCACCCCGGGGTCCAATTCCGCGAGCAGCTTGCGCATGCGCCTTACGGCGGCGGGTTCATCCTCAACGATCGTCACGCGCAGGTTCATGGCCGGATCAAAGGTATCCGTATGATGAAAAGGCCCTCTTCCGGCCCTGCGATCACCGGTGTTGGGCTCAACGCCGCGTAACGCTTGCGGATGCTGTCCAGCCCGAAGCCGGTGGAGCGCACCGGGGAAGACCGCGGCCGCATGAGGTTGGACACCACCAGCAGGCCAGCTTCTGCCCGTACCTGGATCAGCAAGGGCCGGTCCATATCGGAAATGTTGTGCTTGATGGCGTTCTCCACCAATAATTGCAGGGTCAACGGCACCACCTGCATGCGGCGGTTTTCAGCGCCAACGGAAACATCCAAAGCTATGGCCCGGCCAAAGCGGCGTTGTTCCAGGCGGAAATAGGTAGCGACCAGGCTGAGCTCCTCGTCCAAGGAAATGGTGGGCCTGTCACGCACATGGAGGATGTTGCGGAAAAAGGTGCTCAGTTCTTCAACCTGTTCCACGGCCTTGGCCGGTTCCGATTCGATCAATTCCACCAAGGTATTGAAGCTGTTGAAGAGGAAGTGGGGGTCCACCTGGCTGCGCAGGGCTTCCAGCTGAAAGCGGACCTGGTCCTGTTCGAGCTTTTGCCGATAGCGCAGCCGCCGTTCACGCGCACGGAACCAGAGTGCAACCAACAGTACCAACGCCGCCACTGCGCAGGGCGCTGCCCACCACAACCGCCACCACGGAGGAAAAATGACGAAGCTTTGCCGGGTCCATTCGGCCCCGTTCGGCTCCTCGCCCACAAAGGCCCGCACCTCGAACGTGTACGTTCCAGGCGGCAATGCGGGATAGCTGGCCTCGCGTTCGCGGGTGCGCAGGACCTTGTCGCTCAGGCCCGACAGGCGCAGCTCGAAGCGCACCGCTCCGGGATCGGCGTAGTGCGGCGCGGCAAAGCGGAAAGTGACCGCGTTGCGGTCATGGGGGGTCTCCCAGTCCTGTTCCGTCGGCAGGTGCACGTTGTCCACCACCACATCGGTGATCACCGTCCTCAGGTTGGGCGAGAACCATGAAGCGGGCGCTTGCAAGCGGACCAACCCTTTGTTGCAAGCCAGCCACAGCGATCCATCCGGGCCGGTGCCCACTGCGTTCAACTCCGCCTGCAGGCCGCCCAACCCGGCTTGGGCGGTGATATCACTCCACATGCCGTTGGAGGTATCGTACGCCATGGCGGCACCGTCGCTGAACACCAGCACATGGCGGCCAGTGCAGGCCAAGGCGAACAGGTCACCTTGGAATTGCGGCATGGTGCCGTCCGTGCAGAGCAGGGTGTCCTGCCTCAACCGGCACAAACCGCTTTCCGGGCCGATCGCCCAAATGCTGCCCGCACCATCACGCGCCAAGGAATAATAGGTGCGCGGCCCGGACCGGTCCACGGGCTTCAGCCCATCGGGACCTGATCGCACGATCCCGTTGCCATCCGTGGCACCCAGCACGGTTCCATCAGGCAAGGGCAGCAGCGCGTACATGAAGCCCGGTCCCATTGGCGCGTAGCAGGTGGCCTTGCCGTCCATCAACCTGCACATGCCCGAGAGGGTGGCCAGCCAGATCTCCGGGCCACGGGTACGCACGCTGAGCACGTTGGGATCGATGCCATTCTTCTCGCGGGTAAAATGATCGATGCGCCCGTTCGGCCGCACGGCGAAAAGGCCGTTGCCGAAACTTGCGGCCCAGATGGTGCCATCAACGCCAACGTCCAGCGATACGATCGGCGTTTGCGGGTCTGCGGGCACAGGCCCATGCTTCACGAGAGGGCCGGCCAGCTCTCCCAACGGGCAGGAGTACACCCCTTCCACCGTGGCGAACCAAATGCGGTCGCTTCCTACATGCAGTGCATTGATCCGGCTGAGGTCTTTGCCGGCCAGCTCCGGAATGAAGTACGTAGCCGGATCGGCGCGGTAGATGTTCCCTGTTCCATCACACCACCATACCACGCCCTCACGATCACAGAACAAGTCCGTGGCAGGCAGTGCACCCGGCAGCAGCCTATCGGACGGGCTGGATCCCTGCCGGCTCAAGCTGCGGTCAAAGTAGGTGGCTCCCGGCCGGGTACCGGCGATCCAGAGCTGTTCACCATGCGCTGCGATGTTGCGCACTGCTCCCCCGCATGCTTCCGCGGACCAAGTATCGGTGCGACCCCTTCCGCCGGGAGTCCAAAGGAATGCGCCTCCATTGTCCGTGCCTGCCCATACCCCACCTGCCGGAGCCTCCGCAACGGACAAGACCAAGTTATCCGGGGCAGCCTGCCGCTGATCGTACACCTCTAAGACTTGCCGGTTTTTCACCAAGGCAAGACCTTGGTCCGTTGCAGCCACCAAGCTGCCGCTCTTCAGCAGGCACAGGTCGTTCACATGGCTGTCCGGCAGACCTTGCCGTGTTGAAAGCACGCGGATTCCTTGGTTCTCGATGGAGATGATCCCCGCGCCGTAGGTACCCAGGTGGACCGCAGTGTTGGCCTCCACCACGATGGCCTGTACCGGGCATCGGACCAGTACGGTATCGGAATAGAGCGTATCGGCCCGGGGTCCGGCACAATACAGTACCACGCCCGAGCTCAACGCCACAACCATGCCGTTGCCCCGCGCGGCCATGGCCGTTATGGATGCCGTGCCGGTGGATGTCATCACTTCCACCCGGTCCCCGTCCAGCCGCAGCAGGCCATGATCGCTGGCGGCCCAGATCAGCCCGTGCCGGTCCTGGGCCAAATGGGTGATGGCCGTTCGGCGCTGCCCCACGCGGATCTCCTGCACCTCGGTGTGGGGATACTGGGCGGCAACTGGACCGGCCAATAGCACCAACGAAAGGCTGGCCCACGGGAACCTCATGTGCCCCGATCGCGCTTGAACAAAAGGTCCAGTTCCACCTGGATCAACGGGGCGATCTTCTGGTGCACGACCCGCGGAACCCGGATGGCATGATCATCCAGTGCCACTTCAAAGCGTGCCGTAACACGCGCCCCCTCCGGGGAAACCACCACCGTGCATGGAATGATGCGCTCCTTCGCCAAGCCATGGATCGCCAAGGTGCCTTTGGCCCTCACCGTTCGGGTGCCCGGGGTGCTGAAATCCATCTCATCGATGAGCCGCCCGGCAAAGCTGGCGTCGGGCCAGGTGCCCTGCTCCAGGTAGTTCTCATTGAAATGCTCGCGCTGCAGCGGGGAATTGAACCCTTGGAACTCGGCAATCGGCACTTGCACGGCAAAGGTGCGTGCCACGGGATCGAGCAATCCGCTGCACTTGGTATTGGTTGCAGTGATCCGCTCCAGCGGGGCATTGCTCACGAAGGTCACCTCGGAGCGCACCAGCCGCAACAGGACCCGGTCCTGGGCGAGTCCCCGGCTGCACCATACCAAGGCCAAGCATGCAGTGAACAAATGCAGCAAGCCGGGTTTCATGTGGTTCAGCCAGTTCGTGGAGCCGCTCCCGAGGCGGATTGTTGCCGGGACCACAAGGTGCTTTGTATGGCCCGAAATTAGGCTCCTGCATGGAACCCCATGCAGCCCGGCTATATTTGCCGCCCTTCAGCAAGGGCCACGGCACGGCCGCCGCTGAACAGCCTTTCAGGAGAGGTGCCGGAGTGGTCGATCGGGTCTGTCTCGAAAACAGAAGTGCCCGCAAGGGTACCGGGGGTTCGAATCCCTCCCTCTCCGCCAACGCCGCCCGCGCAGCGGGCGATTCCTTCAGCAGCCATGCTGCTGAGCTTGCTCGTAGCAGCAGGGCTGCTGAAGGAATCAAAGAACGCGCAGCGGGATGCGCGTTGAAGCCTCCCCCCTCAGGGATGGCGCGATGCTGAGCTTAAATGAAGTGGCGCTCCGCAAGCCGGTACGGCTGAGGAGCCGAAGCACGCGCAATCCCTCCCTCTCCGCCAACGCCGCCCGCGCAGCGGGCGATTCTTTCAGCAGCCATGCTGCCGAGCTTGCTCGAAGCAGCAGGGATGCTGAAGGAATCAAAGACCGCGCAGCGGGGTGCGCGTTGAAGCCTACCCCCTTTAGGGAAAGCCGTTCCTACGGCAATCCCTCCCTCTCCGCCAACGCCGCCCGCGCAGCGGGCGATTCTTTCAGCAGCCATGCTGCCGAGCTTGCTCGAATCGCGAACAAGCGGGAGCGCCTCAACAGCCTACTGCCTTACGAAGCGCACCGGGGCAACATCCGTTCCGTTCAGCAGGTGCACCGTGTACGCTCCAATGGGCAGCTCCGCAATGCCGAAAGAGACCTCCGGACCTGTGACCGCAACACGCTCTACAGTTCGTCCCATGGCATCATAGACCCTCAATTCCGCCCCCGGGCGAACTGCGGGAAGGTGAACCCGGACCATGTCGCCGCATTGGGCAACCGAGATTGCCGGCCTTGCGGGCTCATCCAGGCCGGTGGTTTGTACCACGCTGCGGAAACTGAATGCCTCCAAAAAGACCCCGCTGTCAAAGACCATATCGCCCGCATCCGCAATGGCCACTTTGAAGTGGTAGGTCTCATCGGGCACAACTTCAGCAAAAGCCGTCAGGTTCACCGTGAATCCATCATAGGCCACCTGCTGGCCCATTACATTGTCGAAGTAAAAGTTGCTATTGGCCATATCGTTCACGTTGTTGATCGCCACCGGGGTACCGTCGGGCAGCTGGGCCGCGTTGTATGGCACCGTGAAGCCCGGCCCACTGAGGTAAATGGCGAAAATGTCATTGAACGAGGAGCCGACGAACTCGGGATACTCCTCACTGCCGAAGGAGAAATTGAAGAGCAGGGTATCCCCGTACGGAATGCAGTCAAACTCCAGCACGCACGCATCGTAGGTCATCACTCCGGCATCCATGGACAAGTCATCATCACCCGCCGTGTTCACAAGGCCGTTCGCAAACATCAACGCATTGCCGGCCAACGCATCGGCACTACCGGTGGTGAGCACCAACCCTTCCAGCATGCCCAGTTCAGAATCTCCGGCAAAATGGCCCATGGCCATGCCCTGGCAGTTCACCTCCACGTTGGAGATGGACAGGTTCATGCCTTCCAGCAGTTGGACAATGTCCGCTTCCGATAGGCTGTCCGTAACGATAAGCTGCGCTGCGACCGGCCGGGGCGTGCAAAGGAAAAAGAGCCCCGAAAAGATGGCGGCTTGGGTAAAGGTTGTTCTCATCGGACTGGTGTTCAGGTTCAAGTTGCGGAATACAGCGTCCAAGCTAATTCAGGCATCGGTTTTTTGTCCTTCACGACCAGATCGGGCCAACCGGAGGGCCGCCCTTGGTTTCCTTTGTGCCTGATGAGCCTGACCGGTGCTGCCATGTTGACGACACTTCTGACCTGCGCGTTGCTTACCGCCTGCAGCGCCCAACAACCTGCCGCCAGCGGCACGGGCAACTATTATTCCTCCCAGGAACTTCGCTACGAAGACCACATTTACAGCCCCACGGTACACACCGTGCAATTGTTCAAGCGGGGCTTTGAGCTTTCACCGGCTATCATCGGCCTGGGGAGCAGCGACGGTCTTGTGCTCCGCTTCGACGACTTCAATACCGAGCTGGAGAACCTGAGCTACACCCTGGTGCACTGCAATGCGGATTGGCAGCCCAGCGACCTCGCTCCCGGCCAATATCTTCAAGGGGTTCCTGCGGATTTTATCCCCTCCCCGCGCCAAAGCTTCAACACCCTTCAGGCCTTCCTGGAATACGAGCTGGAGTTCCCCAACGACATGATGCAGCCCACCGTGGCCGGCAACTACCTGCTGAAAGTGTACCGCGGCACCGACCAGGACGACCTGGTGCTCACCCGCCGCTTCCTGGTGTTCGAGGACCGCCTGCAGATCGATGCGGCGATCGTGCCCACACGCAACGTGGAACGCCGCGACATGGACCAGCAACTGGACCTCACATTGCGCTATCCGGGCATACCGGTGCCGGATCCGTTCAGCGACCTGCACGTGGTAGTGCTTCAAAACAACCGTTGGGATGACGCCCGCACGGGTTTCAGGCCCAAATTCATCCGCGATGCGGAACTGGTCTATGACCATCCCAAAGAAGGACTCTTTCCCGGCGGCAACGAATGGCGCGGGGTGGACCTGAAAAACCTGCGCTATACCACCCTCCGGGTAGGGCGCTACCTCTCCTCAGCGGAAGGCTTGGTGGAGGCAGAACTGCTGCCCGACGAAAAGCGGGAATTCAAAGTATACCTTGATCTGCCCGACATCAACGGGAAGTACCTCGTGAAAAACGACCAGTTTCCGGACGACCCCTTGGGCGCCGACTACGTGTATGTGGACTTCACCCTGCCGCGCACCCATGAACAACCTGGAGGCGAGGTGTACATCTATGGGGAACTCACCGACTTTCAATGCAAAAAGGAATTTCGCTGCACCTGGGATGCCGGGAAAAAGGCCTATACCGCCCGGGTCTTGGTAAAGCAGGGCTACTTCGATCAGGTTTATGCCTTTCTGCCCAACGGCTCCACCACGCCCGATCTCACCTTGTTGGAGGGCTCCCATTTCCAAACGGAGAATGAGTACGTGGTGCTGGTCTACGTCCGCGACTACCAGCTCCGGTGCGACCGTTTACTGGGCTTGCGCTTCGTGAACAGCCGAAGGGGCTGACCATTGGCGAAGAACCGCGCACCATGGAGCCGCACAAGTGTTACACTTGTACCGGTCCGATGCAGCATGCCCGCCGCCGTCACCCATAACATCCGCGTGAGCGTGATCTCGCGCTTCGAACCGGGGCAGGGGTCCCCGGAAGCCGGGCGGTTCGTGTTCAGCTACCGGATAACCATTGCCAACCGCAGCAAGGAAACCGTGCAACTGCTGGCCCGCCACTGGGTGATCACGGACAGTTTGGCGCCGCGCACCGAGGTGCAGGGCCCGGGCGTGGTGGGCGAGCAACCGGTTCTGGCCCCGGGCGAGCAGTACACCTACACCAGCTACTGCGAACTGAACAGCAATGTTGGCAGCATGGAAGGCAGCTACCTGATGCGCAATGTGGCGGACCATTCGGAATTCGAGGTATTGATCCCGTCCTTCACCCTGCAGCTGCCGCATACGGCCAACTGAGCCGTGCTCCGGGAAGGTATCTTTGCGCCGTTCAACACGGCTACCTATTCCCCATCCATCCATGAGCAACGCCATCTTCAATCCGCCCGCCCCGTTCAACGAACCCGTAAAGAGCTATGCGCCCGGATCACCGGAACGCAAAAGCCTGCAAGCCGAATACGACCGGCGGTTGAAGATCACCCTGGAGGCGCCGATGTGGATCGGTGGCGAGGCCGTGGAGAGCAAGGATCGCCGGCGGATGACCATGCCCCATGACCACAAGCACTTGTTGGGCATGAGCCACCATGGCGACGGCAAACACGTGAAAGCAGCCATCAACGCCGCCTTGAAGGCCAAGCGCGATTGGGAGCGCATGCCGTGGGAGGAGCGCGCCGCCATCTATCTGAAGGCTGCCGACCTGGTCAGCGGGCCATACCGTGATGCCATCAATGCGGCCAGCATGATGGGGCAGAGCAAGAACGCCTTCCAAGCGGAGATCGATGCAGCTTGTGAGTTCGCCGATTTCCTGCGCTTCAATGTGGCCTACATGACACAGATCTACCGCGACCAGCCCCAAAGCGCGGCGGGCACGTGGAACCGTCTGGAATACCGCCCGTTGGAAGGCTTCGTCTTTGCGCTCAGCCCGTTCAACTTCACCAGCATCGCGGGCAACCTGCCGAGCGCCCCGGCGTTGATGGGAAACACAGTGGTGTGGAAGTGTGCGAACACCCAGATCTACTCCGCCCAGGTCATCATGGAGATCTTCCGTGCTGCCGGCCTGCCGGACGGGGTGATCAACCTGATCCATGTGGACGGCCAGATCGTGGGCGACACCATCTTCCGGCACCGGGATTTTGCAGGCATCCATTTTACGGGGAGCACCGGCGTGTTCCGCACCGTATGGTCCGAGATCGGGCAAAACATCGCAAACTACCGGAGCTACCCGCGCATAGTGGGCGAAACCGGCGGCAAGGACTTTGTGGTGGCGCACCCCAGTGCCGACCCCTTGGCGGTAGCCACGGCCTTGAGCCGCGGAGCGTTCGAGTTCCAGGGCCAGAAATGCAGTGCGGCCAGCCGGGCCTACATACCGGACAACCTGTGGCCCCAAGTGAAAAAGGCGCTCCTGGAGGACCTGGCCGCCATGAAAATGGGCTCTCCGCGCGATTTCAGCAACTTCATCAATGCCGTGATCGACGAAAAGAGCTTCAACAAGATCAGCGGCTACATCGACCAGGCCAGGAAGGACAAAGCGAACATCAAAGTGATCGCCGGGGGCAAGAGCGACAAAAGCAAGGGTTGGTTCATCGAGCCCACAGTGCTGGAAACCAAGAACCCGGCCAGCACCACCATGTGCGAAGAGATCTTCGGGCCTGTGCTCACCGTGTACGTATACAGCGCGAACCGCTGGATGGACACCCTGAAACTGGTGGATGCCACCGGGGAATATGCCCTTACCGGGGCCATCTTCGCGCAAGACCGTGTGGCGGTGGTCCAAGCCACCGAAGCCCTGCGCCATTCAGCGGGCAACTTCTACATCAACGACAAACCCACCGGAGCGGTGGTGGGGCAACAGCCTTTCGGCGGCGCACGCGGCAGCGGCACCAACGACAAGGCGGGCAGTTACCTCAACCTGGTGCGCTGGACCAGTGCCCGCACCATCAAGGAAAACTTCGTGCCCCCGGTGGACCACCGCTACCCCTTCCTGGGTTGATGCAGGGCCGGGCCCGAACGGACCCGCGCGTTTACGGATGCAGCCCCCGGCTTGTCCACGATCGATCGTTGAGCATGGGCAATACCCGGCCGTCGGCAGGCGTTGGCCCCAATGCAATTTCACGCCGTGAAGGATAGACTGCTTCGATACGTGCCCCGTGCCCTGCGCAACCGCTATGGCGGGGGGCTTCTCGCCATGGCGCTATGGATCTGCCTGTTCGCGGACTACGACCTGTACACCATGCTCAAGTTGCGCCACCAGCTTTCACAGCTGGAGGAACAACGGGACGCCTATGCTGAAAAAATCGCCGTCACCCGCGAACAGCTGCACGAGATCAGCAGCGACCAGGCCCTGCTCGAAAAATTCGCCCGCGAAAAGTACCTGATGAAGCGGGACAACGAGGACATTTTCGTGCTCGTGCCCAAGGACAAGTGAGCCGTTCCGCGTGCCCCGCGGCAGGGCACGCTGGATCAGTGATGATGGCCGCCCGGCCCGTGCACATGCCCGTGCGACACCTCCTCCGGGGTGGCTTGGCGAACCTCGGTCACTTCCACTTCGAAATGCAAGGCCACTCCTGCCAAAGGGTGGTTGGCATTCACCAGCACATCTTGGTCGGTCACTTCCTCCACGGTAACCACGCTGTGGTCGCCTGCTTGAAACTGCATGCCCACCTCCACCTTCTGGCCCCCGAACCGGTCCAAGGGAACCCGCTGCAACAACTCCTTGCTGAACTCGCCGTAGCCCTGCTCCGGCGGCACCATCGCCTTGAACTTATCGCCTTTGCCTTTGCCCTCCATCTGGGCCTCCAGGCCGGGCACGATCATTTGCCCTCCTTGCAGGTAGGTAAAGGCTTCATGCCCCTCGGAACTGTCCAGCAGCTCCCCCGCATCATTGGTCAGTTTGTAGTGGAAGGAAACCACGGAGTGCTTGGCGATCTTCATGAAATCAATTTGTGCTGTGCGTTGTATGGGCCGGCAAAGATACCTGCCACCCCCCCTCACAACCCGGCCGGTTCCCAGTACAGGGTAAAATAAAACGCGGCAAACCCCACAAAGCCGATCAACAACGCCCACACCCAGGCCGGAATGGCTTTGGGCGTTTCCGAGCCGGTGATCATGAAGACATCGTTGCGTTCGCTTCCGTATGCGTTCACGGTGATCGGGATCCGGTCGTCGACCACCTCGCCGGGCTTGAGGCCCAGCACCGTGATGGCAGGCCCGTTGCGCACCTCGAACGGAATGGTGCGCACGCCCTCCACCCCCTTGGTGCTGCGGGCCACAATGCGCAACGTGTGCGGGCCGTCGGGCAATTTGGTGGTATCGAACAGGAATTTCACCGGTGGCGCAAACTCGGCAAAAGGTGCCGGTTCATCATCCAGAAAGAGCTTCACGCTGCGTTCAACGTCCATGTTCTTGGGCTGGTGTTTGGAGGATGATCCGCTTGATGTGGTCCTCATTGCGTTCCCGGGGCCATACCAGGAGCTTCACGGCCAGCACGAGCGTGACCAGCACAATGACCGCCGAAACGGCGATGATCGGCATGTCCCATGCGCTCTGCGGCCCGGTTCCATGGGTGATCCCGCGCAGCACCGCAGGCTGCTGCTTTTCACATGCCTCACAGGCCCAAGCCTGCACCATCACGGCCCAGGCACAAAGGAGCATCCCTGTTCTTTTCATCATTCTGCAATGGTTTCCGGAGCGATTACCGCACGCTGCGACCTGACGGCCTCCTGCGTGGCCGGCGGGGCATTGTTGCCGAAACTGGAACGAACGTGGTTGATCACCGCCGTGATCTCGGCATCCGACAGGTTCGCTGCTTGCGGAGGCATCGGCCCGAATTCAGGCCGCGCATCATAGCCGCCCAGCACAATATCGATCATCTTGGCGGGGCTCTCTTCGTTGACGATGGGGCTTCCGGCCAATGCCGGGAAAGCTCCCGGGAGCCCTTTGGCATCGGGTTGGTGGCACGCGGCGCACACTTGGGAGAAGATCGCACCGCCATCCGGCAAGCCCGCCTCAACAGCCGCTGCGGGCAAGGGTTTTCCGTCGGCGCCGGGCGAAGGCAGGAAGGCATCCGCCTGGACTCCTGAAGGTAGTGGAGCTTGTTTCAAGGAGAGCAGGTAGGCCACAAGGTCCTTGGCCTTTTGTGTGGCCACCACTTTCTTGCCCGGGGCGCCCAACTGTTCGCCTGTAACCGGGAGCACCACGTCACCGGACTGCACTGCGGCGGAATCCACCGTTTGGAACAACCAGCCGTAGCGCGGCATCACAGAGCCTTTCACCACCATGCGCGGATCATACAGATGCAGCATCTGCCATGCCTCGCTGGCTTGCCGCTGGCCCACGTTGGTAAGATCGGGCCCGGTGCGTTCACTGCCCAGCAGCGAAGGCGATTGTTGCCAAACATTCATGCGCTGCTTGCTGTAGTAGTAATCGCTGGGAATGCTGGGCCGCGCCCCCCAGGTCTTGTCCATTTCAATATTGCGCACTTGCTGGGTATGGCAGCCCATGCAGCCCTCCGCCACGTACACGGCAAGCCCTCTGCGCTCCTGGGCGGTCATCTTGGGCATGCCCGGCAACGGCGCATTATTATCCTGCAGGTGCAACGCCGGTGCCACGGCAATGCCGGTGCTCAGCAGGGCGAATACCAGCAGGGAGATGTTCACCAGGTTGGCCTGGTCCTTATGCAGATCGATCATGTCGTTCAGGCCATTTGGGGTTCAAGGGCGGCATGCTGCGTTACGGCCCGCGGCTTGCGCACCATGCAGTAAAAATTCCATGCGAACAGCAGATGGGAGAGGAACATCAGCGAACCGCCGATGGCCCGCCATGCCCAATAGCCGCGCGTGGCGATCACCGTTTCGATGAACGGCACACCTTCCATCCAGGCGAGTCCCTTCACCGTGCCGCCGGCCATGAGCGATACCGTGTAGGCGAACAGGCCGATGAAGGCCAGCCAGAAGTGCGCCCCCACCAGTACTTGGGAAGGTTCGCGCCCGGTCACTTTGGGCAGCAGGGCATACATGCAGGCCCACATGAGAAAGGTGATGATGCCGTACATGGTCATGTGGGAATGGGCCACATTGAAATCCGTGAAATGCCAGATGTGGTTGGTGAAGCGCAACGCTTGGAAGCTGCCTTGGGAACTGCCGACACAGTAATACACCACGCCCACCAGGAAGAAAGGCAGCACATAGCTCTTCCCGATGGCGCTCCAACTTCCCCGCATGGTCATCAGGAAGTTGGTGGTGCCGGCGAACACCGGGATGAACATGCCCACGCTGAACACGATGGCCACCGTTTGCAACCACCACGGCAACGGGGCGAAGATGAAATGGTGCGTGCCGATCAGGGTGTAGAAGAGCATCTGCGTCCAAAATGCCAGTACGCCCAAGGAGTAAGAGTAAATGGGCTTGTTGAGCGCGGATGGCAGGTAGTAGTAGGTCAACCCCAGGCTGAAGGTCATGAACCACATGCCCACGCCCATGTGCATGTAATAGCCTTGGATCACGGTTTCCCCCAAGCCGTCCTGGTACCATGGCAGGTAACCGATGGTGGCCAGTACGATGGTCCAGACCAGGGCGGCCAGGATGTACCAGTTGCTCACGTAGATCTCCGGAATGGTCCGGCGTTTCACCGTGCCGTAGAAATTGCGGAATGTGATCATGAGCCCCAGTGCGAACAGCAGGGCCACGGGCCAGATGTATTCGCGGTATTCGCCGCCACCATTGTTGATGCCCGCCATCAGACAGAGGTTGCCGATAACGACGGAACCGTTGATCAAACCAAACCCCCACCAAGCCAGCCTGTAGCTGAAGATCCGCGTAGCGGAAGTGCGTGCGATCACGAAATAGCCCAACCCGATCATGGCCAAGGAGGCCCACCCCCAAAAAACCGTGTTGGTGTGTACGGGGCGGAGACGCCCAAAGGACAACCACGCTTGCCCGTCGAGGTCCGGCCAAACGAACTTCAGCCCCAGATACTGCCCTACCAAGGTGCCAAACACCAACCAGAACACGGAAGCCGCCAGATACCAAACCACCACCCGCTGCAGTTCCGGGGCCACCTCGAGCCGGGCACGGGAGTAGATCTTTTCTTCCACCAGCGGGTTGTCCGGTTCGCTGGAGGCCTTGGCCACGAGGGCCTTGGCGTCAAATGCCGGAGCGCGGCCCCCCAGCTCATCGCCGCGCAGCTTGTATTGCCGTGCTGCCTTCTTTCGCGCCAGTTCTTCCGCCGAAAGTTCCGCTTCAGCCAAGCGCGCCGCCCGCTTGTCCTTCGTTTCCTTCAGCATTCGGCCTACTTGGGCGGTGATGATGAGTGCCGCAATGAAAAGCACAATGGCCAGGAGCACCATGGTGCCCACGATGCCCGGGCTGCTGAGCCAGCCTTCGGTCCGGGGTGCCTGCGCCTGAACCACCTGCGATACGAACAGCACCATCGCCGACAAACCGGCCCGAAAACCGGACATATTCGGACATGCGCATCCTTTTTCAAGTCGCTCCATCTTCATGCTTGGTTCCTTTCCATTCAACGTTTCAGCAGGGTTTCCCCTTTGGTCAATTCATCCAGCAGGTCATGCACCCGGCGTTGGCCAAGGATCTGTGCGATGGCCTGTTTCACATGGATAAAGTCCTTGTGCATCGGGCAAGGCCGCTCTGCGTCGCATCCGTCCAAGCCCATCACGCAGCTGTTGGTGATGTCATCCGCTCCCACCGCATCCATGATCATGCGCAGGCTCACCTTGCGCGCTTGCAGGGGCGTGAGGTCAAAACCGCCATGGCGGCCCTTCCGCGATTCGAGCACGCCTCCCCGCACCAGGTCCTGCAGCACCTTGGCGGTAAAGGCCTTGGGCATGCCGGCCCGTTCCGCAATGGCACCCAAGGTGAGCCGCTCCCCGTTCCGGGATGCTGCGGCGACCACCATCGTGGCCTTCAAGGCATACTCGCTGGTCTTCGAAAACATCAACAGGTTCTGCCGGCGAATATACACGGCGACCCCATTATTCGGATATCGATATCCGAATAATGGGCAACAAGGGCCTGCGGCAGGCACGGTCGAAACGGGTTGTCAGCCGATACGTCCGCACCTGCAACACATTGCCGAACTTCGCCGCGATGAGCGACAAACCCCTCTTCGCCGCCTTTCCCGATCTCAACCAGGCCGGTTGGGAGCAACTGGTCCTGAAAGAACTCAAGGGCAAGGAGCCTTCGAGCATCGATGTGCTGCTGCCTACTGGCGAAATGCTGAGGCCCATGGGCATGGCCGGGGACCGCGTTGGTTGCGCGGAAAAGGATCACACGCGTGGCGCAAAGCGGAACGGCAACCCGTGGCGGATCACCGCACCCATTGGCTCAGGCGGGACACAGGCAAGCAATAGCGCCGTCTTGAAAGTGCTTTTGGGCGGCGCCGACGCGATCGAGCTTGCTGCCGCAGAGAAAGCATTGAGCGCCGTACTCAACGATGTGCAGCTTGCCGCCATCGACTTGCAGTTGCACGGTGGCACGGAAGAGCAGCTGCTGGAATTGCTTCACCTGGCGGAACACCAGAACGTGGCACCCGAAGAATTGAGCCTCTGCGCAGGCATTACCTACGATGCCGGGGTGGACCATCTACGCGATAGGATCAACGCCTATCCCCTGCTCCGCCTGTTCGAGATTAGCGACCGGCGCAAAGCTGGTGAAGGCCCCATCGAAGCCACGCAAAACGCGATCCGGCAAGGCGAAGCCCTTCTGGAACGCTTGGTACACGGCGGGTGGTCCATCGACGAGGCTTCGGCCCGCATCCAATTCCGCCTGCACCTCGGCGACGACCTCTTCCTGGAGGCCGCGCGCATCCGGGCTTTCCGGGCGGCTTGGGCACAGGTGGTGCAACGCTTTGCGCCGGAACACGCATGCAGCGTGCACACCTTCATTCAGTGTGAAGTGCAGTATGCGCAAGAGGCGAAGTCACCTTACGACCAAGCCCTGCGGGCCACCTTGCAAGGCATCAGCGCGGTGCTGGGCGGTTGTGACGGGCTGAGCATCCCCGATCTGCCCCTGCCGGAAGGGAACGCGTTGGGCCAGCGTATCGCCCGCAACATCAGCTTGCTGCTACGCGATGAAAGCTTTTTGGGCCGCGTGGCCGATCCGCTCGGCGGAGCGTACGTGGTGGAGGAAATGACGGATGCGTTGGTAAAGGAATTGGGTGGTAGTTCGCAGTTCGCAGGGCAAGGTGAACCCGACAACGTACCACGCCCTACGAACTACGAACCAACGACCAACCTCCCCAACAGGGAAGAGATCCCGCTGAAGTCCTGCTACTCGGCGAAAGACACGGCCCAACTTGAACACCTGCGCTTCGGCGCCGGCGCCCCGCCCTACTTGCGCGGCCCGTACGCCAGCATGTACACGGTGCGCCCTTGGACCATCCGGCAGTACGCGGGGTTCAGCACGGCCGAGGAGAGCAACGCCTTCTACCGCCGCAACCTCGCCGCTGGGCAGATGGGCCTGAGCGTGGCCTTCGACCTGGCCACCCACCGCGGGTATGACGCGGACCATCCGCGCGTGAAGGGCGACGTGGGCAAGGCGGGCGTCAGCATCAGCAGCGTGGAGGACATGAAGCTGCTCTTCGACCAGATCCCGCTGGACAAGATGAGCGTGAGCATGACCATGAACGGCGCCGTGCTGCCCATCATGGCCTTCTTCATCGTGGCGGCGGAAGAACAAGGCGTAAGTGCGGAACAGTTGCAGGGCACCATCCAGAACGACATCCTCAAGGAGTTCATGGTGCGCAACACCTACATCTACCCGCCGGGGCCCAGCATGCGCATCGTGGGCGACATCTTCAGCTACTGCGCGAAGAAGATGCCCAAGTTCAACAGCATCAGCATCAGTGGCTACCACATGCACGAGGCCGGTGCGCCCGCCGACCTGGAGCTGGCCTACACGCTGGCCGACGGCATCGAGTACGTGCGCACGGGCATGGCCGCCGGCATGCAGGTGGATGAATTCGCCGGGCGGCTCAGCTTCTTCTGGGGCATCGGCATGGACCTCTTCATGGAGGTGGCCAAAATGCGCGCCGGGCGCCTGCTGTGGGCCAAATTGCTCAACGAGATCGGCGCTAAGGACAAAAAGAGCCTGGCCCTGCGCACCCACTGCCAAACCAGCGGCTGGAGCCTCACCGCGCAGGATCCCTACAACAACATCGCGCGCACCACGGTGGAAGCGCTGGCCGCAGCCCTGGGCGGCACGCAATCGCTCCACACCAACTCGCTCGATGAGGCCATCGCGCTGCCCACCGACTTCAGCGCCAAGATCGCGCGCGACACCCAGTTGTACCTGCAGAAACAAAGCGGCATCACCAAGTGGATCGATCCGCTCGGCGGCAGCTACTACCTGGAAAGCCTCACGCACGAGCTGGCACATAAGGCGTGGGCCCGCATCCAGGAGGTGGAGGAACTGGGCGGCATGGCCAAGGCCATTGAAAGCGGCCTGCCGAAGATGCGCATCGAGGAAGCCGCTGCGAAGCGACAAGCCCGCATCGACACCGGCAAGGACCACATCATCGGCGTGAACAGCTACCTGGCCCAAGAAGAAACCCAGTTGGACCTGCTGGAAGTGGACAATGCGAAGGTGCGCGATCAGCAGGTGGCCCGGCTGAAGCAGTTGAAGCAAGCGCGGGATGAGGAGAAGGTGAAGGAAGCATTGGATGCACTTGTGAAGGCGGCGAGTGGTGCCGGGCTGTCCGATGTCTTATGTCCTATGCCCAATGCTGCTCAGGGCATAGGACATAAGACATCGGACAGGAGCGATGGCCCTGCGCGCGGGAACCTCCTCGAACTCGCCGTCAACGCCGCCCGCGCCCGCGCCACCTTGGGAGAGATCAGCGATGCGCTCGAACAAGCCTTCGGCCGCTACAAGGCCACCACCCGTGCCATCAGCGGGGTTTATGCCGCGGAAGCCATGAACGACACCGACATGCAGGAGGCTATGCGCCTCGCCGATGAATTCGCCGAACAGGAAGGCCGCCGCCCGCGCATCCTCGTGGCCAAGATGGGCCAGGACGGGCACGACCGCGGCGCCAAGGTGATTGCCACCAGCTTCGCCGACATCGGCTTCGACGTGGACATCGGCCCACTGTTCCAAACGCCACAGGAAGTGGCCAAGCAGGCTATCGAGAACGATGTACACGTGCTGGGCATCAGCAGCCTGGCCGGTGGCCACAAGACCCTGGTGCCAGAGGTGATCAAAGAATTGCGCGAGACCTGGAAGCGCGCCGATATCCTCGTGGTGGCCGGTGGCGTGATCCCGCCCAACGACTTCGACTTCCTCAAGCAGGCTGGTTGTTTCGACGTGTTCGGGCCGGGAACCAAGATCCCGAAGGCGGCGGTGGGGATCCTTCAACGACTTGGAGCAAAGGAGCGATGAACAAGAGATCGCACCAACTCAGCATGGTGCTGTGCTTGTGTTCGGTGGGATCAGGTCACGCACAAGCACCGCAGCCGCGACCGGATGGATCTCATCCTGTATCGACGAACTGCCAAGACCTTTCGAGACTCGACATCGTGCTCCCGTCCGGGGACACAAGCACCTGGTATAAAGATCCTTTTGCAAGGTTCGGGTCGAACCTGCTCTTCCTCTGTGAAGGCCAGCCTGTATCCGGGCCAGTGGCGTTGATGCCCGGTCCCGGAACGCCTCCGGTACATGGAATGCTGAAAGATGGGCGCCCACATGGGATCTGGAGTTTTGGCGATAGTGCCGAGAAATTCCTGTTCTGGCGCTATGAATTCAACCACGGGATCGACACGATCCATTGGCTCGAGTATGAGTACTACTACAGCGGACGGAGGAACAGCAAGTGGTCCAGGATCTCCGATTCGCTCGCGATCGATTCGGTTTGGAGGATGCCACCGTACAGCATCGGATTGGCTGCTGTCGGTTGGCGGGATCTGACAAGCAGCAAAGCTCCGCTCTGGGGCGATCAGTTCAAATACCTGAGGTTCGACAGTACTGGATTATTGTCCGAATACTATAAGAAGGATTCGATAGATATAGAGTGGTCCGATGATGAAGAAGATCTCGCCAACAAGGTCAGATACTGCCGTTGTCAAGAGAAGGGGCTCTGTGTAGGTATCTTGCGAGGTCGTCCTTGGAAGTTGGTCGAGTATGGAGGACCACGAGGATCCAAAGTGGAGTACTGGTCATCCAATCAAGAGGGGACGCCATACCCCCGTGGTGTGTTCAAGCATTTCGGGTCCAATGGCGAGGTCCATAGCATCTTTGTTCCCGTTGAACGCTCGCATTATTTGCGTAAGCAGCGATGACCAGTAATTCGTAGTGGTGACCGGTGGCGTGATCCCCCCCAACGACTTCGACTTCCTCAAGAATGCGGGCTGCTTCGATGTGTTCGGGCCGGGGACGAAGATCCCGAAGGCGGCGGTGGGGATCATTACCAGGCTGATGCAGACCTGATCCCGGGCGCGCCGCAAACGCGGTGATCCATGCCGAGGTGGATGCTCCGCATTTTGCCCAATGCCACCTTCCAACCCGTGTAACCGGCCCATGCCGGATGTGCGTCCCATGGGCATGACAATGATCACCGGCACCATCCGTATCCTGGTCACGGCCATCTTGGCCGCGCCGATCCTCGCAATGGCCCAGTCCACCCCGGACCAACAGGCCCTGTTCGATGCCGCCCTGGCCGAACACTTCACCGCCGATGCGCCCGGTGGTGTGGTACTGGTGGCCAAGGGCGATCAGGTGCTGTACGAACGTGCGATAGGCCTGGCCGACTTGGCCACGAAAAAGCCGTTGACCACGGCGAGCCAACTGCGCATCGGCAGCGTAACCAAGCAGTTCACCGGCGTGGCGATCCTGCAACTCGCGGAACAGGGCAAGTTGAAGGTGACCGACGAGATCCAGAAGTACGTGGACTTCCCGAGGAAAGAGCACCCGATCACGATCGAGCACCTGCTGACGCACACCTCGGGCATACCGAATTTCACGGACCTTCCGCTGTACAATGCGGAGGCTTATGCCAAGGATGCCACGCTGCCCGAGCTGATCTCGTACTTCAAGGACCTGCCGCTGGAATTCGAGCCGGGCACGAAGTGGAGCTACAGCAACAGCGGCTACATCCTGCTCACGGCCATCGTGGAACGGGCTTCCGGCATGTCGTGGACGGACTATGTGGCGGAACACCTGCTGCGCCCGGCGGGCATGGCGGAGAGCAGCGCATCACTGGCCAGTGCCATGCTGCCGAACGAACCGGGCCTTGGCTACCAGCCCGAAGGCGATGGTTGGATACCGGCTTCCCCGGTCAGCCTCACCTGGCCTCGCGGTGCAGGCGCGATCCGCAGCACCGTGGGCGACCTGTGGAAGTGGAACACGGCGGTACACAAGGGCCCTTTGCTTTCACCCGCCATGCGCGAAAAGGCCTTCACGGACCACAGGTTGGCGGATGGCTCGCTTTCCCATTACGGCTACGGCTGGATGTTCATGAACGTGCAGGGAAGTCCCACGCACGAGCACAGTGGCGGCATCGACGGTGCCACGAGCAATGTGGTGTACCTGCCGCAGGAGGAGATCTTCGTGGGGGTGCTGGTGAACCGGGAATCCTCAGATGCTTCGGCGCTGGCACCCAAGCTGGCGGCGATCGCCCTGGGCAAACCGTATGGTGGAGCCGAACAGCCACTACCGGCCGAACTGGCGCAACAATACACCGGGGTGTATGTGAACGCGGACGGTGTGGAGCGCTACATCACGGCCGACGTCCATGGCTTGCATGCACAGCGCCAAGGGGGCGGCCGCTTCGATCTCCGGTATTTGGGTGAGGACCGCTTCATTTACACGCATGATGTGATCAACCTGCATTTCCAACGCGCCGACAGCAAGGTGACCGGAGCCCTGTTCCAAG
>JADZAC010000056.1 GCA_020852835.1 Flavobacteriales bacterium
CAGCGGCGACACCTTCCCCTTGGGCACCACCACGGTGACCTACACCGCCACCGATGCGGCGGGCAACACGTCGATCTGCTCCTTCACGGTGACCGTGACGGACAACACACCCCCAAATGCCGTTTGCCAAAGCTTGACCGTGTACTTGGATGCCGCTGGCCAAGCCACGATCTCTCCAGCAGATCTGGACGGTGGCTCCTCCGACAACTGCAGCATTGCAGGCATGAGCATCAGTCAAACCACTTTCGACTGTACCGACCTAGGTATGAACACTGTGGCCTTGACCGTAACCGACCCAAGCGGCAATAGCGCAACCTGCACATCCACGGTAACCGTTGCGGACACCCTTTCGCCCACCATCATCTGTCCCACGAACCTCATCGTGAACAACGGCCCAGGCCTGTGCTCGGCAACCGTGAACTACCCCATGCCCGTGGTATCCGACAACTGCAGCAGCAACCTGGTCTTGACAGCCGGCTTGCCAAGCGGCAGCGTATTCCCCACCGGCACCACAACGGTCTCCTACCGTGCAACCGATCCTTCAGGCCTTTCAGACAGCTGCTCCTTCACCGTAACGGTGATCGATGCGGAAGCTCCGGTGATCTCCTGCCAGAACGTATCCGTCATCATGGATGCCAGTGGCCAGGCGAGCATCACCGCGGCCATGATCAATGGCGGCAGCACGGACAACTGCGGCATAGCAATCATCACTGCATCGCCCACCACCTTCACTGCCGCAGGAAACTTCCCTGTAACACTCACCGTGACCGACATCAACGGCAATACCTCAACCTGCACCTCCACCGTGACGGTGATCGACAACACGCCCCCCGTGATCCTCTGCCAACCCACCACCATTTACATCGACAACAACGGCACCGCCATCCTCAATGCCACCGACATTGACGCCGGCAGCTCGGACAATAGTGGAACGCTTAGCCTGTTCACCCTCCCAAGCACCTTCAACTGTGGCCAGCTCGGAAGCAATTCCACCTACTTGCTGGGCACCGATGCCTCCGGCAACATGGCCTTCTGTGCCACCACCGTCACGGTGCTGGACACCCTTGATCCCATAGCCGTTTGCCAGGATATCACGGTGAACCTGGGGGCCGGCGGAACGGTCACCATTACACCCGCCATGGTCGGGGCCAACAGCACGGACAATTGCGGCGGAAACCTCAACCTCGCATTGAGCCAAACGACCTTCAATGCAACGGGTACCTACACCGTGGTGCTCACCGTAACCGATGCCAGCGGCAATACCAGCACCTGCTCCTCAACGGTAACGGTGATCGACAATGAACCGCCCGTGGCCATTTGCCAGGATGCAACGATCTACCTGGACCAAAGCGGCAATGCCGCCCTCTACCCCGGAATGATCAATGCCGGCAGTTACGACCTGCAAGGTCCGGTAACACTGTCCACAAGCCAAAGCTCATTCGGCTGCAACCAGCTTGGGGTGAACAACGTGACCTTGATCGTAACGGACAACAGCGGGGGCCAATCATTCTGCTTGGCACAAGTAACCGTACTGGACACCATTGCCCCGGTGGCCGTGTGCCAAGACATCACGGTGAGCCTGGGCCCGGATGGCACCGCCACCATTACGGGCGCGATGATCGGTGCGAACAGCACGGACAACTGCGGCAGTGCATTGAACTACACCATCAGCCAAAGCACCTTTACGGGCACCGGCACGTACTCTGTGGTGTTCACGGTGACGGATGCCAGCGGCAACAGCAGTTCGTGCACCTCCACGGTCACCGTAGCGGACGATACGCCTCCGATCGCCATTTGCCAGAACGATACCATTTACTTGGACAACAGCGGTGCCGCCACCATTACGCCCGAAATGATCGATGCCGGCAGTTATGACATCGGCGGCACCATCACCCTTTCCGCCAGCCAGCTCAATTTCAACTGCAACAACCTGGGGGCGAACAACGTCACCCTGATCGTTACGGACAATACCGGCAACCAGACCTTCTGCCTCTCAACGGTTACCGTGCTGGACACCATTGCCCCGGCAGCAGCTTGCCAAAACATCACGGTGGGACTTGATCCCGATGGCACCGCCACCATCACCGGTGCGATGGTCGGTGGCAACAGCACCGACAACTGCGGCAACGCCCTTACGTACAGCCTCAGCCAGTACACCTTCAATTCCACCGGCGCCTACACCGTGGTGCTCACCGTGACCGATGCCAGCGGCAACAGCAGCACCTGCACCTCCACGGTTACCGTGAATGATGATGCGCCCCCCGTTGCCGTATGCCAGGACACCACCATTTACCTGGACCCCGACGGACATGCGGGCATCACGCCGGAAATGATCGACGGTGGCAGCTATGACGTGGGCGGCACCATCACGCTGGGCGCGAGCCAAACTGATTTCGGCTGCAACAACCTGGGGCCGAACAGCATCACCTTGATCGTGACGGACAATACAGGCAACCAGGCCTTCTGCATCGCCGTGGTCACTGTACTGGACACCATTGCCCCCGTGGCCTTGTGCCAGGACATCTCCGTGGTGCTGGACAACCAAGGCCAGGTGTCCATCACCGGGGCGACCATCGGTGCCAACAGCACGGACAACTGCCCGGGCGGCCTCAGCTACAGCCTGAGCCAATCCAACTTCAACGCCACCGGCACATACACCGTGGTGCTCACCGTAACCGATGCCAGCGGGAACAGCAGCACTTGCAGTTCCACGGTCACGGTGATCGACAACACTCCACCGGTGGCCCAATGCCAGAACACAACGATCTACCTGGATGGAAACGGCAACGCCAGCATCACGCCGCAACAGATCGACGGCGGCAGCTTTGACAATGCGGGCATCACCGCCATGACCGCCAGCCAAACCGTGTTCGGCTGCGCCGACCTGGGCACCAATCCCGTAACGCTCACCGTGTTCGACAACATGGGCAATACGGCCACTTGCGAAGCACTCGTGACCGTACTGGACACCCTTGCGCCCACGGCCATCTGCCAGGACATCACCGCTTACCTCGATCCTTCGGGACAAGTGACGATCAGTGCGGCGGACATCGGCGGAAGCAGCACCGACAATTGTGGAAGCGGTCCGCTAACCCTGCAACTTGACACCCTCCACTTTGTAGGGGAAGGCCAGTTCCAAGTGGTGCTCACCGTGACCGATGCCAGCGGCAACACCAGCACCTGCACGGCCATCGTGAACACGGTGAAACCACAGCCTCCCTTGGTGATCCCCGCCGGCTTCTCCCCGAACGACGACGGCATCGCCGACAATTGGGTGATCCAGGGGCTGGAATACTACCCGGCCAACGACGTGGCGATCTTCAACCGCTGGGGCAGCCTGCTCTACAAAGCCGCGCCATACCTGAACGATTGGCATGGCCAGCTGACCTCCGGCGGTGCCATGCCCGGTGAACTGCCCGCAGGCACCTATTTCTATCAGCTCTCCTTGGGCAACGGTGATGTCCGTACCGGTTACCTCCAACTGAACCGATGAGCACCACCCACGTACAAAACCGCGCCATGCGGATCTTGAGCGCCATAGTGGTTGCCTCGTTGGCCCTCACGGCCACGGCCCAACAGGACCCCATGTACAGCATGTACATGTGGAACATGATGGCCATACAACCGGCTTATGCAGGAAGCGCCGATGTGCTCAATGCCACAGCCTTGTCGCGCATCCAATGGGCGGCCATTGAAGGGGCTCCGACCACGCAGAGCTTGTCATTGCACAGTCCGTTGAACGCCCGAACGATCGGCCTGGGCGGCAACTTGGCGCACGACCGCATCGGCCGCACTTACACCACCAGCGCGTTCGCGGACATCGCCTACCGCATGCGCGTGAACCGGAACACCCGCCTGGCCCTGGGCTTGAACGCTGGCATCAACCACGCCTATGTGGCCAACAGCAAGGTGGAAAATACCGACCCCAACGACCCCACGTTCCAAGCGGACATCAGCGGGCGCATCTGCCCCAACTTCGGGTTCGGTGCCTACCTGTGGTCCAAAAAAGGCTATGTGGGCCTGTCCGTACCGAAGCTGCTGCGCAACTATCTGGGCCGCTACAGCCAGGACGGCATGAGCTCCCAGTTCATTCAAGAAGCCACGCACGTATTCCTCACCGCCGGATATGTATTCCCCATGGGCACGGTGAAGTTCAAGCCTTCGCTCATGATCAAAGCCTCCGAGGGCGCCCCGCTCAGCGGTGATGTTTCGGCCACCGTGTTCCTGCAGGACAAATTCATCCTGGGGGCGGCATACCGCTACGGGGACAGCTTCACCGGCATCCTCGCCCTGCAAGCCACCAACCAGATCCGTGTGGGCTACGCCTACGACATAGGCATCAGCCTGCTTAACCGCCGCGCCAACGGGGCGCATGAGGTGATGATCAGTTACGCCCCGGTGTTCACCCGCGACAAGATCCGTTCTCCCCGCTACTTCTGACCATGCGCGCCAGGCAGTTCTCCATCATCCTGTGCCTGCTCCTTCCCTGGGCGGCATTCCCTCAAGATGGTCTTTTGCGCCAAGCGGACAGGCTTTACGCGGATTACAGCTACCACGAAGCCATTGAACTGTACGAACAGGCCTTCCGCAAGGATGCCAGCAGCATCGAACATGCACGCCGGCTGGCCGATTGCTACTGGACCCTGCGCGATGCCGCCAATGCCGAACGCTGGTATGCCGTAGTGGCCGCCTCTTCCGAAGCCACTGGCGAGGATATGTACCGCTATGCCGAACTCCTCCGCACCAGTGGGCAATATGCCGATTCCGACATCTGGTTGAAGCGTTTCGGCAAGCTTGCCCCGGATGACAGCCGCGCCCGGCTCAAGGAGAATTCCGTGGAACAGGTCGCCGCCATCATGGAAAAAGAGGGCATCAGCCACAAGGTGGACCCGGTCAACATCAACAGCACGTACAGCGAAATATCCCCCTTCATCAAGGACCGCACGCTCTACTTCGCTTCAAACCGCCCGGAAAAACTATCCGTGAAGCACGTTCACAGCCTGAACGGCATGCCCTTCCTGGACCTCTTCCAAGGACGGGTGGACAATGACGGGAACGTGGCGGACGTGGTGCCCATGGCCGATGGGATCAACACCTCCTTCCACGAGAGCAATGCCATCATCAGTGCGGACGGGCGGGAGCTGTACTTCACCCGCAACAACGTCAATGCGGGCAAAAGCATAACAAGCAAGGACGGTGTGAACAACCTGCAGATCATCGTGCGTGAGCGGACTGCGGAGGGATGGGGCCGTGAACGCCCGTTCGCCTACAACGATCCCGCCTATTCCGTGGGGCACCCCGCCATGACGGCGGACGGACGCAGGCTGTACTTCGCCAGTGACAAACCCGGCGGCATCGGGGGAAAAGACATCTGGTACTGCGATCGCGAGGGCCTTGGAACACCGTGGAGCGAACCTGTGAATGCCGGGCCTGAAGTGAACACGGAAGGCGACGAGCTTTTTCCATTCGTCCATGGCAACACGCTCTTCTTCGCATCCGACGGGCACCTGGGCCTGGGCGGACTGGACCTCTTCCAATGCGCGATCCGTGGCAACGGCCATGGGATCGCGGAGAACACGGGGGCACCGGTGAACAGCACCGCGGATGACTTCGGACTGTGCGTGGACGAACAAGGCGGCCTGGGCATGTTCTCCTCAGACCGGGACGGTGCCTTGGGCGCCGAGAACCTGTACTTCTTCCACATGCACAGCAAGCCCGAGGAAAAGCGCAAGTGGGCCGGACGCGTGCTCGATATCGCCGACGGCAAGCCCGTGCCCTTCCTGCCGGTACGCCTGCTGAACCGCGAACGCAAGGAGATCGCCCGCACCACCACGAGCGAACAAGGCACCTACGAGCTGCAAGCCCCGTCCGAAGCCGCATCCGTTTCCATTTCCGTGTCCGGCGGCCCACAGGCTGAACTGGAGTATGATGAGATCACCATTGCGCCGTACAGCGACACGGAGCTGCCGGACATCTACCTGAACAGCGTGATGGACCTGCCGGTGAACGCGATCATCCGCGATGCCGCCACCGATGAATGGCTCGCCGGGGTGGACGTATCCATCCGCAACAAGCATACCGGCACACTGCTCTTCACCGGCACCACGGACGCCATGGGCATTACCAGGGGCCAGATCCCGTACCAACGCTACGGCGACGATGTATCCTACGAAGTGAAGTTCACCAAGCCGGGCTACCTGTCGCGCACGGTGGATGTGGATTTCCGGGTGCTCATGTTCCTGGAACAGGCGCTGATGGGCCCGCAAGGCACGAGCTTGAGCCCGGTGACCACCGGCTTGGACATGGCCAAGGCCATGAACCTGCGGCCCATCTACTTCGACTACCGCGAAGCCAAGATCAGGCCGGATGCGGCCATTGAGCTGGACCAGGTGGCGGAGATGATGCTCACCAACCCGTCCATCACCATCGACCTGCGCTCGCACACCGACAGTCGTGCGAGCACGGCCTACAACGATGCGCTTAGCCAGCGCCGCGCGGAAAGCTCGCGCCAATACTTGATCGGCAAGGGCATCGGTGCCAACCGCATCACCTGCAAGGGCTACGGCGAACGCCAATTGGTGAACCGCTGTGCCGATGGCGTGGAGTGCTCCGAGGAGGAACACCAGATGAACCGCCGCACGGAGTTCATCATCACCAGTTGCACGGGGTGTACACCTTCCGCAGCGGCCGGCCGCCCCTGAGCCTTTCCCAGTGTGAACAAGGAACTCGCCCCATCTTGCTTACGATCGGGCCTTGACCAGTTCAGCGCCCGCTTTTCCGCAGCACTTCCGCGAGGTCCTTCGCGCACAGTTCCGGGGTGAACCAGGTTTGCCCTTGCAGCTCGCGTTCCACGGCGGGCACCAGGTCCGTCAGGTACACGCTGCGGTGCCGCGCCTGCATTCCTTTCACCATGTCCTCCAAGCGCTTGATGCCGGTGGCATCGATCATCGGGACGTACTTCATGCGCAGCACCACCACGCGGTGCTTGTCGCTGACCTCCTTCATGACGTGCTGAAAGCGCAGCGCCGCTCCGAAGAACAGCGGTCCGGTGATCTCGAACACCAGCATCTCCTTGGGCAAGCCCTTGAGTTCGAGGTCCACCTTACGGGTGGAAGATGCATCGCCTTCGGCCAGCACCGGCCGCAGGTCGGTGACATCCGCCATACGTTTCATGAAGATGAAGGCCGCCAGCACCATGCCCACCTCAATGGCCAGCACCAGGTCGAAGATCACCGTGAGCAGGAAGGTCGCCATGAGTACGGCCAGGTCGTAACGGTTGCCCTTGATCGCACTGCGGAAGTAGCTCCATTCGCCCATGTTCCAGGCCACGGCCACCAGGATGCCCGCCAGGCAGGCCATGGGGATCAGCGCGGCCAAGGGTGCCGCCACCAGCATGATGATGAGCAGGGTGAGCGCATGCACGATGGCACTTACCGGGGTTCTCCCCCCATTGTTCACATTGGTGGCGGTGCGGGCAATGGCCCCGGTAACCGGGATGCCGCCAAAGAGTGCGCTGAGCATATTGGCCCCGCCTTGGGCCACCAGCTCCATGTTGCTGCGGTGGCGCCCGCCGATCATGCCGTCCGCCACCACGGCGGAGAGCAGGGATTCTATGCTGCCCAGCAACGCAATGGCAATGGCCGGGTTGATCAGCTCGCGCAAGGTGGCCAAGCTGGGCACTTGGAACGCGGGTGCGGGCAAAGACCCTGAAATGGCGCCGAAACGGCTGCCGATCGTTTCCACGGAAAGGTCAAGGAAATACACAGCGGCCGTACACACCAGTATTGCGGCCATGGGGCCGGGCAGCAGCTTGGTGAAGCGCCCTAGGAACAGTGAAAAGGCCAGGGAGATCACGCCCAGCGCAGTGGCGATGGGGTCAAGTGCATGCAGGTTCACGGCAAGCACGCCCCATTTCTCCAAGAAATCCGCAGGCACCTGTTGCACCGGCAAGCCCAACAGGTCCTTCACTTGGGTGGAAAAGATCACCACGGCAATACCGGCGGTAAAGCCCACGATCACCGTGTGGGGGAAGTACTTCAGCAGCTTGCCCGCCCGCAGGAAGCCCATGAGCATGATCAGCATGCCGGCGAGGAAGGTGGCCATGATCAACCCGTCCAGCCCGTGCTGGGCGATGATGCCTGCCACGATGATGATGAAAGCGCCAGTGGGTCCGCCGATCTGCACACGGCTACCGCCGAACACGGCGACCACCAGCCCCCCGATGATGGCCGTGATGAGGCCTTTCTCCGGGGTTACCCCCGAGGCGATGCCGAAAGCAATGGCCAAGGGCAATGCCACAATGCCGACCACGAGACCGGCCACAACATCCCGCCTCAGTTGTGCAGCACTGATCCCCTCCCGCAGGAGGGAAAAGAACTTGGGCACCAAACTTTCCTCCGTTGGCGGCTTCCCGTCGTTGGATCGCCCAAGGAAGAAAGTTGCCATCAGTTCTTGCCGAAGAGGCTCTCCACGAACGCCGTCTTGTCGAACACTTGCAAGTCGCCCATGCCTTCACCGGTGCCGAGGTACTTGATGGGCACTTGGAACTGGTCGCTGATGCCGATGGCCACGCCGCCCTTGGCAGTGCCGTCGAGCTTGGTAAGCGCCAGCGCGGTGACCTGGGTGGCCTTGGTGAATTCGCGTGCCTGCTCAATGGCGTTCTGGCCGGTGCTGGCATCGAGCACCAGCAGCACCTCGTGCGGGGCATCGGGCACCACCTTGCGCATCACCTGTTTCACCTTGGTGAGCTCGTTCATCAGGTTCACCTTGTTGTGCAGGCGCCCGGCGGTGTCGATGATCACCACGTCCGTGCCTTTCGCCTTGGCGCTTTCCACGCTGTCGTATGCCACGGCGGCGGGATCCGCGCCCATGCCCTGCTGCACCAGCGGCACGCCCACGCGCTCGCTCCAGATCTTCAGCTGGTCCACGGCGGCGGCGCGGAAGGTGTCCGCCGCCCCGAGCAGCACGCTGTTCCCGGCCTGTTTGTAGGCATGGGCCAGTTTGCCGATGGTGGTGGTCTTGCCCACCCCGTTCACGCCCACCACCATGATCACGTGCGGTTTGGGGCCTGGAACGGTGAACGGATGGGCGCTTCCGTCCGCATCGCGCATCAATTCCGCGATCTCCGCCCGCAGGATGCCGTTAAGCTCGGCCGTGCCCATGTAGCCGTCGCGCTTCACACGGGCCTGGATGCGATCGATGATCTTCAGGGTGGTCTCCACCCCCACGTCACTGGTCACGAGTGTTTCCTCCAAAGCGTCCAGTACCTCGTCATCCACCGTGTTCTTGCCCGCAATGGCGCGGGTGAGCTTACTGAAGAGCGAGGTGCGCGAGCGGTCCAGCCCCGCATCGAGCTGCTGCTTCTTTTCCTTGGTGCCGAATAATCCGAAGAGGGCCATGGCCTTTGAAGCGAAAAGGCCTCCGCCTTTCAGGGGAAGCCTTTCTTCGCTGTTAAGCGGGATCGATCACTTCTTGGCGGCCAGGGCCTTGTCCACCTCCTCGGCGGGCATCACCTGTTCGTTGAACTGATAGCCTCCGGTCTGGGCGTTCTTCACCATGCGGATGACCTTGACGAACACCTTGGCGTCGGCCTTCTTGAGCGATGCAACGGTTTTCTTTGCCATGGCTTACTTGATCTCTTTGTGAACGGTCATCTTGCGCATGATGGGGTTGTATTTCTTCAACTCCAGCCGCTCGGACGTGTTCTTGCGGTTCTTCGTGGTGATGTAGCGCGAAGTGCCCGGCAGCCCCGAGTTCTTGTGCTCGGTGCACTCCATGATCACTTGTACGCGGTTTCCTTTCTTGGCCATCGCTTATTGGAATGGGGCGCGAAAGTAATATGTTTCGCTTCAACTGCCAAATTCAGCGCTGATCCTCCCCCAAGACCGGCACGATGTGCGGCGAACGCGGGGCCCGGACATGGGCGGCCACGGCCGCTCCCACCTGCTGGTGAAGCAGCCCCAGCAACTTGTGCTTGGCGCTATGGCGCCATGCCACCACGCCGATCTCGCGCACGGGCACGGGCGACCTGAACTCGCGCAGCCGCGCCCGCTGGGCGGGCCCCATGCCCACGGTGGCCAGTTCCGGCACCACGGTAAGGCCGCCCTGTGCATCCACCATGCGCATCAAGGCCTCGATGCTGCCGGACACGTAAGCGAAGCGGCCACCGGCCTGTCCCTGCTCCCGCAGGTGGCACAGGTCCACCACCTGACTGCGCAGGCAGTGGCCCTCTTCCAACAGCCATAGCCGTTCCGCATCGATCTCCGACGGAAGGACATAGCGCTTTCTACCGATCGCTTCCCCCGGCGATACGTACAGCAGGAACCGCTCGTTGAACAGCGGCTGCTCCTTCAGGCCCGCAATGCCCAGCGGCGTTGCCAGAATGCCCGCATCCAGCCGCCCCTGCCGCAGGCGCTCCACGATCACCGCCGTGGTGAGCTCCTCCACGCTGATGTTCAAGGCCGGGTGCTGGCGCAGCAACTCCCCAAGGAAAAGCGGCAACAGGTACGGGGCCAAGGTGGGGATCATGCCGATCCGCAGTTCCCCGGCCAGATCATCGCGGCTTGCATCGGCCATTTCCCGCAGCACCTGCACTTCCTTGAGCACCGCCCGCGCCTGTTCCACCAACTGCTGCCCTTCCGCGGTGGGCACCACCGGCACCTTGCTCCGGTCGAACAGCACCACGCCCAGCTCCTCCTCGAGCTTCTTCACCAGGTTGCTCAAGGTGGGCTGGGTCACAAAGCAGGCTTCCGCCGCGCGCCCGAAGTGCCGGTGGGTGTCGATCGCCACGATATACTGGAGCTGCTGGAGCGTCATGGCGCCAAGTTAATCATTCACACGATCTATTCAATCATTGAAACAATCAGTTTGATAAATGAAATCGGAAAGGCGACCTTTGCGCCGAAATAACCGGGCCATGAGGCCCATGTAAAAAAGCAGGAACAAATGGAAGTTAAAGGACAGGTACAACTGGCCCCCCAGCGCATGGTGGGCTTGGGCAGCAAGTTCCCCATCTTCAAGAAGAAGGCTTGCGTGAGCATTGAGAAAGGCAAGGAATTCGCCCAGATCAGCAGCGACGACCTCACCAACACCCCCGGCCGTTGGACGGTGATGTTCTGGTGGCCGAAGGACTTCACCTTCGTTTGCCCCACGGAGATCGCCGCCTTCAACAAGGCCCACGGTGAATTCAAGGACCGCAACACCCAACTGATCGGCGCCAGCACGGACAGTGAATTCGTGCATGCGGCTTGGCGCCGTGATCACGCCGACCTGAAGGACCTGAAGTTCCCCATGCTGGCCGACACCAGCAAGAGCCTCTCCGAGGAACTGGGCATCCTCACGGCCGACGAGAAGGTGGCCTACCGCGCCACCTACATCATCGACCCCGAGGGCATGGTGCGCTGGGTGAGCGCCTACGACCTGAGCGTGGGCCGCAGCGTGGACGAAGTGCTGCGCGTGCTGGACGCCCTGCAAACCGACGAACTCTGCCCCTGCAACTGGACCAAGGGCGAAGCCACCCTGAACTGACCATGGAACAGACCATGGCTGCTTATGAGGAAGGCACCGCCGCCTTGTTGGAAGAGGTGGGAGCCCCTGCGGAACATGCCAACGCCGCCCTGCTGTTGCTGGGCGGCACGGCATCCCGCTATGCCCGCGACCTGAGGCTGAACCTGAAGGCCGTGTTGAAGAGCGCGCACCTCAGTGAAAAGGAAACCGCCCTTTTGGCTCTGAGCATTGCCGCCAACCAGAAGAACGGCCTGCTCACGGGCCACTTTCGCACCCAGGCTGAACAGGCCGGTGCCACTGCGGAGGAAACCGCCGAAGCCACAGCCTGTGCCAGTCTTTTGGCCGCCAACAACGTGCTGTACCGGTTCCGCCACTTCGCGGCAAAGGACAAGTACCAAGAGCTGCGCCCCGGGCTGCGCATGAACATCATGATGAACCCGGCGACGGGAAAGCACCTGTTTGAGCTGATGAGCCTGGCCGTGAGCGCGGTGAACGGCTGCGAACAATGCGTGAAGAGCCATGAGGCCTCCCTGATCGGCCTCGGCGCAACCGAGGAGCAGGTCTGGGACGCGATCCGCATTGCCTCCGTGGTGGCCAGCTACGACCGCGTGGTGTACTGACCGCCATCGCCACAACAGGGAAAAGCCGCCTGATCAGGCGGCTTTTCCATTGTTGATCACGGCCCCCCGATCACGGCAACTGCTGCGTGCGCACCGTGAGCGGGTTGCTGCCTCCGATGTTCAACAGGATCAAGTCGCGATCGTTCCACAGCCCGGTGTAGCGCACAAATCCGTCCATGTTATGGTCGGCCAGGAAATACCCTGCAGCCTGGTCGGTGGGCACGCCGGTGCCGATCTGCAGCAACACTTGGTCGCGATCATTGCCGGGGCCGGTGTACTTCAGCTCAGCATCGGCCACCCCGTTTCCCGACCATAAGGTCATCCGGCCTGGCGCCGCCGTTCTGCGGGCCCCTGAACCATAGGTGGCCAGCTCCGGCTTGGTGAAATCCACCATGGTTCCATACTTGTCCACGCGCACCAAGGCGCTGGCCATGGCGCCCAAGTGGTTCCGGTGCCGCACCGCAACATAGTAGTCGCCTGCGGATACGTTCAGGACCAGCTTGCCATATCCACCGGTGTCCACCACATCCCCATCTCGCTGCACCAAGGCGCACATGGTGGCTTCCAGCTCGGCGGGGTCTTCAATGTCGCGCAATTCCACCAGCACCCAATCCACCGGTGCATTCTTGCCTGATTGGCTGAGCCGGCTTGGTGCAACAGTTTCCCCTCCGCCATCACCGGCTTGAGCGTAGCCCAGGGCGGTATAGGGTTCCAGCAGGGGAATCAGCCCTTGTGCCCGCAGGTCATCGCGCATCAAGCCCGTGGCCGGGTCGTCCGCTCCGTCCAATACCACACGCAGGCTCAGGTTGGCCTTGCAATCGGCCCAGCGGGCCACATTGCTGCCACCGACCACCGAAAGGGCGGGGTTGCCCGGCTGCGTCCACCGCACGGTAACATGATCGCCGCCGCTCCCCTCCTTCTGCAGCACCTCGAAATAGTAGTACTTCCCGGCAACCAGGGTGATGTTGCCGCTTTGCTGCGAGGGATACTTGCCATACTCGGTATCGCCGGTATAGCCGGGCACCTCGCAGGTGAGCTGCTTGAGCATGGGCTCCGCGTTGGGGCTGAGGTAGAACAGGCCGGCATCATCGGAAGTGAGGTTGAAGGTGTGATCGCCGGAAACAGAGGGGATGATATAGCCCCGGATGCGCGTACCAAAATTGTTGCCATTGTTCACCGGCCCGCGGATGCTGGTGGGATAAGTGGTCCCCGAAGGATCGTCCGGATATTCCGGCGCACTGAGCAGGTTGCTGATGGCTGTGCCCGAAATGTTGTTCCAATACTCCCTCAACACGCTCCCCGAGGCTCCCACGCACTGCGGCGGATCCATGTTGTAGCCCCGGATGACCGCCACTGTGGAAGCCGATAGTCCGTCGTTGTCGGTCACGGTGAGCTTTACCTGATATTCTCCGGTCTCGGTGAAGGTTTTGTTCACCACCGCACCGGTTGCCGTGGTGCCGTCGCCGAAGTCCCACTGGTAGCTCACCACGGTGCCGTTGTCCATGCTTTGGGTGCCGTCCAAGCTGCTGCTGAAGGGCACCAGGCCTTGTTGAACGGAGGCGATGACCACTGCCGTGGGCCTAATGGCGGTGCAGTGCGGCAACAACTGATGCACCACGGTGGTGCTCAGGCCGCCGGGATCCGTTACAGTAAGGATCACTTCATAGTGGTAATCCTCCCCATAGCAGCCAACGCCGGAGATCACCGTGCTGCTGCTCGCCGCCGTATCCACCGGTTCGGGATGGGCGTGGTTGTTGTGGTGCAGCACGGTTTGCCAGCCATAGGCCAACTGCCCGTTGCTGCTCTGCGCATCGCTCACGCTGGCCACCAGGGCAAATGTGGAATCGACGCCGACCGGATAGTACTGGCCATCGGGGAAGCTGGTGATGGCCACCGTGGGCGGTGTATTGTTCACGCTGACGAGGAGGGAGGCGGTATTGGGCTGGTTCTGGTCATCGCGCACGGTAAGGGAAACGGAGTAGGTGGTTGGCACCCCAGGCGGGGCGGTGAATTGGTGCAAAGGGTTGGCACTGGTGCTGTTGCCGCCATCGCCGAAATCCCAGTAATAGGTAAGCGGCCCGTTCTCCGGGTCGGTGCTGTTGGTGCCCGTGAACTGCACGTTGAGCGGCCCGGGCCCGAATTGCAGGTCTTGGCCGGCCACGGCAACGGGCGGCAGGTTGGTGTAGCCCAAGGGGGATACTTTTCTCACCTGCCCGGTTTCGTAGCGCACATACCACAAGGCGCCATCAGGGCCTTCGCGGGCAAAGACCAGGGCACCCATGTTGGTGCCGAAATCGAAGACCTGCTGCGCTTGATCCCCGGCGGACATGGTAACCCTGCGCAACCAGGCACCGCCGTAATCGGCCATGAAATAGCTGTTCTGATAGCCCACCGGCCAGCCGTTGCCTTGGATGAAGGTGCCTCCCACGGAGGCATTGCCACCGAAACGCGGGCCCGGTACCGGTGAGGCAATATCGTCCAGGTCGTATGCCACAGCCGAGCCGCCGTTGAATGCACTGCAGCGCGACTGGAAGCCATGGGCCCAGTCGAGCACTGGGCGGCTGTGCATGAAGACGGCAATGTTCGGCGGTATGAGCTGGTCGGGGTCGCAGGGATTGGGCAGGCCCGCCGGGTGCGTGGGCGTTTCCTGCACGATCAGGTCCTGGAAATCAAAGTAGGCCTTGGAGCACCCACCCTGCCCGTAAAGCGGATTGGGGGCATCCTGGTTCTGTGTGAGGGCCGCGACATAGCCGGCCTGTGCATCCATGCCTTCAAAAAGGGGCCACCCGAAATTCTGCCGGCCGGTGTAGCACACGTTCATCTCCTCATAGGTGCTCCAACCTACATCGCCGATGTAGAACACGCCGGGATCGGCCGCCGCGGGATCGGTGCTGCCGGTGCCGGGCCTGCGGGTGAAGCGGAACGGATTGCGCAGGCCCAAAGCCCACACCCGGCTTTGCGGGGAGCGGGGCGCGGAGGCGTTGTAGAACGGGTTGCTGGGCACGCCATTGCCTGTGGCGGGGTCCACGCGCAGGATCTTGCCGTTCATGCTGCCGAGCAATTGGGAACGCATGGCGCCCACGTTCTCCTCCGGCCGCATGATGCTGTCCGTCAGCGCCTGTGCATAGTAGGTCTGTGGATCGCTGCCCACATCCACCGCATTGTAGCTCGCCCCATCGCCCACGGTAAGCAACAAGGTGCCGTCGCTCCCGAAGGCGAGCATGCCCGTGCTGTGCGACTCATGCAGCAGCGGAATGCCCGTTTGCCGGGTTTCGCCGATCAGCACCAAACGGCTTGCCGGCGACACACTGTTGAAGGCGGGCCCGATGGCCGTGTAGCGTGCCAGGCGCATGATGGTGGCGTTGTAGTACTCATTGGTCGCCGCATTGTAGGAGCCCGTGCCGTAGTTCATCAGGTAGTGGCGGTCCACCGTGTAGAAGAGGTAGATATACCCGTTCGTCAGGAAGTTGGGGTCCAAGGCAAATCCCAAGCAGCCGTGGTCGCGCCAATTGCCCACCTCTTCGCTGATGTCGATCAAGGGAGCAGGCAGTTTCACCCCGTTCTCCACGATCCACACCTTGCCCGCCTTTTCCCACACATAAGCCCGCCCATTGGCATCGAAAGTGAACCCCACCGGTTCACTGAACCCGCTCACCACCACGGCATCGTTGAACTCAGGAGGTACGGATTGTGCAATGGCATAACCTGCTGCAAGCATGATCGCCACCCCTGACACACACATCCGTAAGCATAATGGCACTTGCGGCATCGGATATCGTTTATCGGGCCAAACCACCAATTCGCCCCACGAAATTGGACATTCGTCGGCAATTCGTCAACTTTTACTTAAACCGCCCTTACCGTCTTTCCACCTTTTGTCGGCAACTATCCCATCGCAGCTTGCCCGGAATCCGCCGACCATGGGAATAGCTGGCCCTGCCACAGGGCCGAGTTGTTGCTGCATTCCCGCGTGGACTTGCCCAACCCTGACAAATGAGCGCCCATGGTGGGTAATTTCGCGCCCCAATTCAGACCATGAACAAAGCCATCGCCCTTCTCCCCTTGCTCGCGCTCTTCGGCTGCGGCACCACGCCAACCCCTGAAACCACGTCACCTGCACCTGTGGATACCACGGTGGCCACCGGCCCCGACAGTGCCTTCTGGAATGCTGATGCACTGATCGACAGTGCCGAGCGCAAACACTTCGAGCACTTGCGCCAGATCAGCTTCGGTGGAGACAATGCCGAGGCCTACTGGAGCTTCGACGGGCAGAAGCTGGTCTTTCAGGCCAACGTGCCCGCATGGGGAGAATCCTGCGACCAGATCTACACCTTCAACCCGTTCACCGACGATTTGAAGGCCAACAAGCCCGTGCAATTGAGCCTCAACGGCGGGCGCACCACCTGCAGCTACTACCTGCCCGGCGACAGCCTGGTGCTCTTCGCCAGCACCCACTTGGGCGATACCGCCTGTCCTCCTGTGCCTCCCCATGTTCCCGGCGGCAAGTACATCTGGCCCATCTACCCGAGCTTCGACATCTTCGTGAGCGACATGAAGGGAAACATCCGCAAGCAGCTCACCAACACCCCTGGCTATGACGCCGAGGCCACCGTTTCGCCCAAGGGCGACCGCATCGTGTTCACCAGCATGCGCAACGGCGACATGGACATGTACACCATGAACATCGACGGCAGCGACGTGAAGCAGGTGACCACCGAACTGGGCTACGACGGCGGCGCCTTCTTCAGCCCCGACGGCACTAAACTGGTGTGGCGTGCCTCCCGTCCTAAAACCCCGGCCGAGGTGAAGGAATACAAGGACCTGCTGAAGATCGGCCAGGTGCAGCCCACGCAAATGGAGGTCTTCATCGCCAATGCCGACGGCAGCAACGCCAAGCAGATCACTTCATTGGGCCAGGCCAACTGGGCGCCCTACTGGCACCCGGACGGCAAGCACATCATCTTCGCCAGCAACCACAAGAGCGAGCGCGGCTTCCCCTTCAACCTGTTCATGGTGGATACCGCCGGGCAGAACCTGGAGCGCCTGACGAACTCCGACATGTTCGATGCCTTCCCCGTGTTCAGCAAGGATGGCAAGTACCTTGTGTTCAGCAGCAACCGCGGCAGCACGGGCCGCGAGACCAACCTGTTCATCGCCAAGTGGAAGGAATAACCGCCACGTGACCATCGGTTTTGCAGGAAGGGCGAAGGGAAACTTTCGCCCTTCCTGCTATCCGGCCCCGGGGGCCCAATGCAGGGCAAACGCATCAAAATTGTAGGCCACCCGTGCCGTAGGCAACTATTGCTGCAAGCGGCTTGTGAGTGATCATCGTTGGGGCTTCGGCTCCTCGGATGCGGTGCATCCTGCTGAGCGGAGCCGAAGCGGGAGTGCCGCTACGCTTATGCTCAGCCCAGTTTCTCATTTCAATTGCCGTTAAAGTGCACACTGGGCTGAGCAGGGCCGAAGCCCCATTCAACAAGATCCCATGAGCAATTCCTTCTACAAACTTCAGATAAATACAGTGACTTGGATGCGTTTGCCCTTGGGCCCAATGTCCGTCATTCAGGCCCATGCACGAACTTCGCCGCTTCCATGAACGAAACACCATCAACACCCCGGCCCGGATGGATGGAGCGCTTGGGCAAGCGCTGGGGCGTAGGGCCCATGCGTGTCATCCTGATCCTGGTGGTATTCACCTGCACCGGCTTCACCGTAATGTTCCTGAAGCGCCCGGTGGTGGCGCTGTTCACCGAAAACGGCGAGCAGCCCCTCTTGTTTTCGGTACTGTACTACATCCTGATCCTGCCGGTGTACAACGTGATCCTGCTGGTGTACGGCACCTTGCTGGGGCAGTTCCGGTTCTTTTGGGATTTTGAGAAGCGCTTCCTCGGGCGGATCATCGGAAAGCGCAAGTAACCGGTACGCTCCCGGGCCAGGCGGCAGGGGCTCCCCGGCTGGCAAGACCATGCCCTCCCCGGGTCTCACCGGTAGCGTGCAGGCACCGGATCAGGTACTGCTGCCGCGCTCCAGGGCACGCATCACGCGGCGCACCATGCTTAGCGGATGTTTGCGCATGCAGCATTCCCAAATGGTGACCACCCGCCAACCAGCCTTGCGCAACGCACGTGCGTTGCGTTTGTCGCGCACAACGTTGCGATCCAGCTTCTTCTCCCAGAAGTCTTTGTGCGTCTTTGGCCGCGGCGGTTGGCAGTGTGGGCAACAGTGCCAGAAACAGCCGTGGATGAATACGGCCACCCGCAGGCCCACGAAGGCCACATCGGGCGTGCCCGGCACCTTGGCGTAGTGGAGCCGATAGCCCCGGAGGCCAGCACCGGACAAAGCAGTGCGCAACATGCGCTCCGGACCGGTGTGCTTGGCCCGGATGCGGCTCATCTGCTCGCTGACGCGGGCGTCCACGGGCAATGGTGCACGCCCGTCGCGGAGGTAACTGCGCATGGCCATGGGGCATACAAAGCTCGGCATCCTTCCTTTGCAGCATGAATTGGGTCCTGCTGATCATCGGTGGCCTCTTTGAAGTGGGCTTCACCACCTGCTTGGGCAAAGCGAAGGCAAGCGCCGGCAATACGGCCATGCTCTGGTGGGGCGGCTTCGCGGTTTGTCTATTCCTGAGCATGTACTTGCTGTACCGCGCCAGTTTATCCCTGCCCATCGGCACGGCCTATGCGGTATGGACCGGCATCGGGGCCATCGGTACCGCCATGGTGGGCATCTTGCTCTTCAAGGAGCCAGCCGACTTCTGGCGCGTGTTTTTCCTGTTCACCTTGATCGCGAGCATCGCAGGGCTGAAGCTGGTAAGCCGGTGATGTCCCTTGGTAACTGCCCTGAAGGTTTGGGTGACATGGGTACACCACGGCCTTGCGAGCAGTTGAGTGCCACCGGTGCGGGGCATCAGGGGAGCCTCGCCGGTACAAGCAGCACTGATCAACAGCAGCGGGCAATGCGTAAGGACCTTGAAGCTGAACCCCGGAACGAACGCGGTCGGTTTGAGTGGTGTGGAACCGGGCCTGTACCTCTTGCGCACGGCGGATGGCCGGACGGTGAGGGTGGTGGTGGAGTAGCGATCAGTACACCAACCGGAAGTTCAGGAACGCCTTGTTCCGCTCGTAGGTCTCGATCAAGGCCTGCCGGAGCTCGGGTAGTTGGGCCATGCCATTGTAAATCCGTTGTTCCACTTCAAGGATCCGTGCCTCGGTGGGCGGCTTTTTCTTGAACTCCTTGGAGTACGGGGCCTTCACCTTGTCCAAGAGTTTGAAGTGGTCCTCCAGGCCCCAGATGGTCTGGTAACAGAAAGCCGCGTGGTACGGGTGCGCTGCTTCGGACGAAAGCATCTTCACCTTGTTGATCCCCACGCAGATGTGTACCACCGGCTTCCCTTTGTCGCTGTGCAGGTAGAAGAAGTGCGCAGCGATCTTCAAGGCGCTGTCGATCGGCA
>JADZAC010000057.1 GCA_020852835.1 Flavobacteriales bacterium
CGACATATGCATGGCCATGCATATGTTTCTTGGTGGAGAGCAATGCTCGGATCAACATCAATGGAACCCGTTGCATCTGATGATCAGTTGAATAATATCCTGTTGAAACCATGTATGGCCATGCATGTATTATACGCTCAACGCGCTGACACCCGGTTGCAACGCGGGCCAACAGGTGCTGGTCCGCTCGCCCTGGCCGGGCAATCCGCCGCACCCGCACCAAGCCCTAATTTCGCGGCCGTCCGCACGGATCGCCCCCTCGCGCCGTTCTTCCACCCGATGAACCCCCTACGCCCTCTGCTCCCCCTGTTGTTGCTGCTGGCCGTGCCGGTATGTGCACAGGTGAGCGAGCTGGGCATCACCGGAGGAACCACGTTCTACATCGGCGATATCAATCCCAAGCAGTACTACCCGGCCAACACACACCTGGGAGGCGGCCTGATGTACCGCTACAACTTCAATGAGCGTTATGCTTTCCGATTGCAAGGGCTCTACGGCAAGTTGGAGGCTTGGGACCGCGATTCGGACGACCCCGTGCAACAGGCGCGCAACCTGGGCTTCCGTTCCACGCTGTTCGAGGCTTCGGCCGTAGTGGAGGTCAACTTCTTCAAATACCGCGGCTTGGCCAAGGACAGCCGTACCTGGACCCCCTTCGTATTCGTGGGCCTGGCCTACTTCCGCACCAACCCCCAAAACCTGCTGAACGACACCTGGTACGACCTGCAGCCCTTGGGCACCGAAGGGCAGACCATCGGAGGCGGGGAAAGCTACGGGCTCAACCAGGTGGGCATCCCCTTCGGTGCCGGCCTGAAATTCGCGGTGACCAAACGGGTGGACGTGCAGCTCGAATGGGGCTTGCGGCACACCTACACGGACTACATCGACGATGTGGGCGGCCGCTACGCCGACAATACCCTGCTGCAGGAGCAGGCCGGGCCGCTCACCGCCCTGCTGGCGGACCCCAGCGTGCTGCGCACCACCGGCCAGAACACCAACCACGCCCGCGGCGACAGCCAAACGCATGATTGGTACCAGTACTCCGGGCTCACCGTATCCCTGCTGCTCACGCGCTTCACCGAGTGCGATGCCTTGTTGAACAAAAAACGCCGTTGAAGCAGGCAAGAGCCACCTGAGCCAACCTTGCCGCCCCCCATCCGGCCGTTAACAAGGGTTGGTTTAGCCGGCTGGCCCAAGGAACCCCGCAAATTGCGACCTTCGCACCCCCGTGAACAAACCCAACCCATCCATCGAGCAGGAACTGCGGGCGCAGATCGACCCCGCGCGCGTGCCCGTGCACATTGCCGTGACCATGGACGGCAACGGCCGCTGGGCCGAGCAACACGGGGAAACCCGCATCGCGGGCCATCTCAACGGTGTGCAGCCCATCCGGGAGGTGCTCACTGCCGCCACCGAGGCGGGCGTGAAGTTCCTCACCCTGTACGCGTTCAGCACCGAGAATTGGAACCGGCCCAAAGCCGAAGTGGACGCCCTGATGGAGCTATTGGTAAAGACCCTGGCCAGCGAGGTGGACGAACTGGACCGCAACGGGGTGCGCCTGCACACCATCGGCGATACCGATAGCCTGCCCACCGGCTGCCGCACCGAACTGAAGAAGGCCATGGACCGCACCAAGGCCAACGACCGCATCACCCTCACCTTGGCATTGAGCTACAGCGCCCGCTGGGACATCCTGCGCATGGTGCGCAGCATCGCCACCGACATCCGCGACGGCCGGCTGGACACCCATGCGGTGAATGAAGCGCTGATCGCCGAGCGGCTGAGCACGCGGGGTCTCCCCGATCCGGACCTGCTGATCCGCACCAGCGGTGAGCACCGCATCAGCAACTTCCTGCTGTGGGAGATCGCCTACGCCGAACTGTGGTTCACCCCGGTGCTCTGGCCCGATTTCCGCAAGCAACACCTCTTCCAAGCCATCGTGGACTACCAGCAGCGCGAACGCCGCTTCGGACTTACCCGCGACCAACTGCCCGCTTCCTGATGCGCCGCCGCCTGCCGATCCATGCCACCTTCCTGCTGGGCGCCCTGATGCTGAGCCTGCCCGCTGCGGCCCAAAAGCTGGATGTGCCTGCCATGGACTACAGCTACCCGCGTGAATTCACCATCGGCGGCATCACCGTAAGCGGCTGCGTCACGCGCGACCCCAATGCCGTCAAGCTCTTCAGCGGCCTGAAGGTGGGCGACAAGGTCACCATCCCCGGTGAGCGCATCGGCCGCGCCATCCATGCCATCTGGGAGCAGCAGCTCTTCACCGACGTGCGATTCGAGGAAGCTGAGATCCGCGGCAGCACCATCTTCCTGCACATCGTGGTGCAGGAAAACCCCCAGCTGGCCAGCTACGGCTTCGCCGGCACGGTGAGCCGCAGTGAGGGCGACAAGCTCCGCGAACAGATCAGCCTCCAACGCGGCCAGCAGGTGAACGAGGCCGTGAAGGCGAACGCCGTGCGGACCGTCACCCAGTATTTCGTGGACAAGGGCTTCCTGAAGGCCACCGCCCGCGTGGAGGAAAGCCGCGACACCACCCTGGAGAACAGCGTACGCCTGCAGGTGCTGGCCAGCAAAGGCCCCCGCGTGAAGATCAAGGACGTCAACTTCATCGGCAACGAAAATCTCTCCGATGCCCGCCTGCGCCGCGCCATGAAGAAGACCAAGCGCAAGCGCTGGTGGAACCTCTTCGGCAGCAGCAAGTTCAACCGCAGCGAGTACCGCACCGACAAGGCCAATGTGGTGGAGCTGTACAACGAAAAGGGCTACCGCAACGCGAGCATTGCGAAAGACACCATGTACTTCGTCTCGAACAAGCGGATCGCCTTGGACATCACCGTGGACGAGGGCAACCAGTTCTACTTCCGCAACATCAGCTTCACGGGCAACACCAAGTACGGCAACGACACCCTGGTGGACCTGCTGGGCATACGCCGCGGCGACGTGTACAACAAGAAGAAGCTGGAGAGCCGCCTGTACATGAACCCCAGCGGGGTGGACATCAGCTCGCTATACATGGACCAGGGCTACCTGAGCTTCAGCCCTGAGCCCATCGAACGGGTGCAAGGCGACAGCATCGACCTGGAAGTGCGCATCCGCGAAGGCAAGCAGTACCGCGTGCGCAACGTCACCATCACCGGCAACAGCAAGACCTTCGACCATGTGATCCGGCGCGAGATCCGCACGCGCCCCGGCGACCTCTTCGATCGCAGCGAGGTGATCCGCTCCCAGCAGCAGCTCATCAGCCTGGGCTTCTTCGACCCGGCCGCCGTGAACGTCACCCCGCAGCCCGATCCGCGCACCGGCCTGGTGGACCTCAATTACATCGTGGCCGAAAAACCCAGCGACCGCCTGGAGCTCAGCGGCGGCTACGGCGGCGGGCGCGTGCTCGTCTCCCTGGGCCTGTCCTTCACCAACTTCAGCGTGCGCAAAATGCTCGACCGGCGCTCCTGGACCCCGCTGCCCGCCGGCGACGGGCAAACGCTGAGCCTGCGCGCACAGACCAACGGCAGCTACTACCAGAGCTACAGCCTCTCCTTCATTGAGCCTTGGCTGGGCGGCCGCAAGCCCAACTCGCTCAGCCTGGGCGGCTACTACACCCGGCAAACCAACGGCCTCACCGCAGAAGACCCGCAATTCCAACAACTGGGCATCTGGGGCGGCAGCGTGGGCCTGGGCAAACGCCTGCGCTGGCCCGACGACTACTTCTTCCTCAACCTCACCGGCAGCTTCCAACGCTACACCCTGCAGAACTGGAATTCGCTCTTTGCCTTCACCGATGGCACCAGCGACGTGTATGCCGCACAACTGCGCTTTGCGCGCCGCTCCATTGCCGAACCGTTCTGGATCACCCAGGGCTCGGAAACCTCCGTCTCCGTCAAGGCCACACCGCCGTTCTCCCTTTTCCAGCCGGGAACCGACTACACCGTGCTGCCCGCACAGGAGCGCTATGCCCTGGCCGAATTCCACAAATGGAAGTTCACCAGCCAATGGTTCACCAAGCTCACCCGCAGCAAGAGCCGGCACGACCTGGTGCTCATGGGCCGCGTGGGCTACGGCTTCATCGGCCGCTACAACACGCGCAAGGGTGATTCCCCCTTCGAGCGCTTTTACCTCGGCGGCAGCGGTCTCACCGGCTTCCAGCTCGATGGCCGCGAGATCATCGCCTTGCGCGGATACGACGACCTCTCCCTCTCGCCCAACTTCGGCAGCTTCTTCGTGAACAAGTACACCGCCGAACTGCGCTTCCCCGTGTCGCTCAACCCGCAGGCCACCATCTTCGCCCTGGGCTTCGCCGAAGCGGCCAATGCCTGGAACTCCATTGAGCGCTACGACCCCTTCAAGGTGTATCGCAGCGCAGGCATCGGGCTGCGCCTGTTCCTGCCCATGTTCGGGCCCATGGGGCTGGATTACGGCTGGCGCTTCGACGATGTGCCCGGCCAACCCAACATGGCCAAGAGCCAGTTCCATTTCACGATCGGCATAGATCTTGGCGAGCTCTGATCCGGAACGCCTAATTTCGACGGCAATCCCATGAACCTTCCCATCTTCCGCACCGCCCTGCTCGCACTGCTGCTTTGCACCACGGCCGCGCATGCCCAGCGCATCGCCTTTGTGGACACGAAGTACATCCTGGAGCAAATGCCCGACTACGCCGCGGCGCAACAGGAACTGGACCGCCAAAGCAAAAAGTGGCAGGACGAGATCGACGAGCGCTGGAGCCAGATCAAGCGCCTGCGCGAAGCGTTCAACGCCGAGGCCATCCTGCTCACCGAGGAGATGAAGAAGAGCCGCCAGCAAGAGATCGACAAAAAGGAGCAGGAAGCGCGTGACCTGCAACAAAAACGCTTCGGCGTGGGCGGCGACCTCTTCAAAAAGCGCCAGGAGCTGATCCAACCCATCCAAGACCGCATCTACGAAGCCGTGAAGGAGGTTGCCGGCACCAGCTACGTGGCCATTTTCGATATCGGCGGCGTGGGCAACAACGTGCTTTATGCCAGCGAGAAGTACGACAAGAGCGACAGCGTGCTGCGCAAACTGGGCATCCGGCCCGGGCAGGACGGCAAGGATGCCGGCAACATGCGCGGTGAGGAACCGGAAGACGACGGAGGCCAAGCCCCCGACATGGACAAGGACCGCCCCGCTTCCCCCAACCAAGGCGGCGGAGACCGTGGCAATACCATTACCAAACCCAAGCAGTGAACCTTAACCCCATCATGAGGAAATCAATCCTGACACTCTGTGTTCTCCTTGCCGCTTCCACTGCGGTGCAGGCGCAGAACACCTCCAAGCTCGGCCACATCGACCGCCAAGCGCTGATGCTCATGCTGCCCGAACGCAAGGCAGCCGAAACCAAAATGCAGGAATTCGCCAAGACCTTGGATGACCGGCTGAAAGCCATGGGCATGGAGTACCAGACCAAAGTGACCGACGCCCAGGCCAAGGCGGAAACCATGACCAAGACCGAACAGCAGGTGGCCTTGCGCGAGATCCAGGAACTGGAACAGCGCATCAGCGACGCCCAGGACAAGGCCAAGGAAGACCTCTCCAAACAGGAAGGCGAGCTGTTGGCGCCCATGATCGACCGCACCAACAAAGCCATCAGCGAGGTGGCCGCCGAAGGCAACTACGCATACATCTTCGATACCAGCACCGGCATGGTGCTTTACTCCGGCGGTGGCACGGACATCCTGCCCTTGGTGAAGGCCAAGCTTCAGATCCCTTGAGCTCCGGGCGCATGGGCACCGACCCGCGCATCGGCATCTTCGACTCCGGCATCGGCGGCCTCACCATTGCCGCAGCCATCAGGCAGGCGCTCCCCGCGGAGCGCCTGCTCTATTTCGGCGACAATGCCCACGTGCCCTACGGGGAACGCACGGCCGAGGAGATCCTCGCCTTCAGCACGGCCATTACCAAAGCCTTGCTGGCAAAGGGCTGCCGCTCCATCGTCATTGCCTGCAACACCGCCAGCAGCGCCGCGCTGAACCCCCTGCGGGCCAAATTTCCGCACGTGCCTTTCGTGGGCATGGAGCCTGCCGTAAAACCCGCCGCCGAGCAAACCCGCACCGGCGTGGTGGGCGTGCTGGCCACACGGGCCACGGTGGAAGGAAAGGCTATGGCCGATGTGGTTGAGCGGTTTGCGCACGGCGTGGAAGTGATCCGCCAAGCCTGCCCCGGACTGGCCGCACACATCGATGCGGGCCACCTGGACGAACCCGAGGTGGAAGTACTGCTGCGCAACTGGATCGAGCCCATGCTGGAACGCAACATCGATGCCTTGGTGCTCGGGTGTACGCACTATCCGCTGGTGCGGCCATTGATCGAGCAGATCGCAGGGCCGGGCGTGCGGGTGATCGAGCCTTCCAAGGCCATCGCGCGCCGATTGGGCGAGTTGCTGCACCACCACGGGCTGGCCGCACCGCACGGCGCACAGGGCGGTTTGGCGTGTTGGACCAGTGGTGAACCCGGACGCTTTGGGCCGGTGCTGGAACAGCTCGGCCTTGCCGCCGGTCCGGTGCGAAAAGGCTGGTGGCAGGAAGATGGATCGCTGAAACTGGGGTGACGTTCGTAGGGCGCAGGGTGTAGTTCTTAGGACGCAGGGCGAAGGTCAACTTGGTCTGAAAACGGGCAACTGTGCCCAACGAACTACGAACTATGCCCCTCCCCGTACCAACTCGCATACAGCCCGTAGTTCTTCGCGATCCGCTCGATCTCGCCCTCAGCCAGCTCCTTGCCCACCGCACCAATGCGCTTGGCGGGCACGCCGGCCATGAGTGAACCGGGTTCCACCACCGTGCCTTGGGTGACCACCGCGCCGGCCGCGATCACGCTGCCCGAACCGATCACGGACTGGTCCATCACGATGGCGCCCATGCCGATGAGCACCTTGTCTTCCACGGTACAGCCGTGCACCACCGCGTTGTGCCCGATGCTCACGTCGTTGCCGATGGTGAGGCCGCACTTCTTGTAAGTGCAGTGCAGCGTGGCGTTGTCCTGGATGTTCACCCGGTGGCCGATGCGAATGCTGTTCACATCACCGCGCACCACGGCATTGTACCACACGCTGCAGCCGTCGCCCATCACTACATCGCCGATCACCACGGCTGTTTCTGCAAGGAAAAGGTCTTTGCCATAGCTGGGAGTGATGCCGTTCAGTGTGCGAACCAGTGCCATGGGCTTTGTTGGCAGTTTGGAATTGGGAACAGGGAAGTACAAAAATGGACGCGGATGGACGCGGAAAGCATCCGCGCCCATCCGGTCCGAGGGATATGATCAATGCTGCGGTTCCGCCGGTGATGCCGGCCCGGCAGGAGCCGCCGGCGCCCCCGAGGCATTGTGTTCCTCCTTGGTCATTTGGCAACAGGCGGGCAGTGCGGCGCGTGCGGCGGCATCCGGTTGCACATCATCGGCCAGGTAACCGATCTTGGAAACAGCCTCGCGCAGCTTGGCAGGGTCGGTTTTTTTGGCTTTGTATTCCACGTGGATGTTCTCCTTGGCCAGGTCCACGGTGACGGCCTGCACCCCTTTCACATAGAGCATTTCGCTCTCGATGCGGTGCTTGCAGTCGTTGCACACGGCGTTGGTGTGGATGTCCACGGAGGCGAACTTGGCGGGGTCGTCCTGCGCGGATGCGCTGCCGACCGTGGCCGCCAGCAGGAGAAAAACGAGGGATTTCATGGTCGTTTTCATGGTTGTTGCGTGTTGTTGGCGGCCTTGCCCTTCAGGGTGTAGCGCAGGCCGAAGTATGCCATTTGCATGTTCACGGGGCCCCAGATCAAGGAGGCGTCAAAATACGGGCCGAAGGGATCGTGCGCCGAAATGATCTGGTGGCCTTGCATGGTGCCGGTGAGGTTTTCCCCGCCCAGGTACAGCTCCCAGGCACCGAGCACCCGGGTGAGCTGCGCATTCACCGTGGCGTAGGCGGGAGAGCGGTCCGCCATGCGGTATGCCTCCGGATTTGCCGCAGTGGAAGGCAGGCGCGTGGTGCCGAAGCCGTTCAAGGAAGCATCGAAGCGCCACTTTTCGTTGTTGGACACGTAGCCGAGGTCCAACAGGCCGCGGTGCGCGGGCACCAAGGGGCGTTCGCGCAGCACGCCATCGTAGGTGGTCTCCGCCTGGTACCAGCGGTAGCTCACCTTCACCTCAACCTGTTTGCTGAGCTGTACCTGCACGTCGGCGAGGGCGCTGTTGGCGTAGCTGGGGCCGTCCAGCATATAGAATACGAGTTGTTGCGGGCTGCGGTCGAAGTCGGCCACCACCTGGGCGGTGAAGTCGGTGCGGTAGGCGTCCACCGCCACGCTCCACTTCTTGCCGAACCACTTGAACTTGTGCAGCAGGGAAAGGCCGGTGTTCCATGAGCGTTCGAAGCCGAGGTCGCCCTGGAAGATGACCTGCCGTGAGCTGGCTTGTGCCGCAGAGAATTCCACCACCGGATTGGCGCTGCGGAATCCGCTTCCGGCGGAGAAGCGCAAGGTGGTAAGCGGCGCGAGGTCGTACTTCAGGTGCAGGCGCGGGCTGTAGGCTTCGCCATATTCACTGTTGAAGTCTGCGCGCATGCCGGCCACCAGGGTAAAACGGTTGCGGTTGCGCGTGTACTCCGCAAACACGCCGGGCATGCGCTCAGTGCGGCCCAGGTCCATCCGCTCAGCCGGTACGGGCCGGAAGATCTCGTCATAGTCATCAAACTGGAAGCTGGCGCCCGCCTTGACCTGGTCGTTGTTCTTGAACAACTGCTGGTACACCACATTTCCATAGGCGCTGCGCTGCGCGCCCTGGTAGTTGTTGTCGCCGAAGACGGAGGACATGGTGTGGCTGCGGAAGCCCGTTAGCAACCCGATGCTCTTGGCGGGGTCCTTGAGGATCCATCCGTTCTTGAAGACCAGGTCGGCCATTTCGTTGCCGATGTTCACGGTGTAGCGCCTGCTGCCGGAAGATTCCCCGAAGGCGGCTCCTTCCATTTGACCGCCGCTGCGCTGGTCGGTGACGTAGCGCAGGATCAGCTGGGTGGTGCGGTTGCCCGAGCGCTGCATCCATCGGTCCATGACGTTGAAGCGCTTGCCCAAGGGCTGGTCCAGGAAGCCGTCGCCATTGTCGTCCAGCGCGTTCTGCAACATGCTGCCGTGTACCATGAGGATGTTGTCACCACCCTTCCCGAGGTGTTGCGCGGCGTTCACGTTCAGTTCTCCGCGGCCGTGGCTGTTGGCGTAGAAGTTGGTGAATAGCGCCGGGGCCGTGGCGGGGTCCAGCAGGCAGAGCTCGATCTGCCCGGTCATGGCACCGGGTCCGTTCACCGCCGTGCCGATGCCCTTGCTCACATTGATCTCGCTGATCCATGGGCCGGGCAGCAGCGTAAGGCCGGAGTTGGCGGAGAGGCCGCGCACGAACGGGATGTTCTCGGTGTTGATCTGTGCGTATTTGCCATCGAGCCCGAGCATGCGGATGGTTTTGGTGCCGCTCACGGCGTCGCCGTAGCTCACGTCCACCGTGGCATTGCTCTGGAAGCTCTCGCTCACGTCGCAGCAGGCGGCCCGCTTCAGCTCGCGCGCCCCGATGGATTCGATGGCCTGCAACGTTTGCAGGCTGAGGCGGGTGCTGGCCTGGCGTTCGCTGATCTCTGCGGCGGCCAGCTGCACGGAACCTTCCACCACCACGGTGAGCCGCCCATTGGGCGGGCCCTGCAGGCGGAGCGTGTCCGCCGCAGTGCCGAAGGAGGAGGTGACCAGCAGCGCCGGCCACGCCGCCGGGGCCGGCAGCATGAAGTGCCCGCTGGAATCGCTCATCACAGCGGCGCCCCCCGCCCAGCCCACACGGGCATCGGGCAGGGTATGGAGGCTTTGGTCCGCTTCGCGGACCTTGACGGTGCCGTGCACGGCATCCTGTGCAGGCAAGGCTGCTGCTATGCCTGCAGCGGCAATGAACAGTATGGTTTTTAGGAATTGCATCAAGGGATATCTTCAAGGTGGATCACAAAAACCGGCCAGCAGCCGTGGCTGCGGCCTTCACCAAGAAGCACTCCTATATGCGGAATACCCCGGTGCACGCCAATGCGCGCAAGAGCGGGGTGGGCAGCACGCCGGCAACGAGCTCATCGGGCCCTGTGCCCAGCACCAAGGGCAAGGGCACCTGCACCGGCCAAACCATCAGTATGGCCACTGGTGCCGGAGCGGCTACAGGGGCGCCCGCCACAAAATCCGCGTGTTGCGGTTGGGCGTGGAGCACTTCGCAGCAGGTGGCCTTCAATTCGTCCGTGGTGTGGCGGTGGTCGGTGGGGCAGCAATCTTCCGGTTGGCCGAACGCCAGTTCCGTATGTCCGCCCATCACGCAGGTCATGCGGGCGAGCGCCGGCGCCGCCGTGCCCAGCAGCAGCAACAGCATGGCCACTACGGCCAAGCCATGGGTGCGGAACGGGTGCAGCGAGCGCATCATGTGCAAAGTTACCCGATGTCCGCACCGGGGCAAGTCGGATCGCGATTCCCTCTTGGAAAGCCAAATGCACCACCCCGGCCGTGGGGAAGCCCTCGCAGCCTGGGGCCCCAGCCCGGGGGGAAGGAATGCGCCGGCCGTACCTTTGGTGCCGATGGGAACCACCGAAAAACGCATGCCGGTCACGGTCCATGTTGAAGATACACCCAACCCGGCCACCCTGCGCTTCGTGGCCAGCAGGTCGTTGGTGCCGGAGGGCCGGATCATGGAATTCTCCACGGTGGAGGAGGCCGAGGCGGTCTCTCCCCTGGCGGCCCATGTGTTCAACCTGCCGTTCGTCACCGGCGTGTTCATAAGCGGCAACTTCATCTCGGTGACCAAGAACGACAGCATCGATTGGGACCTGGTGCAGCTGGCGTTGCGTGAACACATCCAGGAGCACCTCAATAACGATGGGCGCGTGGTGCTGGAGGGGGCCGATGCGCAAAGCCTCGCCGACGCCAACGAGCGGGCCGTGTCCCACGCGAAGCCGGCTACCGAGGTGGAGGAACAGATCATCTCGGTACTGGATGAATATGTGAGCCCGGCCGTGGCAGCCGATGGCGGGCATATCGCTTTCAAATCGTTCAAGGACGGTATACTGGCCGTTTCGCTGCGCGGCAGCTGCAGCGGTTGCCCCAGCAGCATGGTCACCCTGAAGGACGGGATCGAGAACCTCATGCGCCAGATGGTGCCCGGGGTGAAGGAGGTGGTGGCGGAGGAGCTGTGAGCCGTCGATTTTACTTGCGCAAGGCCTTTTGCACTCCGGAGGATTACTTGATACGATTCAAGGGGGATTGGTTGAACGGTCGGAAGCCAGGAGGGAGGTAGCCACTCGCTTAGTCGAAGGCCGGGTCTGGCAATGTCCTTCAGGTTCCGAAGGGCTGGGATCGCATGGTCCGCAGAGGCAGTCCATTGACAAGCGGAATAAGAGCTTGCCAAAATGGTTCAACAATAAACCACAGCGCTCCCCTCGCATCTACTCCGGAAAGGGCAAGGTCAACACTTGTATTCCCGTGCCGTGCGGGTTCATCAGCAAGATTTCGGTTTCGATCCGCAGGTCGTGCCCATTCATGGGTGTCCGGGTGCCCCGCGCAGCAAGCAGCTTGTTCGTTTGGGGTGAGCATCATCCAAGTCGAGTAGAAGAACGGTGGCAGGCCTTCTGATCATCCCTCTATCGCTTGATGAACCGCCTGGCAACCGGTCCATCCGCAGTATGCAATACAAGCAGGTATGTACCCCGATCCATCCCGGCAACGGACAACTCCGATATGTTGCTCCCAAGCCGACCACACCTGACCACCCGCCCCGTCGCGTCATGGACATCCCACTCACTTGCCGGAACAAAGCCCGGCGGCAGCCGAAGGCGCAACACGTCATCGACGGGATTGGGATGGATGCCCACATCAGGCAGTTGCAGCCGGGGCACATGCATGGCGCCGGGCAAGGTGCTCCCATAGCTTCCAAGATATTGCACCGAGCAATCCGGGTACACGTTGAAAGTCCAAAAGCGGCGTTCCGTGCATCCGGCCGGGCAGTCGCCCCAACCATGGGAATATGCCAGGTTCACATGGTCCGTGTAGACTGAATCCGTAATACGGTCGCCATCGCAGCAGCCTCCGTTCGGTTCCGCGTAGCCAACACCCGGTTGTGCCTCGAACAAGCTGCAGAGTGCGGGAATGTTCACGTTGTGTTGCGTCTCGAAAGTGACCGTGGATGCCCCCCAAGGCCAGGTCTGATAGCCTGTAAACGAAGCCCCGTAGGTTGACAGCAATGTGTCAATGGATGGCGTTCCCGTAGGGGTGATCCCCAAGCTCAGCTGTTGCATCCATGGCAAGTTCGGGTCGGCTGAAACCAGGAACAGCCTCATGGTGGAGGTCGGGTAATTGTGGATATTGAGCAAGTCAACCACCGTATCGCGGGCGGGCAGTTCCGAGTTATACACGGCCACCAATGCGTTCATGGCCGTTTGCGCCCAAGCTGGATCGATGGCCACCGAATCCACCCACGTGGTTCCATTGCGGAGCGTACGCGCCAAAGCCAGCCTGTCGGCATCGTCCTGGTACAGGACCACCACGCTATCGGGGGCTGGGCAAGGAGCCAGGAACGGCTGGGCTGATGCACCGAACGGGGCAAGAAGCACGAGGGTAAAGATAGAGGCTCTCATGGGGGGCGTTATTCCGGGAATGGGATGGTGATGGTCTGTTTATCCGTCCCGTCCAAATTCATGATGACGATGGACGTTTCAACGCTAATCGAATGTTCGACCGGCGAGTCCGGCGTGAACTTGGACCTTGAAAGCAGCAGTTTGTTGTTCAACGGATGGCAGTCCACGCTCCGGTAGCAATTGGAGGAGCAAGTTTCCTCTATCCGCACAGTCTCATGCGTACTGATACGGGTGGTGTGCAGCCCGGAATCCCAGACCCATGCAATGCGGTCCATGTCATTCACGAAGGAAGCACGAAAATAGCTTCCGTTGAATGTGTCGTTTATCAGCGGAATGGGTATCCCTTCATAGGGATTAAAAATATATAGCCCGGCCATTGGCATAACCATGTATTGCGGATGACGCCAACTGCTCATGTTTTCAGCATACCCGCCGCTGTTGGGAAGATCCTGAAGATACGCACCATCTGGCAGCATGATTCTCGTGCTGTTGTCCGCATGGTAGTACACGATAGTATCCCCCCAGTAATTCCATTCCCCTCCGAAATTCTGCCCATCCGAGGTCAGTTGGGTTATGCTGTCCCCGTTCGCCTTGATCTTGAATATGTTCGCCGGCCAGCCTATGTTGAGCGTAATCCAGCCTGTTCTGCCCCATTCAGGAGAACATAGAATATTTCCCTCATATAACATGCTCAATTCTTGAGTGCTCAAGTTGTACTTCCACAACTTGGAAAGGAATGGCGACCGGTACTCCAATAGTGTGAACTCATCCGGGTTGTTCGGGTTCCATCGGGGGTATCCAAAATAGGGTTCCACAAACCATTCGTTCCAACCTTGGGGCGGTGCCTCAGGCAAGGGAATGCAGGGCGCAGAGGCGGATCCGCCTGCCGCAGGACCCGTTTCGGGGTCCTTGCGGCAGGCGGTCAGCACTACCAGTGCCAGAAGGAGGTAGGGCCAACGCATGGATTCAGAACTTCACAAATTGATGGTTGAGGCAATCCGCATCCTTCCACAAGCGAAGGGTGTAGGAGCCGTGTGCCAAATCCCCGATCGGCAGGGTTTCCCGCAGTGTGGTGTGCAAGCCAAGGTCTACTTTCCGAACAAGCCTGCCGGAAACATCGAAGACCTCGTAACGGAACCGTGCAATGCGGTCGTTATCGAGGTGCACATGAAGTTCATCCATGGCAGGGTTGGGGAAGGCGGTCATCGCCCAGTGCGATCCATTCTCGGAGATGGCGTCGAAATCCGGATCGTAGAGATGCAGGGAGAAAGCCGTCTTTACTTCTTCCGGTGCGGCCGGGTACCATTGCCCATTGATCTGGTAGGTGGCAGTAACGGCGGTCACCTGCACCGAACTGCCCGTTACAGTGAAGGTGTAGTTGGCATAAGGCCTGCCGTCAAGATAAGCGGAGTTGTAATTGAACCCAAGGGTGCCGCTGTACCGTGGCCATTGCCCGAGTACCTGCGTACTGGGCGAAAAGGCAGCAGTGTATGTGTGGGTGACCTGTACCTTGATAGCCGTATAGCTCCCCGGGCTCAACCCGTTGATGGGGTAGTCCAAAATCACCGGACTCGTGCCCAAAGAGTTCTGGCCGGTGCTGTTCGGGCTGCCGGAATGGAACACGCTGTAGTGGGGCCAGAGGATATGGTCAATCGTGTTGGTGGCGTCAATCAACCCATAGGCACTTTGGGCATCATATCCTGGTGCATATGGAAATTCTGTTAGGTCTTTCGCGTAATGCTCCATTAAGTAAGTTACGTCGTCAGGTGTCAGATCATGGTCCCGCCCGTTCAGCACATTGTACTCGCTCATCAGTAAGGCGGCCACGCCGCTTACATGTGCACTGGCAGCACTGGTGCCGTTGAAGCATGTATACTGCCCGTTCAGGCCACAGACGGGCCAGTTGAAGGGTGCGCCATCAAATTGGGTGGTGCCCACCAATTCCGTTACACCCGGTGCTAATAGGTCCATATACAATCCAAAAGAGGAAGAAAAGCCGTTTGAGGCTGTAGCCGTATGGCGCTTTCCTGTAATCCCACTAGCTCCAACGCTTAGTACCCAATCTCCCCAACTGCTGCAAGCGGGGAAGTAAATATTCTCGGCACCCCCATTGCCTCTTCCAGCAACCAGTAGGCATTCGTTCTGAAAGCCGTAGATGATGGCCGTTCGCAATTCAGTGCTGTTGATGTTGGTTACCCAACCATGGTTCTGCACGTGCAGGCCAAGGCCGAAGCTGGATGCCCCCTCCTCAATAGCGTTTGCAACCACGTTGAACGGCGCCAAATTGTTGTTGTTGAAGATCGCCATGGAGTATAAGTCTGCGCCGGTATTGCCCGTGCCGTCCACATCCCCGCCGGCAATGCCGGCCACACCTATTCCATTGTTCCGTAAAGCACCGATCACACCCGCTACCGCCGTGCCATGGCTGTTGGGTGGTTCATCAACATTCTGGATCTCCGTGGAGTTGTAGTAGTCATAACCGCCCTTCACCTTGGAACCGGAAAAGGTGCCGTCACCGAAGTCTTCATGTTTCCAATAGATCGGGTCGTCATACACCCCGACTTTCACGTAGGGTTGGCCGGTTTGGACATCCCAGGCACCATCCAAATTGATGCTCCCGTCCGGATACGACGTATTGGGGATCAAGCTGCCTTGGAAAACGGAGAAGTAGGGGTCATTGGGGGCATTCACATACACGCCCAAGCCGTTCAATTCCGCATAGTCAATGTACTGCGTCAGTTGGTTTAGACTATCCTTCGCAGCGGCAAGATCAAGCCCGTGATCGAGCTTTATCAAGAAGGAACTCCAAAACTTCGGGACCTGGACTTCATTGCCTGTTCGTGAGATCGAGATGCTATCCGCCGTGGTGAGCCGTTTGTAGATCTTGAAGGCATACAAGGGCTTGCCTGTGGGATCGATGCCGAGCTTGTTCATGACCGCTTGTGCGATCGTGTTACCCACAACTTTTTGCAAGGTGCCGAACTCCCAGCCCTTGTTATCCACCACGGTCGTGTTCACCACGTTTGGCCGGAACTTCACGATCAACTCATTGTCCATGCAGAACGGGTTGCCATTCGTATCCAGAACGATTCCATTGTCCTTCATCAAGTAGCTGTACTTCACCGTTGCATACTCGGCCGTCGGCCCGTTGCCCTTCACCCCGCTCACGTATACGTTGCCCACATTGTCAGCCACGATGTCGAGTGCTTTGTCGTCCCCGTTCATGCCGTCGAATTCCTTCTCCCATTTCAATTGCCCGTCCGCGCTGTACTTCACCGTCATAAAGTTACGGCTGGTACCGTCAAAGACGGTCCCGGCCACGAGTACGCCGCCATCATTGGTTACCACCAATTTGTAAGCCTCGGCGGTCCACGCATCGTTGCGGGCTTGGTACCGCTTCTTCCAAAGCACGTCCCCGGTGGGCCCGTACTTGATGGTGATGAAGTCGCTGCCGCCGTTGGTCTTTCGCGTGTAACCAGTGATGTAGACATTGCCGTTGTTGTCCCCGCCGACGGAGGTGCCCACATCCTCCAGGCCCTGCCCGGTGTAGTTCTTCACCCATGCCAAGCCCAAGGTGCTGGTTAGCTTGATCGTTTGGATGTCCCTGTTGCCGGCGGTTTCCCGGTAGCCGGTGATGAAAAGGCTCCCGGCATTGTCCTGCGTGAAGGCTAAGGCATTGTCCAGTCCCACGCCGGGGATGCTCACCCGGTTTACCGCGGTTTGAGCGCCGCTCACGTTATTATACTTCACCGTGGCATAGTCCCAGGCGTTGATCGAGGTAGCGGACCCCCCGGTGATCACGGGATTGTTCGCCAGGTCGAATTCAATTCCCGTAGCCACATCAGCAAAGCCGGCATAGTCGTAGCTGGCACTCCACACCACCGTGCCACCGGCGTTCATCTTCACCAAGGCGTAGTTGGGGTTCGCCTCCGTGGCGAATGTGCTGCCAGCGATGAAAATGTTGCCGTTGGCATCGAAAGAGATACAGCTTGGCGCATCTGCCAAGTTGTTCGGCCCGTTCCATACAGTGCTCCAAAGCAAGGATCCGTTCGCATCGTACTTCAGCACCGCCATATCGAAGTCCGTTCCCACCCCGGTAACGGCGGCCGCCACGAAACAATTTCCGGATGCATCCGCCTTGACGGCTGCGCCGTAATCCTGCCCGCCCGCACCGCCCGCGAAGGTGCGCTGCCAAAGCACGGCCCCGGTCGGGTCGTACTTGGTGATCAGTACATCGGGGTTGTTCGGGGCCACCAGCGTATTGCCCACCACGATCACGTTGCCGTTGGCATCGAAGGTGCTTGCCGTCCAGTCCAAATTGTCCGGCACGCCGGTGGTCTCCACCCATTCCCGGTTCACATACATTTGGGCGGATGCCGACAACGACCAAGCGATTAGACAGGAGAAACCGATCGTTCTTCCGAGTTTCGCGTCAAGGTGGATCATTGGATGGGTTATTAGGCTATGCCGCCGAAGCTATCCGCCCGGCATAAGGAAGCGTTGGTAATTCAGCGATCCTGATAACGAATTCACCTTTTCCCCTACCTTTCCCCTGAACACACGAGCCATGAACAAGAAGGAGATAGCCATGCGCATCAAGGCGCTCAGGGAAGGCCGCCACCTGCATCAGAAGGAGGTGGCAGCGGTCCTGGGTATCAGCCCTTCAGCGTATTGCGACCGGGAAAACGGCCATACAGCGTTCACTGCCATGGAACTGGACAAACTGGCCGAATACCATGGGACCACCCTTGATGAGCTACTGCACGCGGATAAGGCCATCCTGCACATGCATGACCATTCTTCACAGGGCTACAACGCCTACCACATGCAGCACCAGCATGGCATTGGCGAAGAGACCATGAAGCATTTCCTTGCAGCGCTGGCTGCAAACACGAAGGCCTTGGAGCAATTGGCGGAACAACAGGGTCGCATGGTTGAACTATTGGCCAAGCGATGACGGACGGCACCGGAATGTTTCAATTGAGCCTCGGTTCCGGTTGTCGTTCATCATTCCGCGATCGCTGCAGCGGCTGCCCCAGCAGCATGGTCACCTTGAAGGGCGGGATCGAGAACCTGATGCGGCAGATGGTGCCTGGAGTAAAGATGGTGGCGGAGGAGGTGTGAGCCACGCTCCGTACTGCCCTCGTACCGAGGATGGTCCTGTTGTTTTGTGCATTCCGCGCGGTGGGTGCATCATAGGAATGAACAACAACACCGGACAACCATGAAGCACAATAGAACATGCTGGAACCTGATCGCCCTGGCCCTTGCCCTACCGGCAGTGGCGCAGAGCGATGGCGAGATCCACGGCCGCGTGATGGATGCCGTGGGCGAAGCGCTGCCCTATTGCGTGGTACGCGCCGAACAAGGCGGCCATGCCGTGGGCGTGGAGACCGATGAGGACGGGCGCTTCGTGCTGAAACCTTTACCGGTGGGCACTTACGAAGTGAGCGCCACTTATCCTGGCTACAACACCCGGGTGGTGGAGGCCGTACGCGTGGACCCCGGCCTGATCACCCGTCTGCCGGCGATCGAGCTCACGACCACCCTGGGCACCGTGCACGTGGTGCGCGACCGGTGGGAGGAACCGCTGATCCGACCGGACGACCCTTCGCGCATGGTGATGACCTCCACGCAGATCAAGACCAACGCAGTCCGCAAAGATCCCGTGAGGATGATCGCCAGCATGACCCCGGGCGTGACCAAGGCGGCGAACAGCGACGAACTCTACTTCCGCGGCTCGCGCGCGGGCAGCATGGCCTACTACGTGGACGGCGTGAAGGTGACCGGCAGCAACCCCGGCGTACCTTCCGAGGCCATCAGTCGAGTAAGCGTGTACACCGGGGGACTGCCCGCCAAATACGGCGATGTGACCGGCGGCGTGGTGGCCATTGAGACCAAAAGCTATTTCGATCTTTACCAGCAGCGGAATGCCGGGCGGTAGGTGGCAGGGATCAGTTGATAGTGCGTAGTTGGTAGGTGTCAGGTGTAGCATGGACCGCCGCGAAAACCCATCTCATGCTTTGCTAACCTTGGGAGCCACTATGTTCGGCATGGCGTTGAGGCGCTTTGATGGAGCAGCCGGGGCGCCCCGCAACTGACAAGCGCTCCCCAGCCCTGAACCATGTTCCTCCGGAGAAGATCCACCAGCACACAGCCCGATGAGGAGCTCGTGGCCCAGGCCCGCACCGGCAACCGGGCTTCCTTGGGCACGCTGTGGGACCGCTATGCGCACCTGCTCTTCGGCGTGGCGATGAAGTACCTCAAGAACACGGAAGCGGCCAAGGACCTGGTGATGGAAGTTTTCATGGACCTGCCTGCACTGGCCGCCAAACACGAGGTCCGGGCCTTCCGGCCCTGGGTGCATGCGGTGGTGCGCAATCGGTGCCTGATGCGCCTGCGCAAGGCGGAACCGCATGCATCCCCCGGTCCGTTCCCGGTTGCCGAAGAAGATGATGGAGCCGTGCTGAAGGAAGCTTCCCTTCAAGCCCTGGAGACGGCGATCGCCCAACTTCCCGTGGGCCAGGCCCAATGCATCCGGTGCTTTTACCTGGAACGGAACAGCTACCAGCAAGTGGCCGAGCGCACGGGCCTGCCGGTGGAACAAGTGCGCAGCCATTTGCAGAACGGCAGGCGCAACCTGCGCATCATGATCAAACGCCATGGGCACACGCACTAACCCCTTTCTTCCCGGGGCAGCGCCCGACCGGGAACGGCTGGAACGCTATGTCCAAGGTGCGCTCAGCCAGCAGGAACGCCATGAGGTGGAACTCCATCTGGAACAGGACCCCCTGCTGCGGGAAGCCCTGGATGGCTTGACGCGCCCCGGAGCATTGGACGCAATGCACAGCTTGCGCAACCCCTCCACCGGGCGCTCCCCGCTGAATTGGCCATTGCTGCTGGTGGCTGTTGCAGGGCTCGGAGCGCTCCTGTTCTGGACCTTCTCCCGTCCCATGGGGGAAACCCCGGTACGGTCTCACGCACCGGTCTCCCAAGCGGCTCTTGCAGGCTCCGTTCCGGCCACCGTGGAAAGCACCTTGTCGGTGGTGGATGCTGAACTGGAAGCGCTGCCCTTGGAGCAGTGGGTCACCAAGGAGCCAACTGCAGAACGGTTCCGCTTGGACCAAACGCATACCGGCCCTGTGGAACGCGGTGGCGTGGAGCGCATGCCGCCCCAAACACCACGGATGGAGCGACAGCCTGCCACACCGGCCCCCCTGCACGACCAGGCGGGCCGGAGTTCACGCCGGCAGCTCTTCCTGCACGGCATGAAGGTGGTGCTCCCCGCTGAACCCGATCACGGCAACTCCGACCTGCCCTCTCCCGGCCGCAGCGCCAATACCGAGGCAGCCCGCAAGGACAGCATTCCGGCAATTGTTGCGGAGCGGCCCTACCTGTTCCTGATGGACCATGCCCTGAACGCCCTGACGCAAGGCGGGGAACGCACGGCACTGGAAGACCTGTACCTGCTGCTGGGCCAGCGGCCTCACGACGTGAACGCGCAGTTCTATGCGGGCCTCGCCTGCTATCGCCTGGGGCTGTATGCCCGTGCGCAAGGCCACTTCAAGGCGGCCGCTGCCAATTCCGTGGACAGCTTCCGGGAGGAGGCCCTTTGGTACCAGGCGCTGACGACGGAGCACACCACAGGGTTTGCCGCTGCGCAACCGCTTTTCGAACGTATTGGGCACGAAGGGGGCTTCTACGCTCACCAGGCGCAAGAGCGGTTGCAACAAACCCGGTGACGGCCACCCGCTCCGGCCGGATGTTCATCGACGTGCCGCCCCCAACGGAAACGGCAAAGCCCCCGGGGTTCGGGGGCTTTGCATGACCGAAGGAGGCGGGAACCCTGCTTAGTTGCCTTTGGCGGCAGCGGGGATCACGCTTACATAGCTCTTGTCGTCGCGCTTGCGGCGGAACTCCACGGTGCCGTCCACCAATGCGTAGAGGGTATGGTCCACACCGATGCCCACGTTCTTGCCGGGGTGGTGCTTGGTGCCGCGCTGGCGAACGAGGATGTTGCCGGCGATGGCTTGGCTGCCGCCGTAGATCTTCACGCCCAGGCGCTTCGAGTGCGATTCGCGGCCGTTCTGGGTACTGCCTTCACCTTTCTTGTGTGCCATGGCTTCTCGGGGTTCTTATCAGGGTCGGTACTCGTACCGGATGTGATCACTACTTGTCGTCCTTTTTGGGCGCAGCCTTCTTGGTGGCCGCTTTCTTGGCCGGGGCCTTTTTGGCGGCGGCTTTTTTCGGGGCGGCGGCCTTTTTGGCAGGCGCCGCTTTGGCCGGGGCCGCTTCGGCGGTGGCGCGGGTCTTCTTCACCGGAGGAGTGTAGGGCTTTACCGCAGGAGCCGTGCTCTTGCTGGCGTCGAACTTCTCCCCTTTGGCAAGAATGGCCTCCACCCACAGTTCCGTGAGGTATTGGCGGTGGCCATTGAGCTTCTGGAAGCCTTTGCGGCGCTTCTTCTTGCCCACCATCACCTTGCCGCCCTTGCTGTGGGCCAAGACCTTGGCCGCGATGCGCACGCCGTCAACCACAGGGGTGCCGACGCTGGTGGTGCTGCCGTCGCTCACCAGGAGGACGTTGCCAAGCTCCACATGCTTGCCCTCCTCCAGCTCGAGGCGGTGAACCTTCAGTTTTTGCGGGGCCTGCACCTTGAATTGCTGGCCGGCGATCTCTACAATGGCGTACATGGTACCTTGAAAATGGGGTGCGAAAGTAGTGGTTCTTTATGATCTGGCCAACAAGAGGAAAGTTGTTAGATGCCAGTTGTTGGTTGTCAGGGGGTTCAGTGCGCTGAATGCCGACTACTCAACCCTGCTTGTCCAGTGCCTTGCACATCCCGGCCATGCCTGACAACTGACAACGAACAACTGACAACCCTCACTTCAGCCCGAACGCCTCTTTCACGGCCGGCACGGCGTCCAGCTCCTCCCACGGAAAGAGCTTCACCTTCACGGTGGCCTTGCGGCCGGCATTGTCGAACTTCTTGGTCACCGTGCGCGGCGTACGGCCCATATGGCCGTAGGCGGCAGTTTCGCTGTAGATGGGCATGCGCAGGTTGAAGCGTTGTTCAATGAAGAAGGGGCGCATGTCAAATTCCTTCATGCCGGCCACCACCTTGGCAATGGCCCCATCGTTCAGCTTCACCTTGGCCGTGCCGTAGGTGTTCACGTAAAAGCCCACCGGCTTGGCCACGCCGATGGCGTAGGCCACTTGCACCAGCACTTCATCGCATACCCCTGCGGCCACCAGGTTCTTGGCCACGTGGCGCGCGGCATAGGCCGCGCTGCGGTCCACCTTGCTGGGGTCCTTGCCGCTGAAGGCCCCGCCGCCATGTGCACCCTTGCCGCCGTACGTGTCCACGATGATCTTGCGGCCGGTGAGGCCGGTATCGCCGTGGGGGCCGCCAATGACGAACTTGCCCGTGGGGTTGATGTGGTACTTGATCTTGTCGGTGAACAAGGCCTGCACGCGTTTGGGCAGCTGCTTCTTCACGCGGGGGATCAGGATGTCGATCACATCCTTCTTGATCTGGGCCAACATCTTCGCTTCCGGCGCGAAATCATCATGCTGGGTGCTCACCACGATGGCGTCGATGCGCAGGGGCGCATGGTCATCGCCATATTCAATGGTCACCTGGCTTTTGGCATCAGGCCGCAGATAGGGCATGGGCGTATTGGCCTCGCGGCGGATAGCGGCGAGCTCCCGGAGCAGGCGATGGCTGATGTCCAAGGCCAGCGGCATGAAGGTGTCGGTATCGCGGCAGGCATAGCCGAACATCATGCCCTGGTCGCCGGCGCCCTGGTCTTCCGGCCTTTTGCGCACCACGCCTTGGTTGATGTCGGGGCTTTGCTCATGGATCGCGCTCAATACCCCGCAGCTGTGCGCCTCGAACATGTATTCGCTCTTGGTGTAGCCGATGCGGCGGATCACGTCGCGGGCGATCTGCTGCACATCGAGGTAGGCTTGGCTCTTCACCTCGCCGGCCAGCACCACCTGCCCGGTGGTCACCAGCGTTTCGCAGGCCACTTTGCTCTGGGGGTCAAACGCCAGGAAATGGTCGATCAGGGCGTCGCTGATCTGGTCGGCCACCTTGTCGGGATGGCCTTCGCTGACGCTTTCGGAGGTAAACAGGTAGGGCATGTGCTTGCTATTGCCCGCAACGGGATGCTTCCGGGGGCGGATCGCAAAGAAACAGGTTTGGCAGGCACGAACCACGCCCACGCTCCCAAAGTTGCCCAGCAACCGTTTGGCGCTAGTTTCTTTCCGGCGCGGTCAATTCCTTGAACACGGCCTCCAAGTCGCGCTCGGCCTTCTGTAGGGTAAGCACCTTCAGCCCCTTGTCCACGGCAAACTGGAACACCCTGGGGCGGATGTCGTGTTGTTCATCGAAGGTCAGGGTCCAGGTATTGCCCTCTTCACGCACCGCCTCCAGCACGCCGGGCAGCGCCATGAGTTCCTGGGCCGTGGTCCGGCCGTCGAACTCCACGGCAAGCGCCTGCCTGCGATCGCCCATGCCGCGCAAATGCTTGGCCTTGTCGTCGGCCACGATGCGCCCCTTGTTGATGATGATCACCCGGCCGCAGATCGCTTCCACTTCCTGCATGATGTGGGTGCTGAGCATCACGGTGCGTTCCTCCCCGATGCGTTTGATCAGCGCGCGGATCTCTTCCAGCTGGTTGGGGTCAAGGCCGCTGGTGGGCTCGTCCAGGATCAGCACCTTGGGGTCGTGGATCATGGCCTGGGCCAGGCCCACGCGCTGGCGGTAGCCTTTGCTGAGCGCGCCGATCTTCTTGTGCTGCTCGCGCTCCAAGCCTACTTGGCCGATCATCTCCTTCACCTTGGCCCGCACGTCCTTCAGCTTGTACATCCCCGCCGTGAATTCAAGGTACTCCTTCACATAAAGGTCCGTGTAGAGCGGATTGTGCTCGGGCAGGTAGCCCACGTTGCGGCGCACGTCCATGCTGGCCCCGCGGATGTCGAAGCCGCACACGCTGGCATCGCCGGCCGTGGGCGGCAGGAAGCAGGTGAGGATCTTCATCATGGTGCTTTTGCCCGCGCCGTTGGGGCCCAAGAAGCCCACCACCTCGCTGCTGCCGATCTCGAACGATACATCGTCCAGTGCCTTTTGGGCGCCGAACTTGCGGGTGATGTGGCGGACGGAGATGGACATGCGTTGATCGCCGGAGCTTGACGTAGGCGAGGGGCAAAGATCGGGCGATCGGAGGTTGATAGGGTGCGCATCTGCACATTGGCCCTGAAGGTGCTGCGCTCCTTCCTGCGACTGCCCACAGGCGGAAGCGCGAGCGCCTTGCTGGCGCGGAGGCCGAACTGCTCCAATCCCTGGAGAAGGGGTACAGCTACAAGATGATCGCCTCGGCACTCTTCATCAGCTTGGCCACCGTGCGATCGCACGTCCGCAACATCTATGCGAAGCTGCACGTGAACTGCGGGCGAGAAGCGGTGGTGGTGGCGCTGCGCGACAAGATCGTGTAGCTGGCGCACGCCTTTCTGCGGGAGGCATGTCCATCTTTGTGCCCCATGCCCACCGGCCTCCTCATGCGCTCCACCGGCAGCCGCTACCAAGTGCGCGGCGAGGATGGCGTGCTGCATGACTGCATCGCCAAGGGCAAGCTGCGCATCAAGGGCTACACCAGCACCAACCCGTTGGCCGTGGGCGATCTGGTGGAATTTGAACCCGCCGCGGAACTGGTGGGAAAAGAGCTGGTGGGCACCATTACCAAGCTGCACGAGCGGCGCAATTACTTGGTGCGCAAGGCGGTGAACCTCTCGCACCACAAGCATGTCATCGCAAGCAACATGGACCAGTGCATGGTGCTGGTGACCGTGGCGCGGCCCTTCACCTCGTTCGGCTTCATCGACCGGGTGCTGGTGACCGCCGAGGCCTACGAGATCCCCCCGGTGCTGGTATTCAACAAAGTGGACGACCTGAACGATGATGAGCTGGGCCTCTTGGCGGAATACGAAGACGTGTACCAATGCGCGGGCTATCGTACGTTGATCACTTCCGCTTTGAAGGGTACCGGCGTGGAAGAACTGAAGGAACTCCTTGAAGGCAAGGTTTCGTTGTTGGTAGGGCATAGTGGCGTGGGGAAAAGCACACTGGTGAATGCCATTGACGCTGCACTGGACCTGCATACGTGGGAGGTGAGCGCCAGCACGGAAAAAGGGCAGCATACCACTACGGCAGCGCAGATGTTTGAGGTGCAGTTGTCAGTTGATCGTTCGGAGTTCGTAGGGCGTAGTTCGGAGGGCGGGCATCCGGGGAGCCCTATGAACCACGAACTACGCCCTACGAACTCATCTTCCACCTTCATCATAGACACCCCCGGCGTAAAAGGATTCGGCTTAGTGGACCTGGAACAGGAGGTGATCGTGGACCAATTCCCCGAGTTCTTCCGCCTGAAAGGCCAGTGCCGCTTTGGCAATTGCAAGCACATGAACGAACCGGGTTGCGCGGTGCTTAAGGCGGTGGAAAGTGGCACCATTGCGGCCAGCCGGTACAACAGCTACTTGGACATGGTGGAAGGCGTGGATGAGGAGAGCAGCTACCGCACCGGTTGAAGCATTCGGTCGGAACACTGAAACTGAACCTTATCTTTGAAGAACGATGTTGGATTGGCGCGACCATATCACTTCAGACCCGAAGGTCATGCTGGGGAAACCTTGCTTCCGGGGGACGCGTGTACCGGTATACTTGATCTTGCAAAAGATCGCCTTCGGGGAACGCCATGAAGATCTCTTGAAAGGCTACCCTGGACTTACGGAGCAAAGTATTCAAGCTGCCCAGTTGTTCGCTGTTGATGCGGTCAACAACGACATCGTTTATCCTGCGGTCCCATAGTGCTGCCTGATGAACTTCGTCGCGGATGATATCATCCACGCGTTGCGTTCAGCAGGCCATAACGTAAGGGACATCCACGAAACCGATCTTGGTGCCCCGGATGTCCGTGTACTTGGGATTGCACATGGAACCAACACGGTTCTGATCACGGAGGACAAGGACTTTGGAGACTTGGTCTTCGCCAGCAATTCACCACATTCGGGCGTGCTGTTGATCAGGCTTGACGGGTTCCCTCCACCGGACAAGGTTGCCCGCGTGATGATGGTGCTTGGGCATCACATCAATGAATTGCAAGGGGCATTCACCGTGCTTGACAAGAACAAGGTGAGGATCAGGAAGCACCCTTGACCTGCGCGGCAAGCTGCGGAAATTCACACCACCGCCTCCACCTTCACCACCTCGGGTGCAGCACGCTTAATGGCCTCTTCCACGCCGGCCTTCATGGTCATGGCCACCATGGAGCAGGTGCTGCATGCACCGTGCAGCCTAACACGGACAACTCCGTCTTTGGTCACCTCCTCCAAGGAGATGTCGCCACCATCCGCTTCCAGAAAAGGGCGGATCTCCGTAAGGGCCTGGTTGATGCGCTCCTTGGTCCGTGCCAAGGTCCGTATGCCGGTGGGGGAAGAGGTTTCCATTACTTGACGACCAGTTCCTCAGCGGGATTGGACAGTTTGCCTGCCGGGGTTGCTTCCAACCCGGCCAAGATCTGCTGCATGGCGTCCACCAGCGGCTTGAACGCCTGTGCGGCGGGCGTATCCCCTTGCAAGACGGCCGGGCGCCCCACATCGGCGGCCTCGCGCACACTTTGCACCAACGGCACCTCGGCCAGAAGGGGCACCTTCAATTCCTCCGCCAGTTTGGCCGCTCCGCCCTTCCCGAAAATGTACTGGCGGTCCTGCTCAGGGGTGTCCTGCAGCGTACGTCCTTCTGCGCCTTGCGCAGCCGTAAACCAGGACATGTTCTCCACGATGCCGAGCACCGGCACGTTGATGCTGGGCAGTTGGAAGAGGCCTACGCCCTTGCGGGCATCTATGAGGGCCACGGGCTGCGGGGTGCTTACCACGATGGCACCGCTCAGCGGCACGGCTTGCACCAGGGAAAGGTGGATATCGCCGGTGCCGGGCGGCAGGTCCACGAGCATCACGTCCAAATGGCCCCAGTCGGCATCCTTGAAGAGCTGGTCCAAGGCCTTGCTGGCCATGGGCCCGCGCCATGCGAGGGCCTGGCTGGGGTCGGCAAAGAAGCCGATGCTGAGCATCTGCACGCCGTGGCTTTCCACGGGCACGATCAGGTTCTTGCCGTCCACCTGCTTCACCCGGGGTTTCTCCTGTTGCACATCGAACATCATGGGCATGCTGGGCCCGTAAATGTCGGCATCCACCAGGCCCACCTTGAGGCCGCGCTGGGCCAGGCCCACCGCCAGGTTCGCCGTGATGGTGCTCTTGCCCACGCCGCCCTTGCCGCTGGCCACGGCCACGATGTGCTTCACGAAGGGCAGCACCTTGCGCAAGCCGCCGCGCGCGCCGCTGATGGGCCGCACGCTCACATGCACCTTCACTTCGTTGCCCAAGGCTTGCTTCACCTGAAAGACCACGGCCTCCTCCATGCGTTTGCGGCTGTGCATGGCCGGGTTGCTCACTTCAACGATGATGCTGATCGCGTCTTCATCGATGACCACCTCCTGCACGAGGTCCAGCTCCACGATGTCCTTTTTAATATCGGGTTCAATGACCTTGCTGAGCGCTTGGTAGAGGGCTTCTTCCGTGATCTTCATGGCGGTGCAAAGTTACCGTAGTTGGAGGTGGAGAGGATGAGAATGGTCAGGGGCGGCCGCCAAGAGCGGGCGCTGGAGCGGCATCGATGGGGTTCCCTTCATTTCACAAGCCGGTCTGTCCTTGGGGCCGGGCACTGCGGCAGGCATTTGCCCAAGTGGCGCAGTGTGCCGCTGTTCAGCGCTTTCGCGCCACGATCGCAATGGCCTTCATGGATGGCCCGTAACGGCGGAACACCTTGCGCATCTCCAGAATGCGCCGCCGCGCCTTGCCGTGGACAAGGATGTTCCATGTGATCAACAACGTGCGCAAGAAGCCTTCATCATCGATGATGCGCGCGGTTTCCAGCAGGTGCATGGGGTTTGTCATCACGCATTCCACCGCGAACCCTTCGGCTTCCAACATGGCCGTCCACTCGGCACGGGTGAGCGGCCGTGCGTTCACTTTGATGGTGGTGGCCAAGTCGTGCTGCACCTGCTTTTTGGCTTCCGCAGGCATGGAATCGGGCGTCAATGCGATCTCGTGTATGCCGTAGAGCCCTCCGGGGCGCAACAGTCGGTGCGCCTCGCGGATGATCTCCGCCTTGCGGTGGTCCGCCTGCATGGTGAGCATGGCCTCGCCGTAGACCTTGTCCGCGCTGCCGCTTGACAGCGGGCTGCAACATGCATTGCCAATGACGATCTCGCGCTTCGGCCCCTTGATCTTTTTCCGCAGGATGCCCGCCGCCTCCTCGTTGAGTTCCACACCGGTGTAGCTCCGGGGGTTCTTGCCCAAGGTGATCGCCGCCGTGAAGCCCAGGCCGGGTGCGAACTCCACCACGTCATCGGAGGTGGAGACCTGCAGCTTCTCCAGCAGGCCCAAGGTGAGTTCCTTGCCGCCGGGCCGCAGTACCTTCTTGCCCATCTTGGCCAGCAGCCAATGGCCCTGTTCGGCATTCAAATGCTGGTTTGCCGTTGAGCGGTGCCCGGCAGGTGTTGGCCGGGTCTCAACAACTTCAGGTTCCATGATCTCTTGCATGTGGATGTTATTTAGAACAATTCCAAACAAGGGTACGGCATGGTTCCATTGAACAAGCTGACGGATGTCAGTTGCGCGGCAAAGCCGCGGCCATGGCGGCGCGGCAGAAGGCGGATCGCGGGCACGCGCATGGGCGGCAGCAGCAGGTCGCACCTCCGGCCGGGACCCGATCACTATCAAAGATCGACGGGCCCCGGCGCAGCGCCGGGGCCCGTCCCTCCATTCCCTACCCTTACTTCGAGAGCACCTTGAACTCCGTGCGGCGATTGGCTTGGTGCTGTTCGTCAGTGCACTTGGTGCACTCGCACAATTCCACCGGCTTGGTTTCGCCGTAGCCTTTGTAAGTGAGGCGTTCTTGGGCGATACCTTGTTTGATCAGGTATTCCACGGCACTCTTGGCCCGTTTCTCGGAAAGCGAGAGGTTGTACGCGTCCTTGCCGCGGCAATCCGTATGGGAGCTCAGCTCGATCTTCACCGTGGGGTTGTCGTTGAGCGATTGCACCAGTTTGTCCAGCTCCGCCGCGGCGTCGGCCCGGATGCTCCACTTGGCCAGGTCGTAGTAGATGTTGTCCAAGCGCACTACCTGGTCCACTTGGAGCGGCACCATGTACAGGTCCGTGTGGATCACCGTGTTGGCCCTGCCACGGGTGGAGATGCGCGTGCTTTGTTTGAAGAACCCGTCGCGGTCGGCCGTGATGCGGTAACTGCTTTCCGCCTGCAGGGCAAACTGGTAGTGGCCATCCGGGCCGGTGTACATTTCTTCCCTCGCGTTGCCTTGGGCGTCCATGAGCACCACCCGGACGCTATCCATGGGCTGTTTGGTATCGGCGTGGTAAACGATGCCTTCCGCACCGTAGTCATACTTCTCCAGTTGGAGCACCACGCGGTCCAGGTCGTCCTGTTCGCTGTTCACCGATACGGTTCCTTGGCGGTAACCGTTGCGGTTGGCCGAGAGGATGTACTTGTCGCTGTAAGGCAGTTCGATGGTATACCGCCCGCCGGGAAGCATTTCCACCTTGGCCCCTTCGATGAACTGGCCTTGGGCATCGCGAACGTCCAACAGGGCGCCCTCCACCGGCGTTTGGGCCAGCTTGTCCAGGATGACACCCTGGATACGGATGCGCGGAGGGTGCACCGTGCAGCCGTACACGTCCATGCTGCCCGCGCCACCGGGGCGGTCGCTGGCGAAAAAGCCGGTGCTGTCGTCGGCGAGCAGCACCAGGCCATTGTCGTTGTACGGCGTGTTCACCGGGCGGCCCAGGTTGAACACACGGCCCGGGCCGTTGGCGGTGAGGCGCACGGAAAAGATATCGTACCCCCCTAGGCCAGGATGCCCGGTGCTGCTGAAGTAGAGCGTGCTGTCGGCCGACAGGAAAGGATACATCTCGCTGCCCGGGGTGTTCACCTTGCCGCCCATGTTGACGGGAACGCCCCACTCGCCGCTGATATCGTCGCTGTACCAAATGTCCGTACCGCCACGGCCCCCGGGCCGGTCGCTGACAAAGAAGAGCCGCTTGCCATCGGGTGAGAGGCTGGGCTGGCCCAGGTTGTGTTCGGGATCGTTGTGGCTGAAAGGCACCAACGGGCCCCATTCCGGCTGGCCGAACTCGCCCGGCCTGATGTCCGAGTAGTAAATGCCCAACTTCACCTCGCCGTTGGAGGCCTTGACCAACTTGCCGTAGAGGTAGTTGTCCCGCGTGAAATACAGGCGTTGCCGCACGGAGTCGAAGGTGGCCGTGCCATCGTGGAAGCGGCTGTTGATGTCCCTGCGCATCACCATGGGATCGGTGGCGGTCTCTCCCTTCAACAGGGCGGAATACAGGTTCAGGAAGGGTTCCCGGTCCCATTTGTACTTTGATCTTCCACCCGCCCCTTCGCCCCGAGCGCTGCTGAAGAGCAGGAGGTCCTGCATAACAGCCGGGGCCAGGTCCGCCTCGGCAGAGTTGATGGGCAGGGTTCGCACGGCATTTTTGGTGCTGTCGCGCCCGAGCTGCTCGAAGAAATCGCCACGCTTGATGTAGGGTTTCACCCACTCATCCTCAGGCGCGTGCTCCGAGTAGGTGCGGTACCAAGCGAGTGCATCCTCGTACTTGCCTTGCGCACGCAATTGTTCGGCATAGCCGAACAGGTCGTCCGGTGCCGGATCCCCCGTGCCGATGAGGGATTTGTAGGTGGCTGCGGCCTTGGCATGGTCGCCCAGCTTCTTGTAGGCAAAGGCGAGGTTGCGGTAGTCGGCAGGCTGCGCTTGCTTGCCGGCCACGATGTCCTCGTACACTTTGGCCATGTTGGCATAGTCGAACACCGCCGCATACTGGTCGGCCATGCGGTGCTTGAAAGTTTGCGCATGCACGGGCGCCGATGCCAGCAGCAGGATCAGCATCCATGCCGGGCGCATCTTGTACGGAGTTGGGCTGCGGTGCATCTGTTTCAGAAGTAGCGGGGTGAACGGATCCCCTTGGGGGTGGTACCGAGGTCAAGGCCGATCATGATCTCGTGCGAGCCGCCGTTGTAGTTGCGCAAGGGCGACAGCGGGTAGTCATACGCATAACCGGCGGAAAAGCTGTTGGTGATGTTGTACTGCACCAAGGCGCCCACGGCATCGGTATGGCGGTACATGGCGCCCAGCCAGAGCTTCTCGTACAGCAGGAAGTTGGTGCTGAGGTCGAAGCTCATCGGTGCGCCTTCCACCGCCTTGACCATGAAGGTGGGCTTGAATTTGGTGTAGGTGCCCAGGTGGAAGACATACCCCCCGGTGAGGAAGTAGTGGGCCCGCTGGCCCGGTTCGCTTACCAGGCGCAGGGAATCCGTGTCGAAAAAATCCGTGCGAAGCACTTTGGGCGAACTGGCCCCGAGGTAGAAGCGGTCACTGTACCACATCACCCCGAAGCCGAACTGCGGGTCGGTCTTGGTGCTCACGCTTTGCTGGAACACTGGGTCGTTGGCCTCCAAGGGGTGCAAGGCCGCGAAGTCGCCTTGGAAAAGGTTCAGCCCTCCCTTGATCCCGAAGGCGAGCTTCTGGTCATTTCCCAGGAACATGCGGTAGGCCACGTCCATGATCAGCCCGTACTGGGTAACAGGCCCGTGCTGGTCGCGCATGATGGTGCCGCCGAGCCCGAGGCTTTGCAGCAGCAAGGGGCTGTGCACGGTGAGGGTTTGGGTGGTTGGCGCACCTTCGAACCCCACCCATTGGTGGCGGCTGAGCGCCTTCAGGCTCACGCGGTCGGCGCTGCCTGCATAAGCCGGGTTCAGCGCCAGCAGGTTGAACATGTACTGGGTGAACTGCGGATCTTGCTGCGCCAACGCCCGGCCGGGCATCAGGGCGGGCAAGGCCAGGAACAGGGCGGGCAGTGCCCGATGCCAACGGGATGTTTTGCGGGCCATCTGCGTGGTGGTTTCCTTGTTTGCTTTCATGATCAGCGGCGCAAATAGATGTAGCCCGTGATGACCTCTTTGTCCTTGCCTGGATCGAGAATGAAGTAGTAGGTGCTTTCGGGCAGGTCATCGCCCATGTTGGGCCGGCCTTCGTTGGTGCCGTTCCAGGTATTGCGGTAGGGCTTGCGCTCGTACACCTTGGAACCCCAGCGGTTGAACACTTGGAAGGTGTTGTCCGGATAGTATTCCAATCCGCGGATGTGGTAGGTGTCGTTCACCCCGTCGCCATTGGGCGAGAAGGCATCGGGCACCACCAGGATGCTGCAATCGCGCAGGGTGATGACCACTGTGTCGGCCGTGCTCCCGCACGCGCCGTTGGCCACCACCCATTGGAATACGTTGGCACCAAGCGCCAAGCCCGCGACCGCTGCATCCGCCTGGTCCGGCTGGTCCAGCTCTCCCTGCCCCTGCAACAGTTCCCAATGGCCGCTGGCGGTGCTGTTCACCGGCACGGCGGCGAGCTGGGTGTAAGTGGTATCATGGCACAGGTGCTGGTCGGTGCCGGCATCAGCCACTGCCGCGTTCACATCAAACACGGCAATGGTCATTTCATCGCTGCTGGTGCCGCAGACGCCATTGTCAATGGTCCACACCAAGGTGGTGGTGCCGAAGCCGATGCCCGATACCGTGGTGTTGGGATCGGCCGGATCCGTGATGGTGCCATTGCCCAAGAGGCTCCAGGTGCCTGTTGCGGGGAACACCGGTGCATTGCCGAACATGTCCACTTGCACCGCGCCCGGTTCGCACAACTGTTGGTCCGGGCCGGCATCCGCTGCGGCCATGGTGTTGTCGTACACGGTCACCACCACGGTATCCGTGAGCAGGCCTTGCCCGCAAGGCCCGTTATCGATGGTCCACACCAGCACGGTTTGCCCCGGTTGCAGGCCGCTTAGCAAGGTTTGCGGGTTGGCGGGATCCAGCGGGGTGCCCGCACCGGAGAGCACGCTCCATGCACCGGTGGCCGGGGCCACCGCCCCGGTGGCCGCCAGGCTGGTGCTGGCCACCGGCCCGCACAGGTCCTGGTCGGGCCCGGCTTGGGCGGTGGTTACCGTGCCGTCGAACAGCGTAATGGTCAAGGTGTCCGTCATGGTGCCGCAAGGCCCGTTGTCGATGGTCCACACATAGGTGTTCACCCCAAGGCTGAACCCGGAGACCGTGGTTCCGGGATCGGCTGCATCCGCGAAAGTTCCACTCCCTGCAACCACGCTCCATGCCCCGGTGCTGGGATAGGTGGCCGGGCTGGCGATCAACGTGGTCGGTGTTGCGGGGCTGCAGAATTCCTTGTCCTGGCCCGCGTCGGGCTGCGCCAAGGCCGGATCGAAGACCCGGACCAGCACGGTGTCCGTGGTGGTGCCGCAGGCACCGTTGTCGATGGTCCACACCAGGAAGTTGTCGCCGATGGACAGCCCGTTGACGTTGGTCTGCGGATCAAGCGCATCGGTAAAGACCGCGGTTCCGGTGGTGCTCCAACTGCCCGTTCCGGGGTAGGTGGCCGCATTGCCGGCCATGCTCGCAGTTTGGTCCGTTCCGCACAGGTCTTGGTCGGGCCCGGCGTCGGCAGCAAGCGCGGACTGGTCGTAGAGCACAATGGCTACGGTGTCCACCGTGGGCGGCCCGAAGCCGCAATCCCCGTTGTACACGGTCCAAGTGAAGATGTTCACGCCAATGTCCAGCGAGGTGATGGCCGTGGCGTGATCGGTACTGTCGGCAATGATGCCCGCGCCGCTCACCAAATGCCATGTGCCGTATGAGGGGAAGAGCGGCTCCACGGCCGCCATCGCCGCATTGTCCGCGGGCGTGCACAGGCTGATGTCCGGCCCGGCGTTGGCCACGGGCCCGAAGGGATCATATACGGTAACGCTCACCGTGTCGGTCCAGATGCCGTTGGTGGGGCAAGGGCCGTTGTCCAACGTCCAGACGAACGTGGTGATCCCCAAGGCAAGGTCGTTCACCACCGTGTGCGGATCGGTGGGGTCCACGATGGTGCCCGGTCCGCTGAGAATGGTCCACAGGCCCGTTGCCGGTGGCTGGGGCGTGGCCGCCTGCAATTGGATGGAGGTGAACGGCAGGCACAGCTCGAGGTCATCGCCGGCAAAGGCGGCCGCAGTACTGTCGCTGTATACGGTTACGGTGATGGTGTCCGAGGTTATCGCATTGGGACACGGCCCGTTGCTGGTGGTCCATACGAAGGTGTTGGCCCCGATGGCCATGCCCACCACCTTGGAGCCCGGATCGTGCACATCCTCGAAGAGGCCCGCCCCGTTGATCAGGCTCCAGGTGCCGCTGGCCGGGAAGATCGGCGTGTTGCCCTGCAAATAGGTACTGTCCTGCGGGGTGCAATAGGCTTGGTCCGGGCCGGCACTGGCAGGCGGGTTGCCGGCATCAAAAATGAAGACGCTCACTGGGTCCTCCGTGAAGCCGCACACGCCGTTGTTGAAGGACCAGGTCAGGATGTTCTCCCCAACGGCCATGCCGGTAACCGTGGTGAACGGGTCATTCACGTCGCCGAACGTGCCCGATCCCTGGCTCACGGACCAGCTTCCCACCGCCGGGGGAGTGGGCAGGTTGGCCGCCATCACGGCGTTGTCCGTGGGCGTGCAGTAGCTCTGGTCCGGGCCGGCGGCGGCAGGCGGCGCATTGAGGTTGAAGAGCGTGATACTTACCTGATCGCTGGTGATGCCCGCACCGCACGGCCCGTTGTCCACGGTCCATTCAAAGAGGTTGACCCCGACGCCCAGGCCCGTTACCGTGGTGGCCGGATCCGTGGGATCGGTGATGGTGCCTTGTCCGCTCACCAGGGTCCACATGCCTGTGGCCGGGAAGGTGTAGGTGCTGCCCGCCATCACGGCTTCGGTCACCGGGGTGCAGATCTGCTGGTCGGCGCCGGCATCGGCCACAGGGTTGTTGCCGTCGTACAGGAAAATGCTCACCTGGTCAGCGGTCGGTGCACCGCAGGGGCCGTTCAGCACGGTCCATTCGAAGATGTTCTCCCCGATGGCCAAGCCGGTAATGGCGGTGGTGGGCGAGGCGGCATCGGCCATGGTGCCGCTGCCGCTTACCAGCACCCAGTAGCCCGTGGCCGGGAAGGTGGGCGCGGTGGCGGCCATGGTGGTGGCGCTTTGTGGCGTGCACAGGCTTTGGTCCGCACCGGCCGCAGCCGCCGGGTTGTTCCCGTCGAAGAGCAGGAGGGTGACCTCATCGAAGCTGATACCGGTCTCGCAGGAGCCGTTGTCCACCGTCCAGCGCAAGATGGTTTCCCCTACCGACAGCCCGGAGACCGTGGTGTTGGGGTCGTGTGCATCGGCGAAGGTCCCCGTGCCCTGTACCACGGTCCAAGTGCCGATCGCCGGTGCGATCACGTTGCTGCCGGCCAGCGCAGCGCTGGTACCCGGGGTGCATAGCTCCTGGTCGGGGCCGGCGTTGGCCACCGGATTGTTCAGGTCGAACACTTGCACCACCACGGTATCGCTGGTGAGACCGTTGGCGCAAGGACCATTGTCCACCGTCCAAGCAAATACACTGGTGCCCACCTGCAGGTCAATGACCGCGGTGGAAGGCGAGTTGGGGTTGCTGATCACGCCCGTGCCGCTCACCAGGGTCCAGGTGCCCACGGCCGGGAAAATGACCGCGCTACCAGCCATGTTCACCGTGGCTGCCGGCGTGCAGATCTGTTGGTCGGCACCGGCATTGGCGTTCAAGTTGGCATCGTCGAACACCAATACGGTGACCTCCGCGCTGCTGCTGCTGCACAATCCGTTGCTTACCGTCCAGCGGAAGGTGTTCGCGCCCACCGAAAGGCCGGTGACGGCCGTTTGGGGATCGTTCACATCGGCAAAGACGCCCGTGCCGCTTACCACGGTCCACGTTCCCACTGCGGGGAAGATCACGCTGCTTCCTGCCAAGGCCGTGGCCGTGGCAGGCAGGCAGATCTCTTGGTCGGGGCCGGCATCCGCGTTGGGCGTGTTCGAATCGAAGAGGTAGATGCGTACGGCATCCCACGTGGTGCCGTTCGCGCAAGGACCATTGTCAACCACCCATACAAAAATGTTTTCGCCCACACCCAGGCCCGTTACCGTGGTGTTCGGGTTGGCCGGGTCGGTGATGGTGCCGCTGCCTTGGGCCAGCACCCACGAGCCGGTTGCCGGGAAAATGGGCGCATTGCCCGCTAGCGTGGTGCTTTGCACCGGCGTGCAGAGGCTTTGGTCCGGGCCGGCGGCCGCGTCCGCATTGTTCGCATCGTACACGAAGATGCTCACCTGGTCCACCGTTTGCGGATCGGCGCAGGGACCGTTCAACACGGTCCATTGAAAGATGTTCTCACCCACGGCCAAGCCCGTTATGGCCGTGTTGGGCGCATGGATGTCGGCAATGGCGCCGCTGCCGCTCACCAAGGTCCAGGTGCCCTGCGCTGGGAACGTTACCGCGCTGCCCCCCATGGTGGTGGCGGTGTTTGGCGTGCACAGCTCCTGGTCGGGGCCGGCATGGGCCACCGGATTGTTCGCATCGTAAACGAAGATGGACACCTCGTCGCTGGGCGGGTTCACCGGGCAGGCCCCGTTGGTCACCGTCCACCGGAAGATGTTCTCCCCCACCGGCATGTTGGTGATGGCCGTGGTGGGGCTGTGGCTGTCGGCAATGGTGCCGCCTCCGCTCACCAGCACCCAAGTGCCTTGTGCCGGCTGCGGCGCCGGGCTTGCCGCCATGGTGGCCGCGGTCTGCGGGGTGCAGATCGATTGATCGGGACCGGCGTTCGCCCCGCTCACCGAGCTGTCGAACAGGGTGATGGTGACCTCATCCGAGGTGGGCGCTCCGCACGGACCGTTGTCCACGGTCCAGCGGAACACATTGGCGCCGACGGCCAGGCCGGTGATGCCGCTGCCCGGTGACGAGGGGTCGGTGATCACACCCGTGCCGCTCACCAGGATCCAGGTGCCCGTAGCCGGGTAGATCAGGCTGCTGCCGGCCAGTGTGGCCGAGCTCGCGGGGGTGCACAGCTCCTGGTCAGGCCCTGCCGCCGCCGCGGCATTGGCGGCATCGAACAGGCGGATGTTCACCTGGTCGGTAGTGGTGCCGCAGCTGCCGTTGTCGATGGTCCATGTGAGCAGGTTGTCCCCTACCTGCAAGCCGCTTACCACGGCCGACGCGGAGTGGATGTCCGAGAAGGTGATGCCGGGCCCGGCGGTCCACGTGCCTTGTGCCGGGCCAACGGGCAGGTTGCCTGCCAGGGTCACCGGGCCCGCCGGCGTGCACAGGTCCTGATCGGGGCCGGCGTTTGCGGCCGGCGCCGCACCACTGAATACGCTGATGGTGACCTCATCGAAGGTGGTGCCGTTCGCGCAAGGCCCGTTGCTCACCGTCCAGCGGAACACGTTGTTTCCGATGCCCAGGCCGTTCACTTGCGTATTGGGGCTTCCCGGGGTTACAATGTTGCCCGTGCCGCTTACCAGGGTCCATGTACCCGTTGCCGGAGCGATCAGGCTGCTGCCGTTCAATGTGGTGGCAGTGGAGGGCGTGCAAAGCTGCTGGTCCGCACCGGCAACGGCCACGGGGTTCGCCTCGTTGTACACCGTGATCGAAACCGGGTCCGTGCTGGTACCGCAGGCGCCGTTGTCCAAGGACCAAAGCAAGATGTTCACCCCCACGGACAACCCCGATACGGCGGTGGTGGGCGATGTGGCATCAGCGAAAATGGCCGTTCCCTGCTGCACGCTCCAAGACCCGGTGGCGGGCAGCACAGCAGCATTGGCCGCCATCACGGTGGCGGAGGCATTGCTGCATAACTCCTGGTCGGGGCCGGCCGCCGCTTGCTGGGCACTGCCGTTGAACAGGGAAATGGTGACCTCATCGCTGCTGATGGCCGCGCATGGGCCGTTGTTCACTGACCAGCGGAACACATTGGCCCCCAAGGACAGGCCGGACACCGTTGTGCCCGGATCGGTGGCATCGGCAAAGGTGCCCGTGCCGCTGACCAACGTCCACTGGCCGGTACCGGGCGCGATCAACGCGCTGCCCGCTAAAGTGGTGGCGGTGATCGGGGTGCAAAGGCTCTGGTCCGGGCCGGCATCGGCCGTGGGCATGCTGGCATTGAACACGGAAATGACAACTTGGGCGCTGTTGCCGGGGAAGTTGCAGGGGCCGTTGCTGATGGTCCACTGGAACACGTTCACCCCGAAGCCCATGTCGGTGATGGTGGTGGTTGGGCTGTTGGGCGAGGTGATGGTGCCGCTGCCGCTGATCACGGTCCACCCGCCGGTGGCCGGAGCCACGGGGGTGCTGCCTGTTACCGTGACGATGTTGGCCGAGGTAGGCACACAGATGCTTTGGTCCGCACTTACGGTGGCGGCCGGGTGGGCGGCGTCATACACCGTAATGGTCACCTCGTCCTGGGTGTTGCCATTGGCACATGGTCCGTTGCTCACCGACCAACGGAAGATGTTCACGCCCACCGGCAGCCCCGTGACCGCCGTGGTGGGGCTGTTGGGAGTTACCAAGGTGCCGCCGCCGCTCACCAAGGTCCATGTGCCCATGGCCGGCAAGAGGATGTTGCTGCCCGCCAGCACCGTTGAATTGGCATTGGAGCAAAGCTCCTGATCAGGGCCGGCGTTGGCCACCGGATTGTTGCCGTTGTACACCCGGATCCGCACTTCATCCTGGGTCACCGGGTTGGTGCAAGGGCCGTTCTGCACGGTCCAGCGGAAGATGTTGTCGCCAACGGCCAAGCCGGTGATCTGGGTGGCGGGATCGTTGGGCGATACGATGGTGCCCGAGCCGCTGATCAGCGTCCAGGTGCCCGTGGCAGGGGAAATGATGGCGCTGCCGGCCAGGGTGGTGGAGCTCACGGGCGTGCAGAGGTCCTGATCGGGGCCCGCATTGGCCACGGCATTTGCCGCGCTGTACACGGTAACGGAAACTTCGTCCTGGGTCACCGGGTTGGCACAGGGCCCATTGGTCAAGGTCCAGCGGAAGGTGTTCACCCCGAGGCCCAACCCCGAAACCGCCGTGTTGGGGTTGGCCGGGTTTGCGAAGGTGCCGCTGCCGCCAACCAACGTCCATTGGCCCGTGGCCGGGAATACCGGCGCGTTTGCCGTGAGCAGCGTGGACGTGTTGGGCGTGCACAGTTGCTGGTCGATGCCGGCATTGGCCGCAGGTGCATTGGCATCGTAGATGAATATGGATACCAGGTCGCTGGGCGGGTTCACCGGGCACGGCCCGTTGCTGATGGTCCAGCGGAACACGTTCTCGCCCACGGCCAGCCCCGTGATGGTGGTATTGGCGCTGTTCACGTTGGTGATGGAGCCGGCACCGCTTACCAGCACCCAGGTGCCTTGGGCCGGTGCAAGCGCGGTGCTCGCGGCCATGGTGGCGGTGGTGGTGGGCAGGCACAGGGATTGGTCGGGCCCGGCATTGGCGCCGCTCACCGATTGGTCGAAGGCGGTGATGGTGACCTGGTCGGTGGTGAGGTCGTTGCCGCAGGGACCGTTGTGAACGGTCCATTGGAACACGTTGGCGCCGATGCCCAAGCCCGAGACCATGGTGCTGGGGCTGTTGGGCGAAGCGATGGTGCCCGAGCCGGAGACCAGGGTCCACGCACCGGTGGCAGGGAAGATGGGTACGCTGCCGGTGAGCGTGGCGCCATTGGGCGTGCACACTTGCTGGTCAGTGCCCGCATTGGCGTTCGGGCTGCTGCTGGAATACACGGTCACGGTGACCTCATCGGCCGTGGAGCCGGGCGTACAAGGGCCATTGGCAATGGTCCAACGGAAGACATGCACCCCCACGGTCAATCCGGTTATCGTGGTGTTGCGCAGGTTCGGGCTGGTAATGGTGCCCGTGCCGCTCACCAGGGTCCACGTGCCCACCGCCGAGGCCGTGGCCGTGTTGCCGTTCATTGTTACGGTGGTGGCCGGCGTGCAGGCGGTGATGTCCGGGCCGGCGTTGGCGGCGGGCTGGGCACTGTTGTACACCGTGATCACCACTTCATCCTGCGTGGTGCCGCAGGCGCCATTGTTGATGGACCAACGCAGCCGGTTCTGCCCCAAGGCCAAGCCGGTGACGGTGCTGTTGGGCGCGTTGGGGTTGGTGATGGTGCCTGAACCGGTGACGAAGGTCCAGGTGCCCACGGCGGGCGCGGTGGCTGCATTGCCCGCCAAGGTGGCCGTGTTGGGCGGGCCGCAGAGCGCTTGGTCCGCGCCCGCGCTGGCCGCCGCCTGTGCCGGGCTGTAGCTGGTCACCGTTACCTGGTCGGAGCGGGTACCGCAGGTCTGGTAGTCCGCCGTCCATTGGAACACGTTTGCACCGGGAGAAAGGCCGGATACGGTGCTGTTGGTGGAGTTGGCATTGGTGAAGGTGCCGCTCCCGCTGATCACCGTCCAGGCGCCCGAAACTCCGCTGTAGGGCTGTGTGGCATCCATGGTGGCCGTGGTGCCGCAAACAGCCATGTCCGGCCCGGCGTCCACATCGGTGGCCGGCGGGGTGACCAGGATCGAAAACCCGAAGTCGTTCACGCTCTTCAACGGGCAGCCATCGTCCTCCACATGCACGGTGAAGGTGTTGTTGCCCAGGTTGGCCACGGTGGGCGTCCAGCTGAAGGTGCCGGTGGGATAAGGTGAACCCGCAGCGGTGAAGGTGGCGCCCGGAATGCCGTTGTTCCAGGTCATGGTCACGGTTTGCCCGGCATTGGGGTCGTTGGAGTTCACCGTGAAATTCACCGGGGTACCGGCGCACACCTGCATGCTGTAGTTGGCCGTTCCATTGATCCCGCTGACGGTGGGCGCCGAATTGCCCGCACACGCCCTTACCACGAACTGCACGTCGCGGGTGATGGTGCCCACCAGTACGCCATTGCGGTATTCGCGCACCTGGTAGGAAACCACCGCCACCTGCAGCACGCTGGGGGTCACCGTCATGGTGCCGGTCTGCGGGTTGAGCACCACCGCATTGCCGCCGCCGCTGTTGCGGATGGGCTGCGTGGCCGAGTAGTTGGCATTGTACGGGATGTTGGCCCCGTTGGCGCCGCGCGCCGCGATCAACGCATAGACCAGCGAGTCACCGTCGGCGTCCACCGCGCCGGGGTTGTAGCTGATCGGTTCGCCCAAGCAGTAGAACGCCGCAGGCGAGTTGGTGAAGGTGGGTGAGCTGTTGCACAAGCCTGCCGTCTTGTTCAGGCGGGCGTCGAGGTAGAGTTCCCGGTTGCCGGGGTTGTTGAGCGAGGTAATGGCATTGTTGCGGCAGCAGAGCGACCAGGAGAAGAACCAATCGTCCGTATTGCAGCCCGCATAGGCGTTCAGGTCCACGATCTTCTTATACGTGTACTTCTCCACCCCGTAAGTGCCGTCGGCGCTCACGCAACGGTCCGTTTCGCTCGGGCAAATGGGCGTGATGACCTGCACCGTGGGGTTGTTCCCGAAGCAATCCGAAAAGCCAATGCCGCAACTGGCGGATTTCACGTAGAACTGCAGCCCGTTGTTGCAGTTGGTGGGAGCCGCCACGCCGTTGCAATCCCGGTAAAAGTTCAACGTCACCTCCCATCGGTTGTTTCCCAAACACTGGTAGGTGAGCTCACCGCCCATGGCATGGGTGGCGCGTGCCTGTTGCCCCCAGCAGCAGAGGACCGTGGCCATTACCGCCGGCTTCATCCAGCGGCCCCAGCTACGGGACCGGCCTTTGCCAACTTCTCGATCGGTCAACTCCTGCGCGTGTAACGTTGTTGCCATGTGTTGGTGCTATGCTCCCGGCAGGTCCCTCGCTCGGACTCGCCAAGGCGATTATCAGGATGAACCATCCGCGAAGCCCTTGTTTCTCGTCTTGGCCTTCCGAGGATGGTGCTCCTCCTGGTCAAACTTAGACCCGTGCCCAGCCCCGGCATGTTCCATGTGTATCGCAATTGTCAACACGGCGGTGTTGGCCTTGCAGCGCGGCAGCACCACGTGCGCGCTTTCATGGGAATTCCATTGATGCCCGATCTTTGACCTGTAACCCAAGCCAAGTGCATGGCAGGCGAAAACGGGAAGGTCGCCCTTTCCGGAGCGGCCTTCCCGTGCGAAGTACAGCCTCTCTTGTTTACCGCGCCACCTTTACCGCCCGCTGCACCACCACGGCACCATCCAGCAGGTAGGTGCACAGGTAGGTGCCCGCCGCCAGCTTGGAGGTGTTCCACGTGTAGCGGTATGCACCCGGCTCGGCCATTTCCTCGCGTAGCGTGCCCAAGGGCTTGCCGTCCAGGGTGGCCACTTGCAGCACCACCTTGCCTGCCTGCGGCACGTAGTATGCCCAC
>JADZAC010000058.1 GCA_020852835.1 Flavobacteriales bacterium
AGTCCCGTCCGGTCCGCATAAAAGCCCCTGTCAAAGGGGCTTTTTCCTTTGAGACCGACGGGACGAGAAGTTCATCCAGAGCGAAGCGAAGGAAGGCCCGTCCGGTCCGCATAAAAGCCCCTGCCAAAGGGGCTTTTTCCTTTGAGACCGACGGGACGAGAAGTTCATCCAGAGCGAAGCGAAGGAAGTCCCGTCCGGTCCGCATAAAAGCCCCTGCCAAAGGGGCTTTTTCCTTTATACCCAGCTGCTCCCACCTGGTTGCCAACAGCAGATCGATCAGGATCAAGCTGTCAATCGAACTACCTTCGGTACAACCAAAATCAACCAAGCGATGAGAACCCCGATCCTCCTTTGCGGCGGTATTGCGCTGCTGCTGTTGGGCTGCTCACGGACACAGGAACCCGTGGCGGAAGCAACCGACCAACGCTTCGAGAACCAATTGCTGGCCGTGCTCCCCCACTTGGGCCAAGGCACGGTGCTGAAGGTGTGCAACACCAACGACCAACCAGGCGACAAGGGCGTTCTTGAATTTTCCATCGTGCCGGAAAAGCCGGACCCGGCCAACCCGGGTAAGCTGCTCCCGGTGGACCCACTGACCACAGCGGAACAATTGGCCGCCATCCTTCCCTTGGTGGATCAACGGCACAGCTTCAACATCCGGTCCGTGGCCGGCAGGAACGGCGGGCAGCCCCAGTTGGTTTTCACCATTGAACCCGTAGAAGAAGGCTTGAACTAGCTTCTTACTTCCATTACATATGCAAGAGGCCCCACGCGGGGCTTTTTGCTTGGCGGCTACCTTCATGGCCCCAATACCCTCACCATGCCCAGCACCGATCTGCTTGCCCTCTTCCAACGCGACTTGCATATCCTGCGCAAGGAAATCGGCTCCTTCACCCGTGAAGCCGACCTCTGGCGCACCCTGCCCGGCATCACCAACAGCGCGGGGAACCTCTGCCTGCACCTGTGCGGCAACCTGCGCCACTACCTTGGCCACGTGCTCGGCGGCGAGGACTATGTGCGCGACAGGCCCCGGGAATTCTCCGCCAAGGACCTGCCCAAAGCGCATTTGCTGGAGGAGATCGACCGCACCATGGCCTCCGTGGAGCGCGGTTTGGCCCTGGTGGGCGAAGAGGCACTCGGGAGCTCCTTCCCTGTTCCATTGCCGGTGGAGGCCAGCTCCACCGGGCACTTCCTGCTGCACCTGTACGGTCATTTCAACCTGCACCTGGGCCAGGTGAACTACTTGCGGCGGATCTTGGAGGCCTGAGCCGGGCTATGGCCCGGCACCATAGTGGCCCATGGCCCGTTGTTACCTTTGCGCGGCGCCCATGGCGCCGACCAACTCCATGAATTTCCGCCCTTTGATCATGCTGCCCCTGGCCCTGCTGGCCACCGGCGCATGGGCCCAACCCGCCAACCCGGCTTTGAACCATACCGACGCCCAAGGCCGCAAACAGGGCCCCTGGGTGCGCACCTGGGCCGGAAGCCAACAGCCCCGTTACCAAGGCCAGTTCAAGGACGACAAGCCGGTGGGCAGTTTCGTGTACTACAGCACTGATGGAAAGGTGGAAAGCCGCATCGACCACTACCCCGGAAGCGCTGCATCGCACGGTAGGCACTACCACCCGAACGACAAGCTGATGGCCGAAGGCCGCTACCTGGGCCAGGACAAGGACAGCACTTGGAACTACTTCGACAAGGATGGCGTGTTGCGCAGCACCGAGCAATGGAAAGCAGGCCAGTTGCACGGCCCGATGGTGACCTACTACCCGGACGGCAAAGTGGCCGAGAGCCGCATGTTCAATAACGGCAAGGCCGCCGGAAAGGCCGAACAGTACCACCCCAACGGCAAACCGCGCTACCTGGCCACCTACGTGAACGGCGAGCCCGATGGCCAGGAGACCTACTACTTCCCCAACGGGAACAAGGAGATCCAGGGGAACTACGTGAACGGCCTCCGCGATGGCGGTTGGATGTACTACAACGAGGACGGCACCGTGCGCATGCAGTTCCTCTATGCCCAAGGCAAACTGGTGAAGCAGAAATACGAGAACGGCACGTTCACCGAATACTGGGACAACGAGCAGCCCAAGAGCGAGATGACCTACAAGAACGGCAAGCTCGAAGGGCCTTTCACCGAATGGTACGCCAACGGCACGTGGACCACGGAACCCACCAAACTGGGGCCCACCGGCGAGCAACTGCCGGATGTGAACCGGGTGCTGAAGGGCCAGACCAAAAAACGCGAAGGCACCTACCGGAATGATGCGCTCGAAGGCCCTTTGAAGAGCTATGACGAACAGGGCAAGCTGGTGAGCACCGTGTTGTACCAAGGAGGCGAGCCCCTGACCGACGGAACGGACCGATGAGCAAGCACGGCAGGGTACTGGTGGCCATGAGCGGCGGGGTGGACAGCTCCGTGACCGCGCTGATGCTGCACGACGAAGGCTATGAGGTGATCGGCGTGACCATGAAGACATGGGACTATGCCGCTGGCGGCACGGGCAAACGGATCACCGGCTGCTGCGACCTGGACAGCATCAACGATGCGCGTGAAATGGCGGTGAGCCGGGGCTTCCACCACATGATCATCGACATCCGCGAGGAGTTCGGCCCGGCCATCATCGGCAACTTTACCGGGGAATACATGGCCGGGCGCACCCCCAATCCGTGTGTGCTGTGCAACACCTTCATCAAGTGGGAGGCCCTGCTGAAGCGCGCCGACATGCTGGACTGCGAGCTGATCGCCACCGGCCACTACGCCAAGGTGCGCGAGGAAGGCGGCCGCCATGTGATCAGCAAGGGTACCGATCACAGCAAGGACCAGAGCTATGTGCTCTGGGGGCTGGAACAAAAAAATCTGGCCCGCACGCGCTTCCCGATCGGGGGCTTCAAGAAGAGCGAGATCAGGGAAATGGCCCTCAGGAGCGGCTTCCCCAACCTGGCCAAGAAGAGCGACAGCTACGAGATTTGCTTCATTCCGGACAACGACTACAGGGGTTTCCTCAAACGCAAGGATCCCGCCGCATTCGAGCGGTTGGCCCATGGCAAATTCCTGGGTACGGACGGGGCCGCCTTGGGTGAGCACGACGGTTACCCCTTCTTCACCATCGGGCAGCGTAAGGGCCTGGGCATTGCCTTGGGCGAGCCCATGTACGTCACCGAGATCATCCCCGAGACCAACACCGTGGTGCTGGGCCACAAGGAGGACCTGGACAAACAAACCGCTTGGGTGCGTCAACCCAACTTCCAGAAGATCCCCGCGCTCACCGGTGAAATGGAGGCTACCACCAAGGTCCGCTACAAGGACAAGGGCACCCCATCCATCATCACCATGGACCAAGGCCGTGTGCGCGTGGACTTCCACGCCAAGGTGTCCGCCATTGCTCCAGGCCAAAGCGCCGTGTTCTATGATGGCGACGATGTGATCGGCGGCGGGTTCATCGACCGGGAAAAGGAACATCCATGAACAAAGCACTCCTTGGCTTGGTGGTGCTTCTGGCAGGCCTTGGGGCTTGCAAGAAGGATGAGGCGGTGCCCCACAGTGATCTGGGCCATGCCTACTTCCCCACGGACACCGGGCGCTGGATCACCTACACGGTGGACACCGCGTGGCGCAACGACCAGACCGGAGTTACGGGAAGTGCACAATACGCCCTGCGCGAAATGATCACCGAGACCTTCCTGGACCCCGAGGGAAGGCCGGCCCAACGCCTGTTGCGGTCCACCCTGGACAGCGCCAGCGGCGAATGGGTGCCCAAAGACGTGTGGTGGCAGGTACGCACCACCACCCAGGCCGAACGCGCCGAGGAGAACCAGCGCCGCATCAAGCTCATCTTCCCCCCGCGCACGGGACAGTACTGGAACACCAATGCCCTGAACACGGGCAGCGCCTATGAACTCACCTATGAGGAGGTGGATGTGCCGTGGAGCATCAACGGCATGAGCTTCGACAGTACCATCCTGGTGAAGACCACCTACCCCAACAACGCCGTGGTGTCCAACACGTACTGGGAGCGCTACGCCAAACACGTGGGCTTGGTATACCGCCAGGTGGACAGCACCAACACCCAATACCCCAACGGCGTGCAACAGGTGCGGGGCACGTGGTATGAACAGGTCATCACAGGCTACGGGCAATGATGAAGCCCGCAGCCATCCTTTCGTTGCTGGCCTGCACCGTGCTCAGTGCACAGGTCCCGTTGCGGGCACAAACCGCCCCGGCCACCTACTGGGTGCAGTTCACCGATAAGGATGCCACACCCTATACCTTGGAACATCCGGAGGCCTACCTCTCGCCACGCGCCCTGGAACGCCGCGCACGCCAAGGCATCGCCATCGATCCGTTGGACCTGCCCGTGGATCCCGCCTACATCGGCCAATTGCTCGCCGCCGGTGACATTGAGCTATTGAGCGTGAGCAAGTGGATGAACGCCGTGACCATCCGCAGTACCGACACGCTGGCGTTGGACAGTTTGGGATCGTTGCCCTTTGTGCTCCAGATCCGGCGCACCAAGGATGGCCAAGCCAGGCCCGCCTTGCATGCATCCAAGTTCACGCAACCCAAAGCCACCTACGGGGAGCTCTACGGCGGATCGTTCCGGCAGATCGAAATGATGAACGGCCACCTGCTGCACCAGGTGGGCGGTGCCGAAGGGCAAGGCATGCTGATCGGCGTGCTGGACTCCGGCTTTGAGCAAGCCGACATCCTTCCGGGCCTGGCGGACTTGAGGGCGCGGGATGGCATCGTACTTACCCGCGATGTGGTGAACCCCGGCGGTAACGTGTACGGCGAGCACTACCACGGCCGCAGCGTGCTGAGCGTGATGGCCGGCCACGTGGAAGGCAAACTGCAGGGCACAGCGCCCTTGGCAAACTATGTGCTGGTGCGCACCGAAGACGTAAACAGCGAATACCTCGTGGAAGAGGACAACTGGGTGAGCGGCGCCGAGCTCTGTGACAGCATCGGCTGCGATGTGCTCAACACCTCCTTGGGCTATACCACCTTCGACGACAGCACGCAGAACCACACCTACGCGGACCTCAACGGCCTCACTTCCCGCATGACCCTCGCAGCGGACATCGCCTCGCGCAAGGGCATGATCGTGGTGAACAGCGCCGGCAACAGCGGGGCGCAAGCCTGGCACTACATCGGCGCACCGGCCGATGCCTTCGACATTTTGGCCGTGGGTGCCGTGGACACCGCCCGACAGGTGACCAACTTCAGCTCGCGCGGGCCCAGCGCGGACGGCCGCGTGAAGCCCGATGTCAGCGCCATGGGCTTGCATACCATAGGCTTGGACGGAGGTGGCTGGAATGTGGGCCCGATCAGCGGCACCTCCTTCTCCGGTCCCTTGGTGGCGGGTCTCAGCGCGTGCCTGTGGCAACTACACCAGGACCGCTCCGCGCATGACGTGATGGCCGCCATCCGCCAGAGCGCCTCGCAATACGGCAACCCGAACAGCGACCTGGGCTACGGCATCCCGGACTTCTGGCGTGCCCATCTGCTATTGGGCGGCCGCGATCTCACCGGCCTAATGGCCCCGCAAGCGCTGGGCGTGATGCCCGTGCCGTTCACTGATTTCCTGGACATCGAACTGATCGCCGGCAGTGCTTCCACCATGACCGTGGACATGCACGACATGCTGGGCCGCGTGGTGTGGACCACCACTACCCCGCTGGAACCGCATGTTTACGCCCGCGTGCGCATCCAGAACGACCTGTTGGGCCGCCTGAACGCCGGGGCATACCTGCTGGCCGTCCAGGTCGGGGATTCGCGGATCGCCCGCCGCGTGGTGAAGGCCGAGTGAACCATGTTGGGCAAGGACGCCGCACCGCTGCTCACTCCCTCTCTGTTGCTGGCCGCCTACCGCCAAGGGTTCTTCCCGATGACCGCCGACGACGGTACGATCGAATGGCACAACCCGGACCCGCGCGCGGTTTTTCCGTTGGAAAGCATCCGGCCGAACAACCGGTTGCAGCGCCACTTGCGCAGCGCCAGCTTCGACATGCGCTTGGATACCGCGTTCCAGGCCGTGATGGAGCACTGCGCCACGGTGCATGGCGAAAGCTGGATCAGCCCTGGCATGGTGGACGCCTACACGGAGTTGCACCGCTCCGGCCATGCCCACAGCGTGGAAACTTGGCATGGCGGCAGCTTGGTCGGCGGCATCTACGGGGTCGGCATCGGGGCGGCATTCTTCGGGGAAAGCATGTTCAGCCTGGAAACCAACGCCAGCAAAGCAGCCTTCCACCATTTGGCAGCCCACCTCCGGAATCGCGGCTTTCAGCTGTTCGACACCCAATACGCCAACCCGCACACCAGCGCCTTGGGGGCGGTGGAAATACCGCGCCGGGAATTCTTGGACAGGTTGGCCGTGGCGGTGATCGCCCCGGTATCCTTCTGATCCCATGCGCGCCTTGATGATCCTGTTGTGCGCACTGCCAATGGCCGCCAACGGCCAGCAGGCCAGTTTGCGCGTGGTGATGATCCTGGAACAGGCCAGGCTTGGCGGCACGCTTCATGTTGCGTTGTGCCCCGATCGAGATGCGTACATCAGCGGGGAAGGTTGCATCATCCGGACCGTTGTGGCGGAGGGCCATACCGCCACGTGCGACATGGACAGCTTGTCAACCGGGACCTGGGCGATCAAGGTGTTCCAGGACACCAATGCCGACGGCAAGCTGAACAGGAGCTGGCTTGGTTGGCCCAAAGAGCCGGTGGGCTACGGAAACGATGCCCCGGTCAATACCGGGCCGCCCTTCCATTTGGCGGCAGTGGAACTTGCTCCCGGAAGGAACACCGCACGCGTGCTGGTGCGGTGAGCTGCCAATCAGCGCGCGCCGTTGCCTACGGCGGGCACAGTGGCATTCCGATCGCGCAAATAACGCTGGTAGGTTTCACTATATGCCGCGCGCTGATCGAACACGTCGGCGAAATTGCCCAACAGGCTGATCACTGCTTCGGTGCCCTCGCGCAAGCCGTTTTCTCCCCCGCTGCATGCCGTCACGATGTCCGCATCGCCACGTGCCACCACATGTTCCGTAAAACGCTCCCCTCCCCTGCGCCCTATAAGCACGCGCAAGCCGCATCGGCGCGCCACGGGCAGGTCGATGGCATCATCAAAGAAAAAGGCCACTTCATCGGGCTTCAATGCATGCGCCCCCAAGAAATCGGTGAACGCGTCGGGCTTGTTGATGTAGCCCATGTAGATCGCATTGAACCGCTCCCGCTGCACGAATTTTTCCGCAAGCGGATTTACCTGGCCGGTGAGCACCGCTGCAGGCGGGTTCGAGCCGTTCCGCAGCCACAGGGCAAAGCGCAGCATGTTCACTCCCATGCTGCCCACCTCGCTGAACGGGCTGCCGCCATCTAGGCCCTTCCACCCGTCGTTGAACACGCCGTCCCAGTCGAAGAGTACGGCCTTGATGTTCCCTGCACGGCGCTGGAGCTCCGGACCGTCTTGCAAGGTGCGGGGTTGGTACATTGAAGTTGTTGGTTGATAGTTGTCAGGCTGCCGACACATGTCGCGAGATGCACTCCAATGGCCTGGCAGTTTACCTCTGAATTCCCAAGATCCGTCCTAACAACTTACAACTATCAACTGACAACTACCCCGCGATCGCCTTCATCAGGTCCTGGATGTCCAGCATGCCGAGCTGCTTGCCGTTCTCGCTCACGCTCAGCGTGTCCACCTTGTGTTCCTTGAACGCCTTCTGGGCCTCGTCCAGCAAGGCTTCCGGGCTGATGGTGAAGGGCGCGTTGAACTTCAGCGCGCTCAGCTTTTTAGTGAGGAACTTATTGCCTTCCTTCTCCAGGCCGCGGCGTAGGCCACCATCGGTGAACACGCCCAGGTTCTTGCCTTTGGCATCGGTGACCATCACCGCGCCAAAGCCGTGCTTGGTCATTTCCACCAAGGCTTCACTCACTGTTTTGCTGTCCTTCACCACCGGGTTGCTGCGGGAAAGGACATCCTTCACCTTCATGGTGATCAGGCGCGTATCCACGTAGAACTGCTTGGTGCCAATGGCCGTGAAGTGGTTGTCGGTAAGCTGGCGCATCAGCTTCCAGGGCACGGTGATCGTGTGCACGCCGAGCTCCACGGCATTGCGCACGTGCTCCACGGTGCGCACGCTGCTGAACATGATCTTGGTGTCATAGCCGTAGTAGTTCACGGCGCGAACGCACTGCTCCACCAAGGCGAGGGCGTCGTGGCCCTGGTCCTGCAGGCGGCCCACCAGAGGACACACGTAGCTGGCGCCGGCTTGCATGGCCATGTAGGCCTGTTGCAAGGTGTACACCAGGTGCACATTCACCATGATGCCCTCGTTGCGCAGCATACGGCAGGCACGCAAGCCCTCCAGGCTCACGGGGATCTTGAATACGGTGGTCTCCTTCTTCAGCCCCATCTTCAGCTGGCGCTTGGCTTCCTTGACCACTTCCTCGGCGGTTTCGCCCAAAGCCTCCACCTGCAGGATGGGCACCTTCTTGGCGAGGTCCAGGATCATCTTGTCGATGTCCGTAACCCCTCCCCGGTGCATGAAGGTGGGGGTAGTGGTGAGGCCGGTGAGGAAGCCGAGCTTGAAGGCTTCGTCGATCTCCTTGATGTCAGCGCTGTCGAGGTAAAGTTCCATGGTTGGGCTATCTACCGCAAAGAACGCAAAGAGCGCTAAAAATGCGGGGGTGATGTCGGAATTTATTGAAGTTGGCCGCAGGCGGCTGCCCGTCCGGTCGATCAGGCATTCACCGGTTGGTTCCTGTGCTTCACTTCCACGGCGTGGATGTCCAGCAGGGGCTTGAGGAATTCTTCCAGATCGTACACGCAGAGCTGGCTGGCGGCGTCGCACTTGGCCTTGCTGGGGTCGGGATGGGTTTCGATGAAGACGCCGTCCACGCCAGCTGCCACGCCCGCACGGGCGATGCTGGGCATCACGTCGCGGTTGCCGCCGCGCGGGTCGGCGCTGGGGATGCCGTACTTGCGGATGCTGTGGGTAATGTCGAACACGAGCGGGTAGCCGGTGCGGCGCATGTGGTAAAAGGCACGCGGGTCCACGACAAGGTCGTTGTAGCCGAAGGTATAGCCGCGTTCGGTGAGGATCACGTTGCCGTTGCCCACGCTCTCGCACTTCTTGGCCGGGTTGATCATGTTCTCCGGGGCGAGGAACTGGGCGTGCTTGAGGTTGATCACGGCGCCGGTCTTGGCGGCCTCGGTCACCAAGGTGGTCTGCATCACCAAGTAGGCGGGGATCTGGATCACATCCACCACCTCCGCGGCAGGCTTTGCCTGGCTGGGATAGTGGATGTCGGTAAGTATGGGGAAGCCGAAATCGCGTTTGATGCGGGCCAGCACCTTCAACCCCTCTTCCAGCCCGGGCCCCTGGTAATAATCCACGCTGCTGCGGTTGTCTTTGGTAAAGCTGCTTTTGTAGATCACGGGAACTTGCATGCGCTCGCTCACCTCCTTGAGCTTTTCCGCTGTGCGCAGCATCACGTCCTCGGTTTCGATCACACAGGGACCGGAAATGAGGAAGAGCTGGTCTGAACCGCAGGCGATCCGGCCAACTTGCACGATCTTGGTCATGGGCTTTGGGCTTGCTGAAATGCAGGTGCAAATCTACCCTTTCGCCACGGTTGCGTGCAGCAGGCGCTTATCATTCAAGAAACCTTCCAGCACATCGCCCGGCTGTATGGGCCCTATGCCTGCCGGTGTACCGGTGAACAGCAGGTCTCCGGGCTCCAAGGTGATGTAGCGGGAAACATGGGCGATCAAGTCGGCCACGGGAAAGATCATGCTGGCCGTGGAATCCTTTTGCACGGTTTGGCCATTCTTGCGCAGCTCCAGGCCGAACGCCTGCAGATCGGTGGAGGCGGTCATGGGCAATTCCACTTCCCCCAGCACCGCCGATCCGTCCCAAGCTTTCGCCTTTTCCCAAGGCAGCCCCTGTGCCTTCAACTGGTTTTGCAGGGTGCGCGCGGTGAGGTCGAGCCCCAGGGTAAAGGATGCGATCATGCCCAAGGCCATGGGTTTGGGCACGTCCTTGGCGTAGCTGTCGATCATCACCACCAGCTCCAGCTCGTGCTCGATCACACCGGGAATGTTGGGCAGCTGGATGGGCTGCCCGGGAAACAGGCAGGCCGTGGTGGGCTTCAGGAAGAAGATGGGTTCTTGCGGCACTTTGTTTCCCAGCTCCTTGGCATGGTTGGCATAGTTGCGTCCGATGCAGATGACTTTCATGGGATGGTGGTGGATCGGTGGTGTTCAGCGCGGTTGTGCGGGAGGTTGACCTCAGGATGGCATCTCGGAAAGGGCTGTCCGCATGATGGCCAAAGAGCTGGCCGGCAGCTCTGCTTTTGTCATTAGCCATTGCAGGTATCCGGGGTCGTTGCGCCCGATGTTCTCCAAGGTCCATCCGCGGTATTTGCCGAAGGTCAGGCACAAGCTGCCGTGGTCGTCAAAGGCGAGCTTGCCGGCTGCATCGGGGCTTCGTTTGCGGTCGCCGCAGAAGTCGCCCAGCCCCTCTACGTTGGCCGGCAGGTCGTGGTAGCGTTCGAGCTGTGCCAGCAGGACGTCAGCGGTGGTTTCCACATCGGCCAAGGCATTGTGTGCTCCTTGGTGTTCACGGTCCAGGTAGAACCGTGCCGCTGCGCTGAGGTCCCGCCGTTCATAGTGATGGTAGATGCGCAGGGCGTCCACCACGCGCATGTGCGCAGTGTCCCAGTGCATGCCCACGCGGAACAGTTCCTCGCTGAGGAAGGGCAGGTCGAAACGCAGCACATTGAACCCGCACAGGTCACCGCTGCTGAGCAGGTCGATGAGGTGGCGGGCGACCTGTTCCAACGCGGGTGCATCGGCCACGTCCGCATCGGTGATGCCATGCACGGCCGAGGCTTCCGCCGGAATGGGGATCCCTGGGTTCACCAAGGTTTGCCATGAGTTGCGGCTTCCGTCGGGCATCAACCGCACCACGGCCACTTGTACTATGCGGTCGTGGCCGATGCGGGTACCGGTGGTCTCCAGGTCGAAAACGGCCAATGGGCGCTGCAGTTCGAGTTGCATAGGGGCAAGTTGGCCACAAAAAGGCCCCCGTTGTTGCGGGGGCCTTTTCATTTTTTGAACGATCGTTGCTCACCGGGCCTTGAGCTTCACGTACTGGAATTTGCCGTATTTGGCCGTGTCCTTGTAGTCCCCGCGGTATTTGGGTCCTTGTACCAGGTGGTTCACCGATACGAGCCGGAGCTTGGCGGGATCCTTGCCGGCGGCCTTTATGGCATCGATCAACCGGGTGCTGGCCTCCTCCATGCGCAAGGTGCTCAGCTTGTCGTTGTTTCCGTAGGTACGGGTTGGTACGTGGGAGGCGCTGCTCTCGATGGTGATGTCCACGGTGGCCTGCTGATCCACCAGGGCCAGCACCTTGGTCACGAAGTCCTTCCACTCAGCAGTGCCAATATCGATGCCTTTCTCGTTGTATCCGTGGTATTTCACGAATTCCGCGGCATAGGATGCATCAGGCGTAACATGGTGTTCTCCCTGCTGCTGCCGTTGCGCATCGGTCTTTGCCGGCGGTATTGTTGTTTCCTCCCCGGCTTGCACAACCCCGTCCTTTACCGGCACGCCAGGCTCCTTGCTTCCGGGCGGGGCGCCTTCCGGCATGTCCACAATGCTGGCGGCACCGGCCAGGGCCACCGGGTTGAGGTAGACCTCCTTGTTGATCTCCTGGTAGGCGCTTTCGCACTCCACGAAGATGTCTTCCGTGTGCACGGTCTTGTCATTCACACGGTAATCCAAGTTGTAGTTCTTGCAGGGGGCAAGGATGGCCACGTACACTCCGTCGCGCTGGCGGGGCTTGTAGCTTTTCACCTCGCCCGTGGCCTTGTCGGTAACATAGAGGATGGTGGAGGGTGAAAGTTTTTCACCCGGGGGCGGAATGATGAAGCCCTTGAGCACGGCGAGCCCTTCGGATTCCATTTCCTGCGGGAAATCCACGAAGTAGATGTCCTTTTCCCCGTAACCGCCCATTTTGTCGGAACTGAAATAACCGCGGCGCCCGTCGGCGGTGGTCACAAAGAATACGTCATCATCCACGGTGTTCAACGGGTAGCCGATGTTGAGGGGAGCGCTCCAGGAGCCGTCTGCCTGCTGCTCGGTGGTGAAGATGTCGAACCCGCCCATGCTGTTGTGGCCCGTGCTGGCGAAATACATGGTGCGGCCGTCGGGGTGGATGAACACGCCATCCTCCTCATAGGGGGTGTTGACGGTGGCACCCAGGTTCTGGGCCTTGCTCCATTCACCGTTGGGCAGCTTTACTACGCGGTAAATATCACGGCCACCGGATCCGCCCGGGCGGTTGCTCACGAAGTAGAAGGTGTTGCCGTCGGCGCTCAGGGCACCGTGCGTTTCCCAGGCCTTGGTATTGATGTCGCTGCCCATCTTCACGGGGTCGCTCCAGAGTTCACCCACCAGCTTGCTTTCATACAAGTTGCCGTCACCGTCATCATCCTTGTAGGTGATCAGGGTTTGGCCATCGGCCGAAACGTTCACGCTGGCGAGGTGGCCGAACGGCGGATTGATGTTGAGCAGTTCGGGCGCCTGCCATTTGCCATTGCGGTCCTTGTAGCTCACATAGATGTTCTCATACGGCAGCCCGGCAAGCGGGTCGAGCACGCCTTTGTTGGAGCTGTCCGGGCGGATGCGGCGGGAGGTGAAGAAGAGGGCATTGCCGTCCACGCTCACCACCGGGCTGAAATCCGGGTGGTCCGAATTGACCAATGGACCGATATTGCTCACTTGGTATTCCTTGGGTTCCGCTTGGAGCTTGCGGGCATTGGCGGTCTGTTCCAGGCCGCGGGTGGCCAACTGCTTGAAGTCGTTGCGCTGCGCGGCCCCGGCCAGGAATTTGCGGTAGCTGCTATCGGCCCGGTCGAACTCGTTGTTGAGGTGGTAGGCCCGGCCCAGCCAGTAGTCCACCTCTACCGGGGCATTTCGTTCCTTGGGGTCGAAGGGGTCGTAGCCCGAGGTGTTCACCCCTCCATAGCGGTTGCTGCGCTTGGCGGCAGCGGTTTGCAGAAAAGGCAGGGCCTTGGCCTTCGCATTGTACGAAAGCATGTAGGCTTGGCCCGTTTTCCAGTTGAGGTTGGCGTTGTCGGGGTCCCGTTCCACCAGTGCTTTCCATGTTTCGGCCGCCTGTCCGTAGAGCTTTTCCTCCATCAGACGGCTGGCTTCATCGAAGGTGGCGACATGCACGGGCTCCTGGGCCATCAGGGCAGTTGCGCCCATCAGGAGCTGGATGGCGATAGCGGTTAGTTGTAAGGGTCGGATCATGGGTATGGATAGTTCGCCGTTGGCGCTGGGTGTGGATCGCGGCGGTGCAATGTAGCTTTTGCGGTGAAGGGATGGCCGGTCAGATCTCGGTATCGATCGGCCACGCTTCCAGGATGTCGGCCACGCGCCGCACGAACTTTCCGCCAAGCGCACCATCCACCACGCGATGGTCGTAACTGTGGCTCAAGTACATCATGTGGCGTATGGCGATCACATCGCCGGCCTCGGTTTCCAGCACGGCGGGTTTTTTACGGATGGCACCGGCCGCCATGATGGCCACCTGCGGCTGGTTGATGATGGGGGTTCCCAGCACGTTGCCGAAGGTGCCCACATTGGTCAGCGTGTAAGTACCGCCGCTGATCTCGTCCGCACTGAGCTTGTTCTGCCGGGCGCGGTTGGCCAGGTCGTTCACCGTTTTGGTCAAGCCCACCAGGTTGAGGCGGTCGGCGTTGCGCACCACCGGCACGATGAGGTTGCCCGAAGGCAGGGCGGCGGCCATGCCGATGTTGATGTCCTTCTTCTTGATGATCTTGTCTCCTTGCACCTGCACGTTGATCAAGGGCATTTCCCTGATCGCCTGGGCCAGGGCCATGATAAAGACCGGTGTAAAGGTGATCTTCTCGCCTTCCCGCTTTTCAAATGCAGCCTTCACCTTGTTGCGCCACAGCACCAAGTTGGTCACATCCGCCTCCACAAAGCTGGTTACATGCGGGCTGGTGCGTTTGCTCATTACCATGTGCTCGGCAATGAGCTTGCGCATGCGGTCCATTTCGATCAGCTCATCCCCTGGGGCCAGCTTGATCTCGGCCGGAGCAGCAGGAGCGGCAACTGCCGGTTTGGGCCCGGGTGCCGCAGCCGGTGCTTGTGCCGGTGGCGCCACCTGCAGATCGGCCACAGGTTGTGGCCGGGTGCCATCGCCCCTTCGCGGCAGGTAGGCCAACAGGTCTTGTTTGGTTACGCGGCCGCCTTGGCCACTGCCTTCCAGGGCTTCCAATTCGGCCATGGTCACGCCTTCGCGCTGTGCAATGGTGCGCACCAAGGGGCTGTAGAATTTGCCGCCCGGCCCGGTGCGTGCCACGGGTTCTTCCGCTTGTGCAGCCCGTGCCGCAGGGGCTGCCGCTGCGGCTTGGGTGCGCGGGGCGGCAGCAGGTGCCGGGGAAACTGCCGGCGCGGGCTGTGCGGAAGCACCAGCGGCCGTGCCGAGCAAGGCAATGGGCTGGCCTACTTGCACGACATCATGCTCTTGTACCAAGCGCTTGAGCAACACACCGTCTTGCGGGGCAGGTACTTCGCTGTCCACCTTGTCCGTGGCGATCTCCACCAAGGGTTCATCCGCCTGTACGCGCTCTCCTTCGTTCTTCAACCACTTGATGATGGTGGCTTCCGCCACGCTTTCGCCCATCTTGGGCAGGAGGATCTCGATCTGTGACATTCGGTAGGCTTCAGGGCGGGGTTGCCCATGGGCTGCGAAGTTATCCGCCCAAAGGGAACGACCATGCACCGGTGGAAATACCTGGGGTGGACCGGTGGTCAATTGGCAGCCACCAGGTTGCCCAAGGTGCGGTACTGCTGCACCACCTGCCAGAAGTCGTTCCAGGCACTGTAGTCCTTGGCGTACTCCAGGTCCGCGCGCTGCACTCCGGTACTCCCCTGCACAGCCCGCAAGGCATTGGAGGGCCTGATCACGCCCGGCCGGATCTTTGGCAACCTGCGGTCGGGCGCGGTGGCCGCGTAGCCCACCCAGGTCCGTTTCCCGCCAAGCACGCCGAAACAGTTGCGCACCGCTCCCCCTTTGTCCTGGATGAACCAAATGCCCAAGGGCAACGTTGCCAGCAACAGCAGACTGAGCACCACGTCCAAGGTTCTGCGGCGGCGCAAGGAGGCTGAACTGTTCACGGCATGGCCGGGGAGCACCAGCAGGTCGCGCAGGCTTTCGGTGGTGCCTGGCCCGATGATGAAGGCTGCGTTGGGCTGTGAGATCTTGAAGACCACCCCGGTGGAGCGCAGTTGTTCGAGCAGCCCGATGACGTGGCGCATGGACATGTCCTTGGCGCAAAACACCACTTCATCCACATGTTCCTTGCTGATGGCTGCCTGCAAGGCTTGGACACCGTCAGCGGCCATGGCCACCTCCGGTTCCATGGTCACCTCCTTTTTCAAGCCGAAATGGGTTTGCCACAACAAGCCCAAGGCCAGCTTCGATTCGCGCTGCGAGCCCACCACCAGCACCGTGGCCGGTTCGGGCGCCATCGGTGTGCTTTGGTTGCCGCGCAGGGCACGCACCACCACCCGGGGCAACAGCAGCGCGGCCATGGCCATGGCCAAGAGCTGCAGCATGGCCAGCGGACCGCCTGGTGTCCATCCTTGGGCCAGCAGCACTACCAGGAGCAATGCCCCGAAACCTTTGGGAATGTTCCACAGGTTCAAGGGGCGGTCGTAGGCGCCGAAGGCCGCCAGGATGGCCAGCACGCCTCCGCAATAAAGGAGCACCTCCATGCGGGAATCAACCGGCAAGCCCGTTTCCTGCGCCATCCAGCTGAAGCTGGCGAACAACAGGGCAAGGTCGACCAAGGGCAAAAGGGCACCGCGGAGGAAGCGCATGACAATGGCTGCTGCCGCACTGAGGTAGATCGCGCCGCGGATCAGGGCGGAAAAGAACTGCGGGCGCCTCCGCGTAAAGTGCTTGCGGGCGAAGATGACCATGGCATTGTAGAACACGATCACGTAGTTCACGCTGCTCTTCTTGGTGCTCTCGCCCTTGTAGTGGATGATCGGGGCATCGGGGAAATACCAGTTCTCATAGCCGCCCAAGCGGATCCGGTAGCTCAGGTCGATGTCCTCGCCGTACATGAAAAAGCTCTCATCCAACAGGCCCACTTGGTCCAATACCGATCTGCGCAGGAACATGCAGGCTCCGGAGAGGATCTCGATGGGGGCGCTCTCATTCTCGGGCAGATGGCCCAAGTGATAGCGCCCGAAGCGCTTGCTGCGCGGGAACACGCGGGAGAGGCCGATGATCTTGTAGAATGCCACGGTGGGCGTGGGCAGGCCCCGTTTGCTCTCCGGCAGGAACCTGCCGGTGCCATCGATCATCTTCACGCCCAGGCCGCCGGCCGTGGGGTTCGCGTCCAAAAAGGCGATCACCTTGCGGAACACGTCCTCGCCCACGACCGTATCCGGATTGAGCAGCAGCACATACTCCCCCACACACTCCTTGATGGCCTGGTTGTTGGCCCGGCTGAACCCCATGTTGACCGAGTTGGCCATGAGCCGCACTCCGGGAAACAGGCGGGCCACCATTTCCACGCTGCCGTCGGTGCTTTGGTTGTCCACCACGAACACCTCCCCGTCAAGGCCCTTCAATGCTTCCTGCACCGAACGCAGGCACTGCTCCAGGTAGGCCTTCACGTTGTAGTTGACGATGACGATGCTGAGCTTCATGGAAAGGAGAATGACCGGCAGAGGTGCTGCAGTTGCGGGGTTCAGGCTTGCCGCTACTGCCCCATGGCGTGTTGATAGGGTTTGCGCTCCAAAATGCTGCGCCCCAAGGTGGCTTCATCCACCTGGTCCAAGTCGCCGCCAATACTGATGCCGCGTGCGATCATGGTAACGACGGCCCCTTTGCCGGACAATTTGCGATGCAGGTAGAAGCTGGTGGTATCCCCTTCCAAGGTGGCGCCCAACGCCAACACCACTTCCCGCACATCACCCTGGTCCAGGCGTTGCATCAGCTCGGCAGTGTGCAGGTCATCCGGCCCCACACCGTCCATGGGGCTGATCACCCCGCCCAGAACATGGTAAAGCCCTTTGAACTGGAGGGTATTCTCAATGGCGATCACATCCCGGATGTCCTCCACCACGCAGATCAATGACCGTTCGCGGCGTGGGTCGGCACAAATGCTGCACAAAGGGCTGTCGCTGATGTTGCAGCATTCGCGGCAATACATCACCTCTTCGCGCAGCCGCCGCACGGCCTCGCTGAACCGGGCCACTTCATGCACCTCCCGGCGCAGCAGGTCCAAGGCCAGGCGCATGGCCGTGCGCCTTCCTATGCCCGGCAACGTGGCCAACTGGTCCACGGCTTGCTCAAGGAGGGCGGAACTGAGGGCCATGGCGCAAAGATGCAACTTGCGGCCGCCTAAGAGCCTGTTCGGGATTTCGTGAACGAAGAACTCCGAGGCTATTTTTCGCTCAGGCGCAGCCGGAAAATCATTGCGTAGTAGTGGCTACGGGATCTTTTTCCGGCGAAGCATGGGCGGAAAAGAGACCGGAGGACGAGTTCAAAGAAATCCTGAACAGCTCTATAGGTCCACCTTCAATCCATCGTAGGCCAACGCTACTCCGGCGGGAAGTTGCACCTCGCCATGGCGCCCCATCAGGTGGCTGATGTGGGTGAAGTAGGCCTGTGCCGGGGCGAGTTCCTCCACCAGCGCCAAGGCTTCCGCCACGTTGAAATGGGAATAGTGCGGCTTCATGCGCAAGGCGTTCACCACCAGCACATCCAGCCCCCTGAGCTTGTCCCGTTCGTTGGGGGCAATGAACTTGGCATCGGTGATGTAGGCGAGCTTGCCGATGCGAAAGGCCTTCACGGGCAAATTGTGGTGCATCACTTCCACGGGCACCACCTCCACCCCATCCACCCTGAAGGGCCGATCACCGATGGTGTGCAAGTTGAACTGTGGCAGGCCCGGGTAGGTATGGTTGGAAAAGGCATAGGCGTATACCCGCTGCACTGCGCCCAAAGTGCGTTCGTCGGCGTAGACCGGCACGGCTCGTGGCGGATCGTGCGCAAAACTGAACGCCCGCAGGTCATCCATGCCGGAGATGTGGTCCATGTGCTCGTGGGTGAGCAGCACCGCGCCCAGCTCGCCTACCCCTTCCCGCAGCATCTGTTGCCGCAGGTCCGGCCCTGCATCGATCAGCAGGCGGGCACCTTTATGTTCGAGCAGCACGGCGGAACGGGTACGGTGATCACGCGGGTCGCGGCTTTGGCACACCACACACCGGCATCCGATCACCGGAATGCCTTGGCTGGTGCCAGTACCCAGGAATGTGAGCTGCACAATGGTTCGGGTTTGCCGGGCGAATGTAGCGTAGGCCGTTTGCCGCACGGGGCCGGCCTGCACCTTGGAACGCCTCTTATTGTGGTCCTTGCCTTTCGCGGATCTTGATGCGCACGCCCTTGGCCTCCAACCGGTTCAGCGCTTCGGTGGCCAGTACATGATCCGGACGCAGGCTAAGGGCGATCTGGTAATTGGCGGCAGCACTGTCCAACTCCTGGATGCGCTCCATGACCAGGCCGCGGTTGTACCATGCATCTGCGTAGCCGGGCTCCAAGCGGATGGCTTCGCTGAAATCATGGCTCGCGCCGGCCAGGTCCTTCATGTGCTCCATGCGGATGTATCCGCTGTTGTACCAAGCGAGCGCGTTGCGTGGGTCGAGTTCCATGATCTGCTTGTAGCACTCCAGCGCCAAGCTGTCCTGCCCTGCATCCTGGTGGTACATGCCCTTGTTGTACCACGCTTCCACGCTGCGCGGCTTCAAGGCTATGGCCGTGGCATAATACTGTTCGGCCAACGGGTCGTGCCGGGCAGCACTGATCTTCCCCAACATGATGTAGGCGGAATAGTCCTGTGGGTCCTGCTCCACCGCAGTGCGGAAGCTGCTCAGTGCCAAAGCGCTATCACCGGTCTCCATGTGGATCCATCCCTTGAGGAAATAGCCGTGGGCGGCATGGGGGTCTTTGCGGAGCGCGTCGTTCACCATGGTCATGCTGCGCTGGTAATTGCGCAGTACCAGTTGGATCTCCGCCTGTTTGAGCATCGCGGATGTATTGGAAGGATCCACCCGTGCGGCGCGTATGAATGCGTCATTTGCCCGCTCCACCTGCACGGTGCGATAGTACAGATCGCCCAAGGCCAAATGGTACTGCACCTGGGTACTGTCCAGGTCTACCGCCCGTTCCAGGTCACGCTGGGCAGCCATCAGGCTGTCCACGGTGAGGTATAGCCGGGCCCGTTGCTCATAGAGCGCGGCCTTGTTGGGCGCCTCCACGATCAAGGCATTCAAGGAATCAAGGGAGGCCAGGAACGGATCGGCCGCACCCGGACCTGCAGGTGCGGGCGTGTTGGTGCCACCGCAGGCACACCACAGGATTCCGAGAGGAAGCACCCACCAAGCCCTTGCGTACTTGGAGCGTTGAAGAAGAAGCACCATGATCGATCGTGTGCCGGCACCACCATGTATCCGGTGATTCGGGCAGGCCCCAAAAGTAACCGTACACCAAGGTGCAGCACACAACCGCACCAAGTGATCACTTCCCAAGGTGCATCCAACCAATCGGGATCAATGCACTCCGGGGATCGCACACCGACCACTCCGTGCCAAGGATGGCCGGTGGTATACGTTCAGACCACCGCACGATGGCAAAGGACACCGACCCCTCCGATCCGCCCAAGGCGGAATGCCAAGGGCGATCCGGAAAGGTCAAGCGACCGGGGCCATGGCTTCCGGGGTCATGGATGCCTTGATGCGCTTCTCCAGCTCCTCACAGAGCTCGGCATTGTCGTCCAACAGTTGCCGAACCGCATCCCGGCCTTGTCCAAGCTTGGTCTCCTCGTAAGAGAACCAGCTGCCGCTCTTCTTGATGATGCCGAGTTCCACGCCCATGTCGATGATCTCTCCGGTCTTGCTGATGCCTTCGCCGTAGAGGATATCAAACTCCGCCTTGCGGAATGGCGGTGAAACCTTGTTCTTCACCACTTTCACCTTGGTGCGGTTGCCCAATACGTTTTCTCCTTCCTTGATCTGGTTGGCGCGGCGGATATCCAGCCGGATGGAGGCGTAGAACTTCAAGGCATTGCCACCGGTGGTAGTCTCAGGGTTGCCGAACATCACACCGATCTTTTCACGCAACTGGTTGATGAAGATGCAGCAGCAACCCGTTTTGCTGATGGTGGCCGTGAGCTTGCGCAAGGCCTTGCTCATCAGGCGGGCCTGCATGCCCACCACGCTGTCACCCATTTCCCCCTCGATCTCGGCACGGGGCGTCAAAGCGGCAACGCTGTCCACTACCAGAATATCGATGGCCCCCGAGCGGATCAGGTTGTCCGCGATCTCCAACGCCTGCTCCCCGTTGTCCGGCTGGCTGATCAACAGGTTCTCCGTATCCACCCCGAGGCTTTCGGCATAAAAACGATCAAAGGCGTGTTCGGCGTCGATGATGGCGGCAATGCCCCCGTTGCGCTGGCATTCAGCAATGGCATGAATGGCCAACGTGGTCTTGCCACTGCTTTCCGGCCCGTAGATCTCCACGATCCGCCCTTTGGGGTAACCGCCCACGCCCAAGGCCAAGTCCAGCCCGATGGATCCCGACGGAATGACTTCCACCTTTTCGATGGCGTCGTCACCCATGCGCATGATCGCCCCCTTGCCAAAGGACTTCTCCATCTTATCCATCGTGAGCTGAAGTGCCTTCAGCTTCTCCTTGTTGATCTCCGTTGCCATGTGTTGTTTGTTTTCAGTTCTTTCAAGCCGTCAAACTATTGTTGACAGCCAGCTTGTTATCAGCCAGTTACACCCTCACGATCCACAACATCTTTCAGCACTTGGTCGGCGTGGTCCTTGGTCCGCACTTGGGCAATGATCTGCCGAATGACGCCCTGTTCATCAATCAGAAAGGTAGTACGCAGAATACCGTTGTATTCGCGCCCCATGAATTTTTTACGACCCCATACCCCATAGGCCATGGCCACGGTCTTGTCTGGATCCGCCAGCAACCTGAAGGGCAGGCGGTACTTGCCGGCGAACTTCTGGTGCTTGGCCACCGTGTCGGGACTTACGCCCAGCACTTCATAGCCTGCTTTGCGCAGGTCAGCATGGCCGTCGCGCAGGCTGCACGCTTGTGCCGTGCAGCCCGGGGTATCATCCTTGGGATAGAAGTACAACACCAGCTTTCGGCCCCGAAAATCCCGCAAGCTCACGGGCGCACCCTGCTCATCACTTCCGATGAACTCCGGGGCCTTGTCGCCCGCTTGAAGCGCACCCATGTACCCGCTTGACAATTTTACCGTCATTGCAATGACGTGCAATTAAGAGAAATGATTTCGATCCACCAATTTCCCGTGCCATAAAAGTTTTGAACAGGCAGGACCATCCGGGAAACCGCCCCCCCTCCACCAACCACGCACCTTCGTGGCTTGCGGGATACTTTTGCCTTTGCAGCATGAACACCACCCCATTGGCCGAGCGGATGCGGCCCACCTCCTTGGAGCAGATCGTGGGGCAGAACCATTTGGTGGGGCCGCAAGGGGTCATTCGCCAGGCCATCGCCGGCAAGATGCTGCCCAGCATGATCCTCTGGGGGCCGCCCGGCGTGGGCAAGACCACCATGGCCCGCCTGTTGGCCAAGGAATTGGACCGCCCATTTTACACGCTCAGCGCCATCAGCAGCGGGGTGAAGGACATCCGGGAAGTGATCGCCCAAGCCGGCGGGAGCGGGCTCTTTTCACGCAGCGCCGTGCTCTTTATCGACGAGATCCACCGCTTCAGCAAAGCCCAGCAGGATTCCCTGCTCGGGGCCGTGGAAAAAGGAACAGTCACCTTGGTGGGCGCCACTACGGAAAACCCCTCCTTTGAAGTGATCGGCGCCCTGCTGTCGCGTTGCCAGGTATACGTGCTCGAACCGCTCACCGTGGAAGACCTCACCGGGCTTTTGCACCGGGCCATGCGGGACGACAGTGAGCTGCGTGCACAGCCGATCGAGCTGCAGGAAACCGACGCCTTGATGCGTGCCAGCGGAGGTGATGCCCGCCGCTTGCTGAACACCTTTGAACTGTGCGTGAAGACCGCCTTGTCCGCCAGGCCCGCCGTCGATCGCGAGGGGCCTGTGCGGATCACCGATGCCTTGGTACAACAGGTGGTGCAAACCACGGCGGCCCGGTACGACAAACAGGGCGAACAGCACTACGACATGGTCAGCGCGTTCATCAAAAGCATGCGGGGCAGCGACCCGAACGCCGCCGTTTACTGGTTGGCGCGCATGGTGGAAGGCGGTGAGGACCCGCTGTTCATTGCGCGCCGCATGCTGATCCTGGCCAGTGAAGACATCGGCAATGCCGACCCCAATGCCTTGTTGCTGGCCACCACCACCATGCAGGCCGTACAGATGATCGGATGGCCGGAGGGGCGCATCATCCTCTCACAATGCGCCGTGTACCTGGCCTGCGCCCCCAAAAGCAATGCCAGCTACAAAGCCATCGGCGAAGCCCAGCAGGCCGTGGTCCGCACCGGTGATCTGCCCGTGCCCATCCACCTGCGCAATGCCCCCACCAAACTGATGAAAGACCTGGGCTATGGCAAGGAATACCAGTACAGCCATGATGCCCCCGGCCACCATTCCGACCAGGAATTCCTGCCGGACGGCCTGAGCGGCACAACATTCTACAAGCCGGGCGACAACCGGCGGGAACAAGCCTTCGCCGCGTACCTGGCCCAAGTGTGGGGCACCAAATACGGCCGGTAGGTCACGATGCACGCTCGGCTTCCATGAAGCTGCGGTGCAAGTCGTACACAATGCCCAAGCCCACCATCAGGCCGCCCACGCTTTGTTCCACCACCTGCCAGATCAGGTCCACCACCACGTGGTGCACGCCATGGTCGGCGAAGGACAAACCCGTGAACAACACCAGCAAGTAGACCCCGGCACCGAACACAGCTCCCAGCACCATGGCCTTCAGCGGGAACGCCCCCTTAAGATTGATCCATTCCCGGCCGAGGAAAAAATGCACCGTCCAGGTGAGCACCATGGCCAGTACCAGGTAAACCACAGCGGAAACACCGGCATACTTCAGCCCGCTCATACGCAGTTCGGCCACATCCGTGAGCGCCACCCCGTGCCACACATAGGAAAGGCCCGCCATCACCAACGCGCTCAGCAGCCAAGGGACGAGGAATCTTCGTCTAAACACCGGTTTGCCGTATGGGGCAGCAAGGCAAAAATAGCAACATGCCTTCCTTCGGCCATGGAACCGGCCGTTGGTTTACCTTGGCCACCATGATCCGGAAACCAGGGGCTTTGGCCCAATTGGCGATCATTACGCTGGCCTTGGGAATGGGCGCCTGCCGGAAAGACGCCGCCAGACCGCAATGGGATGTGGACATTACAGCACCCCTGGTGAAGACCTCGCTCACCATCGGCGACCTGATCCCGGACAGTATTTTGTCCAGTGATGCCGGCGGCAACATCAGCATCCTGTACACCTTCGAGCTGTTCTCCCTCGCGTTGGATACCGTGCTCACGGCACCGGACACCAGCTTCCGCTACACCTACGCCCTGCCCTTCGCCGGCCCGGTGCAACTGCAACCCGGCACCACCATCAATGCCAGCAACGAGGTTACCGAATTCGACCTGCAAGACCTCCAGCTCACCCAGTTGATCATCCGGTCGGGCCAACTGGAAATGGTGGCGACCAACATGATAAACGGGCCCGTTACCGGCGATTTCACCCTGCCGGCAGCCACCTTGGCCGGCACCCCGTTCCACATGCAGTTGATGGCGGCGCCCGGCACACCCTCCAGCCCCAGCACCACCACGGCCAGCCGAGCGTTGGACGGCTATGCATTCGACCTGCGCGGCCCCGACCTCAACACGGTGAATGCCATGGCCAGCGCCTTGAACTACACCATAGCGCCTGGCGGGGCCCCGGTCACCATTACTGACCAAGACAGCTTGCTGGCCGTGGTGGCCTACCACGGCATCATTCCCCAATATGCCAGCGGTTCGTTCGGCACCCATGACATACCTGTGGACCCCGCCACCACAGACCTCGACCTGTTCTCTTCCGTTAGCGGCACCTTGGACCTGGACCAGGTGAGCGCCCGGCTGAGGATCACCAACGGCATTGGCGTGGACGCCCGGGCCAACATCCACTACATCCGCTCGGAGAACAGCACGAGCGGCCAATCCGTGGACTTAACGGGTTCCATTACTGCAGGCCCGGTGAACATTGATCGGGCGCTGGACCTCGGTCACACCTTTCTAGCGGCCCAAAACCTGTTCGACCTCAACGAGGGCAACAGCAACATCGACCTTTTCCTGGAAAACCTGCCTGACCGGATCGGGTACGCCATGGACCTGACCATCAACCCCTTGGGCGATGTAAGCAACGGCCACGATTTTCTCTACTACGAAAGCCGGTTGAACGCCGCCTTGGAGGTGGACATTCCGTTGCGCTTGATCGCCAACGACCTCACCTTGCGCAAACTATTGGCAGTGGACCTGCCCGGCACCGCCGATGCACACGCCTTGCAGAGCGGCACCTTGCACCTGTTTGCAGAGAACGGATTCCCCTTCAGCGCCCATGTGGAACTGGCGGTCACCGGTCCCGACGGGCAAGTGATCACCGTGTTGCCCACCGGCGGCACGGTACTGGCCGGTACACTGGGGCCCAACGGCCTGGTGGCCGGTAGCACCTCCTCTAGACTGGATTTTCAAGTGGACCCCGAGTTGATGTCGGTGATCCACCAAACCGGCACCCTGCAGATCACTGCTGTGTTCAATACGGCCGACCAAGGGCAGCACGTGCAGATCTTGGACAGCTACCGTATGGACCTGCAGTTGACCATGGATGCCAATTATATGGTGAACGGGAATGAATAGTGCTTGGTGGTGGTTCGCTTGCCTGCTGCCGAGCATCGCCAACGCCCAAACGGACACTGCCAGCGTCCCCCATGCACCATGGCAGCAGCGCCTTACCGTGGTGGGCGGTGCGGGATACGATTCGAATGTGCTGGGCAATGACCTTGTTTGGGGGTTGATCCAAGGAGGCGCCCTGAGCAGAGAGGTGCGCCTGCGTAATTCGGACGCATTGGGCGCCAACAACCGTTTTGGCATGTTGGCGGAAGGTACCGCCACCATGGCTTGGGGCGGGAATGTATTCGGCTGGAAAGGATGGATCCCACGCATCAGCCTTTCCCACCGCGAACTGCTCGGGGTGCGCTTCAATCGGGATGCTTTTGATCTTTCCTTCTTCGGCAATGCGCAGTTTGCAGACCGTACGGCCAGCATCGGCCCCGGCGCATTCGAACAATTGCGCTTTCAGCACTTGGCCTTCGGGGTGGAGCACCGCGCCACAGGCACCTATGTTGAACTGGGCGTGGTGAACGGCATGCGGCTCAGTACCGGCCAGGTGCATAAAGCCGATCTGTATACCGCGCCGGACGGCCGGTTCGTGGAACTTGATCTGGACGGCCGCTACGAGCGCAGCGACACCGCCGCCAACTCCCTGTCCTCCGGGCTGGGCCTGGCGTTGAACCTGCAATGGCGCCATGCGCTCAGGCTGCTGGGCGGTGCACAGATGCTCACGTGCACCGCCACCGGCCTCGGCTTCGTGGTGTGGGGGCCGAATACGCTTTCCGTTCAGCAGGACAGCATTATCCATTTTGAAGGGCTGGCCGTTGACCATGTGCTGGACCTGGACAAGTTGATCTTGGATGAGCACAGGCTGCAGGACAGCCTTGGGTTGGGCTACAAGCCAGGCAGCCTCACACAGCTGCTTCCGGCCCACGTGGCTGCCAAGCTCGAATTCGGCCACGTGTTGGAGCACAGGTCCTACCAAGCCCGATACGCCTATGGCTGCTCGATCGAGCAGCTGTTCCTCACCGGCTATCTGCCGCGGGCATCCGTGGAGCGGAACTTGGCGCTGGGCGAACGGGTGCTGGCCAGTATTGGCGTCGGGGCGGGCGGTTTCGGCGGTCTGCGCATGCTGCTGGGCGTTGAAGCTGCCTTGGGGAAACACCTCCACTTGGGCGTAGGCATGCCCAATGTGATCGGGCTGTTGTCCGAAAAAGCCCCTGGCAAGGCCATAGCTGGCCGCGTGGAGGTCTACTGGTAACCCCCCTTTCAGTTTTCGGCCAAGGCCTCGCTCTCGTACGTCTGCCGGGAACAGCTGCTGCCGTTCTTGAAATAGAACACCCCGCTGAACTTGCGTGCGACACGGCGGTATTCGGTGACCACATCGTCCTTTTCCACCTTGATCACCGTTACCACCTCGTTGGGCTGCACGATCACATCCTGATGCCTCACAGCAAGGCTGGGGCTCGCCTCGAATTTCGGCCTCGGCTCATGCAGGGTGTGCGCCGTGGCCGCTTGCACCTTGGAGGGCTCCTCCAAGGTCCGGGATGCGGTTGGCCTGCGGGAATCCGAGGCCTGCATCGCGGGTGCCATGCTGCGGGCAGGTGCCGGCTTGGCCACGGGCGGCCGGGGAGGCGGTTCCGCCTTGGGCTTGGTATGGGTTGCAGCAACCTGCTCCGCAGGCGCCGGAGCTGGCGGTACGGACGGCTGGGGTTGAGGCTTGGGCTTTACTTCTTGCTTGGCCAGCTTCGCCTGTTCGGCCTTGGCTTTCTCCACAGCGGCCTGCTGCTTGGCCTGGTCCTTGGCTGCCTGCTGCTGCTGCTTGGCCGCATCGGCTTCTGCACGGGCCTCCTCCTTCTGCTTGTGCTCCACTTCGGCCTGGGCCGTTTCCAAGGCGCTCTGGATGCTCTTGGTGTAGTCCGTATCGTAGTCAAAATCGCCCAAGGCCTGGTTAAAGCGGATCATGCCCACCGGTTGGTTGAAGACCACGGTGTTCATTCCTTCGTATTGCTTGAACAAGGACACCACAAACTGGAACGGGGTGAGGCTGCCTTGCATGGCGAGTGCCGGCACCTGTGTATTGAACAACAATTTCTTGGTGACGAACCCTGCCTTCTCAAAGGAGAGAATATAGCTGGCCCCGAGGTCCAGTTCCAATGAAAAGCGGTTCAGGTCCGCCGAAATGGTACGGTCCTTCACGCCATCCTTGTACACCACCATGCGGCAGCCGTCCAGCCCGCCTCCGTCCACCTTCAGGCGGCCGTTGATGACGAACTTGGATTGCGCCATGGCTGCAGTGGAGAGCACCAAGGCCACTACCACCCAGCCCCACCGCATCGTATGGCTGCGGATCCACGCGCGCATGGCGGCCGATCAAGAAACCACCACCGTGGTGGAAAGCAGGCCTTTGGCCACCATGGCCGCCGCCAATCCCACGGCCAATACCGCTGCCATGATCAACGTGCGCTTGGCCACCGAGTTGTTTTGTCCGTTCATGACCTTGAGATTTTCCCACATGTACGCCCAACTCCCCGTTGGGGTTTCAATCATCCACACGGCCGAACATCCCGGCATTGCCGCTGAAACCCTCGCCGGCCCCGTCCCGTTTCAGGCTCATACCACATGATCCGCACTAGTTCCGTCATCGCCTTGTTCGCAATTTCCGGCATGTTGCCTGCCCAGGAAATGGCCTCCGCAGCGGCCACAGCGCCGGAAGAACTGTTCCGCAGCGGCGTAAAGGCCTACAACATGGGCAACTACTCCGCCGCCATTGGCCTGTTCACCCAAGTGATCAACCAGGAACCGGACCACCTGAATGCGCACCTGCAAAGGGGATTCTGCCACAGCCTGCAAGAGGATTACCCGGCTGCCATCGCCGATTTCTCCGCTGTGATCCAGCGCAAGGCCGACCACCTGTGGGCATACACCAGCAGGGGCAGTGCCTACAGCAAATGGGGGAAACCCGAATTGGCCATTGCCGACTTCAATATGGTACTGGGCCTGGACCCCGCGAACCAGGAAGCCTACAACAACCGCGGCTGGGCCAAAAAGGCCCTCGGGGACCAGGAGGGAGCTTGCGCCGACTGGAACAAGAGCCGCAAGTTGGGCAATGCCGAGGCTAAGATCATACTGAAGAACAACCCATGCAATTGAGGATCCTGTTCCTTTCGGCCGTGCTCGGCGCATCAACTTGGATGACGGCCGCAGCGCAAGACCAAAGCTATGCCGACTGTTTGGTGAAAGCCGGCAGCAGCTGGGGACAACCGTGCACCAAGTGTGAGACCTACACAGGGTTCAAGCGCGACTATTCAGGGGTATACCAGGTCCAGTTCCGCAACATCTGCAATGAGATCCTGGAGGTCAAGGTGGCCATGGAAGAACAGAACGGCACTTGGCGCACTTTTCCCGTAAAAGCCTTGGCCAATGGGGATACGCTGTCCGCCTTTGCATGCAACGGTACCGGCAAAGTGCAGTATTGGGCACGGCGGGTGAACGACACGGAGATCCTGCTGCCCACCGACGGACAGATCGTGAGCGCAACGCCCGGCCGCTGAACCACGGCCGCCACAAGAGCAGCGACCGGCATCGGGGAATGGTGCAGGACAGTCCGCCACGGCCCATCACGCCCTTTGTTGCGAAAGCAGCCGATCGGGTTTTCCGACTACCGCACAAGCCGCATTGAAAGCTTGAGGTCCGGAGGCCATGCTAACGGCACATGGACCGTTGCTCGATGTGCCCGGGACCTTGCGGCAAGCAGGCATTAACATGCGCTTGTTTGCAGATTCCCCGCCGATCCCCGAATAAAAAGAGCTCATGGCGCTTAACATTGGCAAAACCGGATGCTGCCATGGCGATCAAGCAGATGCATATCGGCCGTACTTCCACCTCACCGGAAGTACAATTGGACTTGGAACGGGGCACCATAGATATTACCGGGCGGTCGCTCCCGGCAAATGGAGAATTGTTCTACGAGCGGGTATACCGCTGGTTGGATGAATACCTGAAACAGCCCTGTGACCGGACCACGGTGAACATGCGGTTGGACTATATGGATACCAGCAGCTCCAAACATTTCTACAACATTTTCGACCGGTTGAGCGCAGCCAACGAGCAAGGCGGCAACGTTTGCGTGAACTGGCATTTCGAAACCGGTGATGAAGAGATGGCGGAAACCGGCAAGGACTACCAGAGCTTCTTCCCCATTGAGTTCCAATTCATTGAAGTGAGGGACCTGTATTGAGGGCCCACCAGCTTGTTGGCCCGCGTTCAGGTTGCCGGGCCTGCTGCCCGATGTGCACGGCTGGAAAAGGCAAAGGGTTCCAACTTGCGCTGGAACCCTTGCTGCTCTAAGCGTGGACCCGTAGGGAGTCGAACCCCAAACCTCCTGATCCGTAGTCAGGTGCTCTATCCAATTGAGCTACGAGTCCAGTACATGCTGCCGGTACAAAGCGGTATTGACCGAAAGCGGCCGCGAATATAATACAGCTTTATCAACGCGGCTTATAATACTTCATGGCTTCGGCCATGTACGCCTCCAGGTCTGCGATCCGGCGCTCATCGCTGGGGTGAGTGCTGAACAATTCAGGTGGTTTGGGGCCGCCTTGCTCGGCCATGCGCTGCCAGAATTGGGGAGCTACGCGTGGATCATAGCCGGCCATGGCCATAAAGACCAAACCCAGCTTGTCCGCCTCGCTTTCCTGTTTGCGGCCATAGGCCATTAGCCCGAGCTGGCCGCCAACGCCAAATGCCTGCATGAACAGGTTGGATGCGGTGGAGGGCTTTTCGGCGAGCACCGCCTGGAGCGTAACTCCCGCTCCTTGCATGGCCAAGGCTTGGCTCATGCGCTCATTGCCGTGCCGGGCAATGGCGTGGGCGATCTCATGCCCCATGACGAGCGCCAAGCCGGTTTCATCCTTGGTCACAGGCAATATCCCGGTGTACACCACCACTTTGCCGCCAGGCATGCACCAGGCATTCACCGTGGGATCGTCCACCACATTGAATTCCCACACGAAGTTGGCCACGCGGTCGGCCGCCTTGTGCTCCGTTAAATAGGCCGTGGCGGCTGCGGCCAGTCGCTCGCCGATGCCGCGCACCAGCTTCACCCGGGCATCAGCGGCCGCCAGCGGCGGATGTTCGTTGAGGAACCCTTGGTATTCGGTGAGGCTCATGCCCATGAGCTCCGATTCCGGCAGCAGGTTCAACTGGTTTCTTCCCGTAATGGGAACTTTGGAGCAAGCGGCCACCAAAGCCACTACTGCGGCGAGCGAGAGCGATCGGGTCAAAGTCCTGTTCATTGGATATCGGCTGAAAGTCCCCGGTTGCAAAGGGCGTGGCACATGGGCTCCAACACCTTGAAGGTGCCGCGCTTCACGCTGCACTTGCCGGTGTAATGCACCAACCAAGCGCACTGTTCGGCTTGGATGGGGTCGTGGTCGCAGATCTCCATAAGACTTACGATCACGTGCTCAAAGGTGTTCACGTCATCGTTGTGGAGAATGATCTCCTTGGTATCCTTCCGCTCCAGAAGCAGTTGCTCCAAGAGGTCTTGATCATAGTTCCGCTGCGCGTTCATGGCCTGCCTGCCGGGATGTCCGCGAAGGTAGGCAACGGCTCACTTTCCTTGGTCTGCGGGATCAGCCAGGATCGCCTTGCCGAATTTGGCCAGCAAGACCCGCGCATCGCGCAGGGGGATGCGTTTGCCGTTGAGGTAGGCCGTAACAAAAGCATCCGAAACTCCCAAGGCCACGGTGGCGTTCTTCCGGAGCACGGCTTGCTGCTCCTCGAGGAACATGCCGGTGGTGTAACGGATCTTGGCATTGGCCGTGAGTTCGCTGTTCAGCGGGGTGATATTGAACAGGCGGTCCAATGGTGTGGGCTTGCTGTACACGCCCACTTGTACCGTAAAGAACAGTCCTTTTACGGTTTCCACTTGCTTGGCCGGTGCTGCCTCAGGATCGGTGTAATAGGCAGCGGCATCGGGCGTTGGCGCAAAGGCCTCCAGTACGGCTTGCGCGGTTTGGGGGTAAGCGGCAAGCACGGCTGATTCGGCTGCCGCAGTGGCACCTTGCCCGGAAAGGTTGGCCGGCCGGGTGGCCACCGGTGCCGGCGGCAGGGCTTGGGCTTGTGGCTCGGCCGATCGGCCGCTTCCGCCCACCGAGTGCGCCAGAGGAGCTTGCCGCAGTGCCGCCTGGCTTGCGGCCAACATGGCTTCACGCAAGGGCACCCGCTTTCCGTCCTGGTAGGCCACGACAAATGCGTCACGGTAGCCTCTTTGCCGAAGTTTGGCGCCCGCATCAGCGGCACTTGCTGCCGTGGTGAACAACCCGGCGGAGTAGCGCACCACCCCGTCAGCAAGGTGTTCCCCGGCCAATGGGGCAACATCGCTGAATGCCTCGGCAGGCAAGGGTTGCCGGAAGGCTCCGACCTGCACCTTGTACACCACGCCCGTCGGCAGGGGAATGTCCATGGGGATAGGCCCTTGGCGGGGCCCGACATCGGCGCCAACCTCAAACATGTCTTTTTCCAACGGCCCGGCAGCGGTTGCCACGGTTGAAGCTGCTGCACCCGCCGGAGGTACTGCGGACGCCGGTGCTTCTGATCTCCCGGAGGAGGCCGCAGTAACGGGCGCAACTACCGCTTCGGACCGGCGGGCAGTATCTCCGGCCACGATTGCCGTTACGAGCGCTGTGGCAGGTGGCTGTGCAGCGCTGCCGGTTGCTGGTTGCACCCCGGCAGCAGGCGCTGCCGCTTCGGCCGTGTTGCTTTGCGGCCTTGATCGGGCCAGCACCGGCTCCGTACGCCTGCGGGTTTGTTCCAGGCCCATGATCGCTGCCGAGCGATCTGGCGGCAGGCCCTGCATCCATGCAGCCGCTTGTGCATCGATCCGGTCCGCTGCCGTTTGAGCGCGAAGCGCCGCCTGTTGCAAGGAATCGGCACGCTGGCGCAAGGAAGCAACGCGCAGGTCAAGGTTTCGCACCCTGTCCAATGCCGTTTGACCGCTCCGCGCCGCGTCGGCTTCACTTTGCAGGCTTTGGGCCAATTCCAGCGCACCATCCGCTTCCAAGCGCGCCCCGACGGCATCCGCCCGTTGCTCCATGGAGCGGCCCTTCATGAGGAAATACCTGCTTTCATCCGGCCCGGCCAAGATCTGATCGGTTTCGGGCGGATCGAGGTAATAGTAGCGTTGCAGGTACCCCGCCAGGGTACTGCTATCCGTTTGCACCTGCCCTGCCGCTGACAGGTCGTGCTGCACATCGATCGGCCGTACTGGTGCTCGATCGATCATGGCACCGGGATCCACAGCTGTATCCGCCACCATGGGGGTCAGGTTCGCCAGCTGCTCGTTCTCGCCATGGGCAACGGTGTTCGAGGCATCTCCACGATCCAATGCAATGGCGGAGGTGTCCTCGGGGAAAAGCCGCTGCTCCACTTCGGCGTAGGTCAAGGTTGCATCCGCCCCATGGCCATGCGCCAGGAGGTAATTGCGAACCGTGAGGCTGCGGTCCATGGTCCGCAAGGCCTGCAGTTCTTCGGCATAGGCTGCCCGGTAAAGGGAATCACGCGTGAGGATGTCATTGCCATTGTCCGCACGTTTGCGCATGGCACTTGCATGGTTCATGGCCGTTTGGGCCTCCGCCTCATAGGTGCGCGCCATTTGCTCCAGCGGGGCGTTTTGCGGCAACCCCAGTGCCTGCACCCGCTTGGACAGCACCTTGGCACTGTCCTTTGCCAGTTCAAATTCGTTCCGTGTGATGAAGATGGATCGCTGTCCCGCGTCCACGATATGGATCAACAGGTCATCGAGCTTCCGATCGGTACGCTCCACAAGCTGGTCAAAGGCTTTGCCTTCCACCAGTTGGGCTTGTTCCCGCCGCATGCTGTCGATCTCCAAGCGCAAGTTGTCGGCCAGTTCCATGTCCTGCGCCAGTCTGGCCACTGCACCTTCCACCTTGGGCGCACGGGCTGTCAACGGGGAGTGGTAGATCCGTGCCATTTCCGGCTCGGGCTTCACGTAGTTGTCATTGTGGGGGGTGGTGGCAGCCGTGGCGGGTGCCGTTTCAGGTTCAGGCAGCGGGAGGCCTGAACGTTCCATTTGCGCGTCCTCCAAGGCAATGGTTTCCGATGGCTCGTATTGTTGATGGGCTGCGGCCAAAACCCGGTTTGCAGCTTCCACGCGTGCGGCCTTCAACCGGCGCCAGCGTTCCAGCCTGGGCAGCAGGTCATTGGCTTGCTCCGGGTGCTGATCCAAGGTGGCGACAGTGCCTTGCATCTGCACCTCAATGCTGTCGATCAAACGCATCTCCAAGGCGTGCAAGCGGGCTGCCTTCTCTTGGTCCGTTCCCGGGCCGCCGTAAATGGCATCGCGGAGCAGCCCAAAATCAGGGATCACCTCGTTGATCAATTCCTGGTCCAAGATGGAAACATCAAAATCGAGCAGCACATAGCTGTACCTGTCGACTTGCGTGCCCAAGGCCGGATCAAGGCCGGACGTCGAGTTTGTTTGGGCCGCATGGATCCTGGCTTTCTGCGCGATTATGGCTTGGTCCAAGCTATCGCGCCGCTCATGATCTTTTTCCGCTTTGCGCAATTGTTCAAGTTCCGCCAGGCCGTTGCGCAGCATGAACGCCTGTTCATCGGCGGGTGCTTCGGGGATGCGGCTTGACTGTGTGCCGGTCGGGACCGCAGGCCGTTGCTGCTGGCCCGAAGGATCGGCAACCGGCACTGCGGCAGGGTCCATCGCTTGTGCTGTTGCCGTGTCCGTTCTGCCCCCCTCCTGCTTCAGGCCGGGGTCCGGCATGGCACTGTCGGACAAGGTCACCGGTAATTCCGCCTGGGCATTCCCAACAACGGTAGTTGCTGTGCCTGCAACGGTGGTGCCGGTATCCGTGGCTTGGTACGCAACAAGCTCTTCCCCCTGTTGGCCAGCGACCGTTGCGGCACCCACCGGTGCCTGCACCTCGAGGCGACCACCAGGAAGGGCATCGTCGGCAACGTCAACGCCGGCATGCTGTTGCGTTGCACTGTCGGAAACGGCGATCTCGACGGGCATGACCTCCGCCGTGCGATCTCCTTCCGCGGACTGCGTGACGGTGGACCGTGCCGCTGGCGCCGGGATCGGCACCTGGAGTTCGGCTTGGCCTGTGTTGGCCGTGGTTGCGCTTGGCTGATCGGTGGTCCGGCTGTCCGCGCTGGTCGTACCTCCTGCACCATCGCGGTCCGCTGCATATTCCCCTCCGGCAACCTGGCCTTGTGCGGTGAGGGGTGCTTGATCACGCCCTTGCAACCTGCCCTGTGAAAGGGTTCCGTTGGAAGCTTGGGCCATGGTGGCCGTAGGATCATTGTTTCCGGAGGCCAATGCGGAGGCGATGCCCCAGTTGAAGATGCGCAGGTCACGCTCAGCGGGACTGGCGGCCACCACGGGCAGGAATTCCTGCGCGATCACCAACTTGGCATTGCTTTCACCCACGCGGGCCAACCGTTGCTCGAGGTCCTCCGGAATGGACTGCTCCCTCGATTGAAGACCTTGTTCCTTGGCAGCGTCCAAGTAACGCACCAGTTGAACCTGCCCCCGGGCCAAGGCTGCGGCACTTTCCGTTTCGCGTGCTTCTTGGAAGGCTTCGTCCACCTCTTCGCGCAGGGCCTGGTCCTGCTCTTGCAGCCCGGCCAGATCGCGTTGAAGGTCCTGTTGTTTACGCCCTCTGGCGTGTGCCGCTTCGCTGCTCAGGCGTGCCACCCGATCAGCGAGCAATTGCTGTTCTTCACGCTGTGAAGTGGCCCTGCGCAACTTGGCTTGTGCTTCCGCCTCTGCCTCCGTGGCATTGCGGCGCATCAGCTCGGCATCGTCCGTGCGACCATCCGGGCCTTTGCGGGCATCCACGGCCGACTTCAGTTGTTTCAATGCTGCCGTAGTGGCTGCGGCATCGTTCGCCGACACGGCACGCTGCAGGGCGGTCTGCAAGGTACGTGCCTGGGTTTCGCGCTGCAGGGTGGCCGTGCGTGCAGCTGCCATGGTGGTGCTGGTGCGATAGGCCGCCCATGCCCGCTGGCTTGCATCCTCGGAGTTCAGCTTGGCTTGGGCTGCCCTGCGAAAGAGCTGTTCCTGTTCAGGGGAAGGCTGTTGGGCATGGGCTTGCCGGGCCAGGTTGGCCGCCAATTCCGCTTGCTGCTCACTGGTCTCCAAGTTGGCCAGTGCAATGTCCATGGCGCCTTTGGACAGGCGTTGCTGCTGCTCGCCCCGCTCCTGCTCCAGGCGTGTTTCAGCCTCTGCCATGCTGACGGCCTGGGCCATGGACACGGTACCGTCGAATCCCGCATCTTGCAAGGGATCGTTTGCGGCGGGAACCGGTTGTGCCAATGCCACTGCTGGACGCGGTGCCGTAACGTCCAGGCGGGCCCTGCGCCGCACCTCCTCCAAGGCCAAGGCCAACAGGTCCCCGTCCAAGGGCTGATCAAAATGGTTCTTGAGCTCCACGGCAATGCCGGCCTTGTACACCAAGGCCATTTCCTGCCGGAAGGCTTGCGGAGCGGTACTGGGAGGCACATCCAGTGCTGCCAAATAGCTGCGTTTCTCCGGCCCGGCATCCACCAGCAGCCTGTACTTGCCCCCGCGTGGAAGCACGAGGGTATAGTTGCCTTGGGCATCGGTGTTGACCTCGGTGATGCGCTCCCCGGTGAGCTCATCTTCCACGATGATCCGGGCGCGTTTGTCCGCTGGATCGAGGTTTGATGCGAAGGTGCCTTGGAGCACGGTAACGTTGATGGGGGTTTGGGTGGTGCTGACGCGATAGACATGCACCATGTTCTGTTTGGAATCGCGGTTACTGGCGAAGCAAGCCTCCTTGCCGTCGGGCCCGATGATGTACAGCAGCTCATCCGCGGGCGTATTGACGGCGAAATCCATGTCTTCCGGAGCGCTGAACACGTCCATGCCCTGGTCGTAGGCGCTTTTGAACACATCATAGCCGCCCATGCTGTTGTGGCCCGTGCTGCAGAAGAAAAAGGTGCGTTCATCGGCGGCCATCACCGGGAAATCCTCGTCGCCCGGCGTATTAATGTATCCGGCGAGCAGCACCGGGGTGGCATATGCGCCCGTGGGAAGCAGCTCGGTGCGGTAGATGTCCCTGCCGGACTTGCCGTCTTTGCCATAGCTGCTGAAATAGATGGGGCCGTGCCGGTCCGGCAGGTACAAGAGGAACCGTTCGCCGCTGCGGCGGTCCATGCCCGAAAGCAATTCCTCCGGGGTGACCACGATCTTGCCGCCGATATCGCCCAGGTCATAGAAGCGGAAGAAATCGGAGGCTTCCACCTCCACCTTGTTCATCACCTGGATGTCCTTCAGGTTGCTGAGCAGATGCATGCCGTTGCGGCATTGTTGTTCCAAGGCATCCACCGGAAAGCGGGAGAGCAATTTTTTGTCGCCGGTACCCCGGAAGTGCTTGTAAGCGTCCACGGCCTCCGGGAACCGGTACTCGAGCTGGTATGCTTTGCCCAGGAAATACCAGGCAAGGCCGGATGTGGAAGGGCCGGTCAAGGCAAACTTCAGATAGCCCACGGCCTTGGCCTTGTCCTGATCGCCATAGATGGTGCAGGCGCCTAGCTTGAAATTGAGGTCATGGTCCTGGGGGGCCAAGCTGACCAGTTGTGAGAACAGCGGATAGGCCTTTGCGTAGGCCCCTTGCTCAAACAAGGCATCGGCTTCGGCCTTCAGCGCCTTGTCATCGCCCTGCCCCCGCCCTTGGAGAGAGGCCGCCAGCACCAGCAACAAGGCGGTGCAGTAACGCGGCAGGCGGATCAGGTTGTTCATGCTGCTTCAAGAGGTGGATCGGCCCGTAAAGCTCATACGGCCCTCGGTTCCCTTGATCAAGCGGCCGATATTTTGGCGGTGGGTATAGAACACCATGAGACAGAGCCCCATGGCGAACACCCGCATCACCACGCTGGGCTCATGGAACACCAGCATGATGGCCAACGGGAAAGCGACCGCGGCCACCAAGGAGGACAAGGAGACGAAGTGTGTGACCAGGAAGACCACGAAGAACACGGCGATGCAGATCAGCGCGGAACCCGGGTGGATGGCCAACACCCCGCCCAAGGAAGTGGCAATGCCTTTCCCTCCGCGGAATCCGGCGAATACAGGATAGAGATGGCCCAAAACGGCGGCTGATACGAGCAACACGCGCAAAAGGGTCCAAGCGTCCGAATGCGGCTCGGCCCCGCTCCATAAGGGCAACAGCCGCACCGGCAAGAATCCCTTGAGGACATCCAACAGCAGCACAGGCAACCCGGCCTTCGGCCCCAGCACACGGAAGGTGTTGGTTGCCCCGGCGTTGTGGCTGCCATGCTGGCGCACATCGGTGTTGTAGAAAGCCTTGCCCCACCACACTGAGGTGGGGATGCTGCCGCTGATGTATGCGATGGCCATGGCCGTAAGTCCGTAGATCCAGGAGAATTCCATGTTCAAAGTCCGAAGCGGTCGCGGAAGTCGTCCACCTTGCGTTTGTTGGTGAGGATGAATTGGTAATCGGGCAGTCCTTTCTTTCCGGGGAACTGGCGTTTGTCGTCCTTGATCTCACTGATCATGGTGTTGAACTCGCTGTTGCTGCTGTACACGTACAGGTAGTTGCGCGTGTACTGGAAGAACCAATAGGTCTGTGCATCGAGCATCAAGAGCACGGTCATCACATCCCCGCTGCGCTTGCGCTCAAATTCCACCTTGCCCTTGATGTAGCGGTAGACCGGTTTCTTCAACACGGTGGCCAGGCCCAGGTCGCCGTTGCTCTGCCAAGCTTCATCCTTGGCATTCCAATCCAGGTTCAGGTCGCAGAACACGAGTGATTTGACCAGTTCATCGGGCAAGCGCTTGATCTCGCCCTTGATGCTGAGCTCACTGATGAGCTTATCGCTGCGTTCCTTGCCCAGCATTTCGCGGAGCGAACGCTCGTAGGGGGTTTTGGCGAGGTCCACCTGCTTCTGCTCGGGATAGGCGGCAATGTCGGCCACCAGCTTTTCCAGGGCATTTTCCACGAAGGGGAAATCCACGATCATGGTAAGCTTGGCGGTGGTGGCCGCTTCCCCGCCTTTGTATTCCAGCGTGCCGTAGCCATCGGCCGCCACTTGGCCCAGCTGCACCCCCGGTGTGATGTGGCCATCGGCGGACAAGAGGCAGGAGGTGGTGGAAAGGGCCACCAAATTGCCCGGCAGGTTGTTCTGGCGGATCTTGTCCTTGTTGGAGATGAGGTAGGCTGAGCGGACCTTGTCGAAATAGAGCAGCCCCTTGGCGCTGATGATGTCCCGGTCTTCCTTGTCGCGCTTGCGGCTCAGGAAGGTGCCGTAGGTGAAGAAGGGGTCATCCTTGGTGAGGTAGATCCCCGCGCCCACGGCAAGTCCTTCGGCGTCCACCAGGGAATCGCTCACGGGAATGAACACCTCCTGCGGGTCGATGCGTCCGGTGAAGGCCATCCAATTGCGGGGAATGCCGGGGCAATCGTGCATGATGCGCGTATTGCCTGTGAAGGTGAGTTCCTTGATGGAGGCCTCGAGCTTCACGTCGCCGAAGAAATCGAACGCGGGGCTGAGCTGGAAGCCGGCCTCTTGGGGCACCCGGCCCAGCGCGTAGGTCTGGAAGGTGGTGTCCACATTGATGTTCCTCATCTCAATGGGGAAGACCTTGCCCGTCTGGTCCTTGTAATCATAGGTGCCCGAACCGCTGTACTGCCGGCGTGCGGCAATGTTCACCGTGGCATCGTGGATGGTGTGGTACTTGTTCACGAAGTTGGCGGTGACGGTGGCGTTTCGCAGCGGGTCCATCTTGGCATTGCGCATGATCCGCACCCGCATACTGTCCGGTGTGATCAAGGCGTCAGCCACTTGGATGTACTGCACCTCGTTGGCCGTAATGAGGTGCTTCTTGAGGTCATACCGGGCCTTGGGGGCCATGAAGCGGAGGGAATCCTGGTCGGGGTGGGTACTGATGAAGTTGCTTCCCGAAAGTTGCAGGTCCTCGCTGCCGGCGGCGGCGGTGCGGTCGCTTTCCAGTTCAATGTCGCCTTGGTCCATGTACCACTTGAATCGGTCCATGTAGCAGATGTACTGGTTGTAGGGGAATTCCACCTTGGTTTCGTTGCCGTTGCTGACAAATTCACCCACGCGCTCATCCAGTTTGATGGTGGCGTTCACGTTGTCGGTCCGGAAAGCGATGGCAGTGGTATCCCCTTCGGTAAGGCGGAAATCGCTGGTGTCGGCATGGACGTTCATGGTTTTGAACTCGAAAAGCCTGGAACTGAGGGTGGCATTGGTGAAATCCACCAGGCCGGCACCGGTCATGCCATTGGGTTTGAGCTCGGTTTTGCCGTAAAGGAAGGCTTGCCGGTCATACATCACCATGGGCTTGTCCAGGTTGCGGGCCAGCAGCACGTCCATGGCCGGCTCAAAGCGGAGGAACACGTTGCTGGCCTGTATGGTGGGCACGCTCAGGGCGGGGCTTTGGGCCGCGCCGTTGTACAAGGTGTCGGCCACGCCGAAGGTGGTATCCGGGGTAAATACCAGTTCCCTGCTGCGCGCAATGGTGGTGAGATAACTGAAATCGCCCTCGCCGTGCAGGCCTTTGTGATCGAGCTTGACGGTTTCGGAGAACTTGGCCTTTTTGCCGTAGAGCGGCAACCCGCCCTGGCCCGTTGGGCGGACAAAGCCCAAGGCATAATCGGGCTGCAGGCGCAGGGTTTCCCGGATGTCCGGGAAGATGCCCGCACTGACCAAGGTGCCATCGAACTTCAGGCCGTCGTTGGTGAAGTTGTCCAAGCTGTCGATCACGAATGGATCGCTCTTGTAGTAGAAGTTGTCCCGCTTGTAGGCACCTTTCTGTATGGAGGCGCGGTCGTAGAAGACAAAACTCTCCCGGGTGCTGTTGAATTTGGGATAGTCGGGGTATTTCTTTTGCTGCAACCCGCTTTTGTTGGACGAAGCGTCCAGTTCCAAGGTGCCTGCCACGTTCTCCAGCACGTTCTTCACCTTTACCAAGCGCCGGCGGCCTTGTTCGTCGGGTTCAAAGCTGTCCGCCACGAAGGCCACGCTGTCCACATTGAGCAGGTCGATGGTGAAGGGCTGGTAGTGGAAGTAGTATTCCTTTCCGTGGAAGGTGAGCTTGCCGGCCTTGATCACCCCGCCGAAGCTGAAGTCCCGGTCCTTTTTTACGGTGACCAGCTGGTCTGCGGGATAGATCTTCACATCCTGCGAATCGCTGAGCAGGATGCGCGACACGCCATTGAGCGCAAGGTCGTTGTTGAGCAGGTTGATGGTGCCGTTGACCCCGTCCGGGCTGTTGCTGTTGAACTGCAGCACGTCGTAGTCCACCTTGCCTGCGCTGGAGAGGATGTGTTGGAGCAAGCGGGGCAGTACGCTCACCCGTTCCTCTTCCAGGTCGTACTTGAGGAAGCCCATGTTGGCCAGGTTGATCAGCATGGGTTTCACCTGGCTCACCTGCAGCTTGGTGTAGGTGGCAAAGTCTTGCACGCTGAAGTCGTCACCGGCCTGTTTGGAAAAATCACGCACGCGTGCCAGCGGATGGACATTGTCGATCCCCAACATGGCCGTATAGCGGCGTTTCTCGAAGTAATTGAAGCTCTCGAAGGAGGTTTTGTTCTGGGTGGTGCCCTGCATATTTCCCAACTGGACCAAAGGGTCGCCAAGCTTCCAGCGCAACTCCTCAAAATACATGTCCAGCTGGTGGTAGGTATCATAGAAGGGCCCCTTGGAGAGGCCTTCATCGCGTTTGATCAGGGTGAGCTGCTGCTTGTCGCGTATGTAGCGCAAGGTGACGCTGGGATGGGTGATGGAATCCTTGTCCAAGAACATGGTGAACGCCACGTCCTCGCTGGCGATCTTCTCCGGTTCGATGGTGAACACCAGTCCTTTGGCCAGGATGAACAGCCTTCCCTCACGCTTGAATCCGAGCGATGCGGGCTCTTCCTTGGTGCCATAGCCTTGGAGCTTGGCCCCTTGCATGGTGAAGCCGCCCTCGAAGTCGATGCCCGGCACGATGTTGGAGATGCGCTTGCGCAGGTCGTAGCTCTCGAACCGGGGGTAGGAGGCATTATCCTCGGTGACGTTGGCCTTGAGCTTATCCTTTACGGCACCCTTGAGCACCTTGTCGAAGTAGGGATCGGTAAAATCCACGCTGTCCACCACCACCTCCGTGGTCTTTAGCTTGAGGGCATACCGATGGCCCCATTGGGCATAGGTGGCCTCCGGTTTCAACCCGGTGCGGCGCCAGGTGATCTTTCCGCCGATCCCTTCCCAGGTATTGCTCAGGGGGAAGAAAGTACCGCTGGTGGCCTCGATCACGGAACTGTCCGTACGGGACCACCACACCAGGTCCGTAGTGGTGAAGTGCACTTTGGGGACACTGTCGTATGCGAAGGTGAACTTGCCCTTGGCGGCGTGCCAATTGGTTGCAGCCGTTTGGTAGAGAATGCCGGCTTCCATGAGCGACCGGCCTGTTTCAAGGATCTCCACCAGGTCGTTCTTTTTGGAGGAGCGGCCTGCGGCTTCCAACCCCTGCAGCCATGCGTTGAATTCCCCGGAAGAATGGCCTTTGGCAGGAAATGCAGCGGCCGTGCCGAGCATGTTCTTGAAATCAGGGATAGCAGTGAAGCGCTTCTTGCCCATCACATTGGCCAGGTCGATCAGCCGTGTCCGCTGCGATGCATCCAAGAAGCCGCTGTTCCAGAAGGGGGTGAACACGCTTTCCATGAACGCTGCGCCTGCCTTTTTGTCGGCATCCGTGAGGAACTTGTGGATCTCCTCTTGGAAGGCGGCCTGGTCCTTGGAGAAAACGGGCACCTGGGCTTGGACGGCCTGTACGGCCGTGAAGCAACAAGTGAGGAGGAAAGCCTTGAACAATGATCGCCTCATGCTGGCCGTGCGGTCTGTGGTTTGGCCGTCCTTAAAAATGCCCATTCCCCGTCTTCAAGTTGTTGCACCCGCACCAACCCTGCGTTGCTCATGGCATCGAGCATTTGCGGCAAGTCTTCCCGCAGGAATCCGCTGAGCAGCAAGTGCCCGCCCGCCAACAAGGCTTCCGCCATGCCGGGCATGGCATTGATGAGCGTATTGCGTTCGATGTTCGCCAAGATAGTTCCATAACCGGGCGCATCGCGCAGTGCGGTGCCGCCCTTTTCCACAGTGATGCGCTGACAATGGTTGACCTGGGCATTGTACCGGGCATTCTCCACGGCCACCGGGTCGTGATCGATGGCAGTGACCTCTGCGGCGCCGAGGCGTTCGGCCAGAATGGCCAGCACGCCGGTGCCGCAGCCCAGGTCGCAAACACGTTGGCCCTGGATCGGGTACTGCAACATGGAGCGCACCATCATGCGGGTGGTGGCATGGTGGCCGGTCCCGAAGGCCATCCTGGGGGTGATCACGATATCGTGCTCAACACCGTCCACGGGCGCGTGGAACTCCGCGCGCACCCGAACGCGCCCGTCCACTTCCACAGGCTGGAACCCGCTTTCCCATTGGGCGTTCCAATTCACTTCGGGCAATTTGCCCACGGTGTGGCTGAGGGAGGCATGGGGTTCGCGCGCCACCCGCAAGCGGTCCAGGTCGGCGCGGTGGAACAAGGCCGTGGGGATGTAGGCTTTCAGCCCGCCGGGGGTTTCCTCAAAACCTTCGTAGCCCAGTTCCACCAGTTCCACCAGGAGCAGGTCGCGCCACGGCTCCACGGGCGCCACCAGGAAATCCACAACGGTATATGCCATCAGGCCGTGGATTTCGCTTCTTGTGCAATACGCACCAGGGCGGCAAAGGAATCCGCCGACAAGGCGGCCCCGCCGATCAACCCGCCGTTGATATCCTCCCCTGCGAAGAGGCCGGCGGCATTGTCCGGCTTGCAGGAACCGCCATAGAGTATGGGCACCTGGTCGGCCACTCCAGGGGCAATACGCCGGAGTTCCGCCCGGATAAAGGCGTGCATTTCCCGGGCTTGTTGCGGCGTGGCGGTAACACCGGTACCGATGGCCCACACCGGCTCATAGGCCACCACCACCCGGGCCAATTCCCCGGGGGTGAGGTTGCCGAGCGCGGTGGTGATCTGTTGCGCAACCACTTCACGGTGCCGCCCGCTTTGGCGTTCGTCCAGCCGTTCGCCGCAACAATAAATGGGCATCAGCCCATGGCGGAGCAGTGCGGATACCTTCTTGGCCACGGCCGTATCGGTTTCCCCGAAATATTGGCGTCGTTCGCTGTGGCCCACAATGCAGGCCTGAACACCCAATGACTTCAACATGGGCGCGCTCACCTCGCCGGTAAATGCCCCGTGTTCCTCTTGGTGGCAATTCTGGGCGGCAACCATCCACTGTTGTCGGCCCTTCGTTGCTGCGGCCAACCGTTGCACGGTATCGGCAAGGAACGGGAACGGAGGAGCCAGCACCACGGCCGGACCGTATGCACCGGTTTTGATGTTGGCGAGCAATTCTTCCACCAATTCACCGGCCTCCTTGGCACCGGTGTTCATCTTCCAGTTTCCGGCAATGATCGTTTTCACCTTCATGAACGGCAGGGTTACAGACCGCAAATATCGCCGCAGGCCCGTGCGGTCACCACGCGGGGGGCGCCGGGTTATCCACGAAACGGGCGGAAAGCTTCCTGCCGGCTATTGCAACACTTTTGCCGCCTTGGGGAAGGCGGGTACATTGTTGCACCCCCATTTTCCGCGTACCGTGCCTTGCTGGAGCAGTACCAGTCCGGGATTGCTGCGGACCACTGTCTTCAGGGTCACCTCATCGCATGTAAGGTACTCGAACATGTTCTGGTTGGCGTGGCGGAAATCCTCGGTTTCATCGTAGGAACTGCTGGTGAGCCCGTACACCTTCCAGCCGGCCTGTTGTGCCGCCTTCACCAGCGTGTTGATCGCCGGTTGGCAAGACGTGCGGGTATCGCCAATGGTCTTGGCCACCACCAGCAACACGGGTGAACTTGCCGTGAGCACCGTATCGGTATAGTCCTCCCCGTCCACATTATACAGGATAAAATCCTGCACTTGCGAAGCAATGCCGGGCTCCACCTCTTCCACCCGGGTGCTGTTGGGCACGTTCTCGAAATCGGGATCGTCCCACGGGTAGGGTTCGGCAGTGTTGAATTCCTTCACCTCCCCGGTGATCTTGTTGCGATAGCTTACGAAGGTGCGGTTGACCGGTGGTTTTGCTTCCAGGCGCTGCGCTACGATGCTCTTGCCAACGGCATAGGGCCTGTAATCGCGAAGGGGCATGTAGGCCAGCGAATACCACATGAACAACAAGCCGGCCACGGCCACCCATACCGCGGTGATCCACTCGCCCTTGGGCTCTTCCACGAGCCATTTGATCAGCAGGTAGCCCGCAAGCACCGCAGCGGTGAACAGCAACGGAAACCACCAGGAGAACACCCAGCAATAGAAGGCCATCAGCAGCAATGCCAAGGACAACAGCACCAGATCATCACCCCAGGTATTGAACTTGATCCGCTTTCGGAACAGGAAGAGGGGCAGCACAAACACGAGCAGCACCATATCCTTGGCAAAGCTTTCCCACGGGGTGAGCGATCGGCCCAGCGAACCTTTCATGGCATCACCGAAACAGCCGCAATCAGTCACGCAGGTCACATCGCGCTGCTCGGCCACGCCATTGACCAGCACCTCGTACTTGCCCATGGGATCGCAGGTGGCCGTGTAGGCCGTGAGCCACCCGAAAAAGAGCGTGAGCGCCAACAGCGACCACGTGGCCAGCTTCATCCGGCCACCGACCAGCACGGCAAACCCCAGCACCACCTCCGCCAAACAGGCGAGCATGGCCAACGGGAGGGCATAGGGTTCCAGCCCGGGCAGCCCTAAGGCACTCTCGGCAAAGTACTCCTCCAGCTTGTAACTGAACCCCAATGGGTCATTGGCCTTGATCAGCCCGCTGATGACAAAGGTGGCGCCTACAAGTACCCGGCAGATCAGCAAAAGAATGCGCATGTGGTATGGTCCCCTCCGAGGATTGGAAAAAGGGTGTGCCCCCGGGACGGTGCCCGCGAAAATAACCCCGGCGGCACATGCCGGTACCGGTGCTCATACAAAGGTTGCAAAGGGGCCCGATGTTCAGCCCGGCAACGGCGTGGAGCGCTGCAGGGCTTTGTATTAGCTTGCCCCCGTGCTGCACCATCCAGGTCACGCACCCGGCACCCATGTTTTCCCGCTCCACCCTGTTCGTGATGTTTGCCGCAACGCTTGGTGCCGGGTCCGTGGAGGCCCAGGATGCCCGCGTGGTAACGCGTGTGGTGAAAGGCGGCGCACCGGAGTGGAAAGCGTGGAGTGCCCACGATGCCAGCATGCAATATCCTACCGAATGGGAGGCGGATGCTCCGGGCCACGGGGATACGGTGGTGGTTTTCCGTCATCCACAAGCTGCGCCAGCTCCAACGGGTTCCGCCGTGGAAGTGGCGGTGCAACGAACAACGGCCCATTCGGCAAGTACTGCCTCGCAACGCTTGCAGGAGCAGCACAGAAAGGTGGAACTATTGGAAACCGGAAGTGATGCCACCGGTAATCGCCGTTGGACGGAATACGCCTATGACGCGGCCATGGGCCGGATGCAGGCCTTGGAAGTCTTGTGCCAAGCAGGCGGCACAACTTGGATCCTCACTTACAGGGCTCCCGTGGACCAGTACGACATCTTCAGGTACCAGGCCCAGGCCATGATCCATTCGTTTTCATCCGTACGATGAAGGGTTCCCGCCCTCATCCAGGTGGATCAACGCGAAAACGGCGTAGTTGAGGATATCGAGGAAGTTGGCATCGATGCCTTCGCTCACCAAGGTGCGCCCTTGGTTGTCCTCGATCTGTTTGATGCGCAGCAACTTCACCAGGATCAGGTCCACCAGCGAGCTCACGCGCATGCTGCGCCAGGCCTCACCATAGTCATGGTTTTTACGCACCATGAGCCCGCGTGCCGTGGCGATGGCCTCCTGCACGTTGGCAATGGCCTGTTGGGCGTCCATGTCGGGTGAATCCGGCACCCCTTGCTGGAGCTGCACCAAGGCCATGGCCGCATAGTTCACGATACCCACCAGCTCGGGCCTGATCCCCTCCTCCACCTTGCTCTCACCCACCCGCTGCAGGGTACGGATGCGCTGCGCCTTGATCAACACTTGATCGGTAAGCGAGGAGACCCGCAACACGCGCCAAGCCGTGCCGTAGTCGTGCGCCTTTTGGGCGAACAGGTCCAGGCACGCGGCCACCGCACGATCGTACTGTTGAAGCGTCTTCTCCATATCGTTCCCGGCACCCCACCTTTGGGGCATGCAGAACTGCGGCGAAGATATTGCGTGGTGCGTGCGTGGAAGGCTGGTGCGCTTGCGCCCCCCGGTGGTGATGGGCATCCTGAACACCACACCGGATTCCTTCGTGGGCGCGAGCCGCATGGGCAGCGTAGCCCGGGTGGTAGAGGCCGCAGGCCGGATGTTGGAGGAAGGGGCGGCCATCGTGGACGTGGGCGGCGCCAGTAGCCGTCCGGGATCGCAAGCGGTGGATGCCGCAGAGGAGCGCCGCCGCGTGATCCCGGCGATCGAGGCCTTGCATCACCGCTACCCGCAGGCGCTGCTGAGCGTGGATACCTGGCGCGCGGACGTGGCATCCGAAGCCGTGGCCGCCGGTGCCGGAATGGTCAATGACATCAGCTCTGGCAGCATGGACCCGGAGATGCTTGCACACGTGGCAACCTTGGGGGTGCCGTACGTACTGATGCACATGCAGGGAACACCACGCACCATGCAACAGGCCCCGGCCTACCGGGATGTGCTGGCTGAAGTGGTGCAATATCTGTCCGAGCGGCTCCATGCGGCAAAACGCGCAGGCATTGCCGACCTGGTGATCGATCCCGGTTTCGGCTTCGGGAAGACCGTGGCGCACAATTACACCTTGCTCCGGGGCTTGCCTGCCCTGAAGCAGTTGGGCGTGCCGCTGCTGGCCGGCCTGTCGCGCAAACGGATGATCAACGAAGTGCTGGGCACCACACCGGAGGAAGCCCTCAACGGCACCACCGTGCTGAACACCATGGCCCTGCAGCACGGCGCCGATATCCTGCGGGTGCATGATGTGCGGCAGGCGGTGGAGGCCGTAAAGTTGTTCAACGCTTCCCGGGGCTTTGCAAGCTAGCGGTAGGCTTCCTGGTTGCGCCGGTCCCGCTGCTTGTAGTAGCCGTTGTGCGTTTTCTCGTATTCGTTCATCACTTTGGAGAACAAGGGCCTCATCTGTTCGGTATAGGGGGTATCCCAGCTCATGTTGCGCACGCTGGCTTTATAGCTTGCCAGGCCGATGGGCTCCTGGAACGAGCTCAGGTCCACATCCGCGATCCAGGCGAACAAGGTCATTTGCAGGTCCATTTCATAGAAGGGGACATCGGGGTAAGGAGGCACCTCCCGGGTGTCGATCACCACATGCTTGGTGACCATGTTGTTGCGGCTGAACCATACCTCATACTTCCACCCCCGCTCCAGTTCGAACTTGTAGCGCCCGTCACTGCGGGTGGTGGCCTCCACCTCTTCCTTGCCGGCCTTCAGTACGCGCACCAAGGCCCCTTTTACCGGATCGCCGCTGAACAGTTCGGTGACCTGGCCGGAGAGGTAAACGGTAAACCTCTGGTTGCGTGCTTGTGCGTGGCATGCCAAGGAAAGCACAATTCCGATCAGCAGGGAAGCAATTGAGCGAAACGCCATGGGCGCAAAAATATCTTTTCACGGCTGGCCCCGGCGTCATGCGGCCGGGGCAACTGATCATCCTGTTCGGGCAAGATGGGGATCCCAAGGCCCGCGGAGCAGTGCAGAGCTGATCAGGCATTCGGGCCTACCAAGTGCCCTTGCCCTGTGGGCTGCGGAAGGCCGCTTTCCGTGCGGCGCCGCACGGTGCGCACCAGCAAGTGCCGTTTGCCGCCTTTCACCCGCATGGGCTCAGGGGGGCCGAATGCATAATGCCGTTCTGCTTCCGGCATACGGTCCAGCAATTCCTGGGTCACCATCAGGTCGGCATGCTGGTTTTTTGCCACGGACTGTACGCGGCTGGTGGTGTTCATCACGTCCCCGCTGAAATCGATGGCCCGCTTGATGTGGCCGATCTGCGCGGTGATCACCCGCCCGCCGTGCAACCCGCCCCGGAACTGCGGCACGGCACCGAACTCACGCAACATCACCGGCCGGTGGGCCTCCAATCTTTCCTGGATGTCGAAGAAGAGGTCCAAGCAGTTGTTGTGCCTGGTGCCGGTTTGCATGGTCCATGTAAAGATCACTTCATCCCCCACATACTTGTGGATCTCCGCATCATGCCGCAATACGGCCTCCGTCATCAGCGAATGCGTGGTGTTGAGGAAGCGGAAGTAGAGCATGTCGCCCAAGCGCTCATTCAAGGCCGAACTGCCCACCAGGTCTATGCTCAGCATCACCCGCTCCCCCACCCTGGGCTTGTCATACCAACCCAGCAAGAAACCCAGAAAGAAGCGGCGGCCCATGAACTCTTCCACCTGTACCACCAGAATGGAAGCCGAGGTGACCACCACCACCTGCAATGCGAAACGATAGATGCCCATGGCCTCCACCACGTCTTCCAGCGGCCAATGCAACCGGCTGGCTACCGGAACATCATGCCCGTGGCTGGCCAACCACGCCAACGCCATCAAGGTTACCGTGAACACATTGACGGCCAACGCCTTGCCGATGAACTGCAAGGGAATGGCGAGCGCCCTGAAGCGCCTGCCGAAGAGGAATTCCTCCAGCACACCGGTCCAAACGCCCAACATCAACCAAGCCCCGAAAAGCTTCCAGCCGGCATGATCGCCGAAGAGCATCAGCACCGACCCCACCACCGCCGTGACCAAGGCGTACTTCAGCAGCTTGCGCAGCTTGTAGCGGGTAATGGCCGGCAGATTTCCCAAAACTGAGGAGTACGGCACGAAGATAGCATGCGCCGAACGGTGACCTTTGCGCCATGTCCTTGCTGAAATCGCTGTTGAGCTATGCGTGGCCCGTGACCCAATGGAAGGGACAGGGCAAATACGGGCCATTGGCCGTGGTGTGGGAACAAGGCCGTCTGGTGGTGAACAGTGCCCATGCCAACCAGAGCTTCGGCAACCTGCACGCCATCTGGCAGCAGTGCCTGGAGCAGCAGCGGGTAAAGAGCAGGCCGTTGCGGAGCATCCTGATGCTGGGCTTTGGCGCCGGCAGTGCCGCCCGGATCATCCGGAATGAACTGGGCATCACGGCCCCGATCACCGCCGTGGACGGCGACCCGCAGATCTTGAGGATCGCACGGGAGCACTTCCGGTCGGACCACTTGCGGGACCTTCACTTAGTTGAGGACGACGCACACCATTTCATGCAGGGGCACCAAGCCCGCCATGACCTGGTGCTGGTCGATCTGTTCCATGAACTGGACTTGGCACCGGGCGTGGATGAAGAACCCTTCATCCACGCCCTGTGCCGCTGTACCGCCCCAGGCGGGCTGCTGTGTTTCAACACCATTGCGCATGATGCATCCAGCACCGTGCGGAGCCAACGCACCCTCCGTTGGATGCGTCACTATTTCCAAGACGTGGAGGAACACGCCTACCAAGGCATCAACCGTTTATTCACAGCAACCCGGCCATCAGCGGGGAATCGGAGCTCCAGCAGGCCGGATCCCGATATTTGAAGCAACCGGCCGATCAACACGCAACACCAAGTTTTGGGCCAACAACCGACCATTGCCGCCTTGTTCGCCGTGCTGCTCTGCTGGAGCGCACGGGCCCAGCCGGTCTGCAGTATCCAACTAGGGGCGGACACCACCATCTGCCAAGGCGGTACTGCCACCTTGCTCGGGCCACCGGGTTATACCAATTACCTCTGGAGCACCGGCGCACAAACCCAGAACATCAGTGCTGGGGCTGCAGGCCCCTATTGGTGCGAAGTTTCCTATCCCAGCGGCAACCTGGTGTACAATGGCAACTTTTCCTCGGGGAATACCGGGTTCACCTCCCAGTTCATCTATTCCACCACGTCGGTGCAGAATGAAGGTTACTATGCCGTGGGAACCGACGCAAACGACTTCCACAACCAGTTCCAAGGCACCGGTTCGGGCAATTTCCTGATCGCCAATGCAGGTTGGGTAAGCTGGAACAATGGCCAGTTCGACCTCTGGTGCCAAACCATCCCCTGCTGCCCGGGCCAAACCTACACGATGAGCTTTATCGGGCGTACGCTCACAAACAACCTGCCGGCCCGCTTGGTGTGGATGATGGACGGACAGCTTGCCCAATGGCCGGACTTTACGATGCCTGCCTACAATGCCGGTTGGCAAACCTTCACAACCACTTGGACCGCCGGGCCGGGCCAAACCAGCGTGAATGCCTGCTTGCGCGTTACTTCAGGCAACGGCGTGGGCGACGACTTCGGCATCGACAACATCTCCATCTCGTCCATGGTCACCTTGCGTGATACGGTCCAAGTAGCGGTTACACCGTTGCCTGTGGTGGACCTCGGCCCCAACCAAACGCTCTGTGCAGGGGATGTTACTACCCTCGATGCCACGGTACCCGGCGGAACCTATGTGTGGCAGAACGGCAGCACGGCATCCACCTTTCAAGTAACAAGTCCGGGCCACTACAGCGTCACCGTCACGGCACAGAACTGCTCCAGTTCGGATTTTGTGAACATCAGCTACAACCCCTTGCCCACGGTAGACCTGGGCCCCGATACGGTATTGTGCACAGGAAGCACCCTGGTGCTCAACGCATTCAGCCCCGGCTACAGCTACCTCTGGCAGAATGGGTCCACGGCATCCTCCTTTGTGGTGGCCCAGGCCGGTACGTATTGGGTGGAGGTTACCCGGAACAATTGCAGCATGCGCGACTCGATCCTCGTCGGATACAAGCCCATGCCCACGGTATTCCTTGGGAACGACACCACCATCTGCGCAGGGTCAACCGTGGTGTTGGACGCCACGGTGCCCGGGGCTACCTGCCTTTGGGAAAATGGCAGCACCTCCCCAGTTCGGCCTGTTACCGCCACCGGCACGTACCAAGTTTCGGTGGACCTGAACGGCTGCGTCTCACAAGACGGCATTTTAGTAACTGTGAACCCGCTGCCTGTAGTAAACCTGGGCGCCGACCAAACGGTTTGCCCGGGCACGGCAGTCACCTTTGATGCCACCACCACGGGTGCCTCCTACCTCTGGAATGGGGGCAGCACGTCCGGCACGCTCACCACGCAACAGCCGGGCACCTACAGCGTGCAGGTCACCACTGGCGGATGCAGCGCCACGGACACGGTGGCCTTGGCCCTGTTTAACCTGCAAGCCGTGGACCTGGGGCCCGATCGAACGATCTGCGCCGGATCCAGTGCCCGCTTGGGCGTGCAGGTTCCGGGGGCCACCTACTTGTGGAACACCGGGGCGGCCACGGATTCCATCACCGTAACAACAGGCGGAACCTATTGGGTGGAAACCGTGCTCAACGGATGCACGGTAAGCGACACCATTCAAGTAGCCTTGGTCCCGCTGCCGCCCGCATCCCTGGGTCCCGATCAACAAATATGTCCCGGAAACAGCATCCTGCTGGACGCTGCGGCAAGCAACGCCACCTATCTCTGGAACAACGGGGCAACAAGCCCCTCCATCAGCGTTGGCCCCGGCAATTGGTCCGTGGTGGTTACGGTAAACGGCTGCAGTGCCAGCGATGCCGTGTCCATTACCGCCTATGCTCCTCCAGTGGTTGACCTTGGCCCGGACACGGTGCTCTGCCCGGGAGAAACGATCCTGCTGGATGGTGGCCCGGCCGGCACCTACCAATGGAGCACCGGGGCCACGGGCGCTACCATCGTGGTAAGCAGCCCCACCAACGCGTCGGTCACCGTGACGGACGGACACGGGTGCCAGGCCAGCGACCAGGTGAACATCGGCTATGCCCAGCCCGGCGCGGTGAACTTGGGGCAGGACACCGGGTTCTGCGCGGGCGGCCAATTGTTGCTGGACGCCACCACGGCCGGTGCCACCGCCTACCTCTGGAACGATGGCTCCACCAATGCCGTACTACTGACCAGCGTAGCAGGCAGCTACGCCGTACAGGTCACCATTGGGCAATGCAGCGTTGCCGATACCATACTGGTGGCCTCCTGGCCGCTGCCTGTGGTGAACTTGGGCAATGACACGGTGCTCTGCCCCGGGGAATCCCTGCTGCTGCAACCACCTTCGGCAGGCTTGGCACTGGCTTGGCAGGATGGCTCCACGGGCAATTCCTTCCTTGTGAACAGCCCCGGAACATACACCGTGGCTGCCACCAACAGTTACGGCTGCACCGCCGCAGACGCCCTCCAAGTGAACTTCCACACCATCGGACCGCTCAGCTTGGGACCGGATACAACGATCTGTTCAGGCGGATCGCTCCTGCTGAATGCTTCGCTGCCTGGCGGTTCCACCCAATGGAGCGGTGCCAGCCAAGCTGTTTCCTCGGTGATCACGGCCAGCACCGCGGGCATGTATATCGCCACAACCACCGTGGCAGGATGTGCGCTCAGTGATACCATCGTGCTCACCGTAGTGCCCACGCCCAACGCGGTTCTGGGACCGGACACCAGCCTATGCGCCGGCAGTACCCTGCTGCTCTCCACCACCGGGCCGGCCCCCCTGTGGGATGACGGCACTTCCGGGGCACAACGTTTGATCACCCAAGGCGGCACCTACTGGCTGCAGCTTTCAACAGGCGGATGCACCGGCACCGACAGCATCACCGTGGTCGATCTCCCCGTACCATCGGTGCAACTGCCGGCCGACACCGGTTTGTGCCCTGCGCAAACCTTGGCCGTGGACGTGACGGTGCCCGGTGGCAGCTACCTATGGAACGATGGCAACACGGCAGCACAACGGCTGCTGCCTCCCGGAACGTGGCAGGTAGTGGTATGGGCCAACACCTGTTCCGCTACGGACAGCATCGAGATCCTCGCCTTGCCTGCCCCCGTGCTTGATCTGCCGGCCGACACTACGCTTTGCTCCGGCGAACTGTGGACGATCGACGCCAGCCAGCCCAACAGTACTTACCTCTGGAACACAGGAAGCACGGCCTCATCGATCACGGTGGGCACGTCCGGCGTGTACACCGTTGCCGTGGACCGGCAAGGGTGCACCGCATCGGCCTCGGTCAACGTTGCGGTACTGGACCTCTCCACCTTCAGCCTGGGGGCGGACACCCTGCTGTGCCCCGGTGAACAGCTGCTGCTGAACGTGACGGTGGCCGGGGCCACGGTCACCTGGCAGAACGGCAGCACCGGCCCGCAATTCATCGTAACAGCTGCCGGCACCTACCAAGCGACCGTCGATGCGGCCGGTTGCACAGCGTCCAGCAGCATCGATGTGAACTTCAGCACCATACCTGCAGCGGCCCTCGGGCCCGACCAGCAGCTCTGTGCCGGGGATTCGCTGCTGCTTGCCGTGGATGCCGGCACAGCCCTAGCCGTTTGGAACGACGGCAGCACGGAAGGCTCGCTGCTGGCAACAACCACGGGCATCTACACGGTATTGCTTGCCCAAGACGGCTGCCTATCGGCGGATACGGTAAGCTTGGTGTTCAACCCGGTGCAGGACCAGCTCAGTGTAGCGCCTGACGGCGAGATCTGCTTCGGGCAAACCATCCTGCTGGACGCCAGCACACCCGGTGCCACCTATGCTTGGAACAACGGCTCCAGCATGCCGAACCTGGTGGTAGACCAGCCAGGCACGTACAGCGTGACCATCATAGGCCCATGCATCCACGCCGTGGATACCATCCGTATCATGGAAGGATCCTGTGCACCCATGGTGCATATCCCCAATGCGTTCACCCCGAACAACGACGGCCACAATGACCTGTTCTTGGCTGTCGCATCCGAGCCGGTCGACCAGTGGACCTTGAAGGTGTTCGATCAGTGGGGGCTCGAAGTGTTCAGCAGCAACAATGCAGGGGATGGATGGGACGGCACCTGCGGCGGCCGCGAAGCGCCCATGGGCGTTTATGTGTGGGACCTGCACTACCGGAAAGCGGCCACCGGTGGCGTGGTGCAGGTTCGGGAAAGGGGCAGCGTAACGTTAGTTCGTTGAAGGTGTTCCGAAACCTTCCTCCTTCCAGAGGAACACGCCATCGGCGAGGCGCAAGTAGCCGAAACGGTTTCCTTCCGTTACCTTCACCAGGCCTTGATCCACGGGGCTCACCGTGTCATACTGCAGCGGTATCAGCACGTTGCCCGCAGGATCGATCACACCGGAACCTTGCTCCCCGCGGGCAATGAGGATCCCACCTGTGCAGTCGGACAAGCCCAAGTATGTTGGCGGCACCACCTCCTTGCCCAAGCTGTCCACCAGGCCGATGCGCCCAGCAGATTCCACGCGGCCATATCCCTCATGCAATTCCCATGCTTGATCATAGCGGGCTTCCACCACATTGGCGAACGAGGGTTTGATATAGCCCCACTTGTTTTTACGCTTCACCGGGATAAGCCCGCTTTCCAGCAGCCCAATGTTGGCATACTGGGGTTGGATCATGATATTGCCCAAGGTATCCACCATGCCCCACTTGCCTCCGCTCAATACGCGTGCCGACCCGTTGTGGAAATCACCCATGCCGATCGTTAGGGCGTTGGCTTCATAGCGCTGGGGGATCACCCATTGGCCCTTGGTGTCCACGTAGCCGCATTTTCCTTGGTCGATCACCAGTGCCAAGCCGTTCTTGAACGGCCCTACATGGTCATGCTCCACTGCGAGCACCTCAGCACCAAATCGATCAATAATGCCCATGTGCCCATCCTTGCGCACCCGGGAAAGGTGCATGTACATGTAGCCTTCCACCCAGTCGAAGGCACAGGGCACCACCAGCTCGCCATGTGCGTTGATAACTCCGCGTTGGTCCTCCAGCGCCACCACAGCCAAACCGTGGTGGAACCGCATGGCTCCCTGGAAAGTGAAGGGCACCACCAGCTTGCCCGTTCCATCGATGTAGCCGAACCGGCCCTGTTGGGATGCGGGAGCCAACCCGTGCTCGAATTCACCCACCTCCTCGAATTCCAATGGCACCACCAGCTTGCCATTGCGGTCCACGGCGCCTTGCCGGCCGTTCAGCTCCACGGTAGCGAGCCCTTCGCGGTAGTCCAGTACATCATCGTAGACCAAGGGGATGACGGGGTTGCCCAGTTTGTTCACCGACCCGTTGCGGCCGTCCATGGCCACCTGGGCCTGGCCTTGAGCGAATGCTTCCGCAAAATCGAACTCCGCCTTGATCCGTTCCACGCCGTCTCTATCGATGTAGCCCCAGCGTCCGCCCTGCCTGAACGGATACAGCACCAAGCTGGCCACCTTGTAGTCGTTCATCAGTTCACCGATGAACGGATAGTCCGGATGGTCTTTCAGGAACCGGGTGATGTGCTGCACACTGAGCACCTTGGTGTAGGAGGCGTACATGCTGCGCCAGGCATCGGGCACATTGGGATTTTCCGGGTACCGGTGGATGAAGGCGGCATATTCCTCTGCCGTTTTGTTGGGCGTGGCCAATTCAAACAGCATGTCCTGCGCATCGCGCACATGCGGGCTCTCCGGATGGTCGAGGATGAAAGCCTCGTATTGGGCTACGGTTCCTTGGGGAACCGCCTCGCGGAAAACCGCTTCCTGCAATCGGGAACGTGCACCCATGGCTTCCCCGGCATCCGGATACCGGTCCAGGAACGCCCGGTACGCGGCGGCAGTATTGGCTTCCCGCGCTTGGGCGAACGCCAGCTCGTTGCGCCGCTCGATGGCCTGGGGCACCATGCTGCTCCCGGCATAGGCCGCAATGAAGCGCTCATAGTCCTCCACGCGGCTCATGGCCGCCACTTGTTGCCATGCCAATGACCCCACATGTTCCCATTGGGCATGTATCGATGCGGAATCCACGCCCAGCTTGGCCAACCGCACTTTGGCGCGCCCGTCCAACAACAAGTACGCCTCCATGGAACGCCTGATGGCGGTATAACTGGAATCCAGGTGGAAGAACGGATTGTCCGCCCGCCCGGTGATCACGCTCAAACCATACCATGCTGCCGCTGGCTGGCGCCCGGTTTCCTTGGTGAACAGTTCCTTGGCTTTGAAGTAGTCATACTGGCCCAAGGCGGCAAACGCTTTTTCCAAGCGGCCCGCAAAGGATCCGGTAGTACACCCGGCCAGCAATACGCCCACGGTCCATCCCCGCAACACTCCGTTCATGGCCCAAAAATACCCCGGCACTTCCAGGTGTGGACGCAATCGCTGGATCGGCCGTTCGGCCAGGCCGGTTCGCTGCACCCACGGCTCTGCCTTTGTACCGGACGGGATGGGTGCGGCGATGCTGCGATCCCCATGCGAGGCGCAGCCGGGAGAAGCGATGCGCAGCCGGAGCCTTTGTGTTTCCCGGGCCTGGGCCGATCAATGGAAACTGTCGTAGGCGCCCTTGAACTCAGGGTCGTCCATAAAAGCATCCTTGCCTACCTCAATGGCGGCACGAGCGCCGCTGGGATCGCCCTTGCCGTCCAAGTATTCGGCGTAGTGGATCAGGGCGCTCTTCATGAGCTTTTTCTGGTCTTCAGGCAGGGCGTTGACCCCCCCGGAAGCCTCCAAGGCCTTTTTATATTCGGCCATGCTCAGGTCGCCATCCTTCATCAAGTTGCTCTTGTACTGGGCCAGGGCCAGCATGAGCCAGGGGCCCGGGTTCTCCGGGTAATAGCGCGTCATGTACTCGAAGTTGCGCTTGGCCTTGCTCATCTCCTTGGGGCCGGCCTCATAGGCGATCAAGCCGCTTTCCTGGGCCACGGTGTTCAGTTCACCCCAATAGTCATCGTAATCGTGGAAAAATTCCAGGTCCTTGTCCTTCTTGCGGTATTTGCCGGCCCACTTGAGCGCCTCGCGGTCGGCGTTCTTGAAGTCATCCATCTCCTGGTACTTGGGGATCTTGCTCATCTCGAACAAGCACATGCTCATGTACAGGTAGGGCAAGGCGTCCTTTTTCGTGTTGTCCGCCATGGTGTAACGCTCGGCCTTCAAGATGCAGTCCTCGTACTTCTCGTCCACATATTTCACCAGCAGGTCCTCATAGGGTTTGGATTGCGCCTGCACGGAGGAAGCCGTGAAGGTGCAGGCGGCAAGGATCGCGGAAAGAGGAACCAGGAAAGACCTCATCATCATAGGGGGTGGATTGGTAGGTGCTTGTACGCAAGAACGATGCCGAAGGTAAGGAGCTTGCCCCAAGTGCGGTGGAACGCCGCGCCACAGGGTACTTTCGCGGCCCATGCGCATCGACATCCTCACCGCGCTGCCCCGCCTGCTGGACAGCTACTTCAACGAGAGCATCCTGAAGCGTGCCCAAGCCAAGGGGTTGGCCGAAGTACATGTGCATGACCTGCGGGAGTTCAGCGAAGACAAGCACCGGCGTGTGGACGACTACCCCTTTGGCGGCGGTGCGGGCATGGTGATGACCATCGGGCCGATCGACAAGGCGATCGCATGGTTGAAAGGCCAGCGTCGCTACGATGAGGTCATCTACATGAGCCCGGACGGCGAACTGCTGGACCAGCCCATGGTGAACCGGATGAGTTCGCTGAAGAACCTGATCATCCTTTGCGGGCACTACAAGGGTGTGGACGAACGCGTGCGGGAGCATTTGATCGATCGCGAGGTAAGCATCGGCAACTACGTGCTTAGCGGCGGGGAACTGCCTGCAGCCGTGCTGAGCGACGCCCTGATCCGGCTGCTTCCGGGGGTGCTGGGGGATGAAACCAGCGCACTCTCGGACAGTTTCCAGGACGGGTTGGTAGCACCGCCGATGTATACCCGGCCGGAGGCGTACGGCGACTGGAAGGTGCCCGAGGTACTGTTGAGCGGCCATGCTGCACGCATACAGGAATGGCGCCATAAGCAGAGCGTGGAGCGCACCCAAGTGAGGCGGCCGCGCCTGTTGGATGAAAATGATCCCGGTTAAAATGCCGTTGGCTGCGGAAGATTGTTTAATATTGCGCCCCCAAACGGCGGGGTATAACGCCGCAAATCGCTGAGCGCCATGGACAAGATCAAGCAACTCGAGAAAGAATGGGCCCCTGTGAAGGAACACGGGGACTTCAAGGCGGGAGACACCATCACGGTTCACTATCGCATCAGCGAAGGGAACAAGGAGCGGATCCAGCAATACCAAGGCGTAGTAGTGCAGCGCAAGGGTTCGGGCAGCACCGCCACGTTCACTGTGCGCAAGATGAGCGGATCGGTGGGCGTGGAACGCATCTTCCCGGTGGCCTCTCCCTTTTTGGACAAGGTGGAAGTGAACAAGCGCGGCGATGTGAACCGCGCCCGGATCTTCTACATCCGCGACCGCCGCGGCAAGAGCGCCCGGATCAAGGAGAAGCGCATGGCCGTGGGTGCTGAAGAGCCCGCCCCCGCTGCCAAGGCGAAAAAACCTGCAGCCGCCGCCGCCAAGTAAGGCTTGCATGGAACCCATCGGAAAGGTCCCGCGCTGCCGGGACCTTTCTTATTTGTACTATTCGGCCCGAACAACAACTGAGCCACCATGGGATTGCTATTGAGCTTGATCATCGGCGGGATAGCAGGCGCGTTGGCCGGCCGCATCATGCGTGGCGCGGGCTACGGCCTTGCCGTAAACATCATCCTGGGGTTGGCAGGCGGCCTGGTGGGCGGTTGGGGGTTCAGCCTGCTGGGCTTGGCCACCACCAGCGTGATCGGCCAATTGATCTGTGCCACGGCCGGTGCCGTGCTCGTGATCTTTTTGGTGCGGGCGCTGCGCAAATAGACCGCTCTTGGGCGTGCAAGAACGTGGGCATTGGGGTGCCGCTCCCCATCGCTCTTGCACTTAATTCACACACTCGTTCAAAATTCGCCATCCCATGATCAGAACCACTACCCTGCTTTGTGCCACCGCTGTCACCCTCACCGCCACTGCCCAACCGTGGACGGTGGGCCAACCGGTGGACATGCTGTTGTACACACAACCCTTTTACGGCGGCTGCGGCCCTGATCCGGACTACACCTTCACCTTTCCCACAAGCCCGGTGACCGGCGTGGATTACAAGGTGATCATCACCAACATGGTGCCGGCCAACGGCAGTGTGAGCCTCTTGCCGGGGCTGGATAACGGGCAGCTCAATGATGAATTCATCTTCGATGCCACGGTGCAGCGGGCCCTGACCCTTGCACCGGGCACCACCAACGTAACGCTGGAATTCCGCGCGCAAGGCATCCCTGAGCAGGCTGGCCAAGGACATCCGTGCAGCACCAGCATGTTCTGGATGAGCAACATGATGTTCTGCCCCGAAGGCCTTACCCCCAGCTTTAACGATGGATGCACCGTACAGGATGTCTCCACCGGCGTGGATGCCGCCCACGCCGAAGCAGTGTCGGTCCAATACCCGACATCGGCCAACGGCCAGCAGTTGAACATCACGCTCAACTCCGCCGCAACGGCCGACTACCGGATCGTGAACAGTGTGGGCCGCACGGTGCTCAGCGGCCGCATCGGCGCGCAAGGCGTGATCGGCCTTGAAGCCCTGCCCATAGGTTTGTATGTGTTGGACCTGCACGTGCAAGGCCGTTCCGTGGCCAAGCGCTTCCTGGTGGGCATGAACTGAGCACCTGTACCGGCGGGCCGGTCTTGTGGCATTCGGGGCAGCCGGGCGAAAGCCCAGCTGCCCTTTTCAGTTCGCAGCGAGCACAAATGCAGCTTGTGCAAGCACCTTTCCGTTCACCAAAACCTCTACCAAGTGCTCCCCGGCGAAGTGCTTGCGCGTGCTCAGGTCCACCATGCGCTGGCGTTTTGCAATGGACAAGGAAGCGCCCGGCGCGAGGCTGGCCTCCTTGAGCTTGAACACCTTTCGTGAAGTGCGGCCGGAGGCCTTCCGGTAGTGGATGGCATAGTCGACCACCAATTGCTGGTGCACGTGTGCCTGTGAAACCACGGTGAATGAGAACTCCAAGGTGCCGCCCCGTTGAATTTGCCTGGACACAAGGTCGAACGCTTGGATGTGCACCTTGGCTGCAGCATCAAAGGCGAAGAGCTCAAGCGCGTGCTTATCCCCGGCTTTGATCAACGTGCGGCAGGCGTGCTTGGCGATCCATTCGGTATGCGGATGCCCCAGGCCCCAATCGCGCAATAGGCCAAGCATATGCTCCGGGTGATCCTTGCTGAGATCGTTGAGGTGGTTGGCCACCGACCGGCGGACATAGGGAGAATCATCGGCACGCAGTTGAGCGAGGATGGGGGTGGTCAGCGTTGGATCATGGATGATGGCATCCAAACGGAAAGACCAGGGTAACCGGGGCCGGCAGCCTTCGGAGGCCAAGCGGCGCACGTGTTCATTCCTGTCCTCTGCCCATGTCCGCATCACCTGAAGCGTGCCCATCACATCCTTGCGCAGGAACTCGCGGACGGCAAACTCCGCGGAGCCGAACGCCGTGAAATACTTCAAGGCCGAAAGGGAGAAAGCGGGATCCTGCAACCCGTACAAGCCTACAAGATCCGGAAAGAGCAGCGCCGTGTAGTTCCGGGGCATGCGCGGCACCACCTGTTTGAGCAAGTCCACGGCCGTTCGGAAGTCCGCCGGCAAATGGTGGCGCAGGCAGGTGCTGGCGTGGCGCATCCGCGCATTCAGCTCACGGCCTTCATTGCCTTCCAGCAACTGTGCCAGCAGGACCGTGCGATCCACACCGGGCGCTACCTCTGCCGTCTCACGGGCCAACTGCTCGAAGAACGGCCGGTTGAACATTTCCTTCAGGGGCGCAGCCATCTCATACTTCTTGCCGGGTGCAATGAAAAGCAGCGGCCAAGATGCGCTCTGCCCGCGGGCCAAGCAACCCCGGCGCACCGCCGCAGGACATGGCCGGTTGTGAACCGGTCCATAAAGGCTGCATGCATCCGCTCATACTACCCCTGTCCGCCCTGTTGGCCAAGCTGCCTAAAGCATGGGCACAAGAGCCCTGCATTGCCACAACTCCTACCCCACCAGCTCCTTGTTCCTGTTGGGGATGTCGTCTTTGCTGAAGGTGACCTTGTCTTCTTCTTCCTTGAGCTTGAGCACCAGGGCCAGGGCATCGGGCACCACATCACTGCATAGGGTGAGGAAACTGCCAGGCTTGGCCGTGCTGATGGCGTAGCGGATGGCCTCTTCTTCCTTTTTTATGACCGTGAACTTCTTGTTGGGGTCCACTTCCTTGATGCCCTTGACCATCAGGGCAATGATCTCATCATCGCTCTTGCCGCGCAGGTTGCGGTCTTGGCGGATGATGATCTCATCGAACATGCGGGCGCTGAGGCGGCCGAGATTGACGGTGTCTTCATCCCGGCGGTCGCCTACCCCGGCGATCACGCCCACCTTGGGGCTGTCGGGCACCTTGGCGAGGAAGCGGCCCAACGCCTCAAAGCCGTGGGGGTTGTGGGCATAATCCACCACCACTTGGAAATTCTTGAATTGGAAGAGGTTGAGGCGGCCCGGTGTTTGTGCCGGGGAGGGTACGAAGGTGGCCAAGGCCTCACGCAGTTCTTCCACCTTGACGCCCTGTACGTAGGCGGCCAGCACGGCGGGCAGCACGTTCTGGATGTTGAACACGGCCCTGCCTCCATAGGTGAGGGGCACGTTCACGGCCTTTTCGATGCGCAGCTTCCACTCGCCCTTGCTGATGGTGATGAAGCCGTTTTCATAGATGGCCGCCAAGCCACCGAGCTTGCAGTGCTGGCGGATCAAGCGGTTGTTCTCATCGAGGCTGAAGAGTGCGATCTTGGCCTGGCACTGCTTGCGCATGGCCATCACCAGTTCATCATCGGCGTTGAGGATGGCGTAGCCGTCGGGGCGGACGCTGCGCGGCACGGTGCTTTTCACACTGGCCAGCTCTTCCAAGGTGTTGATGTCGCCCAGTCCGAGGTGGTCGGCGGCCACATTGGTGCAAATGCCCACGTCGCAATGCTCAAAGCCGAGGCCGCTGCGCAGCATGCCCCCACGGGCGGTCTCCAGTACGGCCAGGTCCACCAAGGGATCCTTGAGCACGAACTGGGCGCTCACCGGACCGGTGCAATCGCCTTTCATGAGCAGGCGGTTCATGATGTACACGCCGTCGCTGCAGGTCATGCCCACCTTGTGGCCGTGGCTGCGCATGATGTGGGCAATGAGGCGCGAGGTGGTGGTCTTGCCATTGGTGCCGGTAACGGCAATGATGGGGATCCGGCTGGGCGCGCCCGGCGGGAAGAGCATGTCCACCACGGGCTCGGCCACGTTGCGGCCTAGGCCCTCGGTGGGGTCCAGGTGCATGCGGAAGCCGGGCGCGGCGTTGACCTCCAGCACCGCGCCGCACTCATTGAGCGGCCGGGTGATGTCCTCGGTCATGATGTCGATGCCGCAGATGTCCAAGTCGATGATGCGCGAGATGCGCTCGGCCATGAAAATATTGTAGGAATGCACCACCTCGGTGACGTCGGTGGCGGTACCACCGGTGCTGAGGTTGGCGGTGGCTTTGAGGTACACGGTCTCCCCGGCCTGCGGCACGCTGGCCGGGGTGAGGTTGCGGCGGCCGAGCAGTTCCAAGGTGTGGGCGTCGATGGTGATGGCGGTAAGCACCTTTTCATGGCCGAAGCCGCGCCGGGGGTCCTTGTTCACTTCTTCCACCAACTGCTCAATGGTGTGTTTACCATCGCCCACCACGCAAGCCGGTGTGCGCTTTGCAGCGGCGACAAACTTGTGGTCGATCACCAGCAGGCGGTGGTCCAGACCTTTGATCTCCTTCTCCACCACCACGCTACGGCTGATCTCCTTGGCCACGGCCAATGCGGCGTTGGCCTCTTCGAGGGTCTTGATGCCGATGGTGGCCCCACGGCCGTGGTTGCCGCCAATGGGCTTGATCACGCAGGGGAAGCCCACGCTTTCCAGGGCGGCGACCAGGCCTTCCTCGGTACGCACCACACGGCCCTTGGGCACAGGGATCTCGTAGCTCTCCAACAGTTGCTTGGTTTCCTCCTTGTCGCAGGCGATCTCCACCCCGATGTTGCTGGTGCGGCTGGTCACCGTGGCGCGGATGCGTTTTTGGTGCACGCCATGGCCGAGCTGCACGAGGCTTTGGCCGTTGAGCCGCAGCCAAGGAATGCCGCGCCGGGCGGCCTCTTCCACAATGGAACCGGTGCTGGGCCCCAGGCGGGTATCCTCGCGCAGTTCGCGCATGCGCTGGATATCGGCATCAAGGTCGTACGGCGTTCCGGCGATCAGGGCCTCGGCAATGCGCACGGCGGCTTTGGCTGCGTACAGCCCTACCGCCTCCTCGATGTAGCTGAACACCACGTTGTACACGCCGTGGGCACCGGTACTGCGGGTGCGCCCGAAACCGGTGTCCATGTCGGCCAGGGTCTGGATCTCCAGGGCGATGTGCTCGATCACATGGCCCATCCAGGTGCCGCGCTGCACGCGCTCGAAAAAGCCGCCTTCGTGCTCTTCGCTGCAGCGGTGGGTGTAAAGCGAGGGGATCAGGGCCTTCATGCGTTCATAGAACCCCGGAATGGTGTCCGTGGGGCGTTCTTCCAGTTCCTCGATATCGAGGCGCATGACCACCAGGCGGTGCCGCTTGATCGACCAATGATTGGGGCCGCGCATGGCCTTGAGCTCGAGGATCCGCATGAGGAGGGGTATTGCTAATGTGCGGTCAATGTATGAATAGCGGGCTGTTGAACAAATTCCGGCCTGGTGGCGCCATGCGGTGCCATTCCCGTAGTTTTGCCCCGTTTCCCCCGCGCGAACGATGCGCGGATCCACGGGCAACACGGGGGTGGGGCGAAAGCAAGCAAGATGGAAATAGCACCCAAAGGGAAGTTGATCGCCATTGGCGGCGCCGAGGACAAAGGCAACAGCAGGGAGAAGAACGGCACGGACTCGGGCACGTTCATCGAATCCAGCATCCTGCGCCGGGTAGTGGACGAAATGGGCGGGCCCAATGCCCGCATCGCCTTGATCACCACGGCCAGCTCCATACCGGCGGAGGTGGCGGACAACTACCGGGAAGCCTTCGGCATGCTGGGAGTAAAGAACTTGGACGTGCTGGACATCCGCGAGCGCAAGGATGTAACCCCGGAAATGGAACAGCGCCTGGCCAAAGCGGACGGGGTGATGATCAGCGGGGGCAACCAATTGCGGCTCACCACCATTTTCGGTGGCACGGCCTTTTTACAGCTGCTCAAGAAGCGCTACCAGGAAGAGCCGGGCTTCGTGATCGCAGGCACCAGCGCCGGTGCCATGTGCATGAGCAGCACCATGATCTACCAGGGCCAAAGCGCCACCGGGCTGGTAAAGGGCGGGGTGAAGATGACCACGGGCCTGAGCTTTGTGCAGGATGTGGTGGTGGACACCCACTTTGTGAACCGGGGCCGCTTCAGCCGCCTTACGCAGTGCATCTCCGCCAATCCGGCAGCCGTGGGCATCGGCTTGGGCGAGGATACGGGCGTGGTGATCACCGACGGCTACCGCCTGGAGACCATCGGCAGCGGGCAGGTAATGATCTTCGATGGCCGGGACATCACCTACACCAACCTGGCCGATGTGGAGGAAGGCGAGGTCTTCAGCATAGAAGGCATGCGGATCCACATCATCTCCAAGGGCCACAGCTACTCCCTGCAAGACCGCTGCTTCACGGCCGTGCCCGTCATGCAGCCCCAATAGCCGCACGGGGCGGCTACCGCGTACAAGGCCAAGGGCGATCATGGCCCTAAAGGGCTGCTTCTGGACGGTATGGCCTCATGCGGCCTGCCGGAATGTCCGAACCAGGGAAGCTTTCGTGTTTGGCACTATCTTTCCACGGCAACCCGAAAATTGCACTCGATGAGCAACGGAAAGACCGCTTTGGGCATCTTGGCCGGCCTGGCTGCCGGTGTAGCCATCGGCATGCTGTTGGCACCACGCTCGGGCAAGGAAACGCGCGATCTGCTGCGCGAAAAAGGCAAACGTGCCATGGACGATCTGGAGGAGCTGCTGGACCACGGCTATGAACGGTGGAAGGCCGCGCGCAACAGCGTGGTGGAACGCGCCAACATGACCAAGGCCGACCTGAAGGACTTTTTGGACTTCATGGCCGCCGAAGGGGCGGACCTGAAAGAACGGGTGGCACAGGACCTGCGCGGCACGGGCAAACGTGCTGCGGACCCCTCCATGGAGCCCCCGATCGCGGCAGGCGCCGCATGATCCAACTTCAATGAGCACCGACTCCACCGGAACGGACGGTACCTCCCGCGGGGATACGGGCTCCCATCCACTGGGAGAGCTGCTGGAAGCCGCCTTGCATGACGGCAAGGCCTACTTCCATGCCCGGCAGGAACAGGTGAAGCTGGATGTTTACGGCAAGACCGGCGCGGTGGCCGGCAACCTGCTGGTGCTATTGATCAGTGCCGTGGCCATCACCTTGTTCCTGGTATTCGCCAGCTTGGCCTTGGCCGTATGGCTCGGCACGGTGATGGGCGGCCTGGCCTTGGGGCTGACCATCGTGGGCGGTGCCTACTTGCTGGTATTCCTGCTCGTTTTTTTCCTCGCCCGCAACCGGATCCAAGAAAGCGTGCAATTGCATGTGATCAACCTGCTGCGCGATGGCGAAAGTTGACCGGTTCCGAAATTTGGCGGAATTCCGTGCGGAGCAGCAGCGGTGGGCGGATGTGGCCAACGTACATGCCGGGCACCTGCAAAGCCATTGGTTGCTGCTGAAGGACCCTGGGCTACGCAACCGGCTGGCCCGCGAAACGGTAGTGGCATTGGTGCGTGGTGCCCTGCCCCAAACCGTGGCCGGAACACTTTCCGGCGCGGGCCTTGGGGGGGCCTTGCAATGGGCCATGGGAAACGGCACAGGAGGATGGGCCAAGCGCGCCTTGCTCTTCGGCGCCAGCCTGGCCGCCCCCATGCTGGCCGCAAAAGCGGAACAATTTCCCCTGCGCCTGTTGCTCGGGGAGGTGGGCATTAGCTTGGGCCGCCTGAAAGCCTACCTGCGCGATCGCTGAGCCCCCGGCATGCAACACGCCCCGCCCCTGCCCCATGAGCCCGTGCCCACAGGCCCGGTGCGCGACCCCCTGCTGCATTACGTATTGGTGCTGCTGGCGCTGATCGGTTCGGTAACCGTGCTTCATTACGGGCGGGACCTCTTTGTGCTGTTGTTCATCGCAGGCATATTCAGCTTTTTGCTGCTGCCCCTTTGCCAAGGGCTGCAGCGGCGGGGCTGGCCGCTGTGGCTGGCGGCAGGCACCGGTTGCGTGCTGCTTGTCCTCATGTTCTTCGGGCTGCTGTACTTCCTGGGCAGCCAGTACGCCCACTTCGGCAAGGACCTGCCCGGGTTGCAGGCTGCGTTGATGCACAAGATCGAACTGGGCCAGACGTACGTGGAAGGGCGTTTCAACGTGGCCCAGGCACGGCAATCGGAATGGGTGCAGGACAAACTGGAGGCGCTGATCAAGAGCAGCGGCTCGGTGGCGGTAAACGTTTTTTCGGCCACGGGTGCAGCATTTGCCACTGCCCTGGTCATCCCCATCATCACCTTCTTCCTGCTGCTGATGAAGGGGCGGTTCCGCGAATTTTTCCTGCGCCTTGCGCCCGACCACGACGGCACAGTGCTCCGGCTGGTGGAGAACATCGCCGGGTTGAGCCGCCAATGGCTCAAGGGCTTGATCACGGTGGTCTTTTTCCTGGCGGTGCTGGACTCGATCGGCTTTTTGGTGCTGGGGCTTGAATATGCCGTGCTGCTGGGCGTGACGGCAGCGTTGCTCAACGTGATCCCCTACCTGGGTCCATGGCTGGGAGCCATCGTTCCGCTCTTGATCGCGCTGTTGACGAAGGATTCGATGATGTACGCCTTGGGCGTGGTAGGCGTGATCGCCACCACGCAATTCATCGACAACAACTTCATCACGCCCAAGGTGGTGGGTTCCAGCGTGAGCCTCAACCCGCTGGCGAGCATGATCGCGTTGCTGGCCTGGGGCACGCTCTGGGGCTTCATGGGATTGCTGTTGGCCATCCCCATCACCGGTATGATGAAACTGGTGTTTGATGAGATCACGCCGCTGAAGCCGTGGGGCTTTCTGCTGGGCGAAGAGAAAAAATGGCCCAAGGAAAAACGCTTCAAGCTGTCCCTGCCGGTGCGCCGAAAAAAACAGCAGCGCAAGTAGTCCGCGGCTACAGCACTTGCAGCACCAGGCACTTCAGGTAGTGGGTTTCCGGGATGGCCCAGTGCACGGGGTGGTCCGGGGGCTGGCCGCCGCTGTAGATCTCGCGCAGTTCGCGGTGGGCATCGTGGGCGGCATCGGCAATGGTGCGGCGGAAGAGGTCGGGCAGCATGTGCTGCGAACAGGAACAGGTAACCAGGAAGCCGCCCGGGGGCAGGCTTTTAATGGCCCGCAGGTTGATCTCTTTGTAGCCCCGGGTGGCACCCTCCAGTGCGGACTTGCTTTTGGCAAACGCCGGGGGGTCCAGCACCACCACATCCCACGGCCCTCCGGCAATTTGCGGCGCCGAAAGGAAATCGAAGACGTTCACCGCCTCAAAGCGGCAATTGCCGCCCAAGCCGTTCAAGGCCGCATTGCGCCTGGCCTGTTCCACGGCATCGCCGCTGATGTCCAGCCCCAGCACCTCGCTAGCGCCGTATTTGGCGGCATGCAGGGCGAAGCCGCCGGTGTGGGTAAAACAATCCAGCACCCGGGCACCACGGGCCACCTGCTCCATGGCGGCATGGTTGAGCCGCTGATCCAGGAAATGCCCCGTTTTTTGGCCTTGTGCCACGTCCACGGCGAAAAGCAGGCCGTTCTCCTGGATCTGCAGGCGGGTATCGAAAGGCTCACCAATGAAGCCCTTCACCAAGGGCAAACCTTCCTTGGCGCGCACGGGCACGTCGTTGCGTTCGTAGATGCCGCTTGGTTGCAGCACTTCGTGCAAGGCCTGCACGATCTCTGCCTTGAAGCGGTCCATGCCCAAGGCCAATGTTTGCAGCACCAGCACCTCGTTGAACTTGTCCACCACCAAGGCGGGCAGGCCATCGGCTTCGCCGAACACCACGCGGCAGCTCCGGGGCTGTCCCAAGCGCACGCGGTGATCCCATGCTGCTTGCACCTTACGGCGGAAAAAAGCCGCGTTGATCGGCTCATCGAGGTGCTTGGTCAGCAGGCGCACCCGGATCTTGGAATGCGGATTGAAGAAGCCTTGGCCCAAGGGCCCCTTGCGCACATCGAACACCTGCACAATGGCGCCGGGCTGCGGCTGGCCTTCCACGCGCCGCACTTGGTTGTCATACACCCAAGGATGGCCTGAACGCACCCGTTGGCGGGCATCATCGATGTAAAGGCGATCGCGCATGCTGTGGCGTAGAGGGGCGCGAAAGTAGCCCGCATGATGGCCGCAACAGGCATGGTGGATCGAGGAACGGCGCCGGGGATCGGTGCAACGGCCGTGGCTACGCCATGGCGCACACTAACTTTGAGGCATGGCATACCCAAGATCCCTGGTCCTGGCGGCCTTCGTGCTGCCGATCATGCTCGCGGCCCAGAGCAGGCTGGACGCCGTGGTGGAAACCAAACGGTTCCACGAACCCGGCAAGGGAGAACTGGTGGACGTGAACACCTCGATCTTGGGCAGCACGGTGATATGGGCCATGGATGATCGCGGCTTCGTGCAAGCCCAAGTGGATGCGTTGATCACCTTGGAACGGGACGGCAAGATCATCGACTTCCGGAAAGCCAGAGTAGCCTCACCGGAGCGTGCCGATACCCTACAGGGAGACTTTATCTACCAAGAGCGATTTCTCTTGCAACCAGGAAGTTATGCTATTACGATTGAACTTCATGATGCGAACCTCGCCGATACAGCCAAGACCTATGTACAAACCCCATTGGTGATACCCGCCCGCAGCTGGGATGCCACACTATCGGACATTATGTTCACCTTGCCCGACCGGGCAGGCCAACCCATGCACCCCTATCCGGGCACCTACTTTCCCAAGGAGGTGGACAAATTGGCCGCTTACTGCGAGGCCTACGGCACGCAGGAGCGCTTCGGCAAGGAAGGCCAATTCCTGGCCGTAACACAAGTGGAAAACTATGAGACCGGCCAGGTGGCGGGCAACTTCAGGCATGTACAGCGCTCCAAGGCCGACACGGTAGTGCCCTTGGGCGTGGAATTTGGCATTGGCAAGCTGCCCAGCGGCAACTACTTGCTGGCCGTTGAACTGCGCGACCGCCAGGATTCCCTGGTGCAGCGGCGAACCCAGTTCTTCCAGCGGAACAATCCGATCAGCTACGACCCCGCCCGGATGCTGGCCGGTGAGCTGGGCCCCAACTTCACCGATGCCTTCACCGAAGTGGACACCCTGGCGGAGCACCTGAGCTCCATGCGGCCCATCGCCGATGAACTGGAGCGTAAGATGATCGACGACCAGGTGAAGAACAAAAACTTGGAAGTGATGCGGCAGGTGATGTACACCTTTTGGTACAACCGGAGCCCGGGCAGTCCCGAAGCCGCATGGGAAAAGTACCTGCAGGCCGTGAAATATGTGAACCGGCAGTTCGGGTGCCGCAACATGCGCGGCTACCAAAGCGACCAAGGCTATGTTTACCTGCGCTACGGAGCGCCCAACACCGTGGTGAACCGCTCCAACGAAACCGGGGTGGTACCGTACATGATCTGGCATTATTACCGTGCAGGCCGCTACAACGACCGCCGTTTCGTGTTCTACCAGCCCGAGCGGAGCACCACCTGCTGGACCCTGCTTACCTCGGACATGCCCGGCGAGCTGAACGACAGTCACTGGCTGGACCGCATTGTGAGCGGTGCGGCCGATGCCGGGGCAGCGCGCAACGAGGTGCTGGACAATTACAACAACCCGCACTGACGGCCATCACTTCCTGCGAACGGCAGCGGCCTACCTTCGCAACGTGCCAACGGCCCTTCCGATCGAGCGTTTCCTTGCGGCTGGCTTGCCGGTGATCGACGTGCGCTCGCCTGGCGAACATGCCCGTGGCCACCTGCCCGGAGCAGTAAACCTGCCATTGTTCACCGACGAAGAGCGCGCCGAGGTGGGCACCCTGTACAAACAACAGGGCCGGTACCCGGCCATGCTTCACGGCATAAGGCTGGCGGGGCCCAAACTGGCCTCGTTGGTGGAACGATCCAACGCAGTGGCCCTTGGGGGCAAGGTGGCCGTGCATTGCTGGCGGGGCGGGGAGCGCAGCGCCAGCGTGGCTTGGTTGTTGGAGAAAGTCGGGGGCCTGCAGGTGATCACGCTGCAACACGGCTACAAGGCCTTCCGCACCCACGTGCTGGCCTCCTTCAGCACCCCATGGCAGTTGCGGGTGCTGGGCGGCTACACCGGCACGGGCAAAACCGGGCTGCTGGCGCTGTTGCAGGCAAAAGGCCAACAGGTGTTGGACCTGGAAGGGCTGGCCCGGCACAAAGGCTCCTCCTTCGGGGGCATTGGCCAAGGCCCGCAACCCACCACCGAGCAGTTCGAAAACCTCCTGTGGGGCACCCTTCACCGCTTGGATCCCGCCCGGGTCGTGTGGGTGGAGGACGAAAGCCGCATGGTGGGAAAGGTGAAAGTGCCCGACCCCCTGTTTGCGCGCATGCGCAGCAGCCCGCTCCTGTTCGTGGACATGCCCCGCCCCCTGCGCGTGGCCCGGTTGGTGCAGGACTATGGCCACTATCCACCTGCGGAACTGGCAGCAGCGGTGGAACGGATCCGCAAGCGCTTGGGCCCCCAGCATGCCACCGCGGCCCTGGAAGCCTTGGAAAAAGGCAACCTGCACCAAGTTGCAGAGATCACCTTGGCCTACTACGACAAAACCTACGCGCGCGGCCTGGCCGAACGGGACCCGGCGCTTACCCGGCACATCCCCTCCCAAGCACGCACCCCGGAACAATTGGCCGAACTGCTCCTCGATCATGAACCTTGACCCCGCCCCTGTGGTGCGATTGACCCAACTGAGCCATGGCGCGGGCTGCGGCTGCAAGATCTCGCCCGCCGACCTGGAAAAGATCCTGCACACCTCCATGGGCGCCTTGGCAGACCCCCGCTTGCTGGTCGGCTACCAGAGCCGTGATGATGCCGCGGTATATGACCTGGGCGACGGCCGCGCGGTGATCAGCACCACCGACTTTTTCCTGCCCATCGTGGACGATGCCTTCGACTTCGGGCGCATCGCCGCCACCAATGCCCTGAGCGATGTGTATGCCATGGGAGGCAAGCCCCTGATGGCCGTGGCCATTCTTGGCTGGCCCTTGGAGAAGCTCGGGGCCGAACTGGCGGGCCGGGTGGTAGACGGCGGGCGGCAAGCCTGCCACGATGCCGGCATCCCCTTGGCCGGCGGGCACAGCATCGACTCCAAGGAACCCTTCTTCGGGCTGGCCGTCACGGGTGAAGTGCCCATCACCCATCTCAAACGCAACGATACCGCCCAGGCCGGAGACGCCCTGCTGCTCACCAAACCCTTGGGCGTGGGCATCCTGAGCACGGCGCAAAAGCGGGGGGTGCTTGCACCCGAACATGCCCACATCGCCAAGGACCTCATGATCCGGCCGAATTCCGTGGGCACTGCCTTGGGCGCACACCCCGGGGTGCATGCCCTCACGGACATCACCGGGTTCGGCCTGCTGGGCCACCTCGCTGAAATGTGCGCAGGTAGCGGGCTCAGCGCGGAGATACGTTTTGCGGACATACCTGTGATACCGGAGTGCATGGGCTATGCCAAACAAAGCTGCTATCCGGACGGGACCATGCGGAACTGGAAGAGCCTTAACGGGAAGATCGACGGTGTTGGCGGCATGGAACAGCTCGTGCTTCTCTGCGATCCGCAAACGAGCGGCGGGCTGCTCATCGCTTGTAAAATGGAATTTATAGATGAAATATCAGCATTGGTCGAAATAACTGGACTTAGATCCACTTTCATCGGCACCCTTGAAAAACCCACGAACGGGAAATTGATCAGAATAAATTGAACTTACTTTATCCTTTATTGGCTTGCGTGTTGGGAATAATAATTCCTGGCTCCTACTTTTGCACGACCAAACTGATAGACACGACCAGCAATGGCCAACAAAAGATTAAGCGACAAGAACATAGATCAACTACTGGTTCATTACCGCAATGAACGCCGGCGCCTGACGTACCAATTGGACTTGATCAAGAGCGCGATCGCCGACCTGAAGCAGCATCGCACAACGGCAGGAACCTCCGATCCCGCACGCCCCGAAATGGTGGAGGGCACGGTGAAGCGCGGGCCCGGGCGGCCACGCAAGGCCGTGGCAGAGAAGGCACCGGGAAAGCCCGGTCGCCCGCCCAAGCGTGTGCGCAAAGTGCGCCCGTTGAACGAGTGGGACAATGCCGTGATGGAGGCCATCAACCAAACCGGCCGCCTGATGCCCAAGGAAGAAATCCTGGAACACGTTTCCGGCTGGGCAGCCAAGCACCAGCCGCAACTGTCGGCCGAAGAGGTGGAAGCGTTCCTGACCCGTACGCTGCAAAAGCTCAGCGGCAAGAAGAAAATGCTGGGCACCCACCACAGTGGCTTGCGCCGGGGCTACCACTACGGCCTGATCGACTGGTTCTTCCAGAGCAGCGGCAAGCTGCGCCGCCAGCACTATGAGCGATTGGTGCTGGCCCCGGAAGAAGAGCTGGTGTGACCGGCCTTGGACAAGAACTGAATGAAAATGGCGGCAATGCCGCCATTTTCATTTCATGGCCGTTCTTGGTTAACTTGGCGGGGCCCAACCCGTGCTGCCATGAAGAACTTGCTGCTTGCCTTGGAACTGAAGGCGGAGACGGACCGTGTGCTGCGGATCGCCACCGACCTGGCCAAGTCATGCGGTGCCAAGCTGTGGGTGCTGCACGTAGCCGCGCCGGAGCCTGATTTCGTGGGCTACCAGGCCGGGCCGCAATACATTCGCGATGTACGGGCAGGCGACCTGAAGGAAGAACGGCACCGCATGCAGGGCATCATCAGCGAACTGGCCGCCAAGCAGGTGGATGCACAGCCCGTGATGGTCATGGGCCCCACCGTGGAGACGATCCTGGCTGAAGCGGAGCGCCTGCAAGCGGACTTGATCATCATGGGCACCCACGGACGCCGGGGCTTGGCCAAGGCCTTTCTGGGCAGTACTTCAGATGATGTGCTTCGCGCCAACCGGTTCAACGTGATGATCGTGCCCACTCCGGGCAGCAGCCAATGAGCGTGGCGGAACCGTTTCCCGCCCTTTGCCGCCGGAATTCGCGGTGAGCCGGCGAACAATTTCCGCTCATCCGCTGTTCGTTTCCCTGATGCCCGAAATGCGCACCCTTGTTCTCATCGTTCTACTGGGTACATCCGCCTTCACCCGCGCCCAATCCAGCGGGTTTGGCGCGGGCATCATCCTTGGAGAGCCCACGGGCATCTCGCTTAAAGGATGGATCAGCGGCGAGCGCGCCGTGGCCGGGGCGGTGGCCTGGTCCTTACGGGAGGGGTCATACTTCAGCCTCCATGCGGACTACCTGTTCCACAACATGGACCTGATCAAGCTGGGCAAAGGCAGAATGCCCTTGTATTACGGCCCCGGGCTGCGGCTGCGCAGTTGGAACGACAACCGCTACTGGCGGCACGGGCACTGGTACACGGAAGACCATGGCCGCCTGGGGCTGGGGGTGCGGTTCCCCGTAGGCTTGGCCTACTTGCCGGCAAAAGCACCGGTGGACATCTTCTTGGAGCTGGTGCCAGGCCTGGACCTGGTGCCCAGCACGGAATTCGACATTACCGGTGCGATCGGCGCACGTTATTGGTTCTGACGCCGCAAGGGCGATCGGTCCAACGCGGTGTAGTGGCGCCATGGCCCCTGGTAGAGCAACGCGTACACCAAGGCACCTGTGGCGCAGCCCAGGAAAGCCCCGGCCAGGATGTCCTCGGCAAAATGCTGGGAAAGGTAAACCCTGCTGAAAGCCAGAAGCCCTGCGGCCAAGGCCAAACAAACTGCGGGGACCTGCTTGGCGAACACCACGGCCAAGGCCAGGCACATACTGAAGGCCGCCGTGGAATGTCCGCTGGGAAAACTGAAATGGCTGTGCAGGTCGAGGCCGGCAACCACCTGGAGCCCGGGCATGCGGTCCATGAACATGGAAGGACGATCATGCCCTTCAAACACCATGTGTTTGAGGAGCTGCACCAGGATGGCGCTCAAGCCGGTGGCAAGACCCATCATCAGGAAGGCCCTCCAGCTCTTCCAAAGCAGCAACAAGGCCAGCACGGTGGGCACCCAGCCATTGGCCAGTTCGGTGATCAGGGGAAAGAGGGAGTCGCTCCAACGGCCATGAAGCTCGTTCATGGCCAGGTGTAGGGCGAACTTGTCCAGGCGCCACAAGGCTGCGGCCACCGGGATGGCCAGCAGCAAGCTGGTGAGGAGGAACGCCCGGAGGCTCTTGGCACGCATGGCTTCAAAGGTATTTGCGCCTTGGGGGGATGCACACGAAAAAAGGCGCCCGGGCCAAGCCCAAGCGCCTTGCACGGTAGATCCCGGGGTGTTCAGGCCTTGAAAAAGCCCTTGGCCTTGGCGCGTTTGATGGCCTCGCTGATCCCCACCTTGTTGATGGTGCGGATGCCGGCCGCGCTCACGCGCAGTTGCACGGTGCGGTTCTCTTCCGGAATGAAGAACTTGCGGTCCTGCAGGTTGGGCACGAAGGTGCGGCGGGTCTTCCGGTTGGAGTGGCTCACGGAATTGCCGGTGATGACGTGCTTTCCGGTGATTTGGCAGATGCGTGACATGGCTGTGCGATTTCGGGCGGCGAAGGTAGTACAAAAAACCCACCCGTACGAACCGGCCCTTATCGGCCCAAAGCCAATTGTTTACGGAGCATGTTGAGGGCCGCAGCTGTTGCCCGCTTGATCACCAGGTCACGGGAGCCCATGAACACTCCGCGCTCGGCGACTGTGCCGTTGGGGCCGGCCACGGCGATCCACACGGTGCCCACGGGCTTATCGGGGCTTCCCCCGCCCGGCCCGGCGATGCCGGTGGTGGCCACGGCCCAGTCGCTGCCCAAGGCTTGCCTCACGCCAATGGCCATCTGCTCGGCCACGGGTCCGCTCACCGCACCATTGAGCTCGAGCATGTCGCTGGGAATGCCGAGCTCGGCCATTTTCACCGCATTGGCATAGCTCACCACGCCGCCGATGTAATAGGCGGAACTGCCCGGCACGGAAGTGACCAAATGGCTGAGGTAGCCGCCGGTGCAGCTTTCGGCCAGTGCCAAGGTTTGGCCGCGTTCGCGCAGGAGGAGGCCCACCACTTCCTCTAGTTCTTGGGCCCCTTCACCGAAGATCAAGCCGGGGATCAGGGCATGCAAGGCTTCCGCCTGGCGGTCCACACTGGCCTTGGCGGCCGCAGCATCCGCCCCTGCATAGCGGCTGAGGCGCAAGCGCACTTGCCCGGGCGAAGGCAGGTAGGCCAGGCGGATCCCTTCCTTGGCCAAGCCATCCTCCCAGTCGGCGAGGCGTTCGGCCAGCGGGGTTTCACCCATGCCTGTGGTGCGGATGGTGCGGTGCACGATGCTGGGCGGCCGAAAGCGCTCCCGCAGCCGTGGCAGCACACTTTCGCGCATGATGGCCTGCATTTCGTAGGGCACCCCGGGCAGGCTCACGAACACCCGGCCTTGCTGCTCGAACCACATGCCGCTGGCCGTGCCCAGGTGGTTGGGCAGCACGGTACAACCCGCAGGCAGCATGGCCTGGGCGCGGTCGGCCGCTTTCACGTGGTCCGGCCGTCGGCCCATGCGGGTGAACAGGCCCACCACCCGCTGTTCCACCTCGGGATGGTGCAGGAGCGTTGTTCCGAAGAATTCGCAGAGGGCGCGTTTGGTCACGTCATCCTTGGTGGGCCCCAGCCCCCCGGTGATCAGCACAATGTCCGTGGAAGCGGTGCGCAGGGCATCCACAATGGTGTCCTGGTCATCGCCAATGGCGCGGCCCAGCACCGTGCGGATGCCATGGAGGCCCAACTCCTGCCCCATCCATGCCGCGTTGGTGTTGACCACCTGGCCGATGAGCAGCTCATCGCCGATGCAGAGGCATTCGGCCGTTACCTCTTTGGACAAGCCATTGCTCGGTTTTGGGGAGGTCATTGGCGCAAGGATCAGCCGTGCATTTCCGGCCGCGTGCCGTACCGGGCCACCACGCCTGCCTCAAAAGCCAAGAAAGCCTGCCACCGGGCATCCACATCCTGGCGGCCGCCGTATTTGCGCGCCAGGCCGATGAAGGTGGCATAATGCCCGGCTTCACTTTCCATCAGATCGCGGTAGAACTCGCGCAATTCAAGGTCTTCCGCGGATCCACTGAGCATTTTGAACCGTTCGCAGCTCCGCGCCTCGATCATGGCGGAAAACAGCAGGCGGTCCACCAGGCGTTCTTCGGGGCTACCGTCCTTGCGCACGAAATCCAACAGTTCATTCACGTAGCTGTCCTTGCGCTCGGGACCCAACGCCCAGCCCCGTTCGCGGATGCGCTGGACCACCATTCCGAAATGGCTCATCTCCTCTTCGGCAATGCGGGTGAGTTCTTGCACCAGATCGGTGAGCCCTGGGTTGCGCACGATGATGGACATGGCGTTGCTGGCGGCCTTGTGTTCGCACCAGGCGTGATCGATCAGCAGGGTGCGCAAGTCCTCCTTGGCCAAGGCGGCCCAGCGCGGGTCGGTGGGGAGCTGCAAGTGAAGCATGGTTGCGCATACAAAGGAACAGCAGAAGCACGTGCCCGGGTGCATGCCGTTCACGGAAGGAGGGCTGCTGCAGTTGCAGTCCGGCGGTTGGCGCGGCCGGGTTGAAATTATCGGGCACGAGATGGGGGTAATCCGGGGCCCGGTTGTCTTAAGGGCAAACCCGCCATAAGGCCACCATCAACACCAACACCCGCCATGCGCCCGAACCGCACTATTGCCCTGCTATCCCTGAGCACCCTGGTCCTCTCCGCCTGCCACAAGGACGAAATCCACGGCTCCGGGGTCATTTCCACCGAATACCGGTATGTGGCGCCCTTCACCAATGTTCAGGTCGACGGCCCGATCCACGCCACGGTGCGCTACGCGCCGATGCAACAAGTGGCGGTGCGGGCGGATGTGGTGGTGCTCCCCATGGTGCGCACCCAAGTGGTGGGCAATACCCTGGTGTTGTACTTGGCCGATGGCCAATATGATGATGACTTCCGCTTTGAGGTCACCGTGGAGGTGCCGTACCTCAGTCGCCTCACGCAAAATGGACCTTGCCCCGCGAACCTGTCCGGTTTCTACAACCTGGGCCAGTTGGAAGTGATCAACAACGGCGTGGGCGACATCACCTTGGCAGGGCAGACAACGCATTTGCAGATCACCCAGCACGGCGTGGGCCGGATCAATGCGCAAGCCATGGTGGCCGATACCTGCGAGGCAGGGCTGACCGGCGTGGGCAGCATGGAGGTGCGTGTGAACGACCTGCTGTACGGTTACCTGAACGGCGTGGGCAGCATCTATTACCATGGCACGCCCGTGGTGGATGTGACCGACACGGGCATTGGGAATGTGATCGGCCTGGATTGAACAGGAGGCAGATCATCCCGTGGAATGGGCGCCGCCCACGGACCCGCCCAAACCGCCGGGCATTCCGCGTGGTGCATTGGGCCAGGTGGTGGCATCGTAAAGATCCGCGGGTACGCGCACGGCGTACCGCGATGGGTGGTTGCCGCGCAGCTCGCCGCCCTGAGCTTGTCGAAGGGTGGCAACGGGGGCGGGAAAATTCCCGCCCTATCCGATATTCGTGATATGGCCGACCGTTTCCACCGGCGATCCATCCGGTTGAAAGGATACGATTACACCCAAGCCGGTGCGTATTTCGTGACGGCATGTACCCACGAACGTGCGCACCTGTTCGGTGACGTGGACAACGGGATGATGGCGCCGAATGCAATGGGCATGGTGGCGCAACGATGTTGGGATACCATTCCGGAACACATGCCCATGGTGGCATTGGATGAATTCGTCGTGATGCCGGACCACATCCATGGGATCATCGTGATCACGGATCCGGCGTCGTCGGTCGGGAATGGTAGGGGCGGCGAATTCGCCACCCCTACGGATCCCGGGAAACCGACGCCGCCGGAAATGGGCAACGATCCCCCGCAACGACGACAACCAATTGCCATCATGGTCCCAAATTCATTGGGCCACATCATGCAAACGTTCAAGGCCGCGGTTTCGCGGCAGGCCGTGAAGGATGG
>JADZAC010000059.1 GCA_020852835.1 Flavobacteriales bacterium
GTTGTTGGTTGCCGGTTGCCTGGTCGCCGCCGGACAACTGAGAACTGCCAACTAACAACTGGTACGTCGCCTGACTGATGTTCACCTGGCCCACCTCGCCGCTGCTCTCCATGCGGCTGGCCGTGTTTACCGTATCGCCCCAGATGTCGTACTGGAATTTGTTCACGCCCACGATGCCGGCCACCACCGGGCCGGAGTGCACGCCGATGCGGATCTCGAACCAAGGCAGGCCTTTCTCCTGTTTGTGTTCTTTGCCTTGGGCGATAAAATCCCGTATTTCCAACGCCGCGTTGAGCACGTCGTATGCGTGGGTGGCGTTGGGCCTCGGCAAGCCGCCGGCGGCCATGTACGCATCGCCGATGGTCTTGATCTTCTCCAGGCCGTGCTTCACGCAGATCCGGTCGAAGGCGCTGAAACATTCATGCAGGTCGTGCACCAGGTCCTTCGGGCTCATGCGCTCGCTCATGGCCGTAAAGCCCTTGAAATCGGTGAACAGCACGGTGACCTGATCGAAGAGCTTGGCTTCGGCGGTGCCCTTCGTTTTCAGCTCATCGGCCACGTCCCCGGGCAGAATGTTGAGCAACAGGGCGTCACTGCGGCGTTTCTCGGTGCTTAGCTCCCGGGTGCGCTGCATCACCTCCCGCTCCAGTTCCTTGTTCCGGGCAAGCACCTTGCCCTGGGCCACATATTCCCCTTCGCGCAGGCGGTAGTCCGGCTCGCTGCCGTGCACATGCACCACCCACCAACGGCCGTGCTGCCGCCGCATCACCGTGGTCTGGCGGATGATGTCACGGGTGGCGTTCTCTCCCTTGCCCATGAGGTAGTAGGCGTCGCCCTCCACCCAGGCGGCATCGCCCAGCACGCGCACTTCCTTCCAGATGTTCTCGATGACGAACGCCTCGGGGTACTGGTCCACGCCCTTCTGGTTCATGGCCCGGTACTGGGCCTTGCCCTTGGCGCGCTCGTGCAGCGCGGTGCCGAAGAAGGTCACATCCTCCGCTACCACGGCGAAGCGGCTGTCCAGATCACGGCGTGCGTAGCTCTGCCAGAACTGCTCGTGAACGGCCAGTACCGCGGCTTCTGCGGAAGGGTTTGCGCTATGGCCGCCGCCTTGTTCCATTTGCTGCTTCCGGTGGACGACCGGTAGTGCTTACGGCCGCGAAAATAGCGGTACAGGCCTCTTCGGGCAGCAAGGCCAAGGGCCGGCGAAGGCCCCCGGGCGAGCGGTTGCGGCGCAAGTCAGAGCGCTACTTCCGCATGCTGTTCATCACCGAATAGATCTCGTCGCTGTGGTGCATGTCCGAGTAGCTTTCCAGTTTCTTCAGGAAGGCCTTTCGAGCGGCCTCATCCGGCCAGGCCGCCTTTTCCAGTGCTTCCAGTTCGTCCTCGAACTTGCCCAGGTCCTCCCAGCTGGCAAACTCCATGCTGCGCACATAGGATCCGCCTTGGCTTCCCCATGCGTGGATGTAGATGGCGAAGTGCTTGATCAACGTGCTCTTGGAGATCACCTTGTCGAAGTACTCCTGGAAGGCCTTCTGCACCTCCTCGCGCGTGGTGCCTTCGGGCATGGTGAAATGAATGGTGGTTTGCGCCAGGAAGGTGTTGGCGGGCTTGTCCTGGGCGGTGGCTTGCGGGCCTGCGCCGCACAGGGCAATGGACAGGGCAATGATGGGAAGGATGTTCGCGGGTTTCATGGTGTTGGATTTTCGGGTTGCGGCCTTTGGCACGGTGAAGGTCCCACTCCCTGGAGGGCATCGGTACTGGTGGAAATACCTGTTTTCCCGGAGCTTCGAATTCATCCGCGGATCCTGTCCCGGAAATGGGTTCCGCAGGTGCCGGGGAGTTGGCCGCAGGAAGAGCAATGCGCTGCGGGAAGCGCGGCAAGCTCCCGCGAGCTATCGAAAGGGTAGCCGCAAGACATCCGTGGTGTCCGGCGGTTCCGGGTCCACCGGCGAGGGTTGGCCGTCCGGCCGCCTCCTGATCATGGCTGGGTCGACCGCGACCCGGAAGTGTACAAGCTGGCGATAGGGCTGGTAGTTTCGCGGTCCTTCGGGAATGCTGGGCCGTTCAGCCACGGCCGGCTCCCAGCGGCCGCTGCGCAGCAGGGCGATGCGTACGGCTTTGGCCAAGCCGGGGCAAGGCACGCTGTCCAAGGTGAGCGCATACACCGATCCGTCTGACTCCACTGCGGCAATGCCAGTGAGCAGCTGCGGGCCGGGCAATGCCTCGATCACGTCCTTGTCCAGCACATATTCCAAGTACTGTTGCATGGCATCGGGCCCGCCCTGAAAGCGGGCTTCGGCAGGGGCTGAGGATAACCTGGCGGCGCCAGGTTCCTTGGACCAAGGAGCCAGGTCCAGCGGCTCGAAGACGGCTTCCGCCCGGGCACCAAAGGACAGCCTGACGCTGCCGGTCCTGCATACCGTTTCCACCGGACCATGCCCGCTTTCCGGCGGCTCATTGGCGGCCATGCAGGCCATTACATCGTGCATGTCGAAGCGAAGCGTGGTATTGGCGGTCCATGGAAGCTGGATGGTGGGGTAGGCCACATCACCGTACAAGCCCAAGATCTTCACCCGCATCGAACCTCCGTCACCAAGCCGGAACACTTCCCAGGTGACCTGCGGCAGCCCGCAGCCCGTGGCCACCGAAAGCCCCAACAGGAACGGGTTTCCAGGCACACTATCGATGCGCCAACCGGATGCTTCGGTCCCGGACAACCAGGCGGTGTATTGCCATTGCCCGTTGAGGTGTGCGGCCCCGGGTGTGCTCACCAGCACCGTGTGCCCGGCACAGCAACATTGGGCAGCGGCCCGCAATGAAATAAGGATCAGGAGGAGGCAGGAAGTGGTGCGCATGCATGAGGGCGGTACACACGATGCCGCTGGTGGTTCAATTGCCCGAACGGCCTGTCCGGGCTCCCTGGTCCTTTCCGGTCGGGGCGGGCCGTTGCCACCGCGGCACAGGATAGGGAAGGATCTCCCGTCATGTGTGGTAAAGGCATTTTTCCCGCGCCTGATGGAGCAGGCCGCCCAAGTTGTGCGGTACTCCGGATCGAATGCCGCCACATGGCTACGCGCCGGATACGGACCGGTTAACGGGCCAACTTCGGAGGTGGATCGTTTCGTGGGCTACGCCATCCCACCGAACGGCAACCCGCGATGTCCACCGTTCACCGCGAACCATGGCGGCGGGTCATCACATCGTCCCCGGCATCCCCAGGTCCGGAACCAGGCTGCCCTCCGAAGCCAAGCTGCCCGTGACCTGTTCCGCGTGGCGCTGTTCCAGGCGCTCCAATGCGGTCTTGTGCCTGGCCAAGCGCATGAACTGCCAGGCCAACAGGAGTGTCACCAATGCTGCGGCGAACAAGAGGAACAGCCCGGACCAACTGAGCGAGGAACGCAA
>JADZAC010000060.1 GCA_020852835.1 Flavobacteriales bacterium
CGCTTGGAAAGATGAGGCGGGCCGGAGGCCCTAGGTTCGGAACGCACTCGGCAAACAGCCGAGCGCGAGCTGCGGGATGTACAGGATGGAGCGCTTGGAAAGATGAGGCGGGCCGGAGGCCCTATGTTCAGAACGCACTCGGCAAATAGCCGAGCGCGCACAGGCGGTGGGCATGATCGCCGAGGGAGCTATTTCAGGCTGAAGCAGTGCCCACCGTCGAAGTGGTACTCCAGCTTCATCCCGTACAGTTCCGCGATGGCCATGGCGATGGCAAGGCCCAGGCCGGTACCGCCGTCGGCGGTGGTTTCCTTGTGGAAGCGGGTGAAGATGCGCTGCGCGTCCAAGTCCTGGTCCCCGGTGTTGCGCACCATGAGGCAGCCTTGTTCCACCTGCACGGCTACGCTGCCGCCCGGCCGGTTGTGGACAATGGCGTTCTTGAGCAGGTTGGTGACGAGCGTGCGGGCGAGCGCGGGATCCATGGAACGCAACAGGTCGCCGGATGCTTCGAAATGCAGGGCCACGGAGCGGTGTTCGGCGAGGTCGGCGAACTCATCCATGACTTCCTTGGCGATGGTGGCGAAGGAGACCTCCCGCTCTTCAGGGAATTGGCGGTTCTCGATCCGCGCCAGCAACAGCAACGACTTGTTCAGGCGGGTGAGGCGCTCCAGCACGGCGATCGTTTCGCCCAACGCCTGCATGCGCTCCTCCTCGCTCCCGCCCTGCTCGGCCAGCAGCTCCAGCTTGTTGATGGCGATGGCCAGCGGCGTTTGCAGCTCGTGTGCGGCATTGGCAGTGAAGGCGCGCTGCTCATCGAACGCATCGGCGGCACGGCGCACCAGCACGTTGGCGGCCGCGTGCAGCTCATTGAACTCGCTGGTGCGCGTGGGCACCGGCGGCAGCTCGCGCGCGGTGCCTAAGCGGAAGGCCTTCAACTGGGCCAGCATGGCATGGAAGGGCTTCCACAGTCGCCGCAGCACCACGTTGTTCACCGTGATGATAGTGAGCAGCAGCACCACATACAGTGCGATGAGGGCGAGGGCCACGGTTTCCAGCAGGTCGTCTTCCTCCACGGTGCTGGTGTATACGTGGATGCGGTAGTGCCGACCTTGGTGCTTGAAAGTGCCGGTGCGCAGGCGCACGCGCTCCACCTCGCCTTCGCTGGGCACGTAGAGCAAGGTGTCCGTATAGCGCGCCTTTTCCTTGCCTTCGGAAGGTTCAATGGCAAAACCATTCAAGCCCAAGTGGCGCACGTGGAGCAGGGAGCTGTCGGTCTTCAGCCGGTGCGTGATCACTTCCACCTGGTCGTCCAGGCCTTCGTCGATGCTGTGGCGCACTTCGCCGCGCATGATGAAGAAGAAGGCCACGGCCCACGCGGCCAGCACCAGCAGCAGGGCCAGGGAGAGGTGCAGCAGGGAGCGGTTGAGGAGCTTCATTCAACGGGGATGTGCGTATTTCGTGTTGAATGAACCGGTGCGGCAGGACCATCTGCGGGAGCAAATGGGAATGGGACCTTTCTGGCCGCAGGGTCCCCTGCGGGAGACCGCTGCGGGAGCAAGTGGGTGGGAGACCGCTGCGGGAGCGGATGGGAGTGGTCCAGCAGCTTCATGTTTCCACCAATCGGTATCCGATGCCGTACACCGCCTGCACTTCCACGGCGGCATCGCTTTGCTTCAACTTCTTCCGCAGGTTCTTCACCTGGGCGTAGATGAAGTCCAGGTCATTGCCTTCATCGGCGTGGTCGCCCCAGACGTGCTCGGCCAGCGACGAGCGCGTTACCAGCCTGTCCTTGTTGAGCAGCAGGTAGAGCAGCAGGTCGAACTCCTTGCGGTTGAGCGCGAGCGGTTGGCCGCCCACGTGTACGGTGCGGTCTTCCGGATGCAGTTCCACGTTGGCGGCGGTGATCGCCTTGCTTCCACCGAACTGTTTGCGCCGCAGCACGGAGCGCACGCGCGCGTTGAGCTCCGCGATGTGGAAGGGCTTGGTGAGGTAGTCGTCGGCGCCAAGGTCGAGGCCGGCGAGCTTGTCCTGCAGTTCATCCTTGGCGGAGATGATGATGACGTTGCCCTGCTTGCCGCTTTCCTTCAGCGCGCGCAACACCTCCAGGCCGCTGCCGCCGGGCAGCATGATGTCCAGCAGGATGAGGTCGTACGTGTGGTCGGCCACCTTGTGCAGCGCTTCGGCCTTGGTGGCGGCGAGCTCCACGGTGAAGTGTTCGCGCCGCAGCGAGCGCGCGATCACCTCGGCAAGTTGGGGCTCGTCTTCCACCAGCAGCACCTTCATCGGGACGAAAGTACCGGGGGGATCCGGGAAGGATCTGGGAAGAAGCCGGCACGGTCGGAAATAAAGCCGCAAAATCCGCGTTGTACAGGGCCCAGACCCGCCCACATGATGAAACCCGGACGCCTCCTGCAACTTACGGCCCGCATCACCGGCACCCTCATGGTGGCCTTTCTCATCATGGTGATGTTCGGTGCGATCACCGGCGATCCCAACAAGGCAGGCGCCCCGCTCTTCGCCGATATGCGGCAGGCGCTCCTCTTTCTGGCCTTCCCGATCATCACCATCATCGGCTTGGCCTTGGCGTGGAGGTTTGAGCTCCTCGGCGGGCTGATCACCCTGGGAAGCCTGATGGCCGTGGTGCTGATGCAGCCGGATTGGCTGCAGCCGTTCGTGCTGGTGCCCGCGTTGCCCGGGGTGCTGTATGCCCTGCATGGGCTGATGGGCGGCCCGATCCCCGCCATACACGGCACGAAGCATTCCCATTGATCGTACCGCCGCAAGCCCCGCGCTGCCAGTGGTTCATTTTTTCGCTGCAGGCAGCGATTTTTCCGCGGGAACCGTCTTGGATCCAAGGGCGTGTATGATCCGCCTTTCCCTTGCCGATGAGATCCTTGCTCCTCCCCCTGGCCTTGGTGGTCCTTTGCAAACCGCTCGCCGCGCAGCTCACCGCCGGCGGGGTGCCTCCCGGCGGCACCGTACTGCAAACCAACATCAACCTTGCCCTCAGTGTGCCCAACACCACCGATTCCGCAAGCCTGGAGCTGGACTGCGATGATTTTTTAGACGCCTGGGCGGTGCTGCACCGCGACATGCCCGAGGTGGACGGCACCAATTGGGCGGCCTTGCACTTTGTGGATGATGACATCGAAGTGTGCGTGGACCTGCTTTCCGGCTTTTCGCAGCGCCCCAAATACCACCTTTTTGGCGAGCCGCTGGATTGCGGCGCCAACTTCAGCTGGCAACCCGTGGGCCAGTTGTACCTGGGCGACTATGGCGGCTTTGTCATGACCGGTCCGTTCGCGATCGACAACCAATACATCGCCTACCGCCGGAACGGCCAGGTGGGCTGGATCAAACTTTCCTTCGAGCTGGACCAAAGCACCATTTCCTTGCACGTGCCGGAGCTGCTGCCGCTGTGCCCGATCACCGTGGGGATCGATGAGCAGCCCGGGGCAGGTGGCTTCACCCTGTTCCCGAATCCGGGCAATGGCCGAGAGATCCACGTGATGGCCGAGACCCCGTTGGAGCAGATCGAGGTGTTCGATGCCACCGGCCGCACCCTCGCCCGGTATGCCGGCACGGCCCGCACGATCCCCGCACCCGTCAGCCCCGGCACCTATCTGGTGCGGGCCACGCAGGCCGATGGCCAACGAAGTACGTTGCGCTGGGTGCAGCAGTAGCACCCCCAAACTACCCTGATCGTGGTATAGGGCGCCGCAGCGGGGAATCGGATCTTTGCACCCCATGTCCGACCTCCGCAACGGCACCCTGCACTTGGACCGCCTGCCTGCACAGCAGTGGGCCCACGTGATCGATGTGCCGCTGCCCCATGCCGGTGCGGGCCGCGCGGTAGTGATACGCCTGATGGAACTGGGCTTCGTGCCGGGTGAACGCGTGTGCATCGTGGCCGAGGGACCGGGCCTGGGCGGGCCGCTGGCCGTGCGCGTGGGCCACACCACCTTCGCCCTGCGGCGCCACGAAGCTGCGTACATCCAGGTAGCGCCGATCGTTGCATGAGCGAGACCTTGACCGCCGTGCTTCCGGAGCACATCGCCCTGCTGGGCAACCCGAACTGCGGCAAAACGGCCCTGTTCAACCTGCTCACCGGCAGCCGCCAGAAGGTGGCCAACTACGCGGGCGTCACCGTGGAGCGCAAGGAAGGCACGCTGCACACCGCTGAAGGCCGCCGCGTGAAGGTGCTGGACCTGCCCGGCGCGTACAGCCTCAACGCCCTCAGCGGCGACGAGGCCGTTACCCGCGAGGTGATCACCGGCCAGCGCGATGAACTGCCCGACCTGCTGGTGTGCGTGGCCGATGCCACCAACCTGCGCCTGCACCTGCGCCTGGTGCTGGAGGCCCGCACGCTCGGCCTGCCCATGGTGGTGGTGCTCAACAAGATGGACCGGGTGAAAAAGCTCGGCCTCACCATCGACCGCGCCGCGCTGGAACGCGAACTGGGCCTGCCCGTGGTAGGCGCCGTGAGCGTGCAGGCCCATGGCGCACAGGAGCTGCAAGCCTTTTTGGACCGGTCCTTGGAGCCACGCCGCCCTTCCACTTGGAAAAGCACCACGGCCGAAGCCGTGCGCACCACCCAGCATGAGGTGCACCGCATCTTCAAGCTGGCCGTGCAGGAACCCGCCGTGGACGCCGACCCCAGCGGGCGCATCGACCGCGTGATCATGCACCCCGTGTGGGGCTTCGCCATCCTGGCCGTGGTGCTCTTTGCCACCTTCATGGCCGTGTTCTCCTTGGGCGATGTGCTCAACGGCTACATCGAAGGCGCATTCGGCTGGCTGGCCGCTCTGGTGGAAGGCCGCATGGCCGACGGCATGCTCCGCGGGCTGCTCGTGGAAGGCATCATCGGCGGCATCGGCGGCGTGATCGTGTTCCTGCCGCAGATCCTCATCCTCTTCCTCTTCATCCTGGCCTTGGAAGACAGCGGCTACCTGCCCCGCGCGGCCTTTTTGCTGGATAAGCCCATGAGCAAGGCCGGCCTCTCGGGCCGCTCCTTCATCCCCCTGCTCAGCAGCTTCGCCTGCGCCATCCCCGGCATCATGGCCACGCGCACCATCAGCGACCCGCGCGACCGCCTGGCCACCATCCTCATCGCGCCGCTCATGGCCTGCTCCGCGCGGATCCCCGTGTACACGCTGATCATCGCCGCCCTCTTCCCCGGCCAACCGCTGGCCGCGGCCCTTACCATGGTGGGCCTCTACCTCTTGGGCGTGGTGTGCGCCATGGCCGTGGCCTGGGTGCTGAAGCGCGGCCACCAGGGGCGCTCCCCGCTGATGATGGAGCTGCCCAGCTACCAATGGCCCGACCTGCGCAGCCTGGCCATCGGCCTGTGGGAGCGCGCCATGATCTTCCTGCGCCGCGTGGGCACCATCATCCTCGCCCTCACCATCGTGATGTGGGCGCTCTACACCATCCCCTCGCCCCGTGCCCAAGCTGGCGCCAGCGAACTGGAGAACAGCCTGGCCGGCGAGATCGGCCATGCCCTGCAGCACGTCTTCGCGCCCATCGGCTTCAACGCCCACATCTCCGTGGCCCTGGTGCCCGGCATGGCCGCGCGTGAAGTGGTGGTGAGCGCCTTGGGCACCGCCTACGCCATGGAAGGCGATGAGGACCAGGTGGGTGCACAGCTGGAGGCCCGCATCGCTACCGGCTGGTCCACCGCCACCAAGCTCTCCCTGCTGATCTGGATGGTCTTTGCACCCCAATGCCTCAGCACCTTCATCATCGTGCGGCGCGAGACCAACTCGTGGAAGCAGATGTGGCTGATGGGCGGATACCTCTTTGCGCTGGCGTACCTTGCAAGCCTGGTCACCTTCCAGGTGGCCAGTTGGCTCACCGCCTGATGCAGACCGTGCTCACTATCTTGATCGTGCTGGCCGCCGTGGGGTATGTGGCGTGGAAGTATGTCCCCGCCTCATGGTTCGGAGGGAAGAAGGGCGGTGGCGGAGCTTGCGGGGATTGCCACGGATGCGAACCGAAGTAGCTCGCGCAGCGGTTGAACAGCCCTTCGCATGAACCCGCTCCAGTTCCTCCGTCTGCTCTTCAAAGGCCCCACGCCCCAGCAGATGGCCGCGCAGCTTCGCAGGCCGCACGGCTTCATGGCGCGCAAGGTGGCCCAGCGCATGAACAACTCGAATCGCCCGCTGTACGATGGTGCATGGAAGGCGCTCGACCTGCGCGATGGCATGCGCGTGCTGGAGATCGGCTTCGGCAACGGCCTCTTCTTCCCCGAACTCGCGCAGCAGGCGAAGGACCTCACGCTGCACGGCCTGGACTTCAGCGCCGAAATGGTGCAACAGGCCACAGCCAACAACGACGCGCTGATCACCAACGGTGCGCTTTCGCTTACCCACGGCGCCAGCGACCGCATGCCCTTCGCCGATGCAACCTTCGATCGGGTCTTCTGCATCAACGTGGTCTACTTCTGGGACGATCCCGCCGCCCACCTGCGCGAAGTGCGCCGCGTGCTGAGGCCCGGGGGAACCTTCACCGCCGTGCTGCGCCGAAAGACATCCATGGAAAATCTGCCCTTCGCGGCGCATGGGTTCACCATGTACGAGCAGGCAGATTGGGAAGCGGTACTGCGCAACAACGGTTTCACCCCAGTGAGCACTACTGTGATCACGGAGCCGGGGGTGGAGTACGGAGGCAAGACTTACACGCCGGAGAGCTTGGTGGTGGTGGCGGGGTTCGCGTGAGGCCGTTTCGGCCGCAACAATGGCCTTTAGTGCCGACCCCATACTGCCCAAGCCCGTCTGCGTGCCGGCGGGAACACGCCCTCACGGCCTACCCCGACCAACTCCTACTCGATCACCAGCGGAAAACTGACCTCGATGTCCGTTTCGCCACCCGCGTAGGTGATGTCGCCGCTGCTGACGCCGCTCGCGGTCTTGTCCGGTTGGTGGCGAAGCGTGACCACCACGGTGCCGTTGCTCGCTGCACCTACCGTCCACACCGTCTCCAACCCGATGGGATGCCCATTGGCGTCCGCGTCATCGTAGGCCACCGTTGCGCTCGCACCGCTCACCTGGTAGAAGAACTGGTGAACATCGCTTTCCGCCTCGATCTCCTGTGTGATGTCCTCGGCGGGGCTCCCGCTCTCGTTCAGCACTTCGACGTGTACATGGTACACACTGTCCGCGCTGAGTGTATCGCCGTGGATCACCGGTGCATTCCCACCACTTCCATCGAGGTCGGTGAACTCCATGTGCTTGTGCTCAGCGCCTCCCACGGAATGGAAATGGAGCCTGAGCGTGGTGATGAGCTCCTCTTCATTCGTTGGCGGAGGCGGGGTGATGGGATCAACCTCGTCCCGTTTGCACGCGGTGATCGTTGTACTGGCGATCAGCGCATAGGCCAGGTACTTCAGTTTGGTCTTCATGCTCCTTGGTTCTTGTTTTCGATGTCGTTCTTCGTTCTCCTGTTCATTCAGTTGGGGCTTCCGAACCGGTAGGTGATCCAGAGGGCGATTTCCAGGCCGCGCGCATCGGCGTAGTAGCGGAACCGGTCCAGGTAGTCGCGGTAGGCGGCGTTCAGGAGGTTGCTCCCCCGTAGTCCGAGGCGCAGTTCGCCCTTCCCCAGCGGCCGGGAGGCCGATGCCGACAGGCCGAGCAGGTGATAGGTCGGTGGTGGAGAAGCAAGGTCCACGCCCACAGGTATTCTTTCCTGTACGAGGACCAGATGGCTCGTGGTGGCGAACTCCAGGTGTCTCCACTTGCCGGTGGTACGTGGTGCGTACACGAGGGTGTTTTCCAAGCGGTCCGATGGCATCTGGAAGAGCCATTCATCCTTCACCAGATCTCGCCCATGCACAGTGGACGCACGCAGGCGCCAGGTGAACGGTCCGACGAGGCGCAGATCGAACGATGCATCAAGGCCGCTGATCAGTGCGTCGGTGGCCACGTAGTTGAAGACGGGAAAGGCGCCCCGGACCGTGAGTTCCAAGCTGGATGGGCGCAGATAGATGAAGTTGTCGATAAGCGATGCGTGCGCGGTGAGCGAGGCATGTGCCCGGCCGTGCAGAAGTGCGGTCCCTATCTCCAGCACCGACTTGTACGCCCGTTCACTGCCGAGTGTGGGGTCGCCGATCTCGATCGCTGCCGCACCGTGATGCAGCCCTTCGCTGTACAATTCGCTCACATGGGGCGGGCGGAACGCGCTGCTCAGATTGAAGCGCACCCGCGTGCTGTCGCGCACACTCCAGTTCACACCCGCGCTGATGGCACGGTTCAGGAACCGGTGCTCCGGACGGATCAGGACATCGGAATCGTTGTACTTGGCTACCTCCAGGTGCGTGGTCTCCAGCCGGAAACCCACCTCCAACTCCACACGCTCCGTGATGGTGTAGTGCTCGATCACAAAAGCCCCGGCGCTCTGTTTCCGGTAGTTCGGTATGAGCGGGCGGATCCCTGTCCCCGGGATGTTGATGTTCTCCTGGTACAGGCCGGAAACGCCGACCTTTCCATGTATGTGCTTGCCGATCCAATGCTTGAAGGCGGCCTCACCGGTGTGCGTGACCAGGTGTAGGTCCAAGGCCGGTCTATCGCTGCGCCCACCGCGGCGGATATCGTACTCCTGCCGTTCATCATCCTGGTAGCCATAGGTGAGCGCCACACGGCCGCGCTCGGAAACAGCGTAGCCCGCCTCAGCCTTGGCGAGCACATGCTGCACTTCCTGCCTGGGCGCCGCGATCTCGCGAGTGGGCTCACCCACGTACCATGGCGTTCCGCTCGCGATCGCGTTCTGCAGGTCGGTGAGGTTGCCGATGTGCGCGGCGCGTAGAATGCCCAGGTCCCGCGCATACCAGCTTCCGTAGGCCGAGGCGTTCCAGCGGTGGTCGCGGAAGCCGATGGACGCAGAAGCACCGGTCTCGTGCATGCCCGTATTGCTCAAGTTGTAGTCCGCAGCGCGACTGTCGGCCATACTTCGCCCACTACCCTGCACACGCCAACCCATGCCGGTCACGCCCTTCACCCCGCCTTGCAACAGGGCATTGCCACCGATGCCAAGCCCGTTCAGCATCCCCAGTGCACGTACCTCACCGCTCAACGGACCACTGCGGGGTAGTTCCACCGGTTCAGTGATCACCACACCACCGATCGCATCGCTGCCGTACTGCACGCCGGCCGCGCCTTTCACCACGGTGATCCGATCACTGCTGAAGGGATCCAGGTTTGGCGCGTGTTCACTGCCCCACTGCTGGTCCTCCTGACGCACCCCTTGGTTGAGGATCAATACCCGGTTGCCTGTGAGGCCGTGTACCATGGGCTTGCTGATCGTGGGGCCGCTGTTCAGGGTGGTCACGCCCGGTATCACCGCGACCATCTCACCCAGCGTTCGCCCACTACTGCGTTCCACCGCGTCCTTGTCCAGTTGTTCATGGGCCTGTCCCACATGTTCATCGGGTCTGCTGCGTACGATCTCCGCTTCGCGCAGTTCATGCACATGGTGCTCCAGACGGATCAGGATCTCCATGCTCGCCACCAGCTTCACTGTACGTTCCACCGGTTCGCAGCCGATGTGGACGGCGCGCAACCGGTAGGTGCCTGCACAGAGTCCGGCGATGGTGAAACGGCCAGCAGAATCAGCCTGTGCGCCACGGTCCAGTTCGGCCAGGTACACCTCGGCGAATGGCAAGGCTTCCTTGTCGTGATCGTCGATCACATGGCCACTGAGCACGAGCGTACAGGAGCTCTCCTGGGCCTGCATCTGGCCAACGCCGGCAAGGGAATACAACATACCGAAAAGGAGTGAATGCCGCAAAACTCACGTGATAAGCACCCTATGGCGCATTGAACAGACCTGAAAGCGAAATGATCCCCGGCAGCACCGAGGGTTCATGCTCCGGCAAGGAGCCGATCAGCAGGTCGAAGGCGGGCCGCGGTCCGCAGCCATGGCCACGGGCCCGAACGAGTGCTTCCGCACCACTTCAACGGGCACCACACGGCGAACGACGATGGGTACGGCCGGCTCCGCCGTGGCCGATGCAACGGCCATGGGAAGACCGACCTCGCATTGGATGCAGTTGCCGGTGATCGATGCACCCTCCGTGGCATGCTCCGCTGCATGACCATCGTGCCCCAGCTCATGCCAATGCTCGCGTGGCACCAGCAAACCCACCATAACAGTGAGCAAGGTCCAGGTGGCGAGGTGGCGCAGCGATCGCATGGGCCGACAAATATACCGCCAGCACCCCACCTTACCGGAGGCCGTTGCGCTGGCAGGTAAGGGCTGTTGCCCCACAAGAGATCGGGACATCTCTGCGTCGGCCTACTTGACCGGCATTCTTTTATCGTATTATTGCGATCACATTGCCGACCCGATGGGCCGCTCCAAACACGACGAGTTCACCGTGCGCGACAACCGCATCGCGCGCTATGCCAAGGCGCTGGCGCACCCGGCGCGCGTGGCCATTCTGCGCTTCCTGATCAACAAACGCAGCTGCGTGTGCGGCGACATCGTGGACGAACTGCCCCTCGCGCAAAGCACGGTGAGCCAGCATTTGAAGGAGCTGAAGGCCGCCGGGCTGATCCAGGGCGAGATCGAGGGCACCACCGTGTGCTACTGCATCGACCCCAAGGCCTGGGCTATGGCGGAACAGTGCCTGGGCGACCTGCTCAAAAGCTTCATCGACGGCGGGTCCTGCTGCGCTCCGGCCAAACCAACGATCGCAACAAAACGATAGACCATGAAAACCCCGAACGCCATCAAGCAAACGGTACGCGCCAAATACGCCGAGATCGCCCAACAGGACCGCGCCGACAACGCCGCCTCCTGCTGCGGCAGCGGCGGGTGCAGCACCGAGGTGTACAACATCATGACGGACGACTACTCCAAGCTGGAAGGCCATGTGGACGAGGCCGATCTGGGCCTGGGCTGCGGGCTGCCCACGCAGTTCGCGGGCATCAAGCCGGGCGATACCGTGCTGGACCTGGGCTCCGGCGCGGGCAACGACTGCTTTGTGGCGCGGCATGAGGCCGGCCCCGACGGCCGTGTGATCGGCGTGGACTTCACCCCGGAGATGATCGCCAAGGCGCGGGCCAATGCGCAACAGTTGGGCTATGCCAACGTGGAGTTCCGCGAAGGCGACATTGAGCAACTGCCGCTGAGCGACGCCATGGTGGACGTGGTGGTGAGCAACTGCGTGCTGAACCTGGTGCCGGACAAGAAGAAGGCGTTCAGCGAGATCTTCCGCGTGCTGAAGCCCGGCGGACACTTCAGCATCAGCGACGTGGTATTGCAGGGCGAGTTGCCCGATGCCTTGCAGCATGCGGCGGAGATGTATGCCGGTTGTGTCTCCGGCGCCATGCAGGAAAGCGACTACCTCGGCATCATCCACCAATTGGGCTTCGGTGAAGTGACCGTGCAAAAACGCAAGGCCATCACCTTGCCGGACGATATCCTCGCCAACTTCCTCAACGCCGGAGAACTCGCCGCGTTCAAGGCCAGCGGCACGGGCATCTTCAGCATCACCGTTTCGGCCACGAAGCCCGAGGTGAAAGCGGCAAAGGAAGAATTGAAGGCGGCGTGCTGCGGCAGCGGGAGCGCGTGCTGCTGAGGATCGGGGGCCGGTCGATACCGCATTTCGGGTCCAGGAATAGCTTTGGTCGATGTTGACCCCAACCCCGTGATGCGCAAATTCCTCTTCCTCCTGCTCCTTGCCTTGGGCAGCGCCGCCGCTTCCGCCCAAACCCCCACGCACACCTTCACAGCCGCCAATGGTGCCTTCTTGCTCGACGGCCAACCTTTCCGCATCATCGGCGCCGAGCTGCACCCGGCCCGCATCCCGCGTGAGTACTGGCGCCACCGCATCCAGATGGCCAAGGCCATGGGCTGCAACACCATCAGCAGCTACGTGTTCTGGAACGACCTGGAACCCGTGGAGGGCCAGTTCGACTTCCGCACGGAACGGCGCGACATGGCCGCATTCATCCGCCTGTGCGCCGAAGAAGGCATGTGGGTGCTGATCCGCCCCGGCCCCTACGTGTGCGCCGAATGGGACCTCGGCGGGCTGCCGCCCTGGCTGCTGGCCGATCCCGGCATCAAGCTGCGCTGCATGAACCCGCGCTACATGGAAGCCGTGGAGCGCTACATCACCGCCTTCGCCAAGGAGATCGTTCCGCTGCAAGTGACGCACGGCGGGCCCATCCTGATGCTGCAGGTGGAGAACGAATACGGCAGCTACGGCAACGACCGCACCTACATGGAGACCTTGCGCAACCTGTGGAAGCAGCACGGCATCAACGTGCCCTTCTACACCGCCGACGGACCGTGGCCTGCGGCGCTGGAGGCCGGCAGCCTGCCCGGTGCCGCCGTGGGGCTGGACAGTGGGCGAAACCCGGGCGACTTCGACGCCGGTGCACAGGTGGCCAATGGCATGCCCGTGCTCAGCAGCGAGACCTACCCCGGCTGGCTGACGCACTGGGGTGAAAAATGGCAGCGGCCCGACACGGCCAAGCTCGCCCAGCAGATCCGGTTCCTGCTGGAGAATGGCCACTCGTTCTGCTTCTATGTGCTGCACGGCGGCACCAACTTCGGCTTCACCGCCGGGTCCAACTCCGGACACCCTACCGAGTTCCAGCCCGATGTGACCAGCTACGACTACGATGCGCCCATCGACGAGCAGGGCCGGCCCACGGCGAAGTACTTCATGCTGCGCAAGCTGATCGCCGCACACAGCAAGGAGAAGCTCCCTCCCATCCCCAAGCCCATCCCCACCATCACCATTCCGCCGATACCCATGCAGCGGTACACCGACCTGTGGCACCACCTGCCCGCACCGGTGCATGCCGCGCAACCGCTCCCCTTCGAAATGCTCGGCCAGAA
>JADZAC010000061.1 GCA_020852835.1 Flavobacteriales bacterium
CGAAGGTCCACTGCCAGGAAGTGGCGGTGGCGCGCTTGGTGTTGGCCTTGAATTGCACGGAGGTGCCGGGGCACACGAAGGGGGTAAGGGTGTAGAAGTCGGCTTCCGGGGCGCAGGTGGCCTCATGGCCGTTGGTGCCGGTGAACAGGTGGTTGGCATCGGTCCACAGGTTGTTGCGGCTGCTCACGCTGCTGTTCAGCGTGGCGCGCATGCGGTCGCCCTGCCCCCAAGTGAACATTTGGGTGTCGCAGTCGGAGTAGTCCATGATGTTCTGTGCATTGTCCACGGCGCCAAAGGAGCCGGTGAGCCGCACGGAATCCACGGCGAAGCTGCCGCTGGCATCCTCGGCGTTCCAAGCATAGATGCGGATGGTCACGGCGTCGCGCACGTGCCCGATGGATACCGAAGCGATGTTGCCCGGGCTGGTCAGGGCGGAATCAGCCTTGAAGAAGAACACGTTGCCGCTCTGCACGTTCACCATGGAGTCCTGGCTGTTGATGTTGGCCGCCAGGTTGGTGTTGAAATTGCCGGAACTGCTGGCGCGCACAGCGAAGGTGCGGGGGCCGTTGGCCGAGCGGGCCACGTGGAAGTTGACACCGGTGATGGACATGGCGCGGCCGAACTGGGGCGTTACGGTGAACTGGTAGTACTTGCCCGTGTTGATCGTGCCGGTGAGCTGGTTGTACGCGGTGTCGCCGTCCACCGAGCCGCCGTCCCACTGGGTAAAGGCGAAGCGGTCGTTCTCGGCGGAGTTGGCGGAGAGGCCTGTGGCGTTGAACGCGCTGAAGGTGAGGCCGGGCAGGCTGTCCTGGTACTCCCCGGCGGGCGGGGCCGTGGGGTCGGTGGTGCCCGAGGTGAGGGACACGTCATCGAAGGTATAGGCCTCGGCCATGACCCAGTTGTTGCAGTCGTGGTCGTTCAGGTCGCACACGCTGAAGTGCCCTTTGGTGCGCGGGGTATCCTCCACGTTATCGTCTCCGCAGGCTACACCGGGTTGGTTGTCGCCGCCCCAGGTATGCATCAGGTTCAGGAAGTGGCCCAGCTCGTGGGTGAGGGTGGTGGAGCCGCCGTGTACTTGCGAGGAAAGCATGATCACCCCGTCGCGCAGTGCGCCGATGGGGTCTTGCACGAAGGCCGGCAGCTGCGAGTAGGCCAAGGTGGTGGACCCCGGGTTGTTCTGCTCCAAGGCCTTGATCACCCAGATGTTCACATAGTGCTCTCGGAACCAAGGGTTGAGCTTGGAGAAGTCAGCTGCCTGCGTGCTACGCAAGGAGGTGATGCGGTCAATGCCGTTGGTGCAGTTGCCGAAGGGGTCCAAGGTGGCCAGTTGGAATTGGATCCGCATGTTGCCTGCGATGGGCACGAACGGGTCCACGATGCCGGCGGTGCCGTTGGCCATGCGGAAATCCTCGTTCAGGCGCTCCACCTGGTCATGGATCAGGTCGTCGCTCACGTTGTGGTCGTCCGTGGAGGAGCTGGGGTCCAGCAGCACGTGGAACACCAAGGGGATGATGTACACCGTGGTGTCATCCCCGTCACGCTCGCCGGCTTTGGCTTGCAGATAGGCCTGCAGGCCATGTTCGTATTCGGCGTTCTGCCGGAGCAGATCGGGGTTGGCCTCGATCAGGCGCTGCTGCATTTCATCGGTGGCGCAAGGAACCACCTGTTGGCCTTGGGCGGAGATCATGCCCAAAACAGAGGCTCCGAAAACCAGGGATCGGACGGTGTAGGCGAGCTTCATTCAATGGAAGATTGACTTGGCGAAACTAAGCATTCGGCGGCAGCCTGCACACAAAACACCGGTACCTTGCCGATCGCGGCACGGTGCTTTTCAGGAAGGAACAGGCAGCCGGATGATCGGCCGTAGGGGGTGTTGCACACCAACCGGGGCGGCGGTTTGCGGCGTTTGGTGGCAGGCAGCCCGGGGCGGTCGGGGGCTGCACACAGGGTGTTCGGACCTGTATATAAGGAAGCAAATTAGCGCCCCGGACCGTTGGACCCTGGCACATTGGCCTGCCGCTATTACCGGTGCGCCGGGCCATTGGTCCATGCGTGGGCTGGAAGCACGGAGCTCTCAATTGATCCCGGAGGATGCAGCCTGCTCCAATGGAGCCGTGATCCAGGACCGGGCACTCGGTCCGTCGTGCATGTTCAATATGGCTCGCGTACAGATTCCAAGTGCCATGCCTGTCCAGGTGCCCAGGCGCTGAAGGTTGACAGGGGGCCGTTCTGGAAGCTTGTGACCGGCGGCAAGCACCGTTGATCACCGGATCGTCCTGCGCTGCATTCACACTCGTGGTTGGCCGGGAGCAAGGGCCATGGCGCGGGGAACCGGCCCTGAAAGAACGCACGAATTTCCCGGGGTTCTCCGCACGGTTGCAGGGGGGTAGGACCGGAAGATCGATCCCATCCTGCGGAAGGCCACTACCTTCGCGGCCCGAAAAACGGAACCACCAGCAGGACATGGGACTTAAGTGCGGGATCGTAGGGCTGCCCAATGTGGGCAAGAGCACCCTGTTCAATTGCCTCAGCAGCGCCAAGGCGCAAGCGGCCAACTTTCCATTTTGCACCATCGAGCCCAACACGGGCATCATCACCGTGCCCGACCCGCGCCTGCAGGCCCTGGCCGCCATCGTGGAACCGCAGCGGATCGTGCCCACCACGGTGGAGATCGTGGACATTGCGGGACTGGTGAAAGGTGCCAGCAAGGGCGAAGGCCTGGGCAACCAGTTCCTGGGCAACATCCGCGAGTGCGATGCCATCCTGCATGTGCTGCGCTGCTTCGACGACCCCAACGTGGTGCATGTGGACGGCAGCGTGGATCCCGTGCGCGACAAGGAGGTCATCGATATCGAGCTCCAGTTGAAGGACCTGGAGACCGTGGAGGCCCGCATCAAGAAGGTGGAGAAGCAGGCCCAGATCGGCGAGAAGGAGGCCAAGCGCCGCTTCGAACTGCTCTCGCGCATGCGCGAAGTGCTCCTCAAGGGCCAGAGCGCCCGCGCCGCGGTACAGGCCAACGACGATCCCGCGCTGGTGGCCGAGTTCCAGCTGCTCACCACCAAACCCGTGCTCTACGTGTGCAACGTGGAGGAAAAGAGTGCTGTGACCGGCAACGCCTATGTAGAGGCCGTGCGCAAGGCCGTGGCCCATGAGAACGCCGAGGTCACCTTCGTCACCGCCGCCATCGAGGCGGAGATCGCCACCATGGACACCGCCGAGGAGCGCGACATGTTCCTCCAGGACCTGGGCCTGGCCGAGCCGGGCGTGAACAAACTGATCCGCGCCGCCTACCAGCTGCTCCAGCTGATGACCTACTTCACTGCCGGGGTGCAGGAAGTCCGCGCCTGGACCATCCATGCGGGCATGACGGCCCCGCAGGCCGCCGGCGTCATCCACAGCGATTTCGAAAAGGGCTTCATCCGTGCGGAGGTGATCGGGTATGACGATTTCATCCAGCTCAAGGGCGAGGCCGGTGCCAAGGCCGCCGGCAAGTTGCGTGTGGAAGGCAAGGAATATGTGGTGAAGGACGGGGATGTGATGCATTTCCTGTTCAACGTGTAGTTCCGTTGCACCAAGTGGCCATGCTGGGCCAAGGAGGGCATGGGGATGCAGGGCAAGCTTTCTATTTTGGCGCTCCATGCGCACATTCGGTCCCGGCCTGGGCTCCATCCTCCTGTTGCTACCGGTGATCGCCCTGGGCCAGCGCCCCGTGGAAGCGCGCGTGTTGGATGATCGCACCTCGGAACCGCTGCCGTATGCCAGCGTTGTCCTGGCTGTGGATGGAAAAGGCGTGATCACCAACGAAGAGGGCGTCTTCCGCATCACAGCCGTGGCAGAGGAGGATACGTTGGTGTTCAGCTATCTGGGCTACCGGTCGGTCCGTATGGCCGCGCGGCAGGTGCGCACCCTGCGTGAGGTCAGCTTGCAACCACTGACCACGGAGCTTGCCGCCGTGCAGGTGGTGGGCCGCAACGATGCGCTGTACGACCTGGTGATCGCCGCTGGAAAGCACTTGCGCAAAGCCGGGCGATATGAGGGGAAGACGTACTACCAGTTGGAAACGCGCACCCTTGATCTTCCGGTGGAAGGTGTTGAATGCTTCTACAACGGCCGCTTCAACGGCGCGGACATCGAGGCGTTGGACCTGAAGCAGGGGCGCATCGGCCTGTTGCCGGTCCAAGGGCGTTATATGGTGAACCTCAACACCAGCCGCGCCTTCATGCTGCTGCACCCGGCGGAGCGCAACGGTGCATTCCCTGCCACGCCCATGCAGTACCGGTCCCGCAGGGCATTGCGCCGTGATTTTGATATCACGTTGCTTTCCGCCACGCAAGGCCAGGAGGGATCATACCACGTGCAGTTCGTTCCGAAGGACAGCGGCGGCGCCTTCTTTCGCGGGGAACTTTGGGTGGATCCGGCCACGGCAACCGTGCGCAGCTTGGAACTGGCATGCGCCAATTGTGCCCGGCATCCATTCATGCCCATGGGAAGCGAGGATGAGCTTCGCGATGTAGCCCTGCAATACCGGGGGCGCTTTTCCACCTGGGAAGGGCGGCAGGTCATCAACACCATGGAGCTGGACTATGCCTACACCTACCATACCGGGCCGGGTTCGGCGCGGCTTGCCGAGCGTGATCCCGGGTTCCGGAACGACTGGCGTTTCCGTACCAAGGGCATGCTGCACCTCTATGCACCCGGTGAAAAGTTCATCCTGCCATTTTTCCGGTATGATGCAGTGCAGACGGATTACCGAAAAGTGCTCTCCATGCCCTACGACAGTACATTCTGGGCCGATGCCCCCGGCTTGGTCCGGACCGATCGCCAGCAAAGGGACGAAGCCTTGTTCGCCAGGGAGGGCTTGCTGCTGGGTTCGCGCGAAATGGATCCCACGGGAAGGAGCCGGAAGGGCTTCTTCGAGAGCAACTATGCCTTCTGGTCGGCCGACAAGCGCATCCGCTTGAAGAACATGGTGGACAGTGCCGCAGCCGCCCCGACACCCGCAACCGCAGAAGGCGCCACGGCCCTGGCAAGCCAGTTGAACCTGGTGGTCCAGCTCTACCTCAACGTGGACCGCACCCAGGAAGGATACCGCACGTTCAGCGCCACGGTCTTCGATGGGTTCGGCTCCTGGTGCCATCTGCCCGACAAACATCGGCCCGACGTGCTGCTGAACATCTTCTTCGACCTCTGCGAGCTGGAACGCCGGCGCATGCAAGCCGCTTTGGACGTGCCCGGCCTCACCTTGGAGCGCATCCGGGCCATACATGCCGAAGCGGAGAAGGCGATGGAACGGAGCACCGGCCGGATGCTCAAGGAGACCCGCTACGGCACCGATCCGCAGCAGCTGGCCAAATGGAACCACCAAGTATATCTGGCGTTGGGCGTGGACAACCTCCACCTCTTCGGGGTCCAGCCGCTGCCGGAATGAGCACGGCGGTTTGTTCCGCTACATTCGCACCTTCACACACCCCGCCGCATGAACCATTCCATTGCTGCCGTGTTCTGCCTGCTCCTGGCTGCCTCCTGCGGCACAGGCGAAACTTCAACTAACCAGATGCCCACCACCCCCACGGCCCGAGCCAATCCGTTTGCCGAACCCAGCGCGCTCTACCTGCACGCACCCGATTTCTCCAACATCCGAACAGCGGACTTCGCCCCGGCCATGGAGGCGGGCATGAAGAAGCAGCTCGAGGAGGTGAAGGCCATCGCCGCCAACCCGGAGCCGGCCACCTTCGCCAACACCATCGAGGCCCTGGAGAAGAGCGGCCGGGAGCTCACCCGCGTCAACAAGGTCTTTTTCAACCTGGTGGCCTCCAACACCAGCGACAGCCTGCAGGCCATCAACACCGAAATGGCCCCCAAGCTCACCGCCCATGAGGATGCCATTACCATGGACACCGCACTCTTCGCACGCATTAAAACGGTGTACGACGGGCTGGCCACCTCCGGGCTGGACAGCACCTCGCAGTACTTGGTGAAGCGCTACTACACGCGCTTCGTGCGGGCCGGGGCGCTGCTCAACACGGCCGACCAGCAAACACTGCGCGGCCTCAATGCCGAACTGGCCAAGCTCAGCACCCTCTTCAGCGAGAACCTGCTCAAAGAGGTGAACAACGCCGCAGTGCTCGTGGACGATTCCACCCAACTGGCGGGCATGACCGCAACCGACAAGGAAGCCGCGGCGGCCGCCGCCAAGGAAAAGGGACGATCCGGCAAGTGGCTCATCACCCTGCAAAACACCACCATGCAGCCCGTGCTGGCCACGCTGAAAAACCGCTCCTTGCGGGAACGCATCTTCAAGGCCTCCATCAGCCGCGGCATGCTGGGCAACGCCACCGACCAAAAGGCCACGGTGAGCCGCCTGGCCCAACTCCGGGCCCAAAAGGCCAAGCTGCTGGGCTACCCCAACTATGCCGCCTATGTGCTGGCCGACCAAATGGCCACCACGCCCGATGCCGCCGTAAAGCTCCTCGCGGGCATGGTGCCTGCGGCCGTGAAGAACGTGAGGGCCGAGGCCGCCAAGTTGCAGGCCATGATCGATGCCGAGGAAGGGGACTTCACCTTGGAACCATGGGATTGGGACTACTACGCCGAAAAGGTGCGCAAGGCCGAATACGACCTGGACGAAAGCCTGATCAAGCCCTACTTTGAATTGGACCGCGTGTTGCGCAACGGCGTGTTCTTCGCCGCCGGCCAGTTGTACGGCCTCACCTTCAAGGAGCGCCACGACCTGCCGGTGTACCTGCCCGAAGTACGCGTCTTCGAGGTCTTCGGGCCGGACAGCGCCACCGTGGGCCTGGTCTACTTCGATCCCTACTCCCGAGATACCAAACAAGGCGGTGCCTGGATGGACAGCTTCGTGGACCAGAGCTATCTGTTGGACGAAAAGCCGGTGGTCACCCAGAACCTCAACGTGCAGAAGCCCGCCGACGGCCAGCCGGTGCTGCTGAGCTTCGATGAGGTCACCACCCTGTTCCATGAGTTCGGCCACGCGCTGCACGGCCTGCTGAGCCAGCAGAAGTACCCCTACTTCTCCGGCACCAATGTGCCGCGTGACCTGGTGGAATTCCCCAGCCAATTCAACGAAAATTGGGCCACGGACCCGCTGGTGTTCGCCAACTATGCCAAGCACTGGCAAACGGGTGAGGCCATGCCCCAAGCCTTGGTGGACAAGATCAAAAAGAGCAGCAAGTTCAACCAGGGCTTCATGACCACCGAGTACCTCGCGGCCGCGCTGCTGGACCTGCAATGGCACATGCTGCCGGCTGAAGCACCCGTGCAGGAACCGGAGAAATTTGAACAAGCCGCACTGGCCAACTACGGCCTCAGCCTCTCCATGGTGTACCCGCGCTACCGCACCTGCTATTTCAGCCACATCTGGGGCGGGGGATACGGTGCGGGCTATTACGCCTACATGTGGAGCGAAGTGCTGGAAGCTGACGCCTTCCAGTGGTTCAAGGAACACGGCGGCATGACCCGCACCAACGGGGAGCACCTGGAGCAAACGGTGCTGTCCGTAGGCGGCAGCAAGGACGCCGCACAGGTGTATCGCGACTTCCGCGGTCGCGACGCCCAGGTGGGGCCGCTGCTGGAGAAGCGGGGATTGAAGTAGCGGGCCGTGTGCCAAGCGCTGTTGAAAACCCGTCGCGGATCGTTGATAACGTGGCCTTGCACCGCACTGCAACCCGCTCCCCGCGCGGATTAACTTCGTGCCGACCTGCGGAAACCCCTTACAACATTGGGCATTCCGTCATTCATCCATGAGCGAGGCGAACTACGGCGAAGAACACATCCGGTCGCTGGACTGGAAGGAACACATCCGGCTGCGGCCAGGCATGTACATCGGCAAGCTGGGCGACGGCAGCAGCTACGACGACGGCATCTACATCCTGCTGAAGGAGGTGCTGGACAACTGCATCGACGAGTTCGTGATGGGCCACGGCAAAAAGGTGGAGGTCACCATCGAAGGCCCGCGCGTGGAGGTGCGCGACTACGGGCGCGGCGTGCCGCTGGGCAAGGTGATCGACGTGGTGAGCAAGATCAACACCGGCGCCAAGTACGACAGCAAAGCCTTCAAGAAAAGCGTGGGCCTCAACGGCGTGGGCACCAAGGCGGTGAACGCCCTGAGCACCTGGTTCAAGATCGAGAGCTACCGCGACGGCCAGATGAAGCGCGCCGAGTTCGACCGCGGCGTGCTGCGCAAGGACGAGAAGCTCGTGAAGAGCGAGGAGGCCAACGGCACGCGGGTGGTATTCGAGCCCGATGAGCAGATGTTCCGGCACTTCCAGTTCCGCGAGCAGCACATCGAACGCCTGCTTTGGAACTACTGCTACCTCAACACCGGCCTCACCATCGTGTACAACGGGCAGCGCTTCCAGAGCAAGAACGGCTTGCTGGACCTGCTGGAGACCAAGATGGACGGCGAGCCGCTGTACCCCATCATCCGCCTCATCGGTGACGACATCGAAGTGGCCATCACCCACGCCAACCACTACGGCGAGGAATACTACAGCTTCGTCAACGGCCAGCACACCACACAGGGCGGCACGCACCAGGGCGCCTTCCGCGAGGCCGTGGCCAAGACCATCAAGGAATTCTTCAAGAAGGACTGGGAGGCCGGTGACTGCCGCACGGGCATCGTAGCGGCGGTGAGCGTGAAGGTGGTGGAACCCGTGTTCGAGAGCCAGACCAAGACCAAGCTGGGCAGCCTGGAGGTAGAGCCCGGCGGGCAAAGCATGCGCAGCTTCGTGGGCGACTTCCTGGGCCGCGAACTGGACAATTTCCTGCACAAGAACCCGTCCGTGGCCGAGGTGCTGCAGGCGCGCATCCTGCAGAACGAACGCGAGCGAAAGGAGCTCAGCGGCATCCGCAAGCTGGCCCGCGAGCGCGCCAAGAAAGCCAGCCTGCACAACAAGAAGCTGCGCGATTGCCGTATCCACCTCAGCGATGCCTCCAAGAAGGAGGACCGCCGCGAGGAAAGCACCCTCTTCATCACTGAGGGCGACAGCGCCAGCGGCAGCATCACCAAAAGCCGCGACGTGGAAACGCAGGCCGTGTTCAGCCTGAAGGGCAAGCCGCTCAACAGTTACGGCCTCACCAAGAAGATCGTGTACGAGAACGAGGAATTCAACCTGATCCAGGCCGCGCTTGACATTGAGGACGGCATGGACGGCCTGCGCTACAACAAGATCGTCATCGCCACCGATGCCGACGTGGACGGCATGCACATCCGCCTGCTGCTCATCACCTTCTTCCTCCAGTTCTTCCCCGACCTGGTGAAGAACGACCACCTCTACATCCTGCAAACGCCTTTGTTCCGCGTGCGCAATAAAAAGGAAACGCACTACTGCTACAGCGACGAGGAGCGGCAGCGCGCCATTGCCAAGCTGGGCAAGAGCGCGGAGATCACGCGGTTCAAAGGCTTGGGCGAGATCAGCCCCGACGAGTTCAAGCACTTCATCGGGCCGGACATCCGCCTGGAGCCGGTGATGATCACCAAGGACGCCAAGGTGAACGACCTGCTCGGCTTCTACATGGGCAAGAACACCCCGCAACGGCAGGAATTCATCATCGGCAACCTGAAGGTGGAGAAGGACATCGCCGAGGACAGTCCGGCGGAAGCCGCCGCAGCGGCCGTGCGCGCCATCGCCGAGAAGTTGGAGATGAACGAGGTGGAGGAGTAGAGGATGCGCACGGACCAGTGTGGCATGAACCGCTCAAGCACACGCCCCGGTGGAAGCCGGGTGAACCCGAACACTGGCGCGATCGTCCACGCTCGTGCCGGGCTGGAAGGAAACACCGTGTCCAGCGGTGTGCATCAGTGGCTGAAAACCAACGGTGTTCCCGCAGAGCGCGCACTTGGTGCTAACTTGCGTTGCAGATGAACCTGCGTCAACTATTCCTCATCAGCGTGCATTGTATTGCGTGTGCATTGCCGGCACAGCGATCAGGCACGCTCCTGCTGCAAGTGGACCCGCCCGGGTACCAGTACCGCTTGGACCACCAGTTCACCATGCAGAAGAACCTGGTGGAACTCTTGGAGGGCCCTCACCACTTCAGCTTCTGGGCGCCCCGGCGCAAACTGGTGGACACCACGCTCACCGTGGTTCCGGGCAGCGTCACCCAGTTCCAGCTGCGATTGCCCTACTCCACGGAGTACCTCGTGTACCAGCGGGACCTGAAGGCCCACCAGAAGCAAATGAGCCTGATGCGGACCTTGCCGGCCATTGCCACAGGGGGTGCCATGGTGTATGCCGTCTTCAAGTACTCCGCCATGCAGAAGGCCCATTTGCAGTTGGAGAAGGACCGCGACTTGTACGACGTAGCTGCTTCGCCGCACGCGGTCACCGAACTGAAGGAAGTAACCATGCCCCTGCACAAGGAGGAATTCCGCGAGGCGCGCAACGCGTTCGTCATCGGGGCGGGCACCACGGCGATCTTGGCCTGTACGACCGCCTGGTTGTACCTGCATTCCGCCAAGAAACCGGAGCCTGTGTTCCACGATGCTGAAAAGCTCCGCTTCGACGGCCTCAGCTGGATGCCGGGCCCGGACGGCGGCTCCTGGCAAGGCGGGCTCACTTGGAACCTCACCCGATGAAAAGGAAACTTTTCCTGCTCCTGCCGGTGGTGCTCGGCCTCACCGCCTGCCTGAAGGACGACCTGGACCCCGCCGCGCTCACCACCAACCCGCTGGACCCGGACTATACCGGCCCGGCCTTGGTGGAACTCGTCTCGGACACCACGCGCGTGGTCACCTTGAACGGCATCGCCTTGGACACCATCGTGGAGCAAACCATCCATGTCCGTTCGGACCTGTTGAAGCCGGGCACCGATTGGGACCTGTACGTGACCCTGGTGAACACCGGTGAGGTGTATGACTATTCCAGCGATATACCACCCTCCAATGAGCGCAGGTACTTTCATGTGGTACCCGGGGTGGCTTATTGTTTCGACTACCAATTGAAGGTGCAATACTCACTTACCAAGGCGTGGCGGTACTGCACAGTGGCGGAGCCGTAGGTGCCGCAAACAACTTCACTCACGCAGGGTCTCCGCTTCGGGACCCTGCGAATCAAGGGATTGCGCATTTCACGTCATTCAGAGTTGATGTCTTTTCGCGCATCCCTTGTCTGATGCGAGCGTCCACGCTCGTGTCTTCACCGCGAAG
>JADZAC010000062.1 GCA_020852835.1 Flavobacteriales bacterium
CCACCTTGTTGCAGTAGACCTTGCTGAGCATGTCGTTGTTGAAGATGCCGCATTCGTTGGCCGCGATGTGGGCCGTACCCAGGGGCAGGCAGAAGCTGTGGCTGGTGCCGTAGCCGGCGCTGGCCGCGGGGCTGGCCGGGGAGGCGCTGCCGCTGGCGAAGTCATCGCGCAGGATGGTCTTGCCGTCGGTGGTGCGCAGCTCCCAGCCGCCGTTGGCCAAACCGTCACCAAAGCTGTCCGTGAGGCGGAAGCCGTAGCAGCTGCCCGCCAGGAACACCGTTTCGCTCACCGTGGTGTTGGCTGCGTTCGGGGTGCCGTTGGCCAATACCGTCAGGCCGCTGGCGTCCGTCACTTCCCAGCCCAGTTGTTCCGGGTTGCCGTCCGTGGTGATGCTGATCACCGCCATGTTGCCGTCCACGCATTCGCAGTTCAGCAGGCGGCCCGCGCCGAAGCCCGCATTGGGCGTGCAGGGGTCGCCGTCCGCACCGCTCAGGAAGGGGCAGTTGTCCATGCAGTCCAGCACGCCGTCCTCGTCGCTGTCCGGTGAGTTGCTGATCTCGTTGTAGCTCACCGTGAAGTCGTACCCGTAGTTGTAGCCGTCGACCACCACATAGTACGTTTCACCGGGCTGTACCTGGAACTTCGGCGTTTCCAGCATCCAGTTCCACACTTCGGGGTCGTAGTTGAACCACTCGTACTTCAGGCAGTTCCCGGGCGCCACATTCGCGTAATAGCTCGAGTTGCTGCTCGGGGGGAACATCACGGCGTTGTCCGACTGGCGGTACACCTGTAAAGCGAGGTAGTTGCTGGGGGCGGTGCTGGGCAGGCAGAGGTTCACCTCCGCGCTGTCGCCGCAATCGCTGGCCGTGAACTTGTACCAGCTGTCGTTGCCCCACCAGGTGCCGTTCTGGTTGGAGTAGCCGTTGGCGGTATGCACGTTGCCGCTGAACGCCGCACCATCGGTGAGGGGGATGGCATTGGCCATGCCGTTGCCGCCCACGCGGAAGCTCCATTCCGAGGGGCAGGTGGCGGCGCCGTAGCTGTTCTTGGGCACCACGCGCCAGGTGGCCGCGTTGCCGAAGCCTACTGCTGCGGCCACTGCCGCCGTGGTGAAGTCATCATCGCTGTTGATGCTGTTCGTGGGCGTATTGGCCACCAGGGTGCCCATGAAGTACACATCGTAGCTGGTGGCTCCGAACACCGCCGGCCAGGTGTAGTTGAACGGCGTGCTGCTGGAGGCCACCGTGGCTCCGTTGGGCGGGTAGGTGGGTGCGGTGGCGCAGGCGGGTACACCCGGGCACAGCAGCGTGAATGGCCGTTTGTGCACACCGCTGTTCGCATCGCTGAGCAAGTAGTAGTCGCCGGGTGCGGGTACATTGAAGCTGAGCGTACCGCCCGTGTTGGCCTGCACCGTGCCCAGGCAGGTGAAGGCGGAAGCGGCGCAGCCGTCGGCCACCGGAGCGATCACGTAGCCGACCTTGCTGCTGCCGCCCATGTCCGAAACACCGGCCATGATGGCATGCGTGCCGGCTTCCGTGGCCGTGAAGCGGTAGAAGCGCTCAGGGCCGTCGGCCGAGGCTACGGTACTGAAGCAGCTCTGGGCGTTGGTGTAGGTGACATTGTCGTAGGCCGCGCTGCCCGTCAGGTAGGGTGCAGGGGCGTCATCATCGCTGAGGTACTGGCCGCAGTTGATGGCCTGCGCCGTGGAGCAGTCCTTGCTGGTGGCGAAGCGGGCGATGAAACTGTTGGCGGAGTAAGTGCTGCCGCTGCATACCTGACGTACGAACACGCTGTACTTGGTGCTGCCGGTAAGGCCGCTGATCACCAGCGGGGAAGTGGCGCTGGCCGAGGCGATGGTACCGTTCAAACCTGCCGTGGCGCCGGTACCCGGGGTGAAGCCCACGGGACCGTACTCCACGATGCACGGCTCGGTGGTGTTGCCCCAACTTACCGTGGCCGTGGTGTTGCCGATGGCGGTAGCGGCCACATTGTCCGGCGTGCTGCATGCCGGCGGCGGTGCGCAGCCGATCATGGATTCCATGCCTACGTCATACGTGTAGGTGGAAAAGGCCTGGAAGCTCAGCGTCAGGCAGCCGTTGGCGGCCGTGCTGGTGAAGGGCCCGGGAGGCGTGCCGGGGTTGCCCGTGGTGTGGCGGTACTCCACCCCGCGGAAGGCACCGGCGCCCAAGGTGTTCGCACCTAGGGTGAGCGAGGGCATGCCGGAGTGGAAGAGCGGTGCGGCCGTGCTGTTGCCGTTGTGCACGAATAGGCCCGCCAGGTTCCCGCCGGTGCCGAAGGAGAACTTGCTTACCGTGAGGGTGACCACGTCACCTGCGGTTTCCGGGCAGAGCACGATGGTGCTGTCCTTGGGCGCGGTGTAGGTTACGTACGAAGGGGAGGAGTACAGGGTGTACGGTCCGCCGCAGCCGATCTTGGTGCGGAAGTTCACCCCGGGGTCGCTCCAGGCGCTGGGGTCGTCCCCGGTGCCTTCATCGTCGCACAGCCCGCGGAAGAACACGGTGTAATCAGTGTTTGCCGTAAGCACATCGGCCGTGGTGGCCGTGCCCGTGCTGCTGGTGCCGCTGGTGATGGCAGTGGCACCGGACAGGCTGCCGAAGGCCACTACTTTGTATTCCACATTGGGCGAGGCCCCGGCGTTCCAGCTGAAGCTGGCGCCATGTTCCGTGGTGCCGGTAACCGTGCGGGAGGTGGGCGCAAAGCAGGTGGGTGCCGGGGCGCAGGTGAAGTCGGCGCTCCAGCCCATGCCGCCGGTCCATGTGCCGGCCGAGTATACCTGCACCGTAAGGCAGCCGCTGGCCGCCGTGGAGGTGATGATCGGCGGCTTGTTGGCGGTATTGATCGAGGTCCAGCCCCCTGCCGGGATCGTCCACTCGCTGCCGCTGTACGCCGGGCCATTGCCTCCCTGCACCATGGGTGCGGAGGTGTTGTCACCGTCGTAGATATACATCCGGGAAGCGTTCGGCGCGTTCCAGCGCAGGCCGTTCCAGGTGGTGAAGTTCACCGTGACCGCATCGCCGGCATTGTCCGGGCAGATCGTACGGGTCTGGGTGAAGGCTTGATCGGTGAGGCCGGCTACGCCACCGGGGCTTACCCAGGTGGTGCTGCAGCCCAGCTCCGTGGTGAAGGTCTTGGACATCCACACGCTTTGCCCGTCCACCGTTCCGCAGTCGCTGCGCACATACAGCGTGTAGGCCGTGTAGGCAGCGAGACCGCTTGCGGTGGCCGTGGTGACGCCTGCTGCCGTGGTGCCGCTGGCGGCCGGTGAGGGATCACCGGGGTTGCCGCTGCTGCGCACTTCCCAGGCATAGCCCTCAATGTTGCCGCCACTGCTGGCGCTCCAGCCCAGATCGGCAGTGTGCGCGGTGATGTTGCTCACGTTCATGCCTGCCGCAGACGGCGGAATGCAGGTGGCTGGGGTCACGTCCAGTAGGTAGTCCTCGGTTTGGCCGCCGTAGGTGGGCCCGGCGCAGGCATTGGCCGGTTGTAGATAGTAGCTGGTCACCACGCGCATGCGGCAGTTGCCTGCCAATGCGGCGGCCGAAATGTTGATGGTACCGGTGAAGACGGCAGAACCAGCCGTGCTGTGGCCGATCTGTTGCGTATCATCGAACACACCGTCCTGGTCCCAGTCGAAGTAGGCCGTGGCATACATATCGCTGTACGGGTTGCTGGCTTCCACGGTGATGGGGTAGCTCAACGGGCTTTCCACATGGCCCACCACGCTGGTGAAATTCTCGAACGTCGAGGTGGTGTTGGTGCTGCTGTTGTTGATGTCCGCGATCTGCACCCGGGTAATGGGCATCGCACCATAGGGCAATGAGCTGGGCACCGCACAGGGCAACGTGGCGAAACTGGTTTGCAGCCACACACTGTTATCCCCGGATCCGCAGTTGGTGCGTACCCACGCGTTGTAGGTGGTCATTGCGTTCAAGCCCGAAAGGGTTGCGCTGTTCGCGGTCACCGTTCCGGAAAGGGTGGCGTTGGCCGGGTTGGGGTCGGTGCCCACGGCATAGTCAAAGGTGCCCGTACCGCTCCAGCTCAGGGTGGCACTGTTGGTGCTCACCCCGCTGACGGCCACGTTGCTGGCGGTAAGCAGACAGGTGGGCGTGGTCCAGGTAAAGCTCATCATGTCCGGGGTGTAGGTCCCGGTTCCGGAAATGGTCTGGTTGGACACATTGTACGGGCTGGGCTGCAACGGGCTCAGTTGGTGGAATATGGCCGCGTAGTAGTCCTGGGCCGAACCCGTGCCGTATGCGTCGTATGGAGCGTACCCTTGCGCGCCGGCCCACGGGATGCGTTGGCTGTAGGCCGAGGACCCGGGATATCCGTTGTGATCGGCTTGGACGGTCCACGTATAGGGCCAACCCAGCCACGCATTGGTGGGGGCGTTATAGAAGCCGAATGTGGTGAACTCACTGGCGGTTTTTCCGCCCAAGCCCGTTTGGAAATACGCGGTGGTGTTGCTGCGCCAGGCCTTTCCGAAGCGCACCTCCACTTCGTTGGTGGTTTCGTACAGCCGGATCTGGAAGTCCATCCGCCGGTAATACTGCTGGTCGAGGCTGCTGATGGTGAAACCGTAGTTGCGCCATTGCACCACAAACACCCGGTTGGGTGCGCTGCCGATGGTCTCATACCGCAATTCCGCGCCCGGGTAATCCGCGAAGTTCATGTTGTACACGATGGGCATGATGTTGGTGCCCAGGTTGTATGTGCCTCCCGAAACTCCGGTGGCCACTACGCGGTTCCGACGGCTGTCGTTCTCCAACAGCCCGCTGTAGCTCAATGGCAAATAGGTGGTGCTGGATTGTGGCGCGGTATACACGCCCACGGCCGTGGAACCATTGTCACTGTTGCCGAAGCCGATCCAGCCCTGGCCCGAAATGCCCACGCGGTCGAACACTTCACCGTTGTATGTGAAGTCGAATCCGATCGGGTAGCCGGGACCGGTCTTCAGTACTGGAGCGCCGGTCAGCTGGTACTCGGCGTCGCTGGTGCCACCATCGCCGGCGCCGGCATTGCCCACAAAGCTGGCGTTGCCCTGGAAGCTGGCCGGCCTGGTAACAGGAAACCAGCCGCCGCTCACCGTCTCATAAGTGGTGTATCCCACACCGAAGTTGCCGCCCACCGATACGTCGTGGGTGCCGTCCGCCAGCACCGTACCGCCGGTAATGGGCTCAAAGGCTGCATTTTCATCCACCAGCGCGGTACTGGAAGTTTGCAGCAGCTTGTCGTAACTGAATCCGTACTGCGCCACTTGTGCCATGGCGGCGCCGGTACACAGGGCAAGGGTGGAAGCCAAGAGCGGCTTGGCCCAAGCTCGGCGGCGATATCGCCGCGAGGCTTCAGGGCGTATTGTCCTTTCGTGCATTTGGAGAGTGTTTAGGTTGGAGTGTAGGTGACAGGTTGCGCATCACCCGCACGGGCTCAGCACACGTTGCAATGGAATTGCCCGGGCATCACCCCGAACAACAGACCCGCCATGCAGCCCCTTAGGCGGCTTGGCTCAACAAGGTTGGGAAGTGGAGAGTTGGAAACTTTGCCTGTACGGGCTGGAGCGTGTTTGGAGAGTGTGTGGGAGAGTTGGGCCGATCCCCCGATGGGAAATCAACGTTGCCAATGTTAAGGGATGAACTTGCACGGCGCAAGGAAAATAAAATTTTCAACGCAAGGCAACCGCACGCCCGGAAGGTCGTCCGCGTGAACTTCTTTAGAAAGAAGCGGATCAGGCTATGCAACCATGCTGCGAAATACCCCGCGATATTCCCGGGATCCGGCACATGTCCGTCCACCGGCCGGCTGGATCGGCGGCCAATGGACGTTCGCGCACGAACGTGCAAGGTGCGCGTGATCCGCGTAAACGCAACTTGGGCGTGTCCGAATTTTCAACTCCTTCCTGTTGGATCGCATAGAATGCCTATACTTGCCAGTGGTGTCCTCTCCGCACCAACAACAGTGTCTCTCCAACACTGCACTTCATGTACGCACTCTCCCTTCGACCTTGCGGTCTTGGGCGTGGGTCTGTCGGCACCGCTCCACTGCCGTCCGATGCACGCCTGAAGCTGCTCCTGCGGCTTCGGTCCAAGCACTTCCGAAAGGGCGCCTCCCATGGTCTGCTCCGTGCCACCATCTCAAGGGTGCTGTTGCTTGCAGGGTTGCTGAGCGGTGCCCCTGCGCTGCATGCACAAGCATGGAGCGAAGATCCATCCAACGCAACCACCTCGCTGACCTCCAATGTGAACGACGCACTGGCGCCTGCACTCCCCTCCAGTTGCACCGGTGCCAGCCTCAACGGGCCGTTCTACATGGGCGATGTTTCGGGCACCACGGCCCCTGGGCCAACCTTGCCCTACGCTCCTTGTGCTTATGCCCCGAACGTTCCGGTGCTGCCGGCACCCCCCAAAGACATGTGGTTCCGCTTGGACCCTGCCTTCGGCGACGCCATGTACCGGTTTTTCCTGGTGGGCACCGGTGCCCCAGCCATGGCCCAGGGCGGCATGGCCGTTTACGAGGCGCCCAATGCCTCCGGCCCGTTCCGTTTGTTGGATTGCTCCTCGGGCGGCGCGCTCACCAACACCTTGCCCGCTGTGGAGGCCAGCTGTATTACTCCAGGGAACAAGTTGTTCCTGCGGGTTTGGGACCGCAGTACCCCGGCCGGGGCCAATACCAGGTTCAACATCTGCGTGCGCGGCCAGCGCAGCAGCACCCTGCCCGATCGCGGCGCCGATGAATCGCCCTGCGCCGCACGCACCATCACGGCAGTAGGCGTGTTCAGTTCCGCCACCACCCTCCCCAACACCCAGTATGCCTACGCCTGCGATGAACCCGGCCTGCTGCATACCACGCCCGAAAAAGCGGGTGGCGACTTGTGGGTGAAACTGCAAGTGCCCCCAACTGGGCATGTGATCATCAAGGCGGCGTATGCCACGGTGCCGGCCAACCAGATCGGAACGGGTGCCCCCGTGGTGGGCAACATGGGCATCAGCGCCTACTTGGCCACGGATTGTTCCGATTACAATACCTTCAAGGAAGTGGGCAGCGCAACCACCTTGGTTACCCCCGCAGGTTCCACCGCCGCCAGCGCAAACCTCAGTATGCAATGCCTGCCGGCCGGTGCATGGGTGTACGTGCGGTTCTATGCCCTTAAGGAAGCACTGCTCGGTACCAAGGTGAAGCGCTTCGGCACATTCCGTTTTGAGTGGATGAACGGCCCCTTGCCCTATCCTGCCTGGACCCCTGCCGACCGGCCTGCAAACTGCGATCCGTGCGGAGCGTTGGACCTGGTGGTGGACGCGGCATGCACCGGTGCCACGGTTGCAGGTGGAAACACGGTCGGAGCGTGCAGCGCTCCGGGAATACCATCCCCGACCTGCGGTAACTATTCCTCTGCTACGCCCAGCGTTTGGCACAAGTTCATCGCGCCTGCCAGCGGCACCGTGCAGATCGATGCCGCAGGCAGCACGCCACCGGCCATCGACCCTGCCATTGCCTTGTACACCAGCAACGACCAAGGGTGCAATGGGCGCATGGTCCTCTTGGCCTGCGACGATCGCCAAGGCCCCGGCACCAGCGCACGGATCATCAAATGGGGCTTGGTTCCCGGCCAGACCTATTATGTGCGCACTTGGTCGCGCACCACCCAAGGCAACTTCTCCTTGTGCGTGGCCGAACCCGTGGCACCGCCCGATTCCTGCCTGTACATGATCGATCTCTGGGGGGAGTATTCCACCACGGCCATGTCCATGGATGTGTCCATCAACGGCGGCCCTGCCACCACCTATACCCCCACCGGCGGCGATTGTTCCCAAACTTTCTTGGTGCCTGTTCCAATAGGTGCTTCGGCCGATTTTTCATTTAATGGCCCATCGACGGGCTATCGCTTCTGGAGCCTGTGGCAGGTAGGAAGGCCTGATTCCTTGGCGTGGTATGATGGCGGTTATTCCATGTTGGGCCCTGCGCCCGTGCCGCGCAACTCCTACCACCTGGCCAGCGCCTGTGGCCCCTTCACCCACCCCGCATCCGATTGCAAGGGCATGCGTACCCTCTGCCTCAACCTGGCCAATGGTCCGCCGTACTATACTTCAGGCAGCACCATGGACAACCGGCCCAAGCCCCGCCACATTTCTTCGAACAGCAACACCGGGGCCTACAGCGGTTATGGCTCCCAGACCTATGAAGGCTATACGTACAACCAAGCCAACGGCAATACCTATGATCTGGCCGGGGCCAACTTGGGCTGCCTGGACCCGGAAAGCAACGGGGTGGAGTGGCGCGTGATCAGGCCCCAGGCCAATGGCACCATCGCCTTTTTGCTCAATGCCTGGAAGGCAGCGCCGCTGGCCACCGGTACGGTAGACCTGGATTTTGCCATCTGGGACCTTGGCCCCTTGGTCTACTCGCCCGGGCCGGATACCATCAATGGCGACCTGGTGTGCCCGCCGCAAACAGCACCGGTGCGTTGCAGCAGCGCGAGACGCAGGGCACAGACCGGGCTGGTTCCAGGCTATGCGGCACAGGAAGAAGGCCATGGCGGATGGGGCTATGTGGCGCCATTGCCGGTGCTGAACGGCAATGGCTATTTGCTGGCCATACAACCGGTGGACACCATTGGGGCCATTAACTACACCGTGAACTGGACCCTGTACGAAGATGCACTGGGCGTCAGTGATCCCAGCATCATCTCCTGTGTTCCGCTCGTGCTCCCCGTGGAACTGCTCTTCCTGGCGGGCCTGGCCCGAGACCAGCAGGTGGACCTCACCTGGGCCACGGCCACCGAGCGCAACAGCAGCCACTTCGTGGTGGAGCGCAGCCCCGATGGCTTCACCTTCAGCCCCATCGGCCAGGTGGCCGCCGCCGGCAACAGCCAGTACCGCTTGGATTACACCTTCACCGATACCGATCCCTTCACCGGCGTGAACTACTATCGCCTCCGTATGGTGGACCTCGACGGTGCCACGGAGCTTAGCAACGTGATCGCCGTGGCGTTCACCGGCCAGGGCGGCAAGGTGGCCGTATACCCCAACCCCGTGCACGACCGCTTGAACCTCTTGGTGCACCTGCCTGAAGCCTCCGCTGTCACCGTGCGCATCCTGGATGCAACCGGCCGCATGGTGCAGGAAAGCCACCATGCGGTGGAGCGCGGTGATCAACGGCTTGGGCTGGATGCGGCCCTGCTGGCACCGGGGGCATACTTGGTGCAGCTGGCCGGTGTGGCCGGGAACGACCTTACCGTGGCGCGTTTCGTGAAGGACTGAGGTGCCACCTGCCACGGGTAGCCCAACTCTGGTGCGCGCAGCCACACCGCTGCCCTATCCACGGCGGTGCACGGTACTCGCGTATCCAGCCGTGTCCACCCGTTGTGAAACCAACCCCGGCGCCAGCCACGCCGGTTCACTGTCCACGGCTGCGCACAGTAAAAGCGCGGCTCATCCGTGTTCATCGGCGTTATTTCTGTGGTGAACCCAACCCTGTTGCGGGCAGCCATGCGCACCAGCTCAACGGAAGGCACGCCGCTCCCCCAAGTGCACGCTCGGCTCCTTGCCGAGTGCGCTTGGCACCACGGGCTGCCGGCCTTTCGAACATCATCACACCCGCAGGCTGCTGGGAATCCACGGGTCCGGCCGGCTACGGGAAATGCCGTGGGCTTGCGGGAGCGGGCGCTGACCAAGTGCTTGGGGCGTGATCGGTATGCGTCGCATGAAAGGCGAAGGGCCGTTCCATGCGGAACAGCCCTTCAGGGATCAAACCGCAAGAGGTTCAATGCACGATGCTCACCGGTGCAAAGGCTTTAGTATTGCCCATGGACACGATCAACGTGTATCTTCCGGCGGGCAGATACCCCAGGTTGCAGACTACCCCTAGGCCGCTTTCGTCCCGGAGCATCCGCCGCGCCACCGAACGACCGGTGATATCCAGCACGTCCAATTGGCCCGCCCCCCCAAAACCCATGGGCAGTACCAACCGGAATGTGCCATCACCGGGATTCGGGAAGATATGCAATGCACTTTCCTCCTGTTCCCTGATACCAATTCCACAATCCTCCAACAGCTCGTCCGAGTTCACCGTGCAGAGCACGCTTTCACCTTCCACGTGCACCACCACGGCTTGGCCAATGGGAAAAGGCCCTGCCGAGTAGATGCCCGGTTGGGTTGCGGTGAGGCCCGCCACGCTGGCGTTGTTCGTGATGGCCAACGCATCGGCGCTGCCCAAGGAGGTCACATCAACCACAACACTGTAGGTGCCTGCGGCGCAATCCGGCACCGTGCTGAACGTGGCTTCGGGCGGTGTGCACCCGTCGTAGCAGGCCACCACATACTGCCAGGGCATAGCTTGGCCCGTTGCGCAGGAACTGCCCGCATCCGTAGCAGCCTCCAACAACAGGGCGTGGTCGGGATTGCCCGCACTGGTCACCCGCATCAGGCCGTTCAGGTTGCCGTTGTTGTTGCCAACGAACAAGGGCGGGCTCATGAACGGGTCCAAGCCGTCATAGATCCGGATCTCATCTCCGGCGGCCAGGCTGCCTGATGTGAAGCGGATGCCGATGCGTTCCGTTGCGCTCGATTGGTACGCCCACTGGCCGTGGTCATTGTTCGTGTAACAGTAGGTGTAGTGCTCCGGCCCGCAGCCCACCACCGGGCAGGGATCGTTCATCAAGGGCATGGAAACCGCGCTGCAATAGTCGTTTTCCCCGTTGGCAGCGGATACCACTACCGGAGCATCGATGGGGAAGGGACCGATCAGGTAGCTCCCGGTGGACGTGGCTGCAACCGTGTTGGCGTCCGCATCGCTTCCGATCACCACCTCGGTGGCCGAGCCCATGCCCACCAACTGCACCTGCACGGAGAATTCCCCGTTGGTGCAATCCTCCACCACTTGGAATGCCGCAAGTACGGGATCGCAGTCCACGCAGCCCACCTCCCATTCCAGGGGAAGGATGAACTCATGCACGGCGCAGCAGCCCAGGTCATCGGCAAGGAGCTTCATGGTGAGCTGCGGCCCGCTGGCATTGATCACCTGCCCGGCCACGGCACCGTTCGCCGAGCTGAAGAGCACGGGCGATTGGTCGGTGGGCCCGTCGTGCACGGTCAGCACATCACCGGTATGGATGATGCCGGCATGGATGATCATGCGCAAGGGATCGCCGGTGGTGCTGGTGTAGTGCCAGGTTTTCTGGTCCAGGTCGGCGTAGCAGTAGGTGTTCTCCACGGGGGCATTGCCGCACACTACCTCCACATGGCCTTCGGTGGTGAAAGGCTGGCCCGCGCCCCAGCCCTGCATGCCCTCACCGCAGTCCGCACGTACATAAGCGAAGAGCTGCTGGTCCGCAGGAAGCCCTTCCAAGGGCACGGAGGTGGTGGTGAGCCCGTTGCCGCTGAACAGGGCTGGATCGTTGGGGCCGCCGGTGGTGATGATGTAGTCGTAGCTGGTGGCTCCGGCCAACGGCGACCAGGACAGGAGGCCCGTGATGTTGCCAGCGCTGATCGCCAAGCCGTCCACGGTGATGCCGTTCACCAGGCATCCGGCGGGGGTCCAGGTGAAGGTGAGGCCCACCGGCAGGTTGCTCGCGGTGGACGGGGGGCGGCAGGTGGCGGTGTTGCCGGTTCCTGCCGTGCTGGCTTGCCAGTCATAGGGGCTGGTGGCCACTGCCCGATTGTTGTAGTCCCCGGGCGTGTCACCGGCCAGGCCCACTTGGCCCGGCAAGCTGGCGGTCTGCACCATGTTTCCGTAGATCACTTGTACGGTCTGCGCGGCGGGATCACCGCCACCTTCGTTCAACCGGATCTGGAAGTTCATGGTGTTGGACCCACCCGAACGCACCACGTTCCACTCCGCCACGAAGAAGCGGTCGGGCGCCAGGCCGCCGGTGTAGATCTGCACGGGCCACAACCCGCCATTGCCCAAGGCGGCAAGGTCCATTCCGAAAGCCGATACGCGGTTGCGCTTCAAGGGGTCCAGGCCCTCGGGCACAGATGAGCTCAGGGGGCTGTACGCATCGGTGCCCACGGGCACGTACACCGCGCTGGTGCCATTGGCGGATTGGCCGAATGCCAGCCATCCTTCCATGCTGATGCCCACCCGGTCGTAAGCGTGGCCATTGAAGTTGAACGTGAACCCAATGGGCCATCCGTTGCCGGTGGTGGCGCTGCCCAAGGGCAGGCTTTCGCCCTCGTTCACGAACGAGTTGTCATCGAACGTAAAGGGCCATTGCAGCCCGGCCATGCCCAAGGGCGTTCCATTGCCGGCGATGGGCTGCCAAAGGCCCACCTCGGCCGAGAAGGTGTAGGAGGATACTTGACCTATCGCGCAGGAGGCCGCGAGGAGACAGGCAGGCACACTAATGCTACGGACAAAGGCCATGTGGAGAGTGGGGCGTAGAGCGGTTCCGGCAGCGGCCCGCGGGAGGGAGAGATCCCGCGGGCCGTTTTCCGGCGTGGATCAATGTTGGATGCTGAACTTGGCGGTGAGGCGCTGGTCGTTGCCATGGGCCACCACGGTGTAGAGGCCGTTGGGCAGGTGTTCCAAGTGCAAGGTGTGCGTACGGTCGTTCACGGTTTGCTGTGCGGCCA
>JADZAC010000063.1 GCA_020852835.1 Flavobacteriales bacterium
CGCCGACCGGGAGCTGGAAGTGAAGGTGATCCTCGATGTGCTGGCCGCTGAAGGCCCCGCGCTGCCCGCACCGCGCATGCGCCAGCTGGCGCAGGATGTGCTCGCCGGCATTGAAGCCCGCACCAAGGGCGAACGGTTCCGCGAGTTCAAGAAGGACCCTTACGTGAATGCGCTGCAGGTGAAGTACGCCTATGCGGTCACCTGCCACAAGGCGCAGGGCGGCCAATGGAAAAGCGTGTTCGTGGATCAAGGCTATGTCACCGGGGAAATGATCGACCGCGAATACGTGCGCTGGCTGTACACCGCAGTGACACGCGCGAGCGAAAAGCTCTACCTGCTCAATTTCCACCCGCGCTTTTTCGGTGCGGAGGAATAGGCACCGCTTCAGGCCGCGGTGAGCTGCAATTGCCCGATGGCCGAGGCACTGGCCAGGCTGATCAGGTGGTGCGCTCCGGCGATGAACGTGGCCACATGGTATTCCGGTGCGGCCAAGCGCACGAAGTCGGGATGCCTGATCATCATGGTGTTCTTCGCCTCGCCCACTTCCAGGCTGTGCAGGTCGTCCATCAGGCCCACGCCGCAGGCCTTCAGCACGGCCTCCTTCCGGGTCCACAGTTCGAGGAAGCGCCGCTTGCCGTCGGGTGCCCGATCGATGCTGGCCACTTCCGCCGGGGTGAAGTAGTGCGCGGCGACCCGGTCGTGGTCGGTGCTGCGGTTCAGGGTCTCAATGTCGGCCCCGATCGGCTCCTGGGCCACGGCCACCAGCACGGCATCCTTGGTGTCGCTGAGGTTGAAGTGCACGGGGTGGCCTTCCAGAAAGGGCTTGCCGAACTCACCGCGAAGGAATTCCAACTGTTCGGGCCGTTGGCCCAGGGTGCGGCCCAGCACTTCGCGCAGCAGCCCGTGGCCCAGGATGAACCGCTCACGGTCGTGCGCGAACCGGAAACGATCGGCCCGTGCGCGTTCCCCGTCGTTGAGCAGTTCCAGGTACCGCTGCAGCCGATCGGCCATGGAGGCCAATGAGCCGAAGCACGCGAAGGGTCCCTCTACGGGTGTGCTCGCCGTGAACGCAGGCCCTGCCACGGCAAGTTCGGGGCCGGTGCAATGCACCACGAGCGGTCGCGGGGTGTGCATGTCAAACGGCCTCAACGGCGAAGCGGCTTACCGCCCGGTCGATGCAGCGGCTCAGTTCGCGCACCAAGCGGGCCGCTCCGGGGTCCTTGATCAGGCTGTAGTGGTCGCCGGGCAGCACGTGCACGTCCAAGTGGCCGGTGACCAGCTTGGCCCAGCCCATGTCGTCCGTGCCGGCCGTAGCCTCGGCTTTGAATACGGTGACCGGGCCGTTGTACGGCCGGGGGTGGTAGGCTTGTATGGCGCGGTTGTAGTTGTCGATGATGTGGAAATGCTGCAGCCGGTGCGATCGGATCCTCCCCTTGGCAAGGGCTTTCTCCACCAGGTGGCGCATCACCACGCGTTTGAGGGGCTCGTGGAGCTTTTCCTCCAGCTTCATGTTCTCGTTGAAGACCTCCGGCGCAGGCATGTCGAACATGGCCAGCAAGGGCACTTCATGCCCGGCCGCCGTTAGCTGCTGGGCCATTTCGTAGGCCACGATCCCGCCAAAGGAGTAACCGCCCAGCAGGAATGGACCCTCGGGTTGCACGCTGAGCAGCTCGCTCACGTAGTGCTTGGCGATGCCTTCCACGCCATGGTGCTCGAACGGGGCACCGTTTTCCCCTTGGTGGAAGAAGGCATAATAGGGCTGGTCCTTGCCCAAGTGCCGCATGATGTGGTGGTTCGCTTCATCGCCATGCACGCAGAAAAAGGCCATGCGGCTGCCTTCGGGTTGCAGCGCCGCGAGGTTTTTCAGCACGCTGGTGGGCTGCTTGCTTTGTACCAGTTTGGCAAATGCCGACACGGTGGGTGCCTGGAACAGGGAGTTCAGGGGCAGGCGCTTTCCGAACTGCTCCTCCACGCGTGCAAGAAGCTGGATGCCGATGAGCGAGTGGCCGCCCAGGTCGAAGAAGTTGTCATGCACCCCCACCATGGGCAGGTTGAGGGATTCCGACCAAAGCTTGGCCAGCACCTCCTCCTTGGCGTTGCGTGGCTTCACGTGCTTCACCTCGATCACCTGTGCCCGGTGCTCGGGCACAGGCAAGGCCCGTTTGTCCACTTTGCCGTTGGCCGTCAACGGCAGCTCGGGCAAGATCACATAGGCGGTGGGCACCATGTGGTCCGGCAGGGTTTGGCGCAGGTGCTCGCGCAACTTGCGGATCAGTGCTTCCTGCGCCTCCATGTCCTCGGCAAGCCGGCGGGGATCCACCGGCACCAAATAGGCCACCAGTTGTTTCTCACCGGGCAGGTCGTTGCGGGCCACCACCACCCGGTCCTTCAACCCGCCCAACGTGCTGATGGCGCTCTCGATCTCGCCCAGTTCCACCCGGAACCCGCGCACCTTCACCTGCCCGTCCGCACGGCCCAGGAAATCGATGGTGCCATCGGGCAGCCAACAGGCCAGGTCGCCGGTGCGGTAGAGCTTGGCTCCGGGCGTGGTACTGAAGGGGTCGGGAACGAATTGGGCCGTGGTGAGCTCCGGTTGGCGCCAGTAGCCCAAGGCAACGCCCGCCCCGCCGGCGTAGAGCTCCCCCTTCACTCCCACGGCCACCGGTTGCAGGTGCTCGTCCAGAATGTGCACCGTGGTGTTGCACAGTGGCTTGCCGATGGGTACCCGGTTATGCAACGCCTGCTCATCGTTGATCGCATGGCAGCAGGTGAAGGTGGTGTTTTCCGTGGGGCCGTAACCATTGATCAGCACCCCGGGGCCCAACTTGCGCAAAGCCCTCTTTACGTGGGGTACGCTCAGTACGTCCCCGCCGGTGAGGATGTGTTTGAGGCCGTGCAGCTCTTCCAGATGCTCATCCACCAACAGGTTGAACAGTCCGGTGGTGAACCATACCGTGGTGACCTGGTGTTGCCGGATGGTGCCGATGATCTCCTGCAAGGTGGGTTTCTGCTGGGGTTGCAGCACCAGCTTGGCACCGTTCAACAGGGCGCCCCACAGCTCCAGGGTGGAAGCATCGAACGATATGTTGGATAGCTGCAGGAAGGTGAGCTCCGGACCGAATGGCAGGAAGTTCTGGTTGCGCACCAGGCGCACCACGGCGCGGTGCGGCACCACCACCCCTTTGGGCTGGCCGGTGGACCCGGAGGTGTACATGATGTATGCCGCACTCTCCGCTGTGCCCTTCGGTGGGGCATTGGTGGCCTGGTCGTCTGCGACCTCTTCCAGATACAAGGTCCGGGCACCATGGCCGGGAAGGGCTGCCGCCAACTGTTTCTGTGTGAGCAGCACCTGCACCTGCGTATCCTTGAGCATGTATTCCAGCCGCTCCTGCGGGTAGCTGGGGTCGAAGGGCACAAAGGCTGCGCCGCACCGCAATATGGCCAGCATGGCCGCCACCATGTCCGGGCAGCGTTCGCTGCACAAGCCCACGGGGTCGCCGGGTTTTACACCGGCGGCCAACAGGGCGCCGGCAATTGCGCCGGCGCGGGCGTGCAGGCGGCCGTAGCTCCATGCTTCGCCGGCGGCCTGTATGGCCGTTTGCTCACGGTATTGCGCCACCACCTCTTCGAACAGGGCATCCATGCTGCTGTCGCGTGGGTATTCCGAGCGCTGGCCGTGCCATTCCGGGGCGGGCATGCCCAAACCGATTGCCGGATCGGCATCCCGGGTCAACAGGCCGATGGGCAGGGAGCTGTCGGCAATGATGCGCGTGATCACGCGGTTGAGCTGCCACATCCAATCAAAGATGGTGGCCGCATCAAACAGGTCGGTGTTGTAGCTCCATTCCAGGGTGAGCGCATCACCATGCCCGGTGGCGTTGAGGAACAGTTCGAAGTTCTCGTAGTGCCGCGGATTGCTCACAAAGAGGTGCCGCAGCCCGGTGAACGCCACACCATCATCCATGTTCATGTCCACGTTGAACACTACGGGCACCAAGGGTATCCGCCCGGGTTCGCGGGGCACTTTCAGCTTTTGCACCAAGGTGCCGAAGGTGTACTTCTGGTGGTCGAAGGCATCCAGCACCTGGCTCTTTCGCTGCTTCAGATAGGCATCGAAAGCCTGCTCCTCGTCCACCTGGCTGCGCAGGGCGAGCAGGTTCACGCAGTGCCCCACCAAGCGCTGCATGCCCAGGTCGCTCTGCCCGGCGGCAGGCAGTCCGGTAACGACGTCCGACGAACCGGTGATCCGGGCCAACAGTACTTCGAACGCGCTGAGCAGGGTGGTGACGACGCTCGCGCCATTGCGCGTGGCCACCTGGCGCAGGCCCTTCACCAGCAAGGGGTCCAGCGGAAGGTCCAACCGGCGGCCATGGAATGTTTTGCGCACCGGCCGCGGCCGGTCCGTGGGAAGGTTCATCCGCGGGATAGATCCCTTGTACAGGCCGGTCCAATAGCGCTCCACTTCGGCATGCCCGCTGCTCTTGGTGAAATCCAGGCAGGCCAGCACATACGCACTGAAGGGAATGGCGGGTGGCAGCGCCGGCAGCGTTCCGGCGGCATGCGCATTGTAGAGTTCGCTCGTTTCGGCCATCAGGATGCCCAGGCTCCAGCCGTCCAGAACGGCGTGGTGCCCGCTGATCCGCAGGATGTGCTCTTCCGCTCCGGTCTTGGCCAGCATCACGCGGAACAGCGGGCCCTTCGACAGGTTGAAGGCCATGCGCATGTCCTGGTCGGCGAGCGCTCCAAGCTGGGTCTCCCGGCTGTGGCGGTCCATGCCGCTGAAGTCGTGGAACGGGATCGCCAACTCCATCTCTTCCAGCACCAGCATGCGCATGCCGTTGGCGCTGATCACACTGCGCAGGCTCTCGTGCCGGGCGACCAAGTCGTGCAGTGCGCGTTCCAGTGCGGCCCGGTCCAACGGTCCGTTCAATACCAACGACACGCTTTCCACATAGGCGCAGTTGGCATCATGGCCCATTTCCGAGGCGGCGAACACTTCCATTTGTGCCTCGGTGGTGGGTACCGTGCGGAGGATGGCCGGCCCGGTGAACGGATCATGGTCCACGGCTATTCGGCTGATCTCCGGAATAAAATTCTCCATCCTGCTCCTGGTCCTTCGCTGGAATGCGTGGTGTTAATGGGTCAAATTTCTTCCGGTACGAGCATCAGGTATTTGCCGGGTCGTGCTTCGTCCGGGACGAACCACGCCGGCTCGCCGTCCGCCGTGCGCCCCAAGCGCGCGCCTGGCACAGGCGGCTCGGATGCTTCTTCCACCCGTTCACGCGCCTTTCGCGCATGCCCGTTCAACGTGCTGTTCACCACCGGCAACTGGTAGGTGCGCTCGGGCATGAAGCCGGAGGCACGCAGCTCCTGGCAGGTTTTTTCAAGCGCCTGCAGGATGAACTCCACGTCTGCCGCGGTGTGCGCCGTGGTGAGGAAGTGCGGAAAGTCCAGCACATGCACGCCGTGCAGCCGCATCAGCATGAAGAAGAATTCGGTGTAGTGGACGCTCTCGTCGTACTTGGTCTTGAATGCGCTGCCGAAGTTGTTCCAGTAGTACGGCAGTTGGTATTTGATGAAGAGCTCATTGGCGCGGGCCACCATGCCCTCCGTCATTTCATTGAGCCGCTTCTGCAAGGCTGGCCCTTCACGCTTCATGTACAGCAGCGAAGCCTTCATGGCGGCCAGCGTCAGCGGGTGGCGCACGAAGGTGCCGGCGAAGTAGGTCACGCCCGCCTCGGGCACGCTCTCGTCGCCGAAGCGCCAGTCGCCACCGTCCAGGGCGTCCATCCACGGGCGGCTGCCGATCATGGCGCCGATGGGCATGCCGCCGCCGATCACCTTGCCGTAGGTGCCGATGTCGGCCTTGATGCCGAAGAGGCCTTGCGCCCCGTTGGGGTGCGTGCGGAAGCCGGTGATCACCTCGTCGAAGATCAACGCGGTGCCATGTTCCTTGGTGATCCGTCGCACCTCGCGTAAAAAGTCCACCGGGCGGAAATCCATGCGGCGGCTCTGCACCGGTTCCACCAGTACCGCTGCCGCTTCATGGCAGCGCTGCTTGATGATCTCCAGGCTCTCCGGCGTGCCGTAGTCCAGCACCAGCATGTTCTGCACGGCCTCGGGCATGATGCCGGGCGCACCGGGATAGCTCTTGTGGCTCTTGCTGCCGCGGATGATCACTTCGTCGTTGATGCCGTGGTAGCTGCCGCTGAAGGAGATGATCAGGCTGCGGCCGGTGACGGTGCGGGCCATGCGCATCGCGCCCAGCACCGCTTCGCTGCCGGTGTTGCACACGGCGGCGCGTTCGGCGCCGGTGAGCTCGCAAAGCAGGTTGCTCACTTCTGCGGCCAGCGGCGACATGGGGCCGATGCTGGCATCCTGGTCGGCTTGTTCCTGCACGGCCTTGCGGATGAAGTCGGGCATGTAGCCGAACATCGAACTGCCGAAGCCGCTGAGGATGTCCACGTATTCGTTGCCGTCGATGTCCCACAAACGCGCGCCCCGGCTGCGGTCCACCACTACTTGGTAGGTGAGTTCCTTGGTCTGCGGCTTGAAGCCGGTGACCACGCGCGGGTCGGCCATGTGCTGGCGGTTGGCCTGCGTGAAGGCCTTGCTCTTGGCGGTCTTCGCCGTGTAGCGCTGCACGAAGTCATCGAACCAGGCGCGCTGCTGCGGCGTGAAGTCGTCTTCCTTTTCTTTGCTGATGCGCGCCTGGGCACCGAAGACTTTCTTCAGTTCGGGCGCGTCCTCCAAGGCGTTCACCGTGGGTGCGGCTTGTTGGGGCCGATGATCATCGGCCCGTACCAAGGCCGCACTGCCACCCCAATGCGGCAGGATGTGGTCCGCCAGCTTGTCCAGGTTCGGCAGCTCTTCGTTCAATTGCCGGAACGAGATCTTCACGCCGAACTTCTTGCTGAGCGAGGTGGCCACCTGCGTAAGGAAAAGCGAGTCGAGGCCCATTTCGAGGAAGGTCTCCTCGTTGCTGGCCTCGGCCAGTTCAAGTCCGGAGCTTTCCTCCAAGAGTGTTTTGATCTGTGCGATCAGCTGGTCCTTGGGTGGAAGGCTGGCATCCGCCAGCCCGGTGGACGGGGTGGACTCGGTGGTCTCACCGTGTCCACGCTGTCCACCCGCCGTGGCTTGAACAGCCACCGGCTCCACCCAGTGCCGTACCCTTTCAAAGGCGTAGGTGGGCAAGCTGATCCGCTTGCGTTCTTCGCGCTCGTAGAACTTGTTCCAATCAATGATCACGCCGCTCTGCCATAGACCACCCACGGCTTTCAGCAATTGCGTCAGCTCGTTGCCGTTGCCAGCGGAATCGCCCAGCGAAGGCACGGCCGCTTGTTTCTTGCTGTCGCTGCTCTGCTGGCGTGCGAGCGTGGTGGCCGTGGTGCGCGGGCCCACTTCCAGCATCACGCGGTCGGCATCGCCCCAAGCGAACTTCACGGCCTGCGCAAAGCGCACCGTGGCGCGCAGGTGATCGCTCCAGTACTTCGGTGAAGTGGCCTCGTCGTCCTTCAGCCACTCCGCCGTAACCGTGCTCACGATGGGGATGCGCGGGGCGCTCAGCTTCACGCTCTCCACCACCTTCTTGTACGGCGCCACTATGGCATCCATCATCGGGCTGTGGAAGGCGTGGCTGGTCACCAGCGGTTTGCAGGTGATGCCCTCCTTCTCCAATTCGGCTTGCAGCTTGGCGATCGCCTCGTGCGGACCGCTGGCCACGCACAACTGCGGACCGTTGTTCGCCGCGATGCTGCATCCGGCGGGCCGTTTCTTCGCTACATCCTCTTCCGCTGCGCGCACGCTCAGCATGCTGCCTCCGGGCAGTTCCTGCATCATGCGGCCGCGGTTGGCCACCAGCTTCACGGCATCTTCCAACGAGAACACACCGGCAAGGCAGGCTGCGGCGAACTCACCGATGCTGTGGCCCATCATCGCATCCGGGGTGATGCCCCAGTGCATCCACAGCTTTGCAAGGCTGTAGTGCATGGTGAACAGCGAGGCCTGCGTGTAGATGGTCTGCTTCAGTTGCTCAGCAGCCTTCTCTTCTTCTCCGGCTTTCGGGAAGATGATGGCCTTCAGATCCGTGCCGAACTCCTTGCTGAAGAGTTCGCAG
>JADZAC010000064.1 GCA_020852835.1 Flavobacteriales bacterium
CTTGGTGCGGGCTTCAATGCCGGCGAGCACATCCTGCGCCAGCTGGCGCATGCGCGGTGCGGGCAGCGCGGGGCCTTCAGCGGCCAGCACATCGAGGATCACCTTCACTTCCAGCTCCCGGTCGGCGAGGCCGTCCCACCAGGCAATGGTGAGGTCCGCGAAGCGCAGCCCGTAACGTTCTTCCGTGCGGTGCACCCGCAGCACGGAGACCTGCTCACCATTGGCGATGAGGCTGAAGGAGCCCGGGCCCGCCGCTTGATCCTGCGCTGCCCAGAAATAATTGTTCTTCACCACCATCAGGCGGTCGTTGGCCTCGAGCTCTTCCTCGAACCCGTGGATCCGGGCCCTGACCTGCTGGCTGTACTGATAGGCGCGCTTGTTGCTGCGGCAGATCAGGCATACCTCCTCATCGCCGTGCCTGGCATAGGCTTCTTCCAAGGCATCCTGCAAGTCGTGGCCTTCAACCCGTGCCACATCGGCAAAGCCGGTGATGAATTGGGGCACCGCCCGCTCCGCCGACGGCGCATGCCCATCCCCTTCCGCTGCGCCGCCAGGCATTTGCGCCAAGGTGCCGCGCAAGGCGGTGGCGTTTTCCAGGATGCCGGATTCGCGCGCTTGGCGCACCACCTCGGTAAGCTCGATGCTGCCGGGCAACAAACCCTGTGCGGCCAGCTCCCTGTTGTCCAAGGCGGGACTGTGGTCGCTGCCCACCGGTGGCAGCTGGGCCGGGTCGCCAATGAGCAGCAGCTTGTTGCCCGGCGCCGCGAACACATGCTCGAACAGGTCGGTGAGCAGGTCGCGCTCGAACGCACCGCCACCGGCACGGCCGATCATGCTGGCCTCGTCCACCACGAACAAAGCATGCTTCTCGCGGTTGGGCGCCACGGACATCCCGCCAAAGCCGGCCTCTTCATCCATCACCGTCCGGTAGATGCGCCGGTGGATGGTGCTGGCAGGCGCACCGGCATAGGCGCCTAGCACCTTCGCTGCACGGCCCGTGGGCGCCAACAGCACCACGGGCGTGCGCCGGTCGTGGAGCACCTTCACCAACGCGCCGACCAGCGTGGTCTTGCCCGTGCCCGCGTAGCCTTTGAGCACCAGCGTGGCCCGGGGCTTCTCCGTGGCCAACAACCGTTCCAAGGCATGCACCGCCTTGGATTGGCCAGCGGTAGGGGCATGCCCCAAGCGGGCCAGGAGCTGATCGGAAAAGCCGTGCATCGGCAACGAAGTTCGGGCCTTGGTATAGATCCCTTGCGATCGGGGAGTTCTTAGTTCCTTTGCAACACGCCGTGCAACCGGCTGCGCATGCTTATTGAGACCTTCCACCCGCATTACGATCCCGCCCGAGACCACGCTTGGCACCTGAGCTGCTGGCTGGCCCCAGGCTTGCAGGCCTGGTGCGTGCATGCGCGGGAGAGCGGGCAGGTACTGGCCCTGGTGGCGGGTGACGGCGATGTGCTGCCCTCGCCCGGGCGCTTGCCGGCCAAACCCGCCAGCGTTTCCTTCACGGCCACGCCGGAGATCAGCACCCTGGTACCGCAGGGCTCGCTGGTGGCCGGCACGGAACTGCAGCACTTGAAGCTCGTGCACGGCAACGTGCCCACCGGGCTGCTGCGCGATGAGCCCATCAGCACCGTGGGCGCGCAGTGCATCTACCTGCACGACGAACTGGCCGAGCGCAAGCTGCTGGAACGATACCCCGGTGCACGGTCGCTGCCGTTGCAAGGCACCTTGGTGCACCACGCCCTGGCCCGTTCGCCACAGGGTGCCGTGGCCTTGTTGCACCGCACGGCCACCCGCTTGGACCTGGTGCTGGCCGAGCGCGGCCGCCTGTTGCTGAGCAACACCTTCTTCGCCACCACGGCGGAGGATGTGCTCTACTACACCCTGTTCGCCTTGAAACAATGCGGGCTTGCCCCGGACAGCGTGAGCCTGCGCGCGGGCGGCCCGCAGCTCGCCGCAGCGGAAGAACACCTGCTGTCGAACTATTTCGCCGGCGGGCTGCTGCCCAGCACCGGCACAGCCGACCCCGCGCTGGCGCAACTGGACATACCGGACGCACACCATTGGACCGGCTTGATCGACCAATACCCATGCGCATCGTAGCCGGCCGCTTCAAGGGCAAGCGCATACACCCGCCCAAGGAGATCACCGCGCGGCCCACCACGGACTTCGCCAAGGAAGCCCTGTTCAACATCCTCCAGCATTCCATTGCCTTGGAAGACATCCGGGTGCTGGACCTGTTCGCCGGCGCCGGCGGCATCTCGCTGGAATTCATCAGCCGCGGCGCCGCGGAGGTGATCAGCGTGGAACAGGATGCCGTGCTGCACAAGCACCTCCAACGCACGGCCCGGGAGCTGGCCATCACCAATTGGCACCTGGTGAAGGCCGATGTGTTCCACTTCCTCGCTTCGGCGCGCGGGCCGTTCGACGTGGTCTTTGCCGACCCGCCCTTCCACATGCCCGGCACCGGGCGCCTCCCCGCCCTGGTCCGCGAGGCCGGGCTGCTGGCCCCCGACGGGCTGCTGCTCGTGGAGCACTACAAGCAGCTCGACCTGGGCACCGATCCGTGGTTCGATGTTTGCCGCAAGTACAGCAACATCCACTTCAGCTTCTTCACCCCCAAGACCAATATGCCATGACCATCTCCGCATCCAATGGGCAACGGATCGCCGTATTCCCCGGCTCGTTCGACCCGGTGACCATCGGGCATGTGAGCATTGTGGAGCGGGCCTTGCCCCTCTTCGACCGGATCGTGGTGGCCATCGGGGTGAACAACAGCAAGCGCTACATGTTTCCCTTGCACCAACGCGTGCAATGGCTGCGCGAGACCTTTGAAGGCCAGCCGAAAGTGGAGGCGATCAGTTTCGAGGGCCTCACGGCCGACCTGTGCCTGAAGCTGGGCGCCAAGTACATCGTGCGGGGCCTGCGCAACAGCACGGACCACGGGGCCGAACGCAGCATTGCCCTGATGAACCACGCGTTGCGCGGCGTGGAAACCGTGTTCCTGCCGGCATTGCCCCAGCACGCCCACATCAGCAGCACCATTGTGCGCGAGCTGATGGCCAATAAGGCCGATGTTTCGGCGTTCGTTCCTGCGGCCGTGCGCCCTTGATGAGAGCCACCCTTTCCACCATTTCCCTTCTGTGCAGCCTGGCCGTTGCCGGCGCACCGGTGCACCTGCTGGTGGACGCCCCCGCGTACCCCGGGCAGCAGGTCACGCTCTACCTGTATATGGATGCCTTCACCCGGCTGCTGGAACCGGTGGCCAAGGGGTACATCGACAGCACGGGCCATGCCGCCTTGGACGCGGAAGTGACCGGTACCCGGAAAGCCCTGCTGCGCATCGGTGAAGCCGGGGCAGACCTGTGGTTGCGGCCGGGAAGCTACCATGTGCAACTGCCCAAGGCCACCGGCGCGGTTTACATGCTGAGCGGGCCGGCCAACGTGGAGCTCACGTTCCTGGAGCTGGACGCCATGGACGTGAACGCGCTGATGAGCGACCTCAATGGCCGCCTGGATGCCTTCGTGGCCGAGGGGCTGGCCACGGATGCCCATGCCGGCATGGAAGCCGTGGCCAAGTCGCGCAGCGGATCGGCCACGCTGCAGCCGGACACCATCGGTGCGCACCGCGGCCTGTACCTCTCACCCACGTGGAGCCCGGCCCGTGCGGACACCTTCGCCGCCAAGCTGCGCAACTTCTACAACGGGGTGAACGACCCGTGGTTCCAACAAAACCTGGAATACGGACTGGCCGGTTTGTACCTGGGCCCGCATGCCCGGGCACGCGACCTGTTCGAGCGGTACCTGCTGGACAAGCCCGTGCTGTATGAGGTGCCCGAATACACCCGCTTTTTCACCGGTTTCTTCAAGGACCACCTGCTCACCACCCCCTTTCGCAGCCAGCCCGAAGCACTGCTTGCCTGCATCCGCGAGGGCCGCACCGACAGCCTGAAGGCCCTGTTGGCCCGGAGCGACTTCCTGCACGACGGACGCATCAATGAACTGGTGATCCTCACCAACCTCTACGCCAACCGGGGCAATGCCCTGTTCGACCCGGGGGGCATCTTGAAGATCTTGCGCGATGTGGAGGCCCGATCCACTTTCGCCGAGCACCGGATGATCGCGGCGAACATGGTACGCGACCTCACGGTCATGACCCCGGGCACCCGGTTGCCCCAGGTGGAATTGCTGTCCCCCACAGGGCGGGCCTTGCCGCTGGACAGCTTGTTGCAGGGCGATGCATGCGTGCTGGTGGTACAACCGGGCAGAGCGTAC
>JADZAC010000065.1 GCA_020852835.1 Flavobacteriales bacterium
CTTTCAACAGGTCCTCCCCAGTCATTGCGAGGACCTGTGCATTCAACAGGTCCGAAGCAATCTTTAATTCAGCGGGGTGGAATTAAAGATTGCTTCGCTCGGGGACTCGCTCGCAATGACGGTGGGCACGAGAAGGTCTTGCAATGAGAGGGAAGTGCTGCCGCGTGTGCGGAATTACTTCGGTCCCCCGTGGACCTGTGCGTTCAATAGGCCCCCACCGTCATTGCGAGGGCCTGTGCGTTCAACAGGCCCGAAGCAATCTTTAATTCAACGGGATGGAATTAAAGATTGCTTCGCCCGATGACGGGCTCGCAATGACGGTGGGCTCGGGGACTCGCTCGCAATGACGGCCGTGCAACTGTCAACGAACAACTACGCCCTATGCCCTGCGAACTACGCCCTGCGAACCACGATCAATCACAAGTGAAACACCCAGCTGCGGTATGCAGCGGGGAACTCAGGCACAGTAGGTTGTTCCCCGAAGATCCCGAACACGCTGCTGCCCGAACCGCTCATGGCCGCGTACACCGCGCCGTGCTTCAGCAGTTCAGCTTTGATGGCGCCGACGGCCGGGTGCTTGGCGAAGACGTAAGCCTCCATGTCGTTCACCACGGTGCCGGGCCAAGTTGAGGGTTGGCCTCGCAGTGCCTGCTGCAGATCGGCGTGTGATGAGGTGAGCTGTATGCCTTGGAACACCTCTGCGGTGGATACATGGATCCCCGGGTTCACCAGCACCAACCAATGGCCCTTTAGGTCCACGTTGATCGGCGTGAGCTGTTCACCACGGCTTTCGGCAAGTTGTGGTTGCTCTTTCAGGAAGAAGGGGCAATCGCTGCCGAGGCGGGCAGCCATGGCGTGCAGTTCTTCCGGGGAAAGGCCGAGTGAGAGCAGTTGGTTGAGCAGGAGCAGGGTATGGGCGCCATCGCTGCTGCCGCCACCCAGGCCCGCGCCGGTGGGAATGGCCTTGAGCAGGTGCATGCGCAGGCCGGGCAGTTTGCGCTGTTGGCCGACCAGCTCCACGGCTTTCAGGCAGAGGTTGGCGGCAGGATCACCGGGCACGGGCAGGCCGCTGCTATCAAATTGCACTTCGCCGGGCGCGAAGCTTTCGTCCACCACGGCTTCCAGCGCATCGCACAGGGGAATGGGGAGGAGCACGCTGCGGAGGTCGTGGTAGCCGTCCGGGCGCTTGCGGAGCACCTGCAGGCCGAGGTTGATCTTGGCGAAGGGGAAAAGCAGCATGCGGTGCCGGAAGTCCACGGTGTTGGCGGGCCGCAAGGTAGGCTGCAACCCCGGGGGCAGGCACCTTGGCGGCCCCGTTGCGGCGCACGGGCCGCACGGCTACCTTCGCCCCTTCCTTCCAACGGATTGCCATGACTTATTTGGAATTTGAAAGCCCCATCCAAGCCATCGCGGAGCAGATCGAAAAGCTGAACCAGGTGGCCGCCGAAGGTGAGGTGGACGTGCGCGCTGCCATGAAGGACTTGAACAAAAAGCTGGATGCCGCCCGCAAGGAGGTGTACGGCAAGCTCACCGCGTGGCAACGGGTGCAGGTGAGCCGCCATCCCGACCGGCCCTACTCGCTCAAGTACATCAACCACCTCAGCGACGGCACCTTCATTGAAATGCACGGCGACCGCACCGTGAAGGACGACAAGGCCATGGTGGGCGGCTTCGGCATGATGGACGGGCGCACGGTGATGTTCATCGGCCAGCAGAAGGGCGTGAACACCAAGATGCGGCAGTACCGCAACTTCGGCATGCCCAATCCCGAAGGCTACCGCAAGGCGCTGCGCCTGATGAAGCTGGCGGAGAAATTCAACAAGCCGGTGATCACCTTGATCGACACGCCTGGCGCCTTTCCGGGGCTGGAGGCCGAGGAGCGCGGGCAGGGCGAGGCCATCGCAAGGAATCTGCTGGAAATGAGCCAGCTCAAGGTGCCCATCATCTGCGTGATCATCGGCGAAGGTGCCTCCGGAGGCGCCTTGGGCATCGGCGTGGGCGACAAGGTGCTGATGCTGGAGAACTCCTGGTACTCGGTGATCTCTCCGGAAAACTGCTCCACCATTCTGTGGCGCACGTGGGACTACAAGGAGCAGGCTGCGGAAGCACTGAAGCTCACGGCCACCGACATGTTCAAGAACGGCTTGGTGGACGGCGTGATCCCGGAACCGATGGGCGGTGCCCATTCAGACCATGACGAAGCGTGCCGGCTGGTGAAGGAGACCGTGGCCAAGGAACTGGCCAAGCTGGTGAAGCTGGACCCCGAGAAGCGAGTGGAAAAGCGCATCGCCAAATTCTGCAAGATGGGCGTGGTGGCCAAGGCGAAATAGCCGGATGCCCCAGGCCGCTCCGATCCTCAACGATTGTACAAGGGCAGCACGCACCGCGCGGAACCGCTCACGCTCCAGCCCGGCATGGTGGCGCCGGTGAGGGGATTGATCAGCAGCACTTGGCCATCGGCGCAGCCGTACACTAAGCCATCCAATGCTTCATAGGCCATGGCGTGCAGCAGGGGGGCCGTTCCCACGCTGATCGACCCGCCACCGTATGCATAGCGGGCGAGTTCCCCGCTGGCCAGCGCCACCAGCCACTCCCCGTCGGAAAGGCGCGTCACTGCCGCGATCGTTGACCCCCAAGTGTAAGCTTCCCAGGTTCCGCCGCTGCTCAAGGTGCGGTCCAGCACCCGGCCTTGGGCGCCGCTGTTGCCGAAGATGAGCACATGGTCGGCATCGCGCATGAACAGCCCGATGGGCTGCACCGCCAACGGTTGGCTGGCGATGGCAACGCCCGATTGGCGATAATAGATCCCCAGGAGCTGTTCTTGGGTAACAAAGTGCCGCTCAGTGGCAACCACCCGGTCTTCCACGGTAATGGCCTGTTGCGTGCGGAACAGATCGGGCAAGGTGATGGTGGTGCCGCCCACCCCGTTGCTGGCGGTGAACGCCCGCAAGGTGCCGTTGTCCTGGCCTGCGTAGAGCCGTCCGTCCGCGCACAGGTCCACGCTGGTGAACCAAGGGGCGCCGATGGAGCCCAGGTTGGGCAGCAGCCATGCCGTGGCCAGGTCGTCGGGGTGCATGGCCCGCAGGTCGCCGGTAACGGCACCTGCCACAACCAGCCGCTGGGCAGCGGAACTGATCGCTGCACCGCCCAGGTCCATTGGCCACGTGGCCGCCACCGTGGTTTGACCCAAGCTGTCGGTGCGGTACAGGGCCAGGCTGTTGGCACCTTGCTCCACCAAGGTGAACACCGACCGCACGCGCAGCGGGATGGCCGTTACCTGCAACTGGCGGCTGTCCCTGCCGGTGAGGCTGCCGTCACTGGCCACCGCCAACAGTTGGTACACCCCGCTATTGAGCTGCTCCGAAGTGATGGGCAACGCCAAGGTGCGGCTCGCCGAGGTACCGGATACCGCGGCAGAGGCACCTGCTGCCACTGGGATCCCATTGGCGTCCAACAGAGTTACGGAGATCTGGGCGAGCCCTTGGTCATCGCTGGCCTCCACCTCCACCAGCACCGTGTCCGGCAGGGTTACGGAAGCAAATTCGGAAGGGGTGATGATGCTCACCCGGGGCGCCTCATTGGCCGGTTCCTTCTTGCATCCGGCGTTGAACACCCCCGCAACCAGCGCGATGGCAAGGGCTTGTTGATAACGCATCTTCCCAAAGATAGGACAGGCTTGGGCCCGGGCCTCCGCCAACGATCGTTGAAGGTGCGCGTTGTTGAAAGAATGGGCAAAGTTCATCACGGCCCCAACGGGTCGCCCCCATCATTAGAGGCTACCTTTGGCGGGCTCTCCCGGCCATCCTTTTTCCGGCCGTTCCGATGCTTGAAATGACCAATTTTTCCGCTGCCAGCCCCGGCGCCCGCACCATGGACCGCAAGCGCCGCCCTTCCGCCCCATTGATGGACCCCGCACTGGAGGGCGGACGCCTGCAGCCCCAGGCACCCGAGCTGGAACAGGCCGTGCTGGGCGCCATGATGCTCGAGAAGAACGCAGTGAACGAGGCCATCGACATCCTGCAGCCCGAAAGCTTTTACGTGGATGCCCACCGCCGCATCTTCGCCGCGATCCAGCACCTGTTCCGCACGGACCAGGCCATCGACATCCTCACGGTGACGCAAGAGTTGAAAAAGCGCGCCGAGCTGGACATCGTGGGCGGGGCCTTTTACATCAGCCAGCTCACCAACAAGGTGGCCAGCAGCGCCAACGTGCAGTTCCACGCACGCATCATCAGCCAGAAGCACATCATGCGCGAGCTGATCCGCATCAGCTCCGACACCATCCGCGATGCCTACGACGAGGGTACCGACGTATTTGAGCTGCTTGACCGCAGCGAGCAGGAGATGTTCGCCGTGACCAGCGGCAACCTCAAGCGCAACTATGAGCCGATGAGCGACCTGATCCAAGGCGCCATCGCCCAGATCGAACACTCCAAGAACAAGGGCGGGGGCATGAGCGGCGTGCCCACCGGCTTCACCCAGCTCGATAAGCTCACCGCCGGTTGGCAGCCCAGCGACATGATCATCGTGGCCGCGCGGCCGGCCATGGGCAAAACCGCCTTCGTGCTCAGCATGGCCCGCAACATCGCCGTGGAGCACAAACAGGCCGTGGCCGTCTTCAGCCTGGAAATGAGCAGCACCCAGTTGGTCACCCGCCTCATTTCCAGCGAATCGGGCATCAGCTCCGAGAAGCTCCGCAAGGGCGAACTGAGCGAGACCGAATTCGCCACCCTGCACGAACAGATCGGCCAGCTGGCCAACGCCCCGCTGTTCATCGACGACACCCCCGCGCTGAACATCTTCGAACTGCGCGCCAAGTGCCGCCGCCTCAAGAGCCAGCACGATGTGAAGCTCATCATCATTGACTACCTGCAGCTGATGACCGCCGGCAGCGAAGGCAGCCGCGGCGGCAACCGCGAGCAGGAGATCAGCACCATCTCCCGTTCCATCAAGAGCATTGCCAAGGAGCTCAACGTGCCCATCATCGCCCTCAGCCAGCTGAGCCGCGCGGTGGAAACACGCGGCGGCGACAAACGGCCCATGCTCAGCGACCTGCGCGAGTCCGGCGCCATCGAACAGGATGCCGACTTGGTCTGCTTCCTCTACCGCGCCGAGTACTACAAGATCCATGAAGACAACTTCGGTTCCACCATCGGCATCGGCGAGGTGATCGTGGCCAAGCACCGCAACGGCGCAATTGACAACGTCCGCCTGCGTTTCATTTCCGAACTGGCCAAGTTCTCCGACTTGGAAACCGGTGATATCCACTTTGGCACGGCGTTCGCGCCTCAACAGCCTCAGACCATCACCAGGCCCAGTCGCATGAACGATGATGTGGACGCTCCCTTCTAGCATACTGTTCAAAGCCCGGCATTGGGCTTGTGCCGCTGCCCTGTGCCTGGTAGGTCAGCCCTTGTTCGCCGCCAAGATCCTGATCCCCATGGACAAGGCCCAGGCCGACCACCTGAAGGCCTATGGCCTGGTGTACTGGGTGCTGGAAAGCGATGTTACCGTGGAGTGGCTGCTCAACTACCGCGGGGGCAGCTTCCTGCTGGACCGCATTGCGGCCGTGGAGCGCGAATGCACTGTGCGCGGCATCACCTTCAACATCATCGCCGATGCCCAAGCGGGAGCCGTTCTTGGCGAGATCGCCGGCGCGGAGGTGAACATGGAGGCAGTGAAGTTGGAAAAGGCGCCCAAGATCGCCGTGTATGCACCGCCGGGCTTTCAGCCTTGGGATGATGCCGTGGCCTTGGTAATGACCTACGCCGAGATCCCTTACGACCGGATCTATGACAAGGACATTCTGGCCGGCACCTTGCCCAAGTACGATTGGTTGCACCTGCACCACGAGGACTTCACCGGCCAGTACGGCAAATTCTACCGCCAATTCCGCAGCGCCCCTTGGTACATCGAGCAGGTGCGCGAGGCGGAAGCAATGGCCAAGGAAACCGGCTATGCCAAAGTGAGCCAAATGAAGGGTGCCGTGGCCGGCAAGATCCGCGACTACGTGGCCGGCGGAGGCTACCTCTTCACCATGTGCAGCGGCACCGACTCTTACGACATCGCCCTCTCGGCCGAAGGCGTGGACATCTGCGATTCGCCTTTCGACGGCGACCCGCCCGAACCGCAGGCACAGCAGAAGATAGACTACGCCAAAACCTTCGCCTTCACCAGCTACAGGCTCATTACCGATCCCATGGTATATGAGTTCAGCGACATTGATGCCACCGACATCCACGGCACCATCGGCGAAACACGCGATTTCTTCACCCTGTTCGACTTCAGCGCCAAGTGGGATGTGGTGCCCACCATGTTGTGCCAAAACCACGAACAGGTGATCCACGGCTTCATGGGCCAAACCACCGCCTTCCGCAAGAACCTGGTGAAGCCCGGCGTTACCGTGATGGGGGAGAACAAACCCCAAGGCACCGTGAAATACATCCACGGTGAGTACGGGTTAGGGCAATGGACGTTCTACGGCGGCCATGACCCCGAGGACTACCAGCACATGGTCGGCGACCCCCCCACGGACTTGAGCCTCTTTCCCAATTCACCAGGCTACCGGCTGATCCTCAATAACATCCTCTTCCCCGCAGCCCGCAAACGCAAGCAAAAGACCTGAGCAGGTGACCCTATTGGGCCGTTGAAGGCAGGAGTTGCGTTTTTTCTTTCGGCAACGCGCCGCTATCGCTATGTTTGTCCTTGCAAATTTGTTGCATGGACCTCTCCAAGATCATATCCATCACCGGGAAATCCGGCCTCTATCGCGTGGTGGCCCAAGGCCGTCAAGCACTCATCGCCGAATCGCTCATCGACAAGAAGCGGATCCCCGTCCATTCCAGCGTGCGGGTCAGCTCCTTGGATGAAGTGAGCATGTACACCAAGGGTGATGATGTGCTGCTCACCAAGGTGTTTGAAGCCCTGCATGCCAAGGAGAAAGGCAAGTTGAGCGTGGATCCCAAAGGGGATCTGGAGGCCCTCTACGACAAGTTGGGAGAGGCCTTGCCCAACTATGACCGGGATCGTATTTACTCCAGCGATGTGAGGAAGTTCTTCACCTGGTACCAGATGCTGGTGGAGGCGGGCATTTTTGAGGAGGCGGCCAAAGCCAAGGAAGACGCTGCCAACAAGGAAGAGAAGGAAGAGAAGAAGGCAAAGTCGGCTGCAGGCAAGCAGGCGGCCAAGCCCAAGGGCACCGCTGCCAAGCAGGCGGCACCCAAGCCGGCCGGTGCCTCCAAGGCCAAGGCCAAAACCCTGCACAAAGGCGCCCAGCGGGGTTCCTGAGCCGGGCATTCACGGTTGGTGCAAAGCAGGGGAGCTGCCTATCTTGGCGGTCCATCTGTTTATGCTCCCCATCATGAAGCGTATGGCTTTGGTCGCTAAACCATTGGCATTGGCCGGTATAGCCGGTGCCGTGGCCCTCTCCGTTGCGTGGACGGAAGGGCACTTGCCCGTGGCCCGGGCTTCCTTCCATTCCGAAGCCGAGCTGAACGGATTCCGCGCTGCGGCGTTGCCCTTGGATTCCAGCTCCAATACGTACTTCGCCGCAAGCGGCCATTGCAACGGTTGCCATGGCCACGACCCCCAGCAGATCGCTTCGGTCTCCATGGCCGGGGAAGATGTGAACGTGGTGGATGCCTGGCGAAGCAGCATGATGGCCAATTCCGCACGCGATCCCTTCTGGCGCGCCAAGGTGAGCCATGAGGTGCTGGTGAACCCCGCACACCAGGTGGCACTGGAAGACAAATGCACGGCCTGCCATGCTCCCATGGGCCGCTTTGAACACCATATGACCGGCCAGGGCACCTATTCCATTGCCTACATGGAACAGGACCCCATTGCCTTGGACGGCGTAAGCTGCACCCCTTGCCACATGCAAAGCGCCGACAGTATCGGCAGCTTGTTTTCCGGTCACCTGAAGTTCGATACCCAAGGCCGGCCCATCTATGGCCCCTATGCCGACCAGGACATCTTCGGGGCGCCCATGCAGTCCTTCGTGAACTACACGCCCAAGTTCGGCGCCCATGTGCTCGATGCCGGCCTGTGCGCGGGCTGCCACACGCTGCTCACCGAAACCGCCGACATCAACGGAAACCTCACCGGTGATGAGTTCGTGGAACAGGCCACCTATCACGAATGGCTCAACTCCCAGTTCAACAACGAGGAGCACCCGGCCACCGGCATCACCTGCCAAGGGTGCCACATGCCCCTGTTGGATGATACCATCGGTGTGGTGCTCTCGGCCAACTATGTCTTCCTGCAGCCCAAGTCGCCTTTCGCCAAGCACCACTTCGCCGGGGCCAACACCTTCATGCTGGCCATGCTGCGCGACAATGCAGATACGCTTCAGGTCACCGCCTACCCCGCGCAGTTCGACAGCTCCATTGCCCGCACGAACCGCATGCTCCAGCAGCACACCCTGATGGTGGACCTAAGCGTGCCCGCCCGTGATACCGACACGGCCTTCATCGATGTGATGCTCACCAACCTGGCCGGCCACAAGTTCCCCAGCGGATATCCCTCACGCCGTGCCTGGCTGCAATTGGTGGTGACCGATGCCTCCGGCGACACCCTCTACAACAACGGGGCGCCAACCCCCGATGGTGATCTCGCCGGACATGACCCCCTGTGGGAGCCCCACTACGACCACATCACCAGTGCGGACCAGGTGCAGATCTATGAAATGGTGATGGGCGATGTGAACGGCGATTTCACCACCGTGCTGGAACGTGCCATGGAACCGTTGAAGGACAACCGGTTGGCACCCGCAGGGTTCAGTACCGCCCACAGCACCTACGATACCACCATGATCGTGGGCGCAGCGCTCACCGATTCCGACTTCAATCACGTGGACGGCGTGGAAGGCAGCGGCTCCGATGTGGTGCATTACCATGTGCCTACCGGCGGGTATACCGGCCTGATCAACATTGCCGCCCTGGTCTGGTACCAAAGCGTGCCGCCCCGGGCTGTAGCTGATATGTTCACCCACACCAGTCCGGAGATCAACCTTTTCCAAGGCTTGTATAACAATGCCGACAAGGCACCCGTGCTGGTCCGCTCCGCGCTGCATACGGACATGACCGTGGGCGTGGAAAGCCTGCGTGAACTCGGCGTGCACATCTTCCCCATTCCGGTTCGCAACGGGTTGCTCACCATTACTGGCATTAATGCCCGCGTCACCGGCATCGACGTGTATGATGCCGGCGGCCGAAAGGTGGGTGAGCTCAAGGGGGCCAATGAGCACACTTGGTACATGCGCCTGCCGGACAACGGCACCTTCATCGTAGTGGTGCGCACGGCGGAAAGAAGCTTTGTGGAGCGGGTGGTGGCCTTGTGATCCCCAATGGAACTACGCTTCGGCACGGTGGCTGCCTGCTTATTTGCGGGAGCCTTCTCCCTGCCGGCCCAGCACCCCGCCGTGCAGCAGCTCGTGAATGCGGTCAGCGCGGATTCGCTGGTGTGGCGCGCGCAGCGCCTCACCGGTGAAGTGCCGGTGAACATCGGGCAGGGCGATCAGCTGATCGCCTCGCGCAACAGCAGCCAGCCGGGAAATGCCCTGGCCGCAGCGTGGCTGCAGCAGGAGTTTTCCCGAATGGGCTACGCGCCCACGGCACAATCGTTCGGCAGCAGCGGAGCGAACATCCTGGCGGAGAAGCAGGGCCTGCTGCACCCAGAGCGCAAAGTGATCATCAGTGCGCATTACGACGACATGCCCGGTGGGCCGGTAGCACCCGGCGCGGACGACGACGGCAGTGGCGTGTGCGCCGTGCTGGAAGCCGCCCGCCTGATGGCCGGACAGGCGTTCGAGAACACCATCGTGTTCGCCCTGTGGGACCAGGAGGAACAAGGCTTGATCGGCAGTGCCTATTACGCCAGCGCCGCAGTGGGCAACGATGAGCAGATCACCGCCGTGGTGAACATGGACGCTATCGGCTACGACGGCAACGGCGATGGCCTGTTGCGCATCCACGCCCGGCCCGTGGCCAACAGCATCGCCATCAAGGACAGCGCGTTACTGGTGAACAGCACCTACGGCCTGGACCTGCCGATCGCCGTGAACAACCCCGGCGAGACGTACAGCGATCATGCCTCGTTCTGGAGCGCAGGCTACGGCGCCATCCTAGTGATCGAGGATTTCGACGATGATCCCAACCCGCACTACCACACGCCCAACGACGAGCTTCAGTACTTGGACACGGCCTATTGGGCGAACCTCACACGGCTGGCCATTGGCACCACGGCGGTGCTGGCCATCCCAACCGAACCGGTGGGCATTCGCGAAACGAAGGCGCAGCCCGTGTTCCAGCTGTGGCCCAATCCCGCGCACGGTAGCGTGGAGATCCACATCGGTGGGGAAGGAGCAAGGGCCGACGAGCTGTTGCTGATGGATGCCACGGGGCGCACGGTCCGCGCGTGGTCCTTGCCGCTTGCCGCACAGCGGTTGCCCTTGGACGGGATTTCACCGGGCACGTACCTGGTGCGAGCTACCGGAGTGCCGCACGCTGCCCAGCGCCTGGTTGTGATGCCTTAGGCTTCAATGGGCCAAAGGTCCGTTGCTGGAGGCTCGTGGCTCATGCACTGGTGAAAGATGTTTGTTGTTCGTGATGTTTCGGGCCTTCAGCCCTCCACGGATCTTATAGCCCCCCGCCCATGGCGCCGCCATGGGCACGGATGTTTCGGGCCTTCAGCCCGGCCTGGGCGCATACACCATCCGGAGTGCGACGAAAGGTTGTTCGGATGGAACGGCCAAAGGAACGTATGCCACCCGGCATTGTGTGGAGATGCCGTTGCCTTAAGGGCCAAAGGCCCGTTGCATGGCAGCCCGTGGCATCGCCACGGGCTGCCACCATAACGATTTATTGAGGGCTGAAGGCCCGGGACATCAACGGATCGATTTAACCACTTGCGCGTGCATACATGCCTGTGCGGCTTCCCGCTCGATGTGTGCCGAGGTGGGGTCGTGAGCGTTTGCGCCTTGGAAGGTGCCACGCGCATGAGTCCTTGATTCGTGTCCACAGCACGACGACCGCCCAGTACTTCCCTACGAACCACGAACGATGCCCTACCTACTGAACCTTCACTGCACTCACCTCTTCACCCCAAGGTGCAAGTCGATGTAATCCAGGATCTGCGTGTAGAGATGCACACGGTCCTTGCCGCGCACGTTGTGCTCGTGGCCGGGGTAGTAGAAGAAGTCCGGGTACACACCCTTGTCCACGCAGCTTTTCAGGAAGCGCAACGCATGCTCGGGCACCACGGTCACGTCCATGTTGTCGTGGATCAGCAGCAGGTGCCCGCGCAGTTGGTCGGCGATGGGCGGCAAGGCGGTTTCCTCGTAGCCCTTCGGGTTTTCCTGCGGCGTGTCCATGTAGCGCTCGGTATACATCACTTCATACAAGCGCCAATCCTGCACGGCACCGCCGGCCACGCCCACTTGGAACAGGTCCGGTGCCCGCAGCATCAGGGCTTCCGTCATGTGCCCGCCGAAGCTCCAGCCATGTACGGCCATGCGGCTGCCGTCCACGTAGGGCAGGCTCTTCAGGTAGTCCGCGCCGTGAACCTGGTCCTTCACTTCCGTCATGCCTAATTGCCGGTAGATCACCTGCTCGAAGGCGAGCCCGCGGTTGCTGCTGCCGTGTCCGTCCAGGGTGAAGACGATGTAGCCCCGCTCCGACGCCTCGATCATCCACAATTGCGCGCCGCCGAGGTAGCTGTTGGTGACCAGTTGCACATGCGGACCGTTGTAAGTGTACACGATCACCGGGTACTGGTCGCGGCTTTGGAAGAAGCTGGGCTTGATGATGCGCCCGTTGAGCACATCGCCGTTCTCGCCGGGCACTTGTACAAGATCGATCGCACCGTGCACCACGGCGGCCATGGGATCCCGGCTGGTGAGCAAGGTCTTCACCACCTTGCCCGTGGCGGCGTCCAGCACTTCCGTGCGGCCGGGCACGGTGAGGCTGCTCCAGCGGTCGATCAAGTACCGGCCGTCCGTGCTCAGTTGCCCGCTGTGCGTGCCTGGCGCCGCAGTGAGCCGTACGGTTTTGCCCGTGGCGAGCTCCACGCGGTATAGCTGCGTTTCCAGCGCGCCTTTCGGGTCCTTCGGATCGATGCTGGCGGTGCCTTCCACGAACATGTACTTCTCCTTGGCATCGAAGCCGAGGATGTCCTTCACCACCCAGTTGCCCTTGGTGAGCGGCCGTACCATGCCAAGATTCAGATCGTACAGGTAGAGGTGCCACCAGCCGTCGCGCTGGCTCCAGTGGATGTAGCGCGTGGGCTGCGTCTTCAGGAATGTCAACGGATGCTCGGGCTCCAGCCATTTGTCGTTGTGCTCCTCGAACAGCGTGCGCTCGGCCTTGCCCGTGGCGGCATCGAAGCGCTCCACGCGGAAGTGGTCGGTGGCGCGGTCCAGCACGATGATCTGCACGTGCTGGTTGTCCTGGTCCCAGCTGATGTTGGTGAGGTAGTGGTCCGGCGGACCTTCCGGCTTGATGAACACGGTCTTTCCCGTGCGCAGGTCGTACACGCCGAGCGTTACGTGGTGGCTGGTCTGCCCCGCCATGGGGTAGCGGAATTTATTGAAGGTGCTGGGCGTGGTGCTGATGTCTTCCACGTAATAGGGCGTCACCATGGTTTCGTCCATGCGGTAGAAGGCGAGCTTGCTACCGTCGGGGCTCCAGAAGGTGCCCTTGGTGATGCCGTACTCTTCGCGATGTACGCTCTTGCCGTTCACGATGCCGTCGGTGCCGTCGAAGGTGACCTGCACCGCGCTGTCGCCCAGCCCTGCGATGAAGAGGTTGTTGTCCCGGGTGAAGGCCACCTTCCTGTGCGTCGGGTCCGTATCCGTGTTCTCGGCATGGGCGGGCACGGCAACGCGCAGCTCCGCAGTTTTCTTCTCCAAGTTGAAGGCGTAAGTGTGTGTGCCGCTGGTGAGCAGCAGGGTCCTTGCGTCCAGCCATTCAATCCCGGGGAAACGTCGGAGGCTGTCCGCGGCGGGCAGGGCTTTGTTCACTTCGCTGCGCGTGAGGATCAACTGGTCGGCAGCCTTGCCCGTGGTGCCGCGCAGCAGGCTGTCACCCTTCACATGGGCGTATTGGCTGGTGCCCGGGATCCATTGCAGGCCGCGAAGTTGCTCGGGGTAGTAGTCGCGCCCCTTGAGGATCGCGTCGGTGAGGGTGAGCTTGTGCTTCTCCTGGGCAGGAAGCAGCGTGGTGCCAAGGACGGCGATCAGCAATAGCGCGCGACGGAACATGGGCATGGGTTGAAGCTGCGAAGGAACGGAACCAGCGGGAATTCCTGGTGCCTACGCCCTATGCCCTACGTCCATGGGAATAGTTCGTAGTTCGTAGTTTGTAGTTCGTAGTTCGTAGTGAAGGGGGAATGCCCCTACGCACGTGAGACCCAAGTTTGGCGGCAGTCAAATGACGTTCACCTCCCGTTCCAGTTCCACGCCGAATTGCTCCTTCACGCTTTCCAGCACCCGCGTGGAGAGGTCGTAGATGGCGCTGCCGCTGCTTCCGCCGTAGTGTACCAGCACCAGCGCCTGGTCCTTGTGTACGCCGATGTTGCCTTCGCGGAAGCCTTTCCAGCCTGCGCGCTCGATCAGCCAGCCTGCGGCGAGCTTTACCTGGCCTTCGCCAGCGGGGTAGGAGGAGAGGTCAGGGAATTTTGCCTTGATGCGCTCCGCCACTTCCGCAGCAACCACGGGGTTCTTGAAGAAGCTGCCGGCATTGCCCAACACATCGGGGTTGGGCAACTTGCTGCGGCGGATGGCGATCACCGCCTCGCTCACGTCGCGGATGGTGGGCGCCGTGATGCCGCGTTTGTCCAGTTCCGCCTTGATGCTGCCGTAGTGCGTGTGCAGCTTGGGCTGCTTGTTCAGCTGAAAGGCCACCGAAAGGATGATGTACTGCCCCTTGCCCTCGCGCTTGAAGAAACTTTCGCGGTAGCCGAAGCGGCAGGCCTGCGTGTCGAAGCGCACCACTTCGCCATCGCTGATCCGCAGCGCTTCCAGGTGGTGGAAGGGCTCCTTGATCTCCACGCCGTAGGCCCCGATGTTCTGCATGGGTGCCGCCCCCACGCGGCCCGGGATCAACGACAGGTTCTCCAGCCCGCCCCAGCCTTGGTCCACCGTGTAGGAAACGAAGTCGTGCCAAACCATGCCCGCGCCCGCCCGGATGATCACGGCCTCGTCGGTCTCCAGCAGCAGTTCCAAGCCGGTGATCTCGTTCAGCAGCACCACCCCGGGCCAGTCCTGTGTGAACAGCACGTTGCTGCCGCCGCCCAACACTAAGCGCGGTAGCCCTTGCAGCTCAGGATGGGCGAGCAGGGCGCGCAGTTCCTCCACGTTGCGGAAGCGCGCCAGCCGGGCGGTGCGGGCCGGCACGTGGAAGGTGTTGAAGGGCTTGAGGTTGAAGTCGCGGAAAATTTCCATGGCAAGGCCGGGCATTCTGGCGCGCAAGTTTACCCGTTCCACCGCGTATGCTTTGGCGCGGTGGTTCCGCTGTTTCAACGTTGAGCTGTGCGTCGATGGACCCTGCTCATCAAGGTCCGGCCCCGCCGACCGTGATGTTCAATGAGCTGCAATGCCCTTCACGGAATACTTGTTCGCCATTAACGAGATCGCGAATTGCCGGCAGGCATCCAGGTCGTCCCGTTCCAGCATCGGGTACTGCTTCAGCACTTCTTCTTCCGATGTTCCGGCCATCAGAAATTCCAAAATGGTCTGGGCCGTGATGCGCATGCCACGGATCACCGGTCTTCCGTTGCAGATCCGGTCATCCACGGTGATCCGCTTCAGCAATGCCGCTTTGTCTTTCATGGCAATCAAACATAATGTGACCCACATGAACAGGCGTTCCCCGCGTTTACTTTGGGCGCATGCCGCCGCCCTTTCAACGCGCCATCGTCAGCGTGACCAACGACCTGGCCACGGACAACCGGGTGCACCGCACCTGCACTGTGCTGCAGGAGCTGGGCTACGACGTGCTGCTGGTGGGCCGCCAACTGCCTGGCAGCCTGCCGCTGGAGCGGCCGTACCGCACCCGGCGCATGCGGCTGCTCTTCAACAAGGGGCCGCTGTTCTATGCGGAATACAACCTGCGGCTGTTCTTTCTGCTGCTCCTCAGCAGGGCCACGTTCTTTTTCAGCAACGACCTGGACACCCTGCTGCCCAATTTTCTGGCGGCACGCCTGCGCGGGAAGGAGCTGGTGTACGACACCCACGAGTTCTTCACCGAGGTGCCCGAGCTGGTGCAGCGCCCCCGCGTGCGGGCCGTGTGGCTGGCCATCGAACGCCGGATCTTCCCCAAGCTGCGCACGGTGATCACCGTGAACCAAAGCATCGCCGAGGCTTACAAGCAGCGTTATGGAAAGGACCTGCACGTGGTGCGCAACATCCCCATGCCAAGGGTGCTCGGCCCGGTGCCAAGCCGTGCTGCACTGGATCTGCCTGTGGACAAGCGCATCATGGTGCTTCAAGGCTCAGGCATCAACGTGGACCGCGGGGCGGAGGAGGCCGTGCTGGCCATGCGCGAATTACCGGACTGCATGTTGCTGATCATCGGCGGGGGAGACGCTTGGCCCGTGCTGCAACAATTGGTGAAGGAACACGCCCTTGAAGGCCGCGTTCGCCTGATCGGCAAGCTGCCATACGCCCGCATGATGGACTACACGCGCAACGCCGACCTGGGCCTGACCCTGGACAAGGACACCAACCTCAACTATCGTTTCAGCCTGCCCAACAAGCTCTTCGACTACCTGCACGCGGGCATCCCGGTGCTGGCCACCGACCTGCCTGAGGTGGCCGGCATCGTGCGCAGGCATATGTGCGGCGTGGTGATCCCTGCACCGGCCCCGGAGGTGATCCGGCAGGCCGTGGAGCAATTGTTTGCCGATCCGGCACGCCATGCCTCGCTGCGGCACAATGCGTCCCTTGCCGCGAACGCACTGGGCGGCGAAGCGGAAGCCGAAAGGCTCCGGTCGGTGCTTCAGGGCCTGCCGCAGTGATCAGGCCCCGGCCTGCTCGTTGCGGATAAAGTGGTACAGCTTGTACAGGTCGAAGTAGAAGAGCGGGGCGGTGCCGGCCGTGAGGGCGCGTTCGATCACCGGTTGCACCAGGCGGTATCCGCCGGTGAACACCGGTGTAAGCCCCAACCGTTGCAATTGCCGGAAGGTGCGCACCACACCGGTTTGGGTGCCATAGCAGCCCGACGCATACAACCGGTGCAGGTTGCGTTGGGCTTCCTTGGTTTTGCCGAGGAACTCCAAATTGGTGCTCAGCCCTTGGTGGGCCACCGGATTGTCGATGTGAAGGATGGCGATGCCTTCTTCTTTGAGCTGTTGCCCGAACTTGGTATCCTCATGGCCGTACGAGCGGATGGTTTCATCCAGCGGCACCCGCAGAAATGCTCCCTTGTGCACCAGGATATTGTTCAGCGTGATGCTGCGGTACGGACCGGTAGCGCGTTGCGCTGCTTTGCGCTCTTCACGTGCCTTGCCAACTTTCCAGTGCAGGCGGTACCGGGGTTCCGCCGGTTGCTCCGGTGCATAGATCGTGCCGCCTACCACCACCGGCGAATCGGCGTGGGCCAGGTAGTTGCCGATAAAATCCGCGGAAGGGATGGCCCCGTCGCAGTCGAGGAATAGCAAGGTTTCGTAGGCGGCCTCGCGGGCCAGCAGATTCCGGATCCGCGATCGGCCGATATTCCGGTCCAGTTCCCTGTACACCACTCCTTCCACATCGCGCAAACCCGCATTGGCGGCCTTGAATGCCGGGTCGGAGCCGTCATCGTACGCCCGTATTTCAAACACCAGGGCGAGTGCCCGGCACTGGGCGGCCAACGTTTCCACAAGTCCTTCCACCCCGAAATTGTACACGGGAATGAGGATGGATAGTGAAGCAGGGGTGCTCATGTGCAAGTCGCCGAGGTGTTCCAAGGGGCGGTTCCGGTCGTGGGTTACGGTTGCAGGTTGAAGAAAGTGGGCACAGGCGCTTGATCCGGGCCGCAAATGTCGCGTTCCTTCCCGGAACTGCGTGCCCGGAGCTATTCCCCGGGTGCTGGCACTGCGGGTGCCGCGCTGATCTCCAAGAGCTTGCCTTCTTCGCAGCGTACCACCCGGGCGTTCACTTTCTTCATGTGGGTATAGTCGTGCGTGGCCATGATCACGCAGCGGCCCCCGTGGCTGATGGAGTACAGCAGGTCCACGATCTCGGCCGTGGTCTCGGGGTCCAGATTGCCCGTGGGCTCGTCCGCCAGCACCAGCTCGGGGTCGTTCACCAAGGCCCGGGCGATGCTCACCCGCTGCTGCTCGCCGCCGCTCAGCTCGTGCGGCATCTTGTATCCTTTATTGCCAAGCCCCACCTTCTCAAGCACCTCTTGTACCTTGGCATTCATGGCTTTTTTGTCCTTCCAGCCCGTGCTGCGCATCACAAAGGTCAGGTTCTCGTTCACCGTGCGGTCGCCCAGCAGCTGGAAGTCTTGGAACACGATGCCGATCTTGCGCCGCAAGTAGGGCACTTGCCGTCGTTTGAGCTTGCGCAGGTTGAAGCCCGCCACGTGCCCCTCGCCTTCCACGAAGGGCAGGTCGCCGTAGAGCGTGCGCATCAGGCTGCTCTTGCCGCTGCCGGTGCGGCCCACCAGGTAGATGAACTCACCCGCGCTCACGGTAAGGTCTACTTGGTTGAGCACCAGGTTTTCCCGCTGGAAGATGCGGGCATCGTGCAGTTCAATGATGGGGGAAGTAGGCGGCATGGGCAACGTTTCGGGCTTGCCTGCGATAGGGGGCAGCTGTATTCAACCGGCCAAAGGAAGAAAATTCCGCCCTGCTTTTTTGCGTTCTCTTTGGCAATGTCTCAACAATGCACCGGGGGGGTGAACACGCGCACGTGGAAAAATCAAGCCTTGGCGGCCTTTCCGCGCATCGGTGCCCCGGACCTTTGAACCGATGAAGAAGCTCCTTCCTCGTCCGGCACGCGTATGCTTGGCCAATGCGCTGGCGCTCTTGCTGGCTTATGTGCCGGCGGTGGCCCAGCGCCCTGCGCATTACGAACACGCCGGCGCTGCCTTGGCCCAGGCCATGGAACTGTTCGATAAGGCCCAGTACGGCGCCGCCCGTGCCGGCTTTGACCGCATTGTGCAGCAAACCAGGGACCCCTATGCCGGCAACCGCGTGGAAGCCGAGTTCTGGAGTGCGCTCTGCGCCGTTCGCCTCTACCATGGCGATGCCAGCCACCGCCTGCTGGATTTTATTGCCGCCCATCCCGAGAATTTCCATGTGCCGGCCGTACGCTTGGAGCTCTTCCGCTTCTACTTCGAAGGCAAACGCTGGGATGATGCACTGTACTGGGCCGCCCTGGTGGACGGCACCGGGCTCGGGGCTGCGGACCGCGCCGAGTTCACCTTTAAGAAGGGCTACGCACAGTTCATGACCGGCCAGTACGAGCAGGCTTTGGTGGAGTTCGGAAAGGTGAAGGACGGTACCGGGATCTACGCCGCGCCCGCCACCTACTACACGGCCCACATCAACTACACCAAACGCAACTATGCCGCGGCCTTGGAAGGTTTCGAAAAGCTCAAGGACGACCCGGGTTTCGGAAGGGTGGTGCCCTACTACATCGCCCAGATCAAATTCCTGCAAGGCCATTACGATGCCTTGCTGGAATACGCCCAACCCCTGCTTGCCGATCCGGGGAACACCAAGAACAAGAGCGATATCAACCGCTTGGCCGGGGAGGCCTATTACCGCACCGGCCAGTACAAAGAGGCCTTGCCGTACATTGAGAAGAGCCTCCAGCGCACCGGCGTGGGCCGCGGTGACCGCTACATGGCCGGCTACGCCTACTATAAGAACGAACAGTGCCAGCAGGCCATCGCCCAGTTCACCCAAGTGGTAAACAACAGCGCGGACAGCCTCGCGCAGCTCGCCGCCTACCACATGGCGGATTGCTACCTGAAGTTGAACCAGAAGAACTACGCCCGCAATGCCTTCAAAAAGGCTTATGATCTGGGCGTTGATGCCAAGGTGGCCGAAGATGCCCTGTTCAACTATGCCAAGCTCGCCTATGAACTGTCCTTCGATCCCTACAACGAAGCCATCATCGCCTTGCGCGATTACATGGCCAAGTACCCCGGTTCACCACGCCACGATGAAGCCCAAGAGTTCCTGCTCGATGTGTATCTGAAAACCAGGAACTACGAGGCGGCACTCGGTGCATTGGATGCGATCAAGGTCAAGGACCTGCGCCTGAAAGAGGCCTATCAGAAGCTCGCCTTTGACCGCGGCGCGGAGCTCTACGAAGGGCGCAAGTATGCCGAGGCCCGCGCCGCCTTCAACAAGTCCCTCACCTTTCCGGTCGACCCCAAGGCCACGGTGCAGGCACACTTCTGGGCCGGTGAATCCAGCTATGCCTTGGGCGACTACGGTGCGGCCTTGGCCAAGTATGATGATGTGCGCAACGCCGGCGGAGCCTACGCCACCGCGTTGTATGAGCAGGCCAGTTACAGCATGGGCTACGCCTACTTCAAGCAGCAGCAGTACGGCGATGCGGCCACCGCATTCCGCCGCACCGTGGAGCACGCCGATCTGCCCGCCGCCCAACGTAACGATGCCATGGTCCGCACCGGCGATTGTTTTTATGTCACCAAGGAGTTCGCCGCCGCCATCACCTGGTACGACAAGGCCATTGCCGCGGGTGCCGCCGCACGCGACTATGCCCTCTACCAGAAGGGGGTATGCCTGGGCCTGGACAAACGCAACGACCAGAAGATCGCCACCTTGAAACAGCTGCTGCGCGAGAAACCCAACAGCCCGTACGCCGCCGATGCCAAGTTCCAGCTGGCGGAAACCTACCTGAACCTGGGCAAGGATGCCGAGGCGCTGGATTTCTACAAACAAGTCACCGCGCAGCACGCCAACTCACCGCATGTGCGGCAGAGCATGTTGCAAACCGCCCTCATCGACAAGCGCCAAGGCCGCACCGCGCAGGCCTTGGACGGATTCAAGGCCGTGGTGGCCAAATACCCTTCCATGGACGGATCGCGGGAGGCGCTGGCAGGCATCGAGAGCATCTATTCCCAGCAGGGCAACATGGCCGCCTACGAAGATTACCTCAAGGGGCTCACCTTCGTGGACGCAGCCTCGCTGGACCTGGACGAGAAGTACTTCCGCAGTGCCGAGCAGCTCTACTTCACGGAACAATGCGACCAGGCCGTGGGTGCATTCAGGGACTACATCAGCAAGTATCCCGCGGGTGCCTTCGTGACCAATGCGGAATTCTATGCCGCCGACTGCCTCTATCGCGCCAAAAAGTCGGACGAGGCCCTGCCCGGCTTCGAGAAGGTCGCCGCAATGGGCGACGGGCAGTTCCTGGAACCCTCGCTGGCCGCCGCCAGCCAGATCCTCTTCCAAGCTCAACGGTATGAGGCCGCATTGCCTTACTTCACCCGTTTGGCCGAAGTGGCCGCCTTGCCGGTGAACATGTTGGCGGCTCAGGCCGGACGCATGCGCTGCTTGGTGCAACTGAGGAGCACGGCCGAGGCCGCGGAAGCGGCCAAGGTGGTCCTTGCCAATGGTGATGCCAACGCCGATCTGAAGGCCGAAGCGGGATTGGCGGTGGGCCTGGGCGAGATCGACAGCAACCAATTGGACGCAGCCTACACCCGGTTCAAGGCGATTGCCACCGGTTCCAAGAACGCCTACGGCGCCGAAGCAGCTTACCACATGGCCTATGTGCGCTACCTGCAGAAGCGTTACAAGGACGGTGAGAAGGAAGTGTTCGACCTGGCCAAGAAATTCCCCAGCTATGACCACTGGAAGGCCAAGGCCTTCATCCTGCTGGGAGACATTTATGTGGGCCTGGAGGACCTCTTCCAAGCACGCGCCACCTTGCAAAGCGTGGTGGACAATTGCTCGGAACCCGATCTGGTGGAACAGGCCGCCCAACGCCTGGCCAACATCACTGAAGCGGCCGAACCCCAAGCACCCGGTGCCGGCACGGACCTGAACCCCACGCCCGACGAAGAATGAATACGATGATCATTGCACCGGCAGTCCGTTGCGCCGCCTTGGCCCTGGCCGCCGTGGGCTGCACCGCGGCATGGGCACAAACCGGCGAGGAGTACTACTTCAACGGCATCTACAACCCCACTTTGGCCGACGTCAACAAGATCGATCTGCGTCCCCAGGCCTACGACACCATCCTGCCGGAGAAGACCATTGCGTACCAACTGCTTGCCGTACGGGGTGAAGTACCCGCCCATGTGGACAGCATTGAAGCGGCACGCCTCAACATCCAGTTGGCCCAGGAGAGGCTCTACAAAGGCTTCGCCAAGGCGGGGTTCGGCCTGTACACCACCCCGCTGTTCGAACTCTACTACGACCAAACACGCTCAAAGACCAACGCCTACGGCCTGCATTTCCGCCACATGAGCAGCAATGGGGGCATCGATGGCCGCGGCCCCAGCGATTACAGCTTCAACAACATCGACGGCTACTACACCGCCTTTCTCCGCCAGCATACCGTGCAAGGCCGCGTGGCATACGACCGCCGCCGCATCGGCTACTACGGCTACCTCAGTTCGGACAGCTTGGAGAACCGGATGTTGCTGGCGCCAACACCGCCGGATGACGCCCGGGAGCAGGTGTACAACGACATCGGCTTTGATCTGCGCGTTAAGAGCCTCTTCAAGGACAGCGCCAAACTCGCCCACGAGGCGGGCCTGCGCGTGAACAACTACACCAACCTCGGCGGCAGCCGCGAGCTGAACGTGCTCTTGGACGCCGAGCTCTCCATGCAGCAGGGCAACGAGATCTTCGGCGGTGAGGTGCTCATCGACAACAACGCCTACCGCGGTGTGCGCGATACCCTGGCCGACCTACGCCAGAACGGCACCATGGTGGGCATCTCCCCGCATGTCTCCACCACCAACGGCAAATACCTGGTGCGCGTGGGCGCCGGCATCTTCGTGGACGCCCAGGGCAAAAGCAGCTTCCACTTCTATCCCCAAGCCTATGCCCAGTACCGCCTCTACGACGATATCCTGGTGCCCTATGCCGGCGTGGACGGGCGGCGCTACCGCAACAACCTGCGCAGCCTCACCCGCGAGAACCCGTTCCTGGCAGGGGACCCGCTGCTGGCCAATTCCAGCCTCATGTACGACCTCTACGGCGGCTTGCGCGGCAGCCTCAGCCAGGATGTGGGCTTCGATGTGCGCATTTCCAACAGCCGCACCAAGGACCGCCCGCTCTTCCTGGGCCGCGAAACCATCCTCGACAGCCTGCGCTACGGCGACCGCTTCATGGCCGTGTACGATCAGGTGGACCAGCTGGACATCAGCGGCGAACTGCGCTACAGCCACCAGGAGCACATCAACGTCCATGGCGGCATCCACCTCTTCAGCTACGGCACCGGGAACCAGGCCGAGGCCTGGAACTTGCCCATTTACACCATCAACCTCGGCGCCGTGTACGACTTCCAGGACAAGCTGCTGCTGAAGCTGGAAGCCCAGTTCCATGGCAGGCGCAAAATGCCCCTCACCCTGCCCATGGGCTGGAACGACCTCTCACCGGCGCCGCAAAGTACGGATGCCCCGGGCTACGTGGACCTCTTCCTGGGCTTGGAATACCGCTATACCAAGCGCCTGAGCGTGTTCCTGGAGTGCAGCAACTTGAGCGCTTCCAAGTACGAACGCTGGTACAACTATCCGGTGCAGCGCACCCTGTTGCTGGGCGGCGCTTCCTTCGCTTTCTAGATCGGCGTAACATATTGAGCCACAGTAGGTCAAACGGGTAAACGGGGTGATCGACCCCCGACTGCCCGGGTAGGTTTTCAACAGAGCGGGGCGTTCTGTTGGTAAAAATCAAGGATTCCCGCGCCCGTATTGGGCTTTGTCCGCCTCCGGCACCAACTTGGGTGGTATCTTCGCGTGCCCTTGAAAAACGGGGCAGATCCGAGCGAAAAATGGCAGAAACAGTGGAAATGAGCGAAGCGAAGAAGGCAGCGGCGGCAGGCTATGGCGCGGACAGCATCCAGGTACTTGAAGGACTCGAGGCCGTGCGCAAGCGGCCGGCCATGTACATTGGCGATATTGGGGTCAAGGGCCTGCACCACCTGGTGTATGAAGTGGTGGACAACTCCATCGACGAGGCATTGGCGGGCCATTGCGATACGATCCAAGTGACCATCCTGCCCGGCAACAGCATCCGGGTGAAGGACAATGGCCGCGGCATTCCGGTGGCCATGCACGCCAAGGAAGGCCGCTCCGCCCTCGAGGTGGTGATGACCGTGCTGCACGCCGGCGGCAAGTTCGACAAGGACAGCTACAAGGTTTCCGGCGGACTGCACGGCGTGGGCGTCAGCTGCGTCAACGCCCTCAGCGACATGTTGCTCGCCGAAGTGCACCGGGACGGCAAGGTGTACCAGCAGGAGTACAGCCAAGGCAAACCCAAGCATTCCGTCAAGGAGGTGGGTCCATCCTCGGAACGTGGCACCATCGTTACCTTCCATCCCGACCCCACCATCTTCCAGGTCGCTGAGTACAACTACGATACCCTCGCGGCACGCCTGCGCGAACTGGCTTACCTCAACAAGGGCATCACCCTCTCCCTTACCGATGAGCGCCACCCCGGCGAGGACGGCACCTTCGTGTCCGAAACCTTCCACAGCGACCTGGGCCTGGTGGAGTTCGTGAAGTACCTCGACGGCACCCGCCTGCCGATGATCGAGTCGGTGATCTACATGGAAGGGGAGAAACAGGGCATCCCGGTGGAGATCGCCATGATCTACAACGATTCCTACACCGAGAACATCCACTCCTACGTCAACAACATAAACACCCACGAAGGCGGCACGCACCTGGCCGGCTTCCGCCGCGGCCTTACCCGCACCTTGAAAAAGTACGCGGACAACAGCGGCGCCACCAAAAACCTCAAGTTCGAGATCACCGGCGACGACTTCCGCGAAGGCCTTACCGGCGTGATCAGCGTGAAGGTGCAGGAACCCCAGTTCGAAGGCCAAACCAAAACCAAGCTCGGCAACAGCGAAGTGATGGGCGCGGTGGACATCGCCGTGAGCGAAATGCTGGAGAACTATTTGGAGGAACACCCCAAGGATGCCAAACGCATCGTGGACAAGGTGATCCTGGCCGCCACTGCCCGCCACGCCGCCAAAAAGGCCCGTGAAATGGTGCAGCGCAAAGGCGCAGCCAGCGGCATGGGCCTGCCGGGCAAGCTGGCCGATTGCCAAAGCAAGGACCCCGGCGCCAGCGAGATCTTCCTGGTGGAGGGCGATTCCGCAGGCGGTACCGCCAAGCAGGGCCGCAACCGCGAGTTCCAGGCCATCTTGCCCTTGCGCGGCAAGATCCTCAACGTGGAAAAGGCCATGGTCCACAAGATCTACGAGAACGAAGAGATCCGAAACATCTACACCGCGTTGGGCGTTTCCATCGGCACAGAGGATGACAGCAAAGCGCTCAATATTGAGAAGCTGCGCTACCACAAGGTGGTGATCATGAGCGATGCTGATGTGGACGGCAGCCACATCCAAACCCTCATCCTTACCTTCTTCTACCGCTATATGAAGGAGCTGATCGAGAACGGCCACGTGTACATCGCCACCCCGCCACTCTACCTGGTGAAAAAGGGCAAGGAGTCCGCCTATTGCTGGACCGATGAGGAGCGCGACCGGACCATCGAGCGCATGAAGGGCGCCACCAAGGATGCCAGCGTACATGTGCAGCGGTACAAGGGTCTCGGTGAAATGAACGCCGAGCAGCTCTGGGAAACCACCATGAACCCCGAGACGCGCACCTTGCGCCAAGTGACCATCGAGAACGGGAGCGAAGCCGACCGCATCTTCAGCATGCTCATGGGCGATGAGGTGCCGCCCCGCCGGGAGTTCATTGAGCGCAACGCGGTGTACGCCAAGCTGGATATCTGATCAAACCGCCCGGCTTGCCGGGCAAATCCTCGCCAAAGCCCCGGCCTGCCGGGGCTTTGTGTTTTACCGGGGCGTCCTTCCCGGGCTAAGAGTGCAAACGGCCCCAGGGAGGGTTTCCCGGGCGGGGGCGGCTAGCGCACCAGGGTAACGTGCCCCTTCCTTTCATAGGGCTCAATGCTGCCCGTGAAGTGCGCGCTGAGGGACCACACGTACACATTGCCTTCCATCGCCGCCCCGTTCCGGGTGCCGTCCCACCCGGCCTGATGGTCGGCGGTCTCAAAAACGAGCTCACCCCAACGGGTGTAGACGCGCAACAGGAAGCCTTCCGGAGCGAAGCCCGTGCCCAGTACTTGGAACACATCGTTGCGCCCATCACCGTCCGGGGTAAAGCTATTGGGAAGGAAGATCGCCGACCGGTCCAGCACGCGCAGCAGGGCGCAGTCCGTGTCCACGCAGCCGTTGCCGGTGAACGCGCTCAAGCATACTTCGTACTCGGCAGCGGCCCCTACGGGGTAGGTGTGCACCGGCGAGGCATCCGCGCTGACATGGCCATCACCAAACTCCCATTGGAAGCTCCCTGCATTGGCGCTGGAGGCATTGGTGAACACCACCTCTGGCGCATCCACGTACACCTGGCCGGGCTGAATGAGGAATGCTGCCGTGACCGGGGGCGGGCTGCCGACCACGGCCGTTCCGCTTGCGCTGCAGCCAAGGGCATTCCACATGGTGGCCGTATAGCTTCCCGGGCACAACCCCGTGAACAGGCCGGATGGTTGCGGGGCGCCATCATTCAGGCGGAACAGCACGCCAGCGGTATCGCCCACTTGCAGTGTGCCATCGCAACTATAGGAACAAAGCGCGTCCACGGTGGTGAGCAGGCCCATGGCCAGCGGTGGTGGTTGCGGTATGCTGAATGCTACGGTGGCCGTGCAGTTGTTGGTGTCCAGCACGGTGAGCAGGTATTCTCCCGCGCAGTAGCCCGTGGTGATCGGCATGGGGCTGCCATTGGCCCCGCTGAGGGCGTAGGTGTAGCCGGACCAGCCCGTGTTGCCGCCGGTTGCGCTGGCCATGAAGCCGCCGTCGCAGGAGCCATGGCAGATGGTCGGGGTTACTTCCACCGCGGGGATGATCGCATCGGTGAACGTGAGGGCCACGGTATCCGTGAACTGGCATCCTTCCACGCTTACCGTGTTCCAAACAAACTGGTACAAGCCCGCCGCAGCTGCAGTGGCCGCGCTGTAGGCTGCTTCGGGGTCCGCGATCAAGGCGCCCGGGGAACCCGTCCAATGGCCCGCGGCCCAGGAACCTGAGGCTTGCAAGACCCCTTCCAGCGTGCAGTTCACACCATCAGCCCCGGCACTGGGTGCTGCTACCAGGCCTACCGTAACAGTTGATTGGTTGTTGTTGTTGGGGCACGGGGCAGTGGCGGCTACCGTGTAGGTGTAAGTGCCGGGGGGATCATTCGCCGGATCGAACTGGCTTGCGTGCGGAGCGCCGGAAGGAGCGGTCCACGTACCGTTGGCTTCCGGCATACCGCCCAGTTGCAGAAAAAGGTCCAGGGGCGAGGCATCGGGGCACAACGTGGCCATGCCATCGAACCCGGGTACGGGAGGTACTTGGAAGGTGATCTGCAATGCGGCGGTATCGCTCGGGCATGGCGCGGTTCCGGCCACCGCGTAATGGTAGGTGCCGGGGCTGGCGCTGGACGGGTCCAGTATGTTGCCGCTGTAACCATTCGGACCGCTCCAGCTGCCGCCCGGATCGGGCGTTCCGCCCAGCTGGCCAAAAAGGCTGAGCGGTGCAGCGCTGGTGCACAAGGCTATGTTGGCGTCCACACCCGCGTTCGTCGGGGATGTCGTGGCAACCGCAACATACGCGGTGTCGTTGGTGCACGCCGGCAAGGCCGCCACCACATAGGCATAGGCTCCCGCCGCCATGATGCCCGGATCGAAGTTGCCGCCGCTAATGGGGCTTGGGCCGCTCCAACTGCCGTTCGGGTCCGGTGTGCCCCCCAAATAGCTGAACAGGTTTACCGGAGCATCATTGCCGCACAGGGATAGTGCTCCGTTGCTGCCGGCCTTCGGCGCTTCATTCACTCCTACTTCCACGCTGCTGCTGGACCCCAGGCACGGGGCAGGAAGGCTGATCGTGTACATATAGGTGCCCACGTTCATGCCCGACGGATCGAACATTCCGCCAACCACGGGGCTGGGGCCGCTCCAGGTGCCACCGGCCTGCGCCCCGCCGCCCAGTTGCTGGAACAGGTCCACAGGGGCCGTGGTGCTGCACAGCACGAGGTTGCCATCGGTTCCGGTGTTGGGCAAGGGTGTTACGGATACCACCACTTGGCTTGCTGCCGAAGGGCATGGGGCAGCACCGGCCACCGTGTAAGCATAGGTGCCACCGGCCATGGAGGCCGGGTCGAACAGGTTGTTGGCCACGGTGCTGGGGCCGCTCCAGTTTCCGCCCGCATCCGGGGTGCCGCCCAGCGCATCAAACAGGCTCGACGGCGCTTCGCCCAGGCACAGGGTCATAGAGCCATTGTTGCCGGCATCCGGGGCTGGTTGAACGGTGATCGCAACCGTGCTGCTACTGCTGGTGCAGGGCGGGGGAACGCTTACGGTGTAGGTATAGGTGCCCGCTGCCATGGTGGCCGGGTTGAACAGTCCGGCCACCACCGGTGATGGACCGCCCCAAGTGCCGCCCAGGTCCGGTGTCCCGCCCAACTGGTTGAAGAGCACCACCGGCCCGCCGGAGCTGCACACGGTCACCGAACCATCCGAACCACTGTCCGGGGTTGAGGCCACTTGAACCGTCAGGGTGTATTGGGCAATTGTCGCGAGGCATGCCCCCGTGCCGTTCACGGTGTAGGTATAGGTGCCCGCTGCGTCCGTGCCTGGTACGAAGCTGCCGTTGTGGCCGCCGCCGCCGGGCGCGGTCCACGTGCCCCCCGGTTCGGGCGAGCCGCTGAGCCTGTCGTACATGGTAAAGGCCATGCCCGCATTGCATACCGTAATGAGCGTGTCGGTGCCCGGGCCGGGAGGTGGCACCACGGTGATCGTTACGCAGTCGGTGACCGCACAATCCGGATGCTGTTCCTGGTGAACGGTGACACAGTATTGTGTGGTGGTGGTGACCGTGGCCACAGGTGCGGCGATCGCAGGGTTGGACAGTCCCGTTGCCGGGCTCCAACTGTATACCAAGGCACCGCCTGGACAGCTGGCCAGGCCGCTCCACACCACCCCGTTGGCCGGGTTGCTCCCGCTGTACAATTGTTGGCCCTGTCCATTTGCCAAGGAGAAGGACTGCTGCGGCCCACCGAGCCAGCCGCCAGCGGCATAGCTCATGCTCAGCATGGCCCCGTGCGGCACCGGGATGACATAGTGGATGCTGGCGCCTGTGGGAAGCGTATATGTGCTGCCGGTGCCGTTGATGGTGAAGGTGACCGCGCCGTTCACTGTCCACCCGTTCCCACCGGAATCATACAGCCAGAGGTCATATAGGCAAGTATCCGTGATCGGGCTGTTGGCCATGGAGGCAAACAGCGGCACATGGGCGTTAGCGCACACGGTCTGGTCCCCACCTGCGTCTACCACCAGGTCCGGTGTGATGGTCACTGTCACGGTGGTGTCGTATGTACAGCCGAAATTGTCAAGGGCCGTGTAGGTAAAGGGGTACGATCCCGGGGCCAAATTGCCGATGGTGGCCGTGTTGCAATCCGCGCTGGTGGCTTGAATGCCGGGGCCGCTCCAGTAGCTGCTGTCGCAACCCGCGCCGTACACCGGGGTGAAGGAGAACAAGCCGGGGAACAGGGATGGATCGAAATTGATCGACCAGTCGCACATGAATCCGTTGTCCAAGCTCCAGAAATCACATACTTCAAGGGTCCAGGTTCCGTTCAAAGGGGAGCCGATCAAATTGCTCAGCGGTTGCACCGGGGTATAGGTGCCTGGCATCAACGCGTTCGAGGCGGGGGTGCCTCCAAGCATGACATGGGGGGTGGGGCCGCTCGCGGCACTTTGCGCCCACGTGCCCCATGGTGCCGTGGCGCTCCAGCAGTAGTTCCAGCAGGTACCCGCCACGGGATTGCCTTGGTTGTCCAGATCATTGGCCCCGCCGATATACGTGCCATCACCCCCTTGCTGGTGCAGCACCGCGGCTTGCCCGTTGGGACTAATGATGCGCACCACCAGGTCGGCCATGTACGAGTGCTCCATGTTCACGCAAATGCCCAACAGCTGGCTGATGTCCGTGAGCGTTTGCCCGGCACTGAACTGCGTGTAGGTGATCGTGCTGGTGAAGCATTGGCCTGCGCCACCGGGCATGGCCACGGCACCCCCGAGGTTGGCCTGGGGAAGTGCGGTCCAGGTGGTGCCGGATACTTGGCCGTTCAAAGTGATCGCTTCATTGGTGCAGCCTGTGGAGCCCAAGGTGCCGGTGAATACCGGAGCAGTGCCCACCAAGGTGGTAAGGTCGATGGTGTTGTTGCTCGCGCAACCTTGATCGTCCAACACCACCAACTGTGCGGTGTATGCGCCGGGCTGCGTGTAGGTGTGTGCCAACCAGGAGGGGCCATTGTTCACCAAGGTGCCATCACCCAGGTCCCACGTGTAGCTGGCGATGGTAGCGCTACCGGCTGCGAAGGAGCCGCTACCGTCCAAGATCACCTGCCCGCCCGGACAGATGCGCAGGGGAAGCGGAGATCCAGCGGTGGCCACGGCTGTCGGCCGGATGCATGGCTGAAAGCAGCTGATCATGGCCGTGAACGTTCCCGTTCCCGTATTGTTGGAACGGAACACGATGGTGAGGCAGCCAGTGGGGTTGGAAGCGGAAGCAGACAAGGTTTGGCCCTGCAGTTGTGTGCCTGTCCAAGTGCCCAGCAACGGCGCAGCCGTGCTGTTGCCATCATGGATCGAAAGACCATCCACCGGTGTTGCTCCGGCGGTGCTCAGGTTGAAGGTGATGAAGTTCAGCGAGACGGCTCCGCCCGGCACATCGGGGCAAAGCGTGTAGGTGAAATTTTCGTTGTTGCCGTATCCCGTTGCCCCTTCACCGCCGCTGTCCAGCAGCGCACCGCTGCACGCCGTGCCGGAGCCGTTGATCAGCGCTATGGTTTGGCCCAGCACGGCGGTGCTGCTGAGCAATGCTGACAGACCCAGGCACCATCCGCCATGCGCCAGTTTGTTCAACCAGCTTGGTGACCTGCGAACGGGGTGTGTTCCCATGGCTGCTGAAGGGGGAGTGGTGTTCGGCCGGGGGGGGGGGCCAAACACGGGGCTTGCTGCCAAGCTAGACACTACGGCACTGCTTCCGCCTGATCGCTGCAATAAAATGTTCGCACACGGGAAATGGGATATCCTGCGCAGCACAAAGGCAACCAACGGCTACCGCGTGCGTCCGGCGAAGCTGCTGTTACTTGACCACCGTAACGTGCCCCTGCAGGTCGTGGTTGGTCTTGGTGTACACAGACTGTGCGTGAAGCGTCCAGTTGTATACGCCCACGGGGACTTTCTTGCCCTTGTAGGTGCCGTCCCAACCGACCTTGCGGTCGGTGGTTTCAAAGATCAGCTCGCCCCAGCGGTTGAACACCCTGAACCGGTATTCGGCATCGGCAATGTCATTGCCTTCCACGTACAACACTTCGTTCAAGTTGTCGCCGTCGGGTGTGAAGGCCGTGGGCACGTGCACCAGGAATACATCATCCACGTTCACCAAGCGGATCACACTGTCCATGCAGCCCAATTCGTTCCACGCGTTGAGTTGCACCCGGTACTGGCTGCCGTAGGCATCGGTGAAGGTGATGCTGGTGTCGGGTGCGGTGGACGAGGCCAGCCCCGCAAAATCCCACAGGAATGCCGTGGCCGTGGGGCCCGCCTGTTCCATGAAGTGCACTTCGTTGTGGAAGATGTCCGCCGGTTGGGGGGTCCAAGTGAAGGCCGCGTGGGGCATGTCGATCACGGTGATCAAGTCGCTGAACAACGAATCGGCACTGCAGCCGTTCGGCCAATGCACGGTGATGTCCATGTCGAACGTGCCGTACTGCATGTACAGGTGGGGCAGCGACATGGGCCCGCCAGCCAAGGTGACGCCGTCGCCGAAGCGCCAATCGGCGTGACCTCCGTTGGTGGTGTCCACCAATTCAAACTGCACCAGGAACGGAACACAGCCCAGCACGGTGTCGGTGTTCAAGATCAACGGCGGCAGCGGCAGTACTTCCACCGTGGTGCACCGGGTCACCGGCGGTGTTTCGCAGCCGTCGTGCAGGGTCATGCAATAGGTGGTGGTGTGCGCCAAGTTCACTGTCAGGGTGTCGAATGGCAAAGGGCCTTGCCCCCAATCAAAGCTGTACTGCCCATCGCCACCGTAAGCACTGTCCGTGGCCAGTAGCACGTTTACTTCCGGGCAGCTCACCACGGTATCCGCCATGAGCACATGCAAGGAATCCCGCACGGTGATGGCCACGGCCAGGGTATCCGAATGGCAGTTGTTGGTGTCCGTGGCGAAAATGCGGTACACCGTGCTTACCGAGGGCGATACGCTGTGCACCGTGCCGCCCGTGGCACCATCGCCCCAGTGGAGCAGCAGGCTGCCGCTGCCGCCCGTGGCGGTGGCGCCCAACTGTGCGGTGCCATCCAAGCAAATGGTAGTGTCCGCGCTGATGGAGTTGAGCAACAGTTGCGGTGGTTGTTGGATCTGCGTGGTCAGGCTGTCTTCGCAGCCGTTGCCGTTGGGGCCGTCCTGGATCAGCACTTGGTAGGTTCCGGCCGGGGCGTGCAGCGTATCGCCGTAGGCACCCATGGTGGTCTGCACGATGGCTCCCGCGCTGTCGGTCCAGAAATAGTTCCACGGGCCGTTGGTGCCGTTGCTGGCCACGGCGATATAGCCGTCAAGGCCGCCATGGCACATGTGGTCTGTTACCGACAAGACATTGGTACTGAGCGAGGGCGGGTTCACAAAAACGCTGTCCACATTGCCGCACAGGGGATGGCCTGCCGGGAATGCGTGCAAGGTGTACCATGTGGGCACTGTGGGATTGGCCGTAGGGTAGGGCGTGTTGGTATTGGAGAGGCCCGCCGCAGGCGACCATTGGTAGGTGATGGTGCCCAGGGGCAGCGGTAGCTGCAAGCCGGGCTGCAGCAGGATGGGAGCGCCGCACAGCATGTACGGATCGGCATTCACCCCGGGGGTGACGTTGATGGTCAAGGTGGTATCGTAGGTGCAGCCGAAATTGTCCGTTACTGTGTAGGTGTACACATGGGAGCCTACTTGCGTGGGCGAGGCAATGTATTCCAACGGGTTCAAGGGGTCGTTGGTCAATGCGGGCCCGCTCCAGTAGCTGCTGTCCGAATGGGCTATGCCCGGTATGGGCGTGTAGGATACGTCGTCCGGCAGGATGGAGGGATCGAAATTGATCCCCCAAGAGCAGATGAACCCGTTGTCGGCTCCCCACCAGTCGTTGAAGGTCAAGGTCCATGTACCGTTCAACGAGGTGCCGGCCAATGCGCTGAAGGCTCCTACGGCCTGGTAGGTGCCCGCCGGCAGGGATCCGCCACCGGCATTGGCAGCCCAGGTGCCGTTGGTGGCCGTGGGGCTGAAACAATAATCCCAACAGGTGCCGATCTGCGGGTTGCCTTCATCAAAGTCATTGGGTATGCCCAAGTAGGTGCCCCCGCCGCCTTGTTGGTGCAGCATCACGCTCGTACCGTTGGGGGCCGTCAACTGAAGGGTGAAATCGCCCATGAACGAATGTTCCATGCTTACGCACACGGACAGGAATTCATTTACACTGGGCAAGGTGGCGCCTGGCGGAAAGGCCTCGAAGGTGATGGAACTGGTGAACGGTGTGCCCAACTGGTCCGGCAGCATGATCCCCCCACCGAAGTTGGCATCCGGGATGCTGGTCCACGTGCTGGGAGTGATCGAGGTGGTGGCCGTCAGGTTCACCGATTCACCGGAGCAGAAGGTGATGGGCTCGAAATTGTCGTAGGTGGGAGGTATGCTCACCTGCACCGGCAACTGCATGGAGTTGGTGTTCACGCAGCCGTTGTCGTCCGTAATGATGAGGTTCACCACAAACTGTTGCGGCGGGCCTTGGAACACGTGGTCCAGGATCGGGCCACTGGTGCTGTCCATCGTGCCATCACCGAAATCCCAGAGGTATTGCTCCACATTGAAACCAGCGGCGGCATAGGAGCCTGTGGCATCGAATCCGACCACCTCGCCCTGGCATATCAAGGCAGGTGCGGCCTCGCTCATTTGGGCAATGGCCGTGGGCGGCTCGCACGGCTGGCTGCAAGTGATGCTCGCGGCAAATATGCCCACGCCGGTTTCGTTGGAGGTGAACTGCACCGTGAGGCAGCCCGAGGTGTTGGCAAAACTCGCGTTCACAATGCCCGGCGAGCTTGTGCCCGACCAAGTGCCGATCAGCGGAGCGGAGGTGTCCGGGCCATCGTAGATCGAGATCTGGTCCGCAGGAGCGCTCCCGGCACCCGATAGGTTGAAGATGATGAAGCTGAGCGATATCGCACTGTCCGGATCGGACGAACAGATGGTCATCACGTAGTTCTCATTGTCGCCATAGCCGCTGCCTCCCTCGCCGCCACTGTCCAGCAACGCCCCGCTGCACGTGGTGGCGTTGCCCTGGGAAATAAGAAATACCTGGGCCCAGGCACGTGGTACCAGCAGTGCTTGGAACAAGAGCAGGAACACGATGGTCTTCACCCTCAACAACATGGTATCTCAATGGTCCGGATCGGCAAGATGACGCGGTTCATTCGCCAAAGGGTGCCTAAGATCGCTCCGGCCGGGCGCATCGCCACCACTGGAATGGCACATTCTTGGAACGCCGGGCAACCGGGTATCCCCCTAGCCACCATCCACGCGGCCTAGGGCACCAACTGCACGCTGCCGGTGAACGTCTCCGTATGCTGGCCCGCTTGCAGGTCGGCCACCCATACGTAGTGGCCCGGGGCCAACACTGCGCCCTGGTTCTGCGCTTGGCCCGTCCATGCGCGGCGGGCATCGCTGGTGCTGTACACCAAGCGGCCCGCAGGGTCATAGACGGCCAAATTGAATTTGGCTTGCAGCTGCTTCAGGGTTTGCGGCATGAAGCTGTCTTCATTGCCGTCACCGTTCGGCGTGAAGGCCTTGGGCGCGGCCAGGTCGAAGTCGCGGTCTATGATCAGTTCCTTCACCTTGCGGTCTGTGCACCCCGTGGCATTGGTGACGGTCTGCACCACTTGGTAGGTGCCCTTCTTGCGGTATACATGGTCAGGGCTGGGCTCGGTGCTCGTGGTGCCGTCACCCAGGTCCCACTGATAGCTGTGCGCACCTTCGGCACGGTTCTCGAAATGCACGCGGGGCACCTGACCGGGGAATTCCAGCTTTACCATGTTGAAGGTGGCCAACGGCGCCTCATGGATCACGATCATGCCACTGCTGGGCTTATTGCGCATGGTACCCGCCCCGGCGGAGGACATGGAGAGCATCACCTGGTAGGTGCCCGGCTTGGTGAACACATGGTCCGGGTTGGCTTTGTTGCTGAAGTTCCCGTCACCGAAATTCCACAAATAGATGCCATCCTCGGGCATGTTGTCCACCGTGAAATTCACCGGGTCGCCCGGGCAGGTCTCTTTCACGCTGGCACGGAAGGCCGATGCCGGGGTTTCAGGTGCTGCTTGGGAGGTGGGGGCTGCCGGAGTTGGCTTGCCTGCGGTATGGCGGGCGGGATCAACGTTGCCGCTCTTGGGCCTTGGAGTTGCTGGGTTGCCGTTGTGCGAAGGTGCAGTTGCCGGTCGGGGCTGCGGTGCACCTTCAACACGCTCCCCAAGCGGCCCGCCCGTTTCAGTTACGCCTGCATTGACCGCTGCGGAAGCTGGTTCAATGCCGGGTGCCGAGGGGACTTCCACGCTGGTTTGGGTTTCCGCCAATTGGCTGCCTTTGTCCATGCCCAAGTAATAGGCTGTGCCTCCGATCAACAAGCCTCCGGCCAGGAGCAACCCGGCGACCAGCGCACGCCCGTGGCCCCACCCCTGTACACCGCTGGACAAGGCACGGTCCATCTGTGCCCAATCCGCAGCGTTGTAAGGCACCTCGTAGTGCTCCAGTTGCGCTTTTACTTGCCGCTCAAATGCATCCATGTCGTTGGGCTTCTCCACCATTGTTCACCGCGGGGTACGATCGTTCTTTTTCAGCAATTGCTTCAGGTTGGCTTTGGCTTTGGCCAAGTTGCTTTTTGAGGTTCCGATGTTGATGTCCAATACTTCAGCGATCTCCTTGTGGGTCATCTCCTCGAACACATAAAGGTTGAAGACCGTGCGGTAGGCCGGGGTGAGCTTCTGCATGGCATTGATCACGTCGGCCGGTTTGAGGTCGGCCCAGCTGTCCTCCTCCGGGGTGGTCTCCTCGGGAACCTCCTCGAACTCTTCCATGCTGCGGTCCTCGCCCAAGAGCAGGTAGGAATGCTTGGACCGCCGGAAGTAGTCGATGGCGGTGTTCACCATGATGCGCCGGATCCAGCCCTCGAAGCTTCCGGCGCGGTTGAATTCCGCCAAGTTGCGGAATACCTTGATGAAGCCGTCCTGCAGAATATCCTTGGCCTGGTCGTGATTCTTGGTGTACCGCAGGCAGATGGCCATCATTTTGCCATAGAAGGCCTCGTAGACTTGCTGCTGGCTGCGGCGTTCGCCGGCCAGACAGCCGTCGATCAAGCTGTCGTAACCTGCACCAGATGGTTCCATGGCCTTCCATGCAGGACCAAGACGCACGCTTGCTCCAGAGGTTGCCAGTTCCAGATCCTGTTGGGCCATCCTTTCAGGCAGTGAAGATAGGAATCCTGTCCGAAGCGCGAGCATGCGGCGGGCGGGCCGCAGGAACTGGCAGGCCACGGTGGCGGGTTCCCCAGGGAAGCCTATTTTTGCCCCGGCCGAAAGGCCGGGATCGTTTCTCACCCAACACGGACAAGAAGACCAACCAATGAAGATCACAGTAGTAGGGGCAGGGAATGTAGGCGCCACCTGCGCCGATGTTTGCGCCCGCCGGGAGCTCGGGACCGAAGTGGTCCTGCTGGACATCAAGGAAGGCTTTGCCGAGGGCAAGGCCTTGGATATTTGGCAGACCGCGCCCATCAGCCTGTTCGATACCCGTACGTACGGCAGCACCAACGATTACAGCAAGACCGCCAACAGCGACGTGGTGGTGATCACCAGCGGATTGCCGCGCAAGCCCGGCATGAGCCGCGATGACCTGATCGCCACCAACGCCGGTATCGTGAAGAGCGTTACCGAGAACATTGTGCAGCATTCGCCCAATGCGGTGATCATCGTGGTGAGCAACCCGCTGGACGTGATGACCTATTGCGCGTTCCTCACCAGCAAATTCCCCGCCCAGCGCGTGTTCGGCATGGCCGGCATCCTGGATACGGCGCGCTACCGCGCTTTCCTGGCCACTGAGCTGGGGGTAAGCCCCAAGGATATTCAGGCCGTGCTCATGGGCGGCCACGGCGATACCATGGTGCCCTTGCCCCGTTACACCACGGTGGGCGGCATTCCGGTGACCGAACTGATCGCCAAGGACAAGTTGGAGGCCATTGTGGAGCGCACCAAGAAGGGCGGTGGCGAGATCGTGAACCTGCTGGGCACCTCCGCCTGGTATGCGCCGGGCACGGCCGCGGCACAAATGGTGGAAGCCATTGTGCGCGACCAGAAGCGCGTGTTCCCCGTGTGCGCATGGCTGCAAGGGGAGTACGGCCTGAAGGATGTGTACCTGGGCGTGCCGGTGGTGCTGGGCCGCAAGGGCATCGAACGCATCATCGAGCTCAAGCTCAACGCCGAAGAAATGGAACTGACCCGCCAGAGCGCCAAGGCCGTGAAAGATGTGATGGACGTGCTGGACCGCATGAACGTGCCGGCCTGAGCACCGCTCCGTGTTCAACCTTGGCAAGGGGCACCGCATGGTGCCCCTTGTTGTTCCGGCCTTAACGCACCACCGCCAAGCGGGCAGCCCAGTGCGCGCGGCCGTCGGTGATCTGTACCGTGTAGAGGCCCGCGGCGAGGCCTTCCAGCGAAATGCGCTGCGTTGCGGTGCGCATGGACACGGTGCGCACCATGCGGCCCATGCCGTCCACCACGGTGGCTTGCAGCCCCGGGGCCAACGGTCGGAGCCAGTGCACCTCCGCCCACAGGCCCGCCGGATTGGGCACCAAGCGGAACGGATCGGGCTCCGTGCTGCCCACTCCCGAAGGTTCGCCGGTGGTTTCGCCGGTGGCCCAGAAGCTCAGGCCACCGCGGAAGTTGCCCAACACCAACGCGGGTTCGCCGCTGCCGGTGAAGTCGTGCAGCACCACAGCGGTGCGCATGCCGTCGCGCAGGCCATGCCACAGGCTGTCCGTCAAATTCCACTCCCCGCCCAAGTTGCCGCTGATGTCCTCGTACCGGTGGATGCCCCCGGACTCGCTGCCGCAGAGCAGCAGGATGTACCCCGAGCTGTCCAAGCTGAAGAATGGCACGCTGTATCCGGTGCTGCTCCAATATTCATTTACGCTCACCCCCCCGAGGTTCTCCGTTTCCAACTGCCATGAAGGCACCGTGGCAGTGCCGCTGTTGCGGAAATAGTTGAGGTTGCCGTTGCGTTCGCCCACCAGTAGGTCCAGCAGCCCGTCGCTGTCCAGGTCGAAGAGCTGCGGCGTGGCATTGGCCCCTGCATCGATCACGGCACCGCCGTCCGCGGTGAGCTGCAATTGGGTCAACTCGAATTGCGCCACCGGGCCGGTTGCCGTGTTGGTGAACAGGTGCAGGTTGCCCGGCAGGTCGCCCAGCACCATATCGGCCTTGCCATCGCCGTTCACATCGCCGAATGCGGGGTGCAGCGCCGGCCCCAGGCCCGCCGCTGATAGGGCCGCGTAGTCGTCCGTCACCAACGTAAAGGCGGGGTGGGTCGGGGTACCCGTATTTTCGAGCAGGGCGAGGCGGCCCTGCAGGTTGCCCCCCGGAGCGAAGCGGAACTCATTGGCCACCACCAGGTCCATCAGGCCGTCGCCGTTGTGGTCGAAAAGCACCGGTCGCGCGCCGGAACCGAAGTCGAGCATGTCGTTTTGGAACAGGTCGTTCTGCTGGTGCTCGAACACGGGTGCGGCATCGGTGCCCACGTTGCGGTAGTACCAGGTGCCTTGGTGGTCTTCGGCTTCGGTGGGGCTGTTGGGCGCCACCAGCAGGTCGCGCCGGGCATCCCCGTCCACATCCACGTAGAAGGCGCCCGGGAATTGCACCAGGTCGGTGCTCACATCATAGGAAGGGAACAAGGTGTCCACTTGGGTCATCAACGCATGGGCGGTGGTGCCGCCGTTGGTGAGGGAGGTGAGGTGCGCGGTTTGAAGATCGCCCTGCACCAGGTCCATTACCCCGTCACCATTGAGGTCCAAGGCCAGGATGGAGCTTCCGGAGTGGAGGCGTGCTTGATCTTCGGGGCGGGGAGGGTTGCCGGGCACGGGCAGTTCGGGATCGGGCACGTTGTAGGTGCAGGGCACGTTGAGCTCCACCGAACTGCCCTCCACCGATTCCTGGAATTCGCCCCAGCACCGGCTGCGCACCTCGTACACCAGGCTGTCGCAATGGCCGTATTGTTCCATACTCAGGTTCTTGTGGTACTCCAGGAAATTGCCCCAGATGCTGTAGGTGAGCACGTCCAGGTCACCGTCGCCGTCCACGTCCGCTATGCCGGGAAGGTCCACATTGCTGATATACAGGTTGGGGCTGAGGGTGGGCACGTAGTTGCTGCCCACCTCATCATCGGTGAGCGCAAAGGACAGGCCGTTGGCGTCGCTGGTGTTCCGGTACACGGCGAAGGCCGCATTGGTGTATGCGAAGATGTCCGCCTTGCCATCGCAATTGTAGTCGCGCAACAGCGCCCAGTCGTGCAGCAGGGGGAAGGGATGGACATGGTCGTAGGCCCGGGTGGCGGTATAATGGGGTTGGCCGGCCGTGCCCGTGTTCAGGAAGAACAGCGGCATGTTGCCTACGCGGTCCAGCAGGAAGAGGTCCTGCAGGCCGTCCTGGTCCAGGTCGATCGCGGAGAACTGGGGCGCGTTCAAGCCGCCCGCCCAAGGCATGGCCAAGGCAGTGCCGCCGGCCAGCACCGGTATGCCGGGGGTGAAGGTGAGGCTTTCTTGCGCGCTTGCTGCGAACGGCGCGGCAAGGGCCAGCAGGAGCGGGTGGAGGAGCTTGGCCAAGGTGCGGGAGGATTGCGGGATTCCCGATGAAAAGTTCGCAGCGAATGTACCTGCCGCACCTCTTGTGGGCCACCCGGTGCCCTGCTCGGCATGGGCAATCAGAGCATCCTCGTCGGAAGGCATGCCTATCCTTCTATATTTGCCGCCCCGTTGACCGGGGCCTTGTGTGCGGCTGTTCAGGCCGTTAGAATTAAACCAATCAGCATTCTCCATGCAGAATAAAGGTGCGCTCTGGGTGTTCACCATCCTGTTGACGCTCGCCTGCCTTTGGCAGTTGTCCTTTTCCATCTTCACCAACAAGTTCGAGCGGAAGGCCGGGCAGGTGGCCGTAGCCTATGCCGATTCGGTACTGGCCGTGCCCGAGCATGCCTCCCTTGACCATGATTCGCTGAAGCTGGCTGAAGAAAACCGCTTCCTGCGCGACCACCAGGATGAAGAAGTGTACCCCCTGCTGGGCTATACCTACAAGGAGTGCAAGGCCAAGGAGATGAACCTGGGCCTTGACCTCAAGGGCGGCATGTCCGTCACCTTGGAAGTGGACATCCCCGCGTTGGTGGAGAACCTGAGCGGCAACAGCCAAGACCCCGCATTCCGCTCGGCATTGGACAAGGCGCAGCAGCGTTTGGCCAACAGCGATCAGGATTACATCACCTTGTTCGAGGAGGAGTTCCGCAAGGCCGCTCCCAATGCCTCGCTTGCCGCGATCTTCAGCACGCAGGACAATGCCTCGATGTTCCCGCGGGAAAGCACCAACGAACAGATCATCGCCTCACTGCGCGAACAGGCCGGCATCGCCTTGAACAACACGGAGAAGATCCTGCGCAACAGGATCGACAAGTTCGGCGTGGCCCAGCCCTTGATCCAGAAGCAGACCCTGAGCGGCCGCATCCTGATCGAACTGCCCGGGGTGAAGGACAAGGAGCGCGTGCGCAACGTGTTGCAGAGCACGGCCAACCTGGAATTCTGGGAGACCTTCGACAACAGCGAGGTGTACATGAAGCTCGACGAGGCCAACCAAAAGCTGAGCACCATGCTGCACCCGGACATCGCCCGCAAGGACAGCGCCAAACCGGCCGTGGTGGACACTTTGGTGCAAGCCACCGTTGCCGCCGTGGATACGCTGGTGCCGGATTCGGCCTTGGCCGTGGACAGCCTGAAGCGGGACAGTTTGGCCGATGTACTGGCCACGGACAGCTTGGCGGGCGACAGCATGATGAGCCGCGAGGAGAGCTTGGCCAAGAGCCCCCTGCTTAACCAAGGCCGCCTGCAGCTGAACATCATGAACAACCAGGTGGTGCCCGGCGATGTGGTGGGCTATGCCGCCGTGGCCGATACCGGCATGGTGAACAAACTGCTGCGCATGGCCCCGCCCAAGAGCCCCGATCCCAGCCAGGTGCTGAAGCTGGCCTGGGGCTCCAAACCCGTGCGCATGGGCACCGCGGACGGACGTGAGCGCGACTACTTGGCCCTGCATGCCTTGCGTGGCCCCCGCGGAGGCAAACCCAAGCTGGACGGAAGCTACATCACCGATGCCCGCCAGGATTTCGACATGAAAGGCGACGCCGAAGTGAGCATGCAGATGAACGCCGAAGGCGCCCAGAAATGGAAGCTGATGACCGGCGAGAACGTGGGCAAGCAGATCGCCATCGTGCTCGACGGCTACGTGGTATCGGCCCCCAACGTGATGGGCGAGATCCCCGGTGGGCGCAGCAGCATCACCATGGGCGGCTCGGAAGACCGCAACAAGCAGTTGGAGGAAGCCACCGACCTGGCGAACATCCTCAAGGCCGGTGCGCTGCCCGCGCCTGCCCGCATCATCGATGAGACCGTGGTGGGCCCTTCGCTGGGCGCCGAAAACGTGGACCAGAGCCTGGTGGCCTTCATCGTGTCGCTCATCGGCGTGCTGCTGGTGATGTGGCTGTATTACAAGGAAGCCGGCTGGATCGCGGACATCGCCCTGCTGGCCAACGTGTTCTTCCTGGTGGGCACCATGGCGTCCTTGCAAGCCGTGCTTACGCTGCCGGGCATCGCCGGTATCGTGCTCACCATCGGTATGGCCGTGGATGCCAACGTGCTGATCAACGAGCGCGTGCGCGATGAGCTCAAGGCCGGCCGCACCCTCAAGGGCGCCATCAGCACCTCCTACAGCAACAGTGGCGCCTTGTCCGCCATCCTGGACTCCAACATCACCACCTTCATCACTGCGGTGATCCTCTACATTTTCGGTTCGGGCCCCATCCGCGGCTTTGCCACCACCTTGGGGCTGGGTATCCTCACCTCCCTGTTCACGGCCATCTTCATCTCCCGCTTGATCGTGGAACGCAAGCTGGACAAGGGCAAGAACATCACCTTCTCGCGCAAGTGGAACGTGAACCTCTTCGATGGCGCCAACTTCAACTTCATGGGCCGGCGCAAGGTGTTCTACCTCTTCTCCGGCCTGCTGATGGCCGCTTGCATCGCCTCCATGGCCACCCGCGGGTTCAACTGGGGCGTGGACTTCTCCGGCGGGCGCGCGTACGTGGTGGAGTTCAAGAACAACGTGGACGTGGACCAGGCCCGCGAGGCCATTGAGTCGCGCCTGGTAAGCGAGGACGGCCGCGAGTACGGCGCCTGGGTGAAGTCTTACGGCGGCTCCGACCGGATCAAGGTCACCACCAACTACCTCATCGACAGCCAAGGCAAGGAGGTGGACGCCCAGGTGGAAAGCCGCTTGAACGAAGGCTTGGCCCTGTTGAACAACCCCTACACAGTGGAGGAATCGCGCAAGGTGGATGCCACCATCAGCGACGATATCAAGAAGGGGGCCGTCACCTCGGTGCTCATTGCCCTGGTCTTCATGTTCATCTATATCGCCGTGCGCTTCAACAAATGGCAGTACGGCGTGGGCGCGGTGATCTCCCTGGTGCATGATACCATCTTCATCCTCGGCCTGTATTCCATGCTCTGGGGCGTGGTAGGGTTCTCCTTGGAGATCGATGAGGCCTTCATCGCGGTGATCCTCACTGTGATCGGCTACTCCATCAACGATACAGTGGTGGTGTTCGACCGCATCCGCGAGTACACCGCCGACCACAAGCGCGACCCCGTGATGACCGTGTTCAACGGCGCCATCAATTCCACCCTGAGCCGCACCCTCAACACCGGCATGTGCACCTTGCTGGTACTGCTGATCATCTTCTTCTTCGGCGGAGTGTCCATCCAAGGCTTCGTGTTCGGCCTCTTTGCCGGGGTGCTCACCGGTACCTACTCCTCCATCTTCGTGGCCAGCGCCGTGGCGGCCGATCTGCACAAAAAGGAAGTGGCCAAGCCGGTGCAGATGGCCCGCGCCTGACCGCGCCGTACCATGTGACTGTCATGCAGCCCCGCCACGGCGGGGCTGCTTACTTTTAGCCCCCCATGGCGGTGTTGCTCTTTCTGGATGTCAGCGGTGGCGAGCTGCTCGTGATCCTGCTGTTCGTACTGCTGTTCTTCGGCAGCAAGGGCGTGCCCGATGTGGCCCGCACCATGGGCCGGGCGTTGCGCCAGTTCCGCGATGCCAGCGCCGAGGTACAGCGCGAGATCGAGAAAGGGGCCAGGGATGTCAAGAAGGGTTATGAGGAGCAGCGCAAGGCCTTCCGGATCGAGCCGCCGCCCCAGGCCGTTCCCCGCCAAACCCATGCGGCCGCCCAGCCCATGGCACCGGACGGTGGGCCCGGTCCGCTAGTGTCCGAACCCGCACAGACAGCCCCTGCAGCCGAGCCGCCACCAGGGCCGCCCCAGGCGGGTTGATGCCTGCATGGGCCGAAGGCGGGTGCCGGCCGGCGCCGAGATCGAGGAGCGCATCGTTGTTGCCACCCTACGCGCGGACGCGGAGCGGAAGTGTGCTACCCCGATGGTTGCAGCAAGAACCACTTCTGCAAACCATACCATAAGCACTTTTCAACATGCCCCCCCCTTCTTGCAGGGGGGGTGTTGGAAAAATTACGCGCTTAATCGAGATGGGGTGCCATTGCTGCACCTAGTTTTGCGGCCACAAACACAAAAATCCATGTCCACCCCCTTTCTCCGTTCGAAGGCGCTCACCGATGTGCTCGGCCGGTTGCCCAAAGAGGTCAAGCAGCCCGGGCCGCGCATCAGCGACTACTACGGGGTGAACGTGTTCAACGACGGGGCCATGCGCATGTTCCTCACCGAGGATGCCTACCGTGCGGTGCGCTCGGCCATTGATCGCGGGGAGCGGATCGATCGGCGCCTGGCCGACCAGGTGGCCAGCGGCATGAAGGAATGGGCCACCAGCAAAGGGGCAACTCACTACACCCACTGGTTCCAGCCGCTCAACGGCTCGAGTGCCGAAAAGCACGACGCCTTCTTCGAGCCCTTGGGCGAAGGCCGCAGCATTGAGCGCTTTGACGGCGGCATGCTCGTGCAGCAGGAGCCGGATGCCAGCAGTTTTCCCAGCGGCGGCATCCGCAACACCTTCGAGGCCCGCGGCTATTCCGCGTGGGACCCCGGCAGCCCGGCCTTTCTGATCCACCAAACCCTGTGCATCCCCACCATTTTCGTGAGCTACACCGGGGAAGCCTTGGATTTCAAAACACCGCTGCTGCGCTCGATCCGCGCCTTGGATGAAGCAGCCACCGCCGTTTGCCAGTATTTCGACAAGGACGTGCGCAAGGTGATCGCCACCTTGGGCTGGGAGCAGGAGTACTTCCTCATCGACGAGTCGTTCTATTATGCCCGCCCGGACATCATGATGGCCGGCCGGGCCCTCTTCGGCCACGGTCCCGCCCGCGGCCAGCAGCTGGAAGACCATTACTTCGGCAGCATCCCCGACCGCATGCAGGCCTATATGCGCGACTTCGAGACCGAAGCGCACCAGCTCGGCATACCGGTGAAGACCCGCCACAACGAAGTGGCGCCCAACCAGTTCGAGTGCGCCCCGGTCTACGAGGAGATGAACCTCGCCGTGGACCACAACATGCTGCTGATGGACGTGATGGAAAAAGTGGCCCGCAAGCATGACATGCGGGTGCTCTTCCACGAAAAGCCCTATTCGGGCGTGAACGGCAGCGGCAAGCACAACAACTGGAGCTTGGCCACCGATACCGGCGTGAACCTGCTCAAGCCCGCCCGCACGCCCAAGGAGAACATCCAGTTCCTGGCCTTCTTCGTGAACACCATCGCGGCCGTGCACGCCCATGCGGGCATTTTGCGGGCCAGCATCGCCTCGGCAAACAACGACCACCGGTTGGGCGCCAACGAAGCACCGCCCGCCATCATCAGCGTGTTCATCGGCAAGTACCTCACCGACCTGCTGGACGACCTGGAAAAGAACATCAAGAGCAAGATGAGCCCGGCCAGCAAAACCGAGCTCAAGCTCGACATCGGCCGCATCCCCCAGGTGCTGCTGGACAATACCGACCGCAACCGCACCTCGCCCGTGGCCTTCACCGGCAACAAGTTCGAGTTCCGCGCCGTGGGCTCCAGCGCCAATTGCGCAGGGGCCATGACCGTGCTCAACACCGTGGTGGCCGCGCAGCTCAAAGCCTTCAAGAAGGAGGTGGACGCCTTGATCGCCAAGGGCACCAAGAAGGACGAGGCCATCCTGCGGGTGATCCGCGACCTGATCGTGCGCAGCAAGGACGTGCGCTTCGAAGGCAACGGCTACGGTGATGCCTGGAAGCAGGAAGCCGCCAAGCGGGGCCTGCCCAACATCACCGACACGCCCCGGGCGCTGGACGCCTGGCAAGATGCGGCAACCGGGAAGCTCTTCCAGGACATGGGCGTGCTGAACCCCAAGGAACTCAAGGCCCGCCACGAGATCGAACTGCACAACTACACCCTGAAGATCCAGATCGAATCGCGCGTGTGCGCGGACATGGCCATCAACCACGTGCTGCCGGCCGCCGTGCACTACCAGAACCGCCTGATCGCAAACGTGCAGGGCCTGCGCGATGTGCTGGGGAAAGCCGATGGGGATGCCGCCACGGTGACCCAAGTGGAACTGATCCGCAAGATCAGCGGCCACATGGAACAGTTGCGCGTGCTGAGCAAGGAGATGACCAATGCCCGCAAGGCCGCCAATGTGCTCCATGACGCCCGTGACAAGGCCATTGCCTACTGCGACACCGTGAAGCCCTTCCTGGACCGCATCCGCTACCACAGCAACAAGCTGGAACTGCTGGTGGACGACGAGCTCTGGCCGTTGCCTAAAATGCGCGAACTGCTCTTCACCCGCTGAGCAGGCCGGCCCAAAGGCAGGGTACAGGGGGCAAATTGGCCCCCTGCGGCGGACCGAACGCGACTTTGTTTATTTTCGCCCGATCCCCACACCACGGGGCAACCATATCCCGATCCCATGATGAGCATGAAGAAGTTCTTGGCCTGCTTCGTTTTCCTGGCGTTCGCCGCGGTGGGGGCCATGGCGCAGAACAAGGATGCCAAAGACGCCGACGATGCCTTCCAACGAGGCCGCTACTTCGACGCCATCGAGATGTACAAGAAGGCATACACCACCGAGAAGAAGGCCAGCGAAAAGGCCACCATCATCTTCAAGATCGGGGAGGTGTACCGCACCATGGGCGATGGGGAAAATGCCCAAGTGTGGTATGAAAAGGCCAACAAGGCCCAGTACCCCGACCCCATCACCTATTACTACATCGGCGAGGCCTTCAAAGGGCAGGGCAAATACGCCGATGCCATCGCCGCCTACAACAAGTACAAGGAAAAGAACCCCGGTGACATGCGCGCCGATGCCAGCTTGGCCGCCTGCCAGCAGGCCCAGGCCTGGATCGATGCGCCCACCCGCTACAAGGTGGACCCCGAAGTGCTGCTCAACTCCCCCCAATACGAGTTCAGCGCGGCCTTCTCCGATAAGCGCAACAGCGACGTGGTGTTCGCCAGCAGCCGCCCCGCTTCCACGGGCACCGAAACCGATGGCATCCTCGGCGAAAGCTTCACCGACCTCTATGCCAGCAGCCGCGACAAATTGGGCAAGTGGAGCGAGCCCGTGCGCTTGGCACCCGTGATCAACACCGCCGCCCATGAAGGTTCCGCCACCTTCAACTCCAAGCGCAACATGATGTACTTCACCCGTTGCCCGCACGAAAAGAAGAAGGCCTTCGGCTGCGACATCTGGGTGAGCAAAAAAGTGGGCAACAACTACAGCGAACCGGTGATGCTCAACCTCAAGCCCCAGCAGGGAAAGAATGACACCAGCATGATCACCATCGGCCATCCCACCCTCTCGCCCGATGACAACGTGCTCGTCTTCAGCAGCAACATGGGCGGTGGACAAGGTGGCAAGGACCTTTGGAAGGTGGCCTTGGACAGGAACGGCATGCCCACCGGGCAGCCCGCCAACCTGGGCAAGGAGATCAACACCCCGAAAAACGACATGTTCCCCTTCTGGCGCGAAAACGGCGACCTCTATTTCGCCAGCGACCGCATGGGCGGCATGGGCGGCATGGACATCTACCGCGCCACCAAAACCGGCGACGGCGCATGGGGCCAGGTGGAAAACATGAAATCACCCATCAACAGCGCCGGTGACGACTTCAGCATGGTGTTCGACGGCACCGAAGACCGCGGCTTCTTCACCAGCAACCGCCCGGGCGGCAAAGGTGAGGACGACATCTGGCGCTTCTATGTGCCCGACCTGCTCTTCGCCTTGCAGGGCGTGGTGAAGGACAAGGCCACCGGCGAGCCCCTGCCCGATGCCAAGGTGGAAGTGGTGGGCACCGACGGATCCAGCTACAGCACCTTGGCCGACGGCAACGGAGGCTTCACCTTCGAGGAAAACGGCAAGGACCGCTACATCAAGGAGAACACCAGCTACACCATCCGCGCCAGCAAGGACAAGTACCTGGTGGTGAATGACCAGATCACCACCGTGGGCCTGGCGGAAAGCACCACCTTCGTGAAGGAATACCTGCTGCAGCCCGCCGCACCGGACAAGGTGATCAGCCTGCCCGAGGTGCAGTTCGACCTGGCCAGCGCCAACCTGCGCCCGGAAGGCAAGGATTCCCTGCAAACGCTATATCAAACGCTGATCGACAACCCCACGATCACCATTGAGCTGGCCGCCCACACCGACACCCGCGGCAGTGACAAGAGCAACATCACCCTCTCGCAGAACCGCGCCCAAAGCTGCGTGAACTACCTGATCAGCAAGGGGATCGACCCCGCCCGCATGGTGGCCAAAGGCTACGGCGAAACCCGCCCCCGCATCACTGATGCCGAGATCGCCAAGATGCCCACCACCGAGGAGAAGGAAGCCGCCCACCAGAAGAACCGCCGCGTGGAGTTCACCGTGAAGAGCTTTGACTACGTGCCCAAAGCAAATGCGCCAGGCACCGGCACCAACTAGCCCCAACCCCATTGCAAAAAGGCATCCCGTGCTTGCGGGATGCCTTTTTACTTCCCGCCCATGACCGAGGAAAGTTCCCGCTATCAGCGCCGCGGCGTAAGCAGCGCCAAGGAAGACGTGCACAAGGCCATTGCCAAGGTGGACAAGGGCCTCTTTCCACGGGCCTTCTGCAAGATCGTGCCCGATACCTTGGCCGGCAGCCCGGACCACTGCGTGGTGATGCATGCCGACGGGGCCGGCACCAAAAGCGCACTGGCCTATGCCTACTGGCGCGAAACCGGCGACCTTGATGTTTGGCGCGGCATTGCCCAGGATGCCGTGGTGATGAACCTCGATGACCTGCTCTGCGTGGGCGCCACCAACAATATCCTGCTCAGCAGCACCATTGGCCGCAACAAGCGCTTGGTGCCCGGCGAAGTCATCAGTGCCATCATCAACGGCACCGAGGAATTCCTCCAGCACATGCGCGACCTGGGCATCGGCATACACAGTACCGGTGGCGAAACCGCCGATGTAGGCGACCTGGTGCGTACCGTGATCGTGGACAGCACCGTGGCTTGCCGCATGCGCCGCGACCTGGTGGTGGACAACGCCCACATCCGCGCCGGCGACGTGGTGGTGGGCATGGCCAGCTACGGCAAGGCCACCTACGAGCAGAAATACAATGCCGGCATGGGCAGCAACGGCCTTACCAGCGCCCGCCACGACGTGTTCCACAACAGCCTCGCCAAAGCGTTCCCCGAGACATTCGACCCCGGCACGCCCGCCGAACTGGTGTACAGCGGCCAAGCCAAGCTTACCGATCCCTTGGACGGCACCCCCTTGGACCATGGCCAGGCCGTGCTCTCACCCACGCGCACCTACGCGCCGGTGGTGGTGCAACTGCTCGCCGCCATGCGCCAGGAGGTCCACGGCATGGTGCACTGCAGCGGCGGGGCCCAGACCAAGGTGCTCCACTTCATTGAAGGCCTGCGCGTGGTGAAGGACGATCTCTTGCCCATACCCCCGCTTTTCCACGCCATCCAGCGCATGAGCGGCACGGCTTGGCGCGAGATGTACAGCGTGTTCAACATGGGCCACCGCTTGGAACTGTACCTGCCCGAACACCGCGCCGAGGAGGCCATTGCATTGGCCCGAAGCTTCGGCATTGCCGCCCAGGTCATCGGTCGGGTGGAGGAGGCTCCTGCCAAGGAGGTCCGCATCAGCTCCCCCCACGGCACCTTCACTTACACGGCTTGAACCCGCGCTTGCCACGCGTTCTTCACCCACTGCCCAATGAGCGAACTGCTCTCCCGCCTTTCCGCCGTACACGACCGCCGCACGGAGATCGGCAAGCAGCTCGCCGACCCGGAGGTCATTGCCGACCGCAAACGCTTCGTGGAGCTTAACCGGGAGTACCGCGACCTGGAAGCGGTGGACCAGGCCTACCTGCAGTTCCGAAAAGTGGTGGAAGGCTTGCAGCAGGCCGAGGAGATCTTGCGCACTGAACGCGATCCCGGCATGCTGCAGCTGGCCCGCGAGGAAAAAGCCGAACTACAGCCCCGCGTGGGCACCATGGAAGAGGAGATCCGCCTGCTGCTGGTGCCCAAGGACCCCAACGACGACCGCAATTGCACCATGGAGATACGCGCGGGAACCGGCGGCGATGAGGCCGGGATCTTCGCCGGCGACCTGCTGCGCATGTACACCCGCTACTGCGAGGGTAAGGGGTGGAGAGTGGAAGTGGCCGATATGAACGAGAACAGCGCTGGCGGCGTGAAAGAGGCCATGCTCAACGTAGAGGGTGCCGGAGCCTACGGCGTGCTGAAGTTCGAGGCGGGCGTGCACCGCGTGCAACGCGTGCCGCGCACCGAGGCCAGTGGCCGCATTCACACCAGCGCTGCCACCGTGGCCGTGCTGCCCGAGGCCGAGGAATTCGACGTGGACCTCAAGGATAGTGACGTGAAGATGGAGACCGCCCGCAGCGGCGGTGCCGGCGGCCAGAACGTGAACAAGGTGGAAACCAAGGTGCGCCTCACCCACATCCCCACCGGCGTGGTGGTGATGTGCCAAACCGAGCGCTCCCAGCTGGGCAACCGCATGAAGGCCATGCAGATGCTGCGCAACAAACTGTACGAAGAGAAGGTGCGCGCCGAGCAGGACGCCGTGACCGCCCACCGCCGCAGCCAGGTGGCCAGCGGCGACCGCAGCGCCAAGATCCGCACCTACAACTACCCCCAGAGCCGCATCACCGACCACCGCATAGAATTTACCGTGCACAACCTCGCCGAGGTGATGGACGGGGCCTTGGAGCCCCTGATCGATGCCCTGCAATTGGCCGACCGCACGGAAAAACTGCAGGCCGGCCAAAGTGCCTGAACGACCGGCTCCGCCCCTTCCACCGGGAGATGCCGGGCCATTCCTTTTCTTTGGGCCATGGCCGAATTCACCCTGTTGCTGGGCGCCGACCTAGGGGAGCCCCCGGCCACTTTTGCCCGGGCCACCAGCCTCATTGCCGAGCGCATCGGCCCGGTAACGGCCGCAAGCCGCGACCATTGGACCGAGCCCTGGGGCTTCCGCAGCGAACACCCCTTCCTGAACCGGGCCCTGCTGGTGGAAAGCGCCATGGACCCCGCCTTGGTGATGCGCGAATTGCTCCGCATTGAAACAGAGCTGGGCCGGGTACGGACAACCGGTGGCGGCTATGCCCCGCGCACCCTCGACGTGGACATCCTCTTTATCGGAGGCACCGTGCTGGACCAGCCCGGCCTTACCGTACCCCACCCGCGCGTACACCTGCGCACCTTTGCCTTGGGGCCAGCGGCAGACCTGGTGCCCGAACTGATCCACCCCCTGTTGGGCCGCACCGTGCTGGAACTGCTCAACCAAGCCAGGCACGGGGCATGAAGCCGCCCTTCGCCTACATCGCCGTGGAGGGCCTCATGGGTGCCGGCAAAACCACCTTGGCCAAGCGGCTTGCCGCCCAATGGGAGGCCCGCACCGTGCTGGAGGAGTTTGAGGACAACCCTTTCCTGCCCCAGTTCTACAGCGACCCCAAGAGGCACGCCTTTGCCTTGGAGCTCTCCTTTCTCGCCCAACGCTATCACCAGCTCAAAAGCGTGGGGGAACGCAGCCTGTTCCATCCCATCACCGTGGCCGACTACTCCTTGGGCAAATCCCTGGTGTTCGCCGGGGCCACCCTCGCTCCCGACGAACATGCCCTGTTCCGGGACCTCTACGACATTATGTACACCGGGCTGCCCAAGCCCGAGCTGCTGCTCTACCTGCACCTGCCCATGGATACGGTGCGGGAGCGCATTCGCCGCCGCGGGCGATCCTACGAACAACAGATCACCGCAGCCTACCTCGAGCAGGTCCAGGAGCGCTACCTGGACCACCTCCGCAAGCTGGACGGCGTGAGCGTGATCACCTTGGACCTCAACGGCAAAGACCTGTTGAACGAACCCCTGGTCTACGGCGACCTGCTGGAGCTCCTCGCACGCCCATGGGATCCAGGAAACCATCTCGTGCGGCTCTGAACGGGCCAGGAGCGATCTCCGTACAGGCGCCAAGGCGCCAATGGCAGCCACATTCACACACGGCCCCCTGTGTACAACTGCCGGGGTGGCCACCCTGAAATTTGGCATGGAAGCTGGTTAGCTTTGCCGACATCCGGAAAAACACTAACTGATCAACACATGGAACAACATCACCGTACAGGTATCGCCGTAATGGCTGCGACTGCCTTGGTGGTCGCCGGTTGCGGCGGACTCGGGAAGATGGACAAGTATGCTTCAACCATTACTCATACCGTGGAACCCAATCCCCTCATCGTACAGGGCGACACCGTCCATGTGAGCATCAATGGGAACTTTCCGGGGAAATATTTCTACAGGAAAGCCTTGGTGGAACTGACCCCCACCCTCACCTACACCGGTGGTGAAACCCCGATGAAAATGGCCGGCTTCCAAGGCGACAAAGCCGCCGGCAACTACACCGTGGTGCCCTACGAGCAAGGGAAGTCCTTCAGCTATAGCGACAAGGTGGCCTACACGCCGGCCATGGAGCAAAGCCAGCTTATGCTCAACATTCTGGGCAAGCAGGGCAAAAAGGAGAAGCCCTTCACGGCCGTGAAAATGGCCGACGGGGTGATCACCACCCCATACTTGTTGATGAGCGACGACCGTGTGATCATGGCCCCGGACCAGTTCGTGCGCGTCACCAGCCACAGCGCCAATGCCACCATCAACTACCTGGTGGCCTCTGAAGTGGTGCGCCCCGGCGAACTGCAGGACCAGGATGTGAAGGACATCAACGCCTTCGTGAAGAACGGCATGAAGAACCCCCGCATCAGCTGGAAAGGTGTGGCCATCGACGCCTACGCTTCACCTGAAGGGGAGGTGGACATGAACGAGAACCTCGCCGACAAGCGCGCCGCCTCCGCCAAGCGCTGGATCCAAGGCGTGCTTCGCGCCAACAAGGTCGATTCCGCCAAGAGCGACGCCTTCTTCGCCCTGGCCCCCAAAGGCGAAGACTGGGATGGCTTCAAGGCTGCCACCCAGGCCAGCACCTTTGCCGATAAAGACCTGGTATTGCGCGTGCTGGAGATGTACCCCGACGTGAACAAGCGCGAAGCCGAGATCAAGAACATGGCCGCCACCTACAAGGAACTCTCCGACGACATCCTGCCCAAGCTGCGCCGCTCGGAAGTACGCCTGAACTATGAGGTGAACGGCTACAGCGATGAGGAGCTCACCGCCCTGAGCAAGTCCAACCCCGACACGCTTACCGTGGAGGAACTGCTCAAGGCCGCCAGCCTCACCAACGACCTCAACGAAAAGTTGCGCATCTACCGCGAGGCCGAGCGCCTCTTCCCGCAGGACTACCGCTGCGCAAATAACGTGGGCTACGTGCTGTTCCAGCAGGGGAAGAGCGCCGAGGCCGAGGCCGAGTTCCAAAAGGCCAACGGCATCATGGACAACCCCATCAGCACCAACAACCTCGGGGTGATCGCCCGCCAGAAGGGTGACCGTAAAAAAGCCGCTGACCTCTTCGCAAAGGCCACGGCGGCCGGCCCGGACGTGAAGTACAACCAAGGCATCATCGCCATCCAGAACGGCAACTACGCCAGTGCCAACAGCAACATGGCCGGCCAAAACACCTTCAACGCCGCCCTGGCCAAAATGCTCGGTGGTGACGCCGCCGGCGCTGGTACCATCCTGGCCGCCAGCCCGGACAAGGACAGCGCCAAGGGCCACTACCTCGCTGCCATCATTGCCGCACGCACCAACAACGCCGACGGCATGCGCAGCCACCTGGCCGCCGCCGTGGCGCAAGATGCCTCCCTGCGTGACAAGGCGATGAAGGACCTCGAGTTCCGCAACTTCAAGGACAGCCTTGGCCTTTAAGCCAAGTTGAGTTATTGCAAAAAGCCCTCGCCCCTGCGCGGCGGGGGCTTTTTCGTTAAGCTTCGTGGCATGCGGCGCAGAGGGGCGGAATTGCAGGGGTATGAACCCTTCGGGTCGTTGTTGCCCGGGAGGAATTACAACGCGGGGTCCTACCGTAATCTGTTCCAAGGCCAGTTGCACGACGATGAAATCTATGGCGCGACGGGAACTAGCTACGCGTTCGAGTACCGAATGCACGATCCGAGGGTAGGGCGGTTCTGTAGCATTGATCCACTGGCGGCGAAGTATCCGCACAACTCACCCTATGCATTCAGTGAGAACAGGGTGATTGACGGCATTGACTTGGAGGGTTTGGAATACATGAGCATCGAAGGCATGTTCATGCGTGATCATCCAATCCTTGCTGGAGGTATCGGTCTATCTAATAGTGCAGCACGAAATACAGCCAATGGAGTAGCGATAATCGCCACTGGTGCTTGGTCGGGACTAATGAACCTGGGGTATCGCGGTTATCAGGAAGGGATCAGACAGAACACTGTGTACGGTGATTTGGGTCCTTGGGCACAAATTCACTCCTTCGACGAGAACTGGAATTGGAGAAGCCGCAGAGATCTTGAAGGTAGGCTTACCCCAACTCAGGGGGCGGAGGTGATAGGTGCGGCGGCCACGGTAGCTGGGCCATTCGTGAAACCCTTTACCATAGCGGGTAGTCCAGTCATGGAATTTGCGGCGAACTTTGCTACGAAGACGGCGGTTAAGACTGGTTTGGTCGAAGGACTGAAAGCCTTGGATGCAAACAGCTCTTCCAGCAACGCAGCTCCGGCACAACAGACGGAACAATCATACCCCTCCGGTCCGTCGGGGATGCCCGGCTTCGGTCCATCGGCTCCTGGCCAGAGTTACACGGTTAAGCCCGGAGATACCCTGTCGGGGTTGGCTAAGACCTTCGGCACTACGGTTGATGCTCTTGCTGGGAGCAATGGTATTGCAGATCCCATAAGATCCAGGCTGGACAAACACTATCCACTGGACAGTAAATATGGAGGCTGTCTTTCAAGCGCTCTTTGAAGTTCTGGTAGTCGGTGTCTTCCGTTATCCAGGCGCCTTCTACCTGTGGGTTTTCTCAGGGTTCAGAAGATCATATGACCAATGGTTACGCCAAGGTGATGGCAGCTTGGCTGGCATCGTTGGCATTGTTGTAACAGTGGCCCTAGTCTTTCTTTTGCGCTGGTTGTTGTAGGCCCCCAACTGGCGCGAGCTTGCAGCTCGTGCGTTGGTTCAGGAAGCGTAGGCCTTCTTGGTCTTGGTATCGCGGATGAAGGCGTCGATCACGTTGATGATCGTGTTCTGGTCGTCCTTGGCCAGTCGCTGGATCACCCCCTGCTGTGCCTCGGGTGTCCCAATAACGCGGGTTCGCGCCCCCGCACTGCCTCGGGTGTCCCCACAACGCGGGCACGCGCCCTCGCACTCGCTCGCGTGTCCCCCACGCGAGGCCCGCGCCCGGCTTTTTGCCGGGTTCGCTGCATTGTAGGGCCTCCGGCCCGCCTCAATCCTTCCCGCCTTTCGGCGTGCTCAGTGCAGCGCCCTTGGCCAGATCCAGCAAGGCCCCTGCACTCGCTCGCGTGCCCCCCACGCGAAGCCCGCGCCCGGATTTTTGCCGGGTGCGTTTGCATTTTTGGCCTCCGGCCTGCCTCAATCCTTCCGCCCTTCGGCAAGCCCCCGTTGGCGCTCGGGTGCTTGTATACCATGGCGCCCGGCTTTACCGGGGGGTCCAGTGATATGCCTGGCGCCGGTAGGAGAATAGTGCTGGTGGGCACCGTTATAAAGGCCGCGACCGGGGCGTTTGATCGCCACAGCTTAGGGCATGGGCTACCGAACCGGTAAACCGGGTTCAGAACGCCACGCCAATGGATACCCCTCCTCGGACGATGGGGAAGACCTTGTCCCGGAAAAAAGCCTCAGCGGAGTTTGAGTAGCCGTATGCCTCGGGATCGGTAAGAACCTCGCCCAAAAGGAAGACCTGGGCATCGGCATCGTCCTCGTACTGTTCGATGTTGGTTTTGATCGTCTGGTAGTCGGCGGGTTCAAGGTTTGGGTCGTTGGTTTCGACGTGCGCCTCACCCATGGCCATGCCGTACCCCAGGTTGAAGTCGAGGAAGACGCGCGAGGCCAGGTCGAACGGGATCCCGATGCCCAGCCCTCCACCCATGCCGGAAGCAGTGCCGTCCAAATTGGCGTGGATGGTGCCGTTGTTCTTCTCATAGTCGTATGGCACCAGGTAGCTGTAGTTGAAATAGCGCAGGAAAGCTTCCACATAGAAACCATGGAACGCTTCCCGCGGGTAGAACCGGTAGTACGGGTTGGCGTAGAGGCCTTGCGGCTCGATATCTCCCGTATAGGTCTGCTTCTCCCCGTCGAGGTTGCCGATGGCATCCACATGGAGGGTGCTGGGCAGCTTGTATCCGCCCAAGAGGCCAACGGTCATCTTGGGGCCGACCTTCTGCTCATAGTTGGCATTGACCGACAACCAGTAGTAGCTGGCAAGATTGGTCTTGATCAGCAACTTGGGTGCAAACAATGCACTGGCGGTTGCTTCGGCCACCTGTGCTTTCAGCGCAATGGTACTCAACGCCACAACGCCGATCAGAAGTGCTGTTCTCGTCTGGTGAAGGTGTTGGTGAAGGAACGCCCGAAATACCTATCGAAATTTAGCGGGGTCCGCCCCATGGGGGCGTGTGCATCGCGAGTATTGGTGATGTCCTTGTGGCAGGGTTGGCACCGCGCGTCCTGGCCCGGCCAGCCGATGCATCCACGGGCCGACGGGCTTTCGCCGTGCTTTCTTGAAGGTCAGGCGGGGCAGGAGCAGAAGAGCTTGCCTTTCCGGGTACGGTACGCGGAAGCCCGATGGTGACGGGCATACGGCAAGGCCAAGCGAAAGCGGTGCGGCAGATCCGCTTGATGCTGCTGCCTCACTCCACCACGCCGAACGTTGTGCGGCAGCTCCCCCGGTCGCCCGTGGCAACCAGCAGGTAGCGCCCTGGCGGAAGGTCGCCGATGAACAGGGAGGTATTGTGGCCACCCGCAACGCGCCAGCTGCGCACAGGCTTCCCCACGAGGTCGAACAATTCCACCGACCACGCAGCGGGCGGTGCCTCCGGCAGTTTAACGTGGATATAGTCCCGCGCGGGATCGGGGCTTATGGCCAGGGCGAAGGACTGTGCCGCGGGCAGGCCGGTGTGCAGCACCTGTACGGTGTCGGTAGTGAACAAACAGCCATTTCCCATGTCGGCAACTACCCAGTAGCTGCCATCGGAAGGATAGGGCAGTACCGCACCGTTAGCGCCTCCGAGCAGCTCCCCGTTGCGGTACCAGGAATAGCCCGTGGCATCGCTGCATTGCAAGGCCGTGTCCAGGTCGGTGAGGGTAGGCGGCGGCATGGGGCAGCGGTCCACCAGTTTGTACACGCGCTGGGTGATCTGGTTGGCGAGGAAAAGTTCGCCCTGGTGGTTTTCGGCCAAGCAGGTGTTGCCTGCCATGCCCGGGGCCAGCAGTTGTTCATTCAACCAGCCGCCATTGCCGTCCGGGCGGATGCTGCGGATGCTGCCGTTGCAATAGTCGGTGTAGAGGTAGCGGCCGTACAGGCGCGGGAATTGGGCGCCCCGGTATACCTTGCCTCCGATCAGGGCGCAGAAATTCCCCCCGTTCATGATGTTGGCGTGGGTGGCCACCGGGAAGGCAAGCGCGGTGCTGTCCGTGCACAAGCCGGGCGAATAGGGCATTTCTCCTTCGTAGCAGCGCCAGCCGAAATTCACGCCGCTGGTATCGCCGTGCATGAAGTTCACTTCTTCGTAGCTGCTCTGCCCCACATCTCCGAACCACAGGTCGCCGGTGAGGCGGTCCAGTGCAAGGCGGAACGGATTGCGCACGCCGTAGGCATAGATCTCCGGAAGCGTGTCGCCTGCCGCGCCGGCAAAGGGATTCTCCGCCGGTGCGCTCCAGGTGCCGTCTGCATGCACATCGATCCGCAGGATCTTGGCCAAGCGGGTGTTGAGGCTTTGCCCGCTGTTGGCCGGATCGCCCTGCGGGCCCCCGTCTCCGATGGACAAATACAAGTAGCCGTCGGGGCCGAACTCCAAGTCGCCGCCCTTATGGATATCCCCGGGCTGGGCAATGCTCATGAGCACTACTTCGCTGTTGGGGTCGGCCACGTTGGGGTCGTCCCCGCTCACGGAGAAACGCGAAATGATGGTGTTGTGCCCGGCCTCATAGGGTTGGGTGTAGTTGACGTAGAAATATCCGTTGTCGGCATAGTCCGGGTCGAAGGTGAGCCCGATCAGGCCCTGTTCGCCGGAGGACATGACGAGCCAGTAAATGTTGAGGAACGGGTCGGGAAGCACCGTCATGCTGTCCGTAACCACCCAGATGCTGCCCCCTTGGGACGCAACGAAAAGCCTGCCATCTCCCGGGTCGGCAATGTCGGTGATGTACTGGATGTTGTTTGCCCAAGGCACCAGCTGCACTTCCACCGGCGGTGCTGTTTGGGCCCGGGAGGCTTGCAAAAGGAGCAACCCGAGCATGCATATGATCATACGTAGGCCGGAGGAACAACTGGCGGGGATGAACAGCCCGGTTTGGTGGTGGCAGGGGATCATGAAAGGCAAAGATCACGTTTCCGTAGTGATGCGCGTTCCGTTACCAAGCGCCCGGCCCGCACGTTGTGGAAATACCTCCGGCACGGTGGTGGCCGTAAGCGGCAAGCTTAGGTCCCCAAGGCTTTCAGGAGGTCCCGGTAGGTGATGCCCATGTGGGAGGTGTGGTACACGCACTGGCCATGGCTGATCACCAGGGCCTGCGGCGATTCATGCTGCACGTGGTAGCGCGTGGCCACTGCATCCGAGATGTCGCGATGGCCCAGCAGGTCGAGGTAGTAGGTCTTGTGAGCCGCGTCATCCGCGGCACTCCAATCCCGTTCCAGCCGGTGGAGCGCAGCTTTGCTGATGCTGCACCGCGTGCTGTGCTTGAAGATCAGTACCGGGCCCGTGGCAGACAGTTCGTCGATACGATCCAAATGGCCAAGGGTAGTGAGGGCTCTCCAGTTCATTTGGCCGAATGTACCTGCGCTGTTCCTGCAAGGGACTGACCGACGTCAGGTGCTTCCGAGCGCGGTAGCACGAGTGCCATGGGAACAGGGCCTTTTCCGCGCGGTGTGTACCTTGGCTTCGTGCCGGCGGCGATCCTGTCGCCAACAACCGGAGCCGTTCTTCCACGTTTCAATCCCATGTCCATTGATGTAGCAGGCCGTTCCATTGCCGGAAAGTCTTCCACTGTTGAACACCCGATCCAGGCCTCCATGGCCGGTGATGGCGTGATCGAAACCACCGAGATGGCCGCGCTGGCCGCGCAGTTCGTGAACAGCACGGCGCGCCACGTGTTCCTCACCGGCAAGGCCGGCACCGGCAAAACCACCTTCCTGCACCAGCTGGCGCGCAGCACCCACAAGCGCTATGTGATCCTGGCGCCCACGGGCATCGCCGCCCTCAACGCCAAGGGCGTCACCATCCATTCGCAGTTCCTGCTGCCCTTCGGCAGCTTCATTCCCGAGCGGCAACTGCCCGCCGACATTCCGCCTTACGGCAACTTCCACGACCGCGACACGCTGAGCCGACGCCACCCGCTGAACGCCGTGCGCCGCAACGTGCTGCGCGATGTGGACCTGCTGATCATCGACGAAGTGAGCATGCTGCGCGCGGACCTGCTGGACGCCATCGACCACCGCATGCGCAGTGTGCGCCGCGTGTACGACCGCAGCTTCGGCGGCGCCCAGTTGCTGCTCATCGGCGACCTGTTCCAGTTGCCGCCCGTGGTGAAGGACGACGAGTGGCAGGTGCTGCGCCAGTGGTACAACAGCATGCACTTCTTCGAGTCGCGCGCGCTGAAGGAGGCGGGCTACGCGCACATAGAGCTGGACAAGATCTTCCGCCAGCAGGATGCGGACTTCATCGGCATCCTCAACAACCTGCGCAACAACACGGTGACGGCGCAAGATGTGGAAGTGCTGAATGCGCACTACAAGGCGAAGATCAGCGAACAGGAATCCGAGGGCGTGATCACCCTCACCACGCACAACCGCACCGCCGACGAGATCAACGAGCGCGCGTTGGCCGCGCTGCCGGGCAAAGCGCACCGCTTTGAGGCCAAGGTGATCGGCGATTTCCCCCAAAGCATGTACCCGGTGCTGCCGGAACTGGAGCTGAAGGAAGGCGCACAGATCATGTTCATCCGCAACGACATGGAGAAGGCCTACTTCAACGGGAAGCTGGCCAAGGTCACGGCGATCAACAAGGACGGCATCCAAGTGAAGATGCTCGACAACGGCATGTCCTATACCCTGAAGACCGAGACTTGGGAGAACAAGCGCTACGTGGTGGACGGCGTGACCAAGGAACAGAAGGAGGAAGTGCTGGGCACCTTTGAGCAGTACCCGGTGAAGCTGGCGTGGGCCATCACCGTACACAAAAGCCAGGGGCTCACCTTCGACAAGGCCATCATCGATGTGGGCCACGCCTTCGCGCCGGGCCAAGTGTACGTGGCGCTCTCACGGCTGCGCACGCTGGGCGGGCTGATCCTGCGCACCCGCATCGACCCCTCGGTGGTGAGCACCGACCGCGAGGTGGTGGCCTTCAGCGAGCGGCGCCACGCCCAGCAGCCTTTGCCTGAACAATTGAAGGAACAGCAGCGGCAGTACCTGCAAGCCGTGCTGGCCAGCACCTTCGACCTCGGCGACATCTTGAAGAAGACCGGCTTCACCCGCAAGGACCACGACGCCGGGGAGTTCGAGGACGAAAGCATGAAGACCGCCTTGGTGCGCTTCAGCGAAAAGCTGCAGGCCGAAGAGGCCAACACGGCCACCTTCCGCAACCAGTTGCTGCGCTTGCTGCACGGTGCCGATCGCGAAAAGTTGCTGGAGCGCATCGACAAGGGCGGCGCCTATTACGGCAAGTTGCTGCGCGAAAGCATGCAGGACCTGCTGCAGCACCTGGCCCAGGTGGAACAACTGAGCCGCAGCAAGCAGTACGCGGACGACCTGCGCGAGATCGACGGCATGCTGGTGAAGAAACTGGCCATGATCGCCAAGGCGGGCAGGATCGCAGCGTGCATCCTGGACGGCACCGAGATCAAGCCGATGCCCGAAGTGGAGAAAGAGCTTGCGCTTGCGCGGGCTGCGCTGGTGGGGGAAGTGGCGCACTGGGCGGAAGAGCACAAGCCGAAGTCCAGCGGCAAGAGCGGACGCACGCGCAAGCGGCGTTCCGCCGATTACGTGTTCGCCAAGGAGAAGAAGCCGAAGGCCGAGAAAGGCGATACCTATCGCAAAACCTACGCGTTGCTGAAGGAAGGCAAAACCCTGGCCGAGGCCGCTGCCGAAAGGCAACTTTCACTTGGCACCCTGGAAGGCCATGCCGCACGGGGCATCGCGGAGGGCGATGTGGACATTAGTGCGGTGATGGAAGAAGCCGTGCGCGACCACATCGCGGATTGGATGCGCGATTTCCCGGAGAAGGACCTCAACGGTGCCCGCGGCCACTTCGGCGAGCTGTACAGCTACGGCCAACTCCGCATGGTGCAGGCGTGGCTGAAGAAGGAGGAGTAGTTTGAAAAAGCCCTTCGGCTCCGCTCAGGGCATTATGTGTATTGCGCGAGGGTAATGATGATCTGTCCGGAGCGGAACCGAAGGGCCAACTTCGCCTTCCTTCACATGTTGCCCTGAGCGGAGCCGAAGGGCACCCACTACACCTATCACACCACTCTGCCCTGAGCAGAGCCGAAGGGCCAACATAGCTTGCTACACCAATTTGCCTTGAGCGGACCTGAGCGAAGTCGAAGGCCGAAGGGCCAACAACACATCCCTGTTTTACATTTCGATCCATGGCCCTCTACGTATACATCCTCCTGTGCAGTGATGCGAGCTACTACGTGGGCATCACCAATGATCCTGAATGCCGCTTGGATGAACATCAACAGGGCAAGTACAAAGATGCCTACACGTTCACCCGACGCCCGGTGCAAATGGTCCATTGCGAATTCTTCCCCGACGGAACGCATCTTCAGGCCAATGCCAGGGAGAAGCAATTGAAGAAATGGACCCGCGCCAAGAAGGAAGCGCTCATTGCAGGCCGGCTGGAAGAGATCTCAAGGCTTGCTGCGTGCAAGAACGAAAGCCACTTCGCCAATATGCCTCCTGTAGAGCATCGATAGCCCTTCGGCTCCGCTCAGGGCAAAGTTTAGTTGGTGATCCTTAATGGGCGGATCAATCAATATGCTGCCCTGAGCGGAGCCGAAGGGCCAACTTCACATCAGATTTGCCCTGAGCGGAGCCGAAGGGCCGATGACGATCAAGGCAATTGCTTGTCCTGAACGTAGCCGAAGGACTTCCGGTACAGCTCATAGATGATCCCGTCCGCCAAGCCCACCTTGGGCACAAAGACTTCCTCGATGCCCACCTCTTCCATGATGCGCAGGAAGATGTCCGCCGCCGGGATGATCACGTCGGCGCGGTCGGGGCGCAGGCGCAGCTTTTTCACCCGGTCTTCCAGGCTGAAGGCCGCGATGCGCTCGCGCTGCTTGTGGATGTCCGCCCGCGAGAGCGGCTGTCCGTAGGGGTTCTTGTTCTCCTTGAAGAGGCGGTTGATGTTGCCGCCCGTGCCGATGCCGGCCAGTTGGCCGTGCTGTGTACGCAGTTCACGGAGGAATGCGTTGATCTCCGTCCAAACGCCCTCATCCACCTTGTGCTTCAGCATGCGCACGGTGCCCAACGGGAACGAGGCGGAGCGTTTGCGCTGCCCTTTTTCGATCCACGTAAGCTCCGTGCTGCCGCCGCCCACGTCGATGTACAGGTAGCTGCGGTCCTTCAGCAGGTCCTGCGTCCAGAAGGTGCTCATGATCAAGTCTGCCTCGGTGGTGCCGTCGATCACTTCGATGTGTACGCCGCTTTCCATTTCCACGCGGTTGATCACTTCCGCGCTGTTGGTGGCTTCGCGCATGGCGCTGGTGCCGCAGCAGCGCAGGTAGGGCACGCCGTACACTTCGCCCAGCAAGCGGAAGGCCTTCAGCGATTTGATCAACTGGTCACGCTTCGCGTTGCCGATGGCGCCGGTGTCGAACACGTCCTCGCCCAAGCGGATGGGCACGCGCACCAGCGAGATCTTCTTGATCACCGGGTGGTCCTCGCGTTCCACCACCTCGCCCACCAGCAGGCGCACGGCGTTGGAACCGATGTCGATGGCGGCGTATGTGAGCGGGCGGGCGATGGGCGAAGGTAGGCCGGGCAGGGGCGAGGCAGCGTATCTTGGGCAAGGAGTGTCTGTATGCAAAAGGCATGATCATGAACTTGTTCCGAAGTGTGCTCACCATGATGTTCTTGACCGCGTGGTGTACCGTGTTCGCCCAGGTCTGGTGCCCGTCAGGGGCCACATGGACCTACACCTATTCCAACGGATGGACCCATGATGGTTATGCCCGTTTCACCTATACCGGCGATGTTGTGCTGAATGACACCCTGGCGCAACGGATCGCCATTCATGAAGAAGGCATCGATTGGCCGAACAACACCACCTTTTCATGGGAAGACAGCGCATTTACCACAGTACATGGGGACTTGGTGAGCATCTGGAACGGGGCGCGCTTCGATACGCTCTATTTCTTCGGCGCGGTGCCGGGTGATCATTGGCAAAGAACCGTGCTGGACGGCATGGAAAGCATGCAGCTTGAGGTGGTGCAGGACACCGGTTCCACGTTGATCGACGGTATTCTGCTGCGGTATTTGGTCATGGAAGATGGAGATACCCTGATGGAACGGCTCGGTTCCTTGACCGGCTTTATGCTACCGTGGACAGCCCTCATGATGGATGCCTCGGGAGGTTCCTTACGGTGCTATGCCGATGGTGACATTGACTTCCAGGCAAGCTGGTGGGCGTATGGATGTTCTTCGTGGGCGGGGTTGGAAGAGTTGGATCACACGGTAACCTTCTCGCTGAGCCCCAACCCGGGAAACGGCACGGTGCAGTTCGTGTGGCCCGCTTCTCGGGAATTCGGTCTGGAAATCAGGGATGCCTTGGGCCGGATCGTACACAGGGAACACATTTTCAAGGAAAGTGACAGTGTGGACCTTTCCCACGTGAAGGCGGGCGTGTACAACCTGTTGGTGACCGCCCCGGACGGGACGCGGGCATCGGCCAAATGGATCAAGCAATGAACGGAAGGCATATCACTATCCTGATCGGATCAATTGCCATGGCCAGCATGGCGGCGCAGGCGCAGGACTGGTGCCCACAGGGGGCCAGGTGGGTGTACAGTGATGGTGTAGGTGGTGGGACCACAATAACGTATGCCGGTGATACGGTCGTGGATGGCTATGCCGGACAACGGTTCACGCGGTTTGAAGTCATGCAACTGCCCTGGGACCCGGATTCCATCATCAGTTCCTACGGCGCGGAGCTAGTGACGCGCACTGAACCTGACATGGTGCTCTTCTGGTTGCCCGAACATCTGGTATGGGACACGCTGCATTGGTTTGGCGCGCAGCCTGGAGATCGCTGGTCACCGGGGTGGGAGTATGTCAGCGATCCACCGGACCCCAACTGCTTGGGCAGCTATTTACAGGTGGTGGATACCAGCTCAACGGTCGTTGATGGGATCACGCTTCGGACATTGAACCTGGAGAAACATCTTCCTGGGAGCCAGGAGACATGGGCATGCACCGTCATGGAGCGCGTGGGGAATGCCGAAGGATTCTTCTTGTTGGCACCGCCAACCTGGTGCATTCCCACGGATGGAGATCAATCATTCAGTTGTTATGCAGACGATGAGATCCGCTACCCGCCATCCACTTTCCCATGTGGTTCAACCACCTCCATGGAAGATCTTGAGCTTGACGCAATGGGCTTTACCATCCGTCCCATGCCCTTCTCAAACCATTTCATCCTGCATGGCCCATCAACTGTCAGGCTGGGAGAAGTGCGCCTGCTGGACCTTACCGGCCGTGAGGTGCTGCGGATGCCCTACACGGGAACGGGCATGGTGGTGGATGCCAGCGCGTTGCCCGCAGGGCCGTACATCCTGCGGTTGGCGGATGAACACGGACGTTTGGTACACCAGCGGGTGATCAAGCAATAAGCGTGTGGGTCAGGCGGAAAGCTGCCCGTAGCGCTCCTCCAGCACTTTGGTAGTTGTATTCTGCGCGGCTGGTAGACACTTGGTGTACGGTTCTTCAGAACAGGTCAATTTCCCCGGAGGCGATCATACTCCAGGGCACTACATCAATGCTGGGAGAGAGCCTGCGCGGTTCGGTGCCGGAGGTGATGACCCACCCACGGTTTAAGCCCAAGTCTGCCATGCACTGCCTTAGGCCGGCCACGGACCGATGGTCCACGGCGGCGCCCAGTTTGATCTCAATGGGCAGCAGTTGGCGTCCGTTGGCGATCAGCAGGTCCACCTCGGCACCGGCTTGCGTGCGCCAAAAGAACAACCCCGGACTTACCAGGCGGTTGTGCGCCAAGGTTGCCAATTCCTCCACCACCAAGCCCTCGAAGGAATGACCGCGTTTCGGCCAAGTGACCAGGTCGGCCGGCTTCCGCAAGCCAGCGAGAAAATGCAGCAATCCTGTGTCGCGGATATAGAGCTTGGGGCTCTTGGTGAGGCGCTTTTGTACATTGGCGTGGTAGGGTGGAAGGCGCCGGATCATGTATGCACCCTCCAGTACGTCAAGATCACCGTTGACCGTGTGGGCGGAAACACCGAGCGAGCGGGCGAGGTCCGAAACGTTCAGCAACTGCCCATGCACATGGGTGAGCATGGTCCATAACCTGCGGAGACGGACGGGGGGAAGGTTGAAGCCCAGCATGGGCAGGTCGCGCTCGATCAGCGTGGTTATGTAGGAATTGAACCACTCCCCCCGCATCCGGGCATTGCGCTGGGCCAGCACCGGTGGGAAGCCGCCCCAAAACCAGCGTTCCTTTGCCTTGGTGCCTTCAAGTTCCCGCAGTAGGAAGGGAGTGAGTTCCATCAGCCCTACACGCCCGGCCAGTGATTCACTCACCTGGCGCATCAGCGTGGGGCCCGCTGATCCGAGCAGCACGAAGCGGCCTTTGCCCTTCCGCTTGTCCGAAGCGTGGCGCATGGCAGCAAATAATGCAGGCATGCGTTGGGCCTCATCGATGATGAGTTTTTTGGGGTGTGCGTCAAGGAAACCCTCCAGGTCGGTATCCAGCATGGCCAGGTCGGAGGGGCGCTCCAGGTCAAAGAAGTCCCAGCCCGGAAGCGTCATCCGCGCCATCGTGCTCTTTCCGCATTGCCTCGGCCCGGTGAGCAGTACACCTGGAAAGCCGCGCAGGAGGGCTTTCAGCCGCTTCTCCTGGTCGCGGTGAACCATTTTCATGCCTTGTTATTTTGAACCTTGGGTTCAAATATACAAGGTATGGGCAACCTATACGTTCGTACTTGGGCTTCACCCCAGCACCGCCAGCCGTTCCTCCAGCGCCTTGATCTTCGCCTCGGCATCGGCTTTTTTCTTACGCTCGTTCTCCAGCACCTGCGGTGGGGCACCGGCAACGAAGCGCTCGTTGCCGAGCTTCTTCTCCACGCTGGCCAGAAAGCCGCGCAGGTACTTCAGTTCCTCCTGGGCTTTTTCGCTTTCGGCGGCGCTGTCCATTTCAGGGAGGATCACGGCGTATTCCGTGCTTCCGGAGAAGACGGCCGTAGCACCAGCTGGAATGGACTTGAACGGACCGGCGAGCGGTCCGGTGTTGGCGAGCTTGTCCAGCAACTGGCTTGTGGCAGCCGTAAGCATGGATGTTGTTGTTGGGCCCACCTGCAATTGCTCCTTGGGTGAAAGCCCACGCTCATTGCGCACGCCGCGCACGGCGCTCACCAGGTCGAAGGCGTGTTGCACTTCGGCTTCCAGCTGGGCATTGCCTGCGTCCCCTTTCGGCCATGCGGCGATGATGATGTCCTCGCCGTCCTTGCGTTCGCGCAGGTGGTGCCACAGTTCCTCGGTGAGGAAAGGCATGTAAGGGTGCAGCAGTTTCAGCAGGTCGCTGAAGATCGCCAACGTGGCCTCGTAGGTGGCGGCATCGATCGGTTCGGCCACGCCATCCTTGTAGGCGGGTTTTACGGCTTCCAGGTACCAGCTGCAGAAATCGTCCCAGATCAATTTGTAGGTGGTCATCAGCGCCTCGCTGATGCGGAACTGGTCGTAGAGGCCGTCCAGCTCGGCGGTGGTGCGTTGAAGGCGGCTGCGCATCCAGGCCACGGCTGCCGTACTTCCAGGGGGAGGTGTATTGCCCTGAGCGGAGCCGAAGGGCGATACCTCCCAGCCCTTCACCAAGCGGAAGGCGTTCCAGATCTTGTTGCTGAAGTTGCGGCCCTGCTCGCAGAGGCTTTCATCGAAGGGCAGATCGTTGCCGGCGGGGGAGGAGAGGAGCATGCCCACGCGCACGCCGTCGGCGCCGTACTTGGCGATCAGCTCCAGCGGGTCCGGGCTGTTGCCAAGGCTCTTGCTCATCTTGCGGCCCTGCTTGTCGCGCACAATGCCCGTGAGGTACACGTTTTTGAACGGCACCTCGCCGCGGTACTCCATGCCGGCCATGATCATGCGGGCCACCCAGAAGAAGAGGATCTCCGGCGCGGTCACTAAGTCGTTGGTGGGGTAGTAGTACTTGATGTCGGCGCCGTTCGGGTCCTTGAAGCCGTCGAACACGCTGATGGGCCAAAGCCAACTACTGAACCAGGTGTCCACCACATCCTCGTCCTGCCGGACGCCGTGGGTGCTTTGGCCTGCAGCCTTGAAATGCGCGATGGCTTCCGCTTCGGTCTTGCACACGGCCACCTCGCCCGCTTCATTGTACCAGGCAGGGATCTGCTGGCCCCACCACAACTGGCGGCTGATGCACCAGTCGCGCACGTTCTCCATCCAGTGGCGGTAGGTGTTGGCGAATTTCTGCGGGTGCAGTTTCACCTGCCCGTTGTGTACCACCTCCAGCGCGGGCTTGGCCAGTTCGGCCATCTTCACGAACCACTGCAGGCTGAGGCGCGGCTCGATCACGGCATCGGTGCGCTCGCTGTAGCCCACCTTGTTCTTGATGTCCTCGGTCTTCACTAAGTGACCTTTTTCCTCCAGGTCCTTGGCGATCTGCTTGCGCACCTTGAAGCGGTCCTGCCCCACGTAGAGCTGCGCAGCGGGGCTTAGGGTGCCGTCGGCGTTCAGCGTATCGATCACTTGCAAGCCGTGGCGCTGGCCGATCTCCCAGTCGTTGATGTCGTGCGCGGGCGTCACCTTCAGCGCGCCGGTGCCGAATTCGCGGTCCACGTAGGCATCGAAGATCAGCGGCACGCTGCGGTTGATCAGCGGCACAAGCACACGCCTGCCTCTGAGGTGGGCGTAGCGCTCATCATCCGGGTGGACGGCCACGGCGGTATCGCCCAGGATGGTCTCCGGGCGCGTGGTGGCAATGGTAATCCACGCATCGGTGGTGCCTTCCACTTGGTAGCGCACGTGGTACAACTTGGAGTTGACCTCCTTGTGGATCACCTCTTCGTCGCTCACCGCAGTGAGGGCCACAGGGTCCCAGTTCACCATGCGCTGGCCGCGGTACACCAGGCCCTTTTTGTGCAGGTCGATGAACACGTCCATCACGGCCTCGCTCAGGTCCGGCTCCATGGTGAAGCGCGTGCGCTCCCAATCGCAGCTGGCACCGAGCTTCTTCAGTTGCTCCAGGATCACGCCGCCGTACTTCTCCTTCCACGCAAAGGCATGTTCGAGGAATTTCTCCCGGCCGATGGCGCTCTTCTTGATGCCCTGCTCGGCCAGCAGCCGCACCACCTTGGCTTCCGTGGCAATGCTGGCGTGGTCGGTGCCGGGCACCCAGCAGGCGTTCTTGCCCTGCATGCGCGCACGGCGCACCAGCACGTCCTGGATGGTGTTGTTCAGCATGTGCCCCATGTGCAGCACGCCGGTGACGTTGGGCGGGGGGATCACCACAGTGTACGGTTCGCGCCCATCCGGCTCACTGTGGAAATAGCCTTTTTCCAGCCAATGCGGGTACCACTTGTCCTCAACGGCCTGTGCCTGGTAGTGCTTGGGAAGTTCCATTTTTCTGAAGGACGGCAAAGGTACCGGAGGTTCGGTGAAGTCGGGCGGCCCGGATCCCAGGGCCGGTTAACGGGTTCCACCTGCGAAACCGGGGACCAGGCTCATGCAAGCATCACCCGCGCCACCAACTCCCGCAACAATTCCCCATCATCCGCGCTGGCATTGTCCACGCCCTTGCTACGCAAGTCCGCTTCACGCAGCAACTGATGTACTTCTTTCAATTTGGAGGGAGGAAACAGGCGTGCGGCCTGGGTGTAGTCCTTGATGAAAAACGGGGGGATCTTCAGGACTGCCGCCAATTCGCCTGGTGATTTGCCCGGATTGGCATGCACCACGCTGAGCTTGGCGAAATAGGCGCTCAGCAGGCCGACAGTGAGCACCAGTGGGGAATTTTTGTCCGAGGCAAGGAAATGGGCGATGCGCTGTGCCCTGGGATGATCGCCGGTGCCCATGGCCTTTTGCAGCTCGAAGATGTTGTACTCCTTGCTGATGCCCACGTTGCGCTGGATGAGGTCGGAGGTGATGGTGCCGCCCTGGTCGGTGACGATACACAGTTTTTCCACCTCGTTGGTGAGCTTGCCCAGGTCGCTGCCCAAGTGGTCGGCGAGCAGTTTGGATTCTACCGGCCCAATGCGCCGCTTGTGGGAGCTCACGTAGAGCTGGATCCACTCCGGCAGGTGTTCATCCTTGAGCTTTTCGCTGGTGAAGACCACTTGCTTTTTGGCGAGGTCCTTCAACCAGGTCTTTCGGCCATCAGCTTTCTTGTGTTTGTGGCAGATCACGAGCACAGTGGTGGGCGTAGGCTTGTTGAAGTAGGCCTCCAGCTTGTCGAAGGCGTCGATCCGCCAGGTCTGGGCCTCGCGCAATACCACCACTTGGCGCTCTGCCATCATGGGGTAGCGGAGGCAGGCATCCACCAAGGCTTCGGGGGTGGTGTCCTTGCCATAGACCACGGTGAGGTTGAAGTCCCGCTCGTGGTCCTGCAGGGCGAAGCGATCGATCTCTTCTGCAATTCGATCAATGAAAAAGGACTCCTCCCCGTGCAGGAAGTATACCTGTTTGAAGGTGCCTGCAGCCAGGTCGCGCCGCAGCTTGCGGAAATCGTCGGTGGTGCTCATTCAAAGCGCAGGTGCTTCACCGAGCGGCCTTCGTTGATGATGTCACGCAGCGAGGCGATGCCCACCTTCACGTGGTTTTCGGCAAAGCTGCCGGTGACCTTCTTGTCGCTTTCACTGGTCTTCACCCCTTCGGGGATCATGGGCTGGTCGCTTACCAGCAGCAGTGCGCCGGTGGGGATCTCGTTGTGGAAGCCGGTGATGAAGATGGTGGCCGTTTCCATGTCCACGGCCATGCAGCGGTCGCGGCGCAGGCGCTGCTTGAACTCCTCATCGTGCTCCCACACGCGGCGGTTGGTGGTGTACACCGTGCCGCTCCAGTAGTCCAGTTCCATGTCGCGGATCACGCCGCTGACGGCACGGTGGATCATGAAGCTGGGCAGGGCGGGCACTTCGGGCGGGAAATAATCGTCGCTGGTGCCCTCGCCACGGATGGCCGCAATGGGCAAGATCAGATCCCCCAATTGGTTCTTGCGTTTCAGCCCGCCGCACTTGCCCAGGAACAGCACCGCTTTGGGCATCACGGCGCTGAGCAGGTCCATGATGGTGGCGGCCGTGGGGCTGCCCATGCCGAAGTTGATCATCACCATGTCCTCGGCGATGGCCACCTGCATGGGCTTGCCCTGGCCGTGCAGGGTGGCACCGGTCTGGGCTGCGAAGATGTCCAGGTAGTTGTCGAAATTGGTGAGCAGCACGTAACGCTTGAACTCCGCCAAGGCCACGCCGGTGTATCGGGGCAGCCAATTCTTCACGATGTCGTCCTTGGTATGCACTTTTGTTCGGTCTTAAGGGGTGAATGCAAGCGTTGAACCTGCCGGACCACGGTGTCAAAACTAAACACGGCCCGGATGGGGCCCGGATCTTTGATCCGGTGCGCCGTACGTGGGTGGCGCTCACCCCGGAGGAATGGGTGCGGCAGCATGTGCTCAACTTCCTGGTGTTTGATCGGGCTTGCCCGATCTCGCTGCTGGCGGTGGAACGCAAATTGGTGCTCAACAGAATGACCCGCCGCGCGGACGTGCTGGTGCATGATGCCCATGGCAGGCCCGTGCTGCTGGTGGAATGCAAAGCTCCCGGGGTGAAGGTGGACCAACGCACCTTCGAACAGGCAGCCCGCTACAACACGGTGTTCCGGGTGCCCTATTTGTTGGTGACCAACGGGCTGGTGCACTATGCGTGCCGCGTGCACCACGGGAACGGAAACATCGAATTTCTTCCGGCCGTGCCGGACCACCCCGCTCTGTGTGTGCCGCTGCCGCCATAAATTCGTGCCAATGCATTTGCGGTTGCTGCTGCTGCTCACCTTGGTCGCCTGCTGGCGCTTGCCTGCGGCAGCACAGAGGCCTTCGAAGGTCGGGTTCCAGTTGGCCTCCTGGTTGGAGCAGGCCGCGGCGGATCAGCAGGTGGACCTGTTCCTGGGAGGTGAACCGGCAGCGTTGGACCGCGCCGTGCGCGCGCATGGCGGCCGTCCGCGTATGTCCGTTCCGGGGTGGTTGTTGGCCAGTGTGCCGGCGGCACAGGTGCAGGCTCTCGCCGGGGAGACCGCCGTTCGCTCCATCGTTTTTAATGTGGCCCCGGGGCATGTGCTCAATGACAGCATGCGGGTGAAGGCCCATGTGGACCACGTGCATGCGGGCTTGGCGCCCCTGCCGCAAGCCTATCAAGGGCATGGAGTGCTTTTGGGCATCATTGATACGGGGATCGAGCTCACCCACCCCGATTTCCTGGATTCCCTCGGGCGCACCCGTGTGTTGCATTATTGGGACCAGAACTACCCGTACGATCCCGTGTTGACACCCGCAGGATTCGATTACGGACAAGCGTGGGACAGTACGGCCATCAACGCCGGCCAATGCCCGGCGGTGGATGATCCGGCGCAATGGGGGCATGGCACCACCGTGGCCGCCACAGCAGCGGCCAATTCCAATGGCAACGGGCATTGTGCAGGGGTGGCCCCCCAAGCGGACCTGATCATCGTGGCCAACGACCTCTACCACCCCAATTGGGGAGCTTCCATAGTGGATGCCGTTCAGTACATCGTGGAGCAGGCCGCAGCGCTCAACAGGCCCGTGGCCATCAACCTGAGCTTGGGTAGCTACTATGGAAGCCATGATGGCCTGGACCCCGCAGCGCTGATGATCGACCAGCTGCTGGCAGAGGCTCCCGGCCGTGTGCTGGTCTGTGCAGCGGGCAACAGCGGCAACCTGCCGCCGTACCACCTGCGCACCGAGGTGGGCACGGATACCACCTTCACCTGGTTCGCATACAACGCCAACAGCGTGCTGGGGACCGGTGCGATGTATTTCGATCTCTGGGCCGATACGGCCGACTTCAACCCAATAAGCTACAGCATAGGGGCGGACAAGTTCACGGGCGGATTTGCACGCCGCGGACACATCCCCTTCCGCAACATACAAGGCACGCTCGGGCAGGTGGTCACCGATACCCTTTGGTCGGTGGACGGCGATCGGTTGGGCCTGGTCTCCACCTATGCGCAGTTGCGCGGCGGGCAGTACAACATGGAAGTGTACATCCCCGAGCCGGATTCCGCCGGGCAGTTGTATTACCGCTTCATGACCACCGGCGCGGGCCGGTTCGACGTGTGGTCCTCCGATCTCTTCGGCACTTCGAGGATGATCACCGCCTTGCCCGACAGCACCGTGTTTCCGGAGGTCGTGCACTATGTGCCGCCGGACAACCAGCAAAGCATCGTGGATTCCTGGGCTTGTTCTCCGCAGGTGATCACCGTCGGCAATTTTTATAACCAGCAGGTGTATACCGATGTGTCCGGTGCCGGCCAAGATCTGGGCTACCCTCCGGGCACCATCAGCATCAATAGCAGCCGGGGGCCCACCCGCACCGGCCTGGTAAAGCCCGACCTGGCAGCGCCCGCCGACGTCACCTTCGGTGCGGGGCCATGGTGGGCGTTGCAGATGTTGTTGGACCTGGCCCCGGACAAGATGATCGACAGCCTGCACATGCGCAATGGCGGCACTTCCATCGCTTCGCCCGTGGTGGCCGGCACTGCCGCGCTGTTGCTTGAAAAATGTCCCAGGGCCGATCATGCCTCGGTCCGCGACATGCTTATGGCCACGGCTTCAACGGACAGCGCCACGGGCGCTGTGCCCAACTTCCGGTTCGGCCATGGCAAAGTGGATGCCTTCGCTGCCCTGGTCTCCACCCATGTGCCCGTGCCCCTCTCGCAAACAGGCCCCTTGTGTGCAGGCGACAGTGTACTGGTGGCCGGCCCCGGCGACCAATCCAGCTACCTGTGGAACACAGGGGACACCACCCAGCAAGTGTGGACCACGGGGGGAACCCTGCAGCTCACGGTGGAAACAGCTTCGGGCTGCAAGGGCCTGAGCGACAGCTTGACCTTGGTGCCCGCACCCCTGCCCATTGCCTCCATTTCCATGGCTGGCATGGTGTTGACCTGCAGTACAGCGGCGGCTTACCAATGGTTTCTCAATGGCCAGCCCCTTCCAGGGGCGGTGGATCCCGTGTACGAGGCGGTGGCCAATGGCCCCTACACGGTGCTGGTAACGGACAGTGCGGGCTGCATGGCCTTTTCCGATACGGTGATCGTGCTCAGCGTGGGCCTGCAGGATGCAAGCACCGGCGGGCGGCGGGTTTGGCCGGTGCCCGCAGTGGATGTGCTCTGGTTCAGTGAAGGGTTGCCCCAAATGGGGGCTACAGCCTACGAGATACTGGATGTCGGTGGTCGCTGTGTACAACGAGGACCCATCGGGGCGCAGGTTGCGGCGGTCCCTGTCGGGGCATTGGCGGCCGGCCTCTACGTGCTGCGCCTGCATGCCGGCGATGCCCAGGAAATGCACCGGTTCACCAAAGGGAATTGACGCGCGGCCAAGCGGGATGCCATGGTGAAGCGGCCTTTTGTACTCTCGGGAGGCGGTGCACGCGGGGCCGCGCATGTGGGCGTTTTGCGTGCATTCCGCAGCGCGGGCATCCTTCCGGAGGCCATCTCGGGATGCAGTGCGGGGGCGCTGGTCGGTGCGTTGATCGCCGATGGGCGCTTGCCGGAAGAGGTATTGGCCTTGATCGAGCAGGAGGTGAAGCGCCCCCTGCTGATGCGGCGGCGTGCCTTGGCATCCGGGCGCATCGAGGCCTTTTTGGAACGCACCCTTCGGCATCGGCGCTTTGAAGAGCTGGCCATCCCGCTGTACGTGAGCGCCACGAACTTGGAGCAAGGCGGCCAGCGGGTCTTCAGCCAAGGCGACCTGATCCCTGCGCTGATGGCTTCCTGCGCCATTCCACTGTTGTTCCCTCCGGTGCAGGTGGAAGGCACCTATTGCGTGGACGGTGGGCTCAGCAACAACCTCCCGGTGGAGCCCTTTGTCGCTCGCAAGGCCGAAGTGGTGGCGGTGCACGTGAACCCGTTGCCGCCGTTCATGCCGGGGCGGCGCGGCATGCTGCGCACCATGGACCGCATCTGGCACCTCAATTTCCGCGAAATGGTGCTGCGCTCCGCACAGGGCTGCGGCTGGTTCGTGGAACCCGGGGAACTCTCCGCGTTCAACATGTTCGACCTGGGCAAACTGGGCGTGATCGAAAGCATTGGCCACGCCTGCGCCGCAGCCATGCTGGCCGCAAACGGGAACGACTTGCTCAAGGTGCCGGCCACACCTGTTCGCCATTGACGAAGGTGGCTTGCACAGAGGCGCGCTTCAACTGCTCATCACCCACGGCGAGCAGGTCACGATCCACTACGGTGAAGTCGGCTTTTTTGCCCGGTTCCAAGCTGCCCAGGTCGTTCTCGGTGAAGGTGGCCAAGGCGTTCCATTGGGTCATGCCGCGCAGGGCTTCCTCGCGGGTCAGTGCATCGGCCATCTGAAAGCCGGCGGCGGGCTGGCCCGCATCGTTCCGGCGCACCGTGGCTGCGTAAAAGGTCTTCAGCGGATCGATCCCTTCCACCGGGAAATCCGTGCCCAAAGCCAACATGCCGTTCTGCTGCATGAGGCGCTTGAGGGCATAGGCGTTGGCCAGGCGCTGCGGGCCGATCCGATCCGCAGCCCACCCCATGTCGCTGGTGGCGTGCACGGGCTGCACACTGGGGATGATATTGAAGCGGCCAAACTGCCGGAAGTCGGCCGTATCCATGCATTGGGCGTGTTCAATGCGCCAGCGCAGGTCGTTGGTGGCCCCCAGCACCGTGCCGTATACGCCGAGCAACAGCCGGTCGGCACTGTCCCCGATGCAATGGGTGGCCATCTGGAAGCCGTGGTCCTTGCACCATTGGGCCACCTGCATGAAGTGGCTGCGCGGTGCCAACAGGAGGCCGTGGCCGGCGGCGGCGTCATCGCTGTACGGCTTCAGCAGCAGTGCCCCGCGCGAACCGAGGGCGCCGTCCGCATAGCACTTCACGGCACGTACCACCAAGCGGTCGCTGATGAACGGCCCGGAAGCATACTGGGCGAAGTTGGCGCTGTCATCGGCGAGCATTGCGTACACCCGCATTTTCAAGGCGCCCTCAGCATGCATGGCCTTGATCAGGCTGATGGTGCCGGCATCCAGGCCCGCGTCGCACACCATGGTGAGCCCGGCGGCGAAACAATCCGCCTGGGCATCCAGCAGGGCTTGGCGCTTGGTGGTTTCGTCCGCATCGTTGAAGATCTGCTGGAACACGCTCACGGCATTGTCCACCAATAGCCCGGTGAGGCGGCCGTTCCGTTTTTCGAGCAGCCCCCCGGCAACGGTGCTTTCGGCGTTGAGGCCGGCGAGGTCCAATCCTTTTTGGTTCACCACGGCGGCATGGCCGTCCACGCGCTGCAGCAGCACGGGCCGGTCCGGAAACAACAGGTTCAAGGTGTCGTTCACCGGATTGGCCTGCCCCGGCCAACGGTTCTGGTCCCAGCCGCGGCCCAGGATCCAGCCTGTTCCCGGGTGTGCTTGGGCGAAGGCCGTTACCCGTTGCACCACTTCGGTCCAGCTGTCCGCACCGGCCAGGTTCACCTTCTGTTTGTTCAGGCCGTAGCCCAGGAAGTGGCAATGCCCGTCGATGAAGCCGGGGTAGATGCACTTGGCCGCCGCATCATACACCTTTTTTGCCCGGTAGCGGTTGAGGATCTGGTATTCGGGCCCCATTTCCACGATGCGTCCGTCCTTGATCGCCATGGCGGTCTGCTTGGTGCCTGCCCCGTCCATGGTGAAGATCTGTGCGTTGTGCACCACCAGGTCCACCTCCTTGTTCTTATAGGCACAGGCGCTGAGCAAGGCGCAAGCAAGCAAGGTCAGGATGGTGGGTCTCATGGTTTCAGGAGCTTGGTACAACGGGCGGTTCTGGCGGGGTCGATCAGCAGCAGGCAGGCCAGTGACCAGAAGGGGAGGAGCGGTACGCGGTAGCGCATCAAGGCGCCCACCACGGGCGTGGTCCAGCCGATCAGCAGGCCCAGCAGCAGGCAAAATGCCAGGCAGAACAGCAGCAAGGGCATGTCCACTTGCCGCCACGGTTTGGCCAAGGCAGCGCCCAAGGGGATGATGGCCAACAGCAACAGGTTCTCCAATGATGCCAACAGCCCCCATGCTCCAAGATGCCAGGTGTTGAATGGCGACAGGAAGGTGAGGTACAGGGCATGGGGAAGCTCGGCGATCAATCCGCCCAGGCCCGGGGCCATCGGGTCAACGGGCACAAAGCTCCCGGGGTGTGTGGCAGCCACCACGCCCAGCATGTCCCGTTGTTTCTGCTGCACCATGGCGGCCACGTCCAGGCCGGGCGCCAGCAACGGAGCAGCGATCACCAGCGCGGCCGCTGCCGCGTGCGCCGCCAGGTACTTCAGCCAAGGATTCCGGTTGTTCGTGCGGCGGCACCACCACAGGGCGGCCAAGCCGGGCACCATGCAGGCCAGCACATACGATTTCAGCCCCAGCTGTACCAACAGGCCCAGCACCAGCAGTGCCCAGCCATGCCAGGGCAGGGGGGCATCCATCCTGCGGAACAACTGCCACAGGAACAAGCCCAGGCCGAAGAACAAGAGGGCTTCCTTGATGGGGGCGCTGCCCCAGAAGAGCACACTGGGCCACAGGAACAGGCCGCATGCCAGCGCCCGCCCCAAGCCCGGGACGAAGCCGATGAAGGTTTTGTACAACGCCACCAAGCCAACCAAGGACAGGAACGCCGTGAAGACCGTGTGCACATGGTACACGCCGAAGGAGAAGATCCGCACGAGCGCGCTGTAGCGGATCATGGTGTGGGCATCGTTGTAATAGCCGGTGTCCCAGCGCCGGTACCAATTGTTCATCGCCGAGTAGTAGCGCTCATCAAAGCGGGGGGCATCATTGCCGATGCCGGTCACCATCCGCAAATAGTCCATCGGGTAGTCCGGCAAGGCGCTGAACATCACGTTGCCGTCGTCGAAGAACTTGAAGATGTCCGCCGTGGATCGATCGGTATAGTGGTACGTGTACACCGCCCAGAGCGCGGTGCCGGCGGCCACCTTCAGCAGGAAAAGGCCGCCAATGGCGCGGTTGCCAAGGCCGGGCACTTGGAAGAACCTGAGCTTGCGGATCAGCAGCAGGAACAGGGCGGCATAGCCGCATGCGAGCAGGGTGCCTGCCATGGCGGCCAAATGTAGGCGGGTGGGCAGGATGCGCGCCCCGGTCTGTTGTGGCAAGTTGCCCGGTATTGCCGTCCTTTGCGGCCCGATCACCGTGAACCGGCCATGAAGCGCGAGGACCTGATCCGCATCATCAAGCAGAAACGCAGCCTGCTGTGCGTGGGCTTGGACACCGAATTGCACCTGTTGCCCGCACCGTTCCGCGAGCTGCATGATCCCATCCGGGCCTACAACCACGCCATCGTCAAAGCCACGCACCACGCCGCGGTGGCCTATAAGCTCAATCTGGCCTTTTATGAAGCGAACGGCGCGGCCGGCTGGCGCGACCTGGAAAGCACCGTGGCCTACATCCGCAGCGTAGGCGATTGTTTCATCATCGCCGATGCCAAGCGCGGCGACATCGGCAACACCGCCCGCAAGTACGCCGAGGCCTTTTTTGACCACTTGGAGTTCGACGCCATTACCGTAGCCCCGTACATGGGCGGCGACAGCATCACGCCTTTCCTGGGCCGCCCGGGCAAGTGGGCCATCGTGCTGGCCGTCACCAGCAACGAGGGAGCCATGGATTTCCAGTTCCTGCCGGTGGAAGACGGTAGCCAACGGCTTTTTGAGCGCGTGATGAAGCGCACGGCCGAGCTGGGCGGCCCGCACGAGCTGATGTTCGTGACCGGCGCCACCCGGCCCGAATTGCTGAAACAGGCCAGGGCCATAGCCCCGGAGCACTTCTTCCTTGTGCCCGGCGTAGGCGCCCAAGGCGGTGACCTCCAAGCCGTACTTCAGGCTGGCATGACCAAGGACGGCGGCCTGTTGATCAACTCCTCACGCGGCATCTTGTACGCCGGCAAGCAAGCGGAAGCGATCACCAAGGCGCGTGAAGCGGCCGAAGGGCTGCAACGGGTCATGGAGGCGGCGTTGCTGGATCGGGGAATAGTTCGTAGGGCGTAGTTCGTAGTTGTCAGCGGCGTGGAGTTGCGGGGTGCGCACTGCTTCCTGCCGCCTGACCACTGCCGCCTGCCCACTGCCGCCTGCTCGCTGCGTCCGGCCCCTCTTCGCCACGAACCACGAACTATTCCCTACCTTGATCACCGGAGGCATGACGAAAAAACCGGCATGGAGCACACGGAAGCCACGACTACCCGGGAGCATGTGGAAACAGGTGCAACGGACCTGTTGCTCGACCCCGCCTTTCCCTACGGCGAAGACCTGCTGCAGTTCATCTGGGAAGCGGGCCTGTATGATGCCCATGAGCTGCGCACCACGGAGGCGGAGCCGTTGGAAGTGTTGCACCCCGGGCGCATCCAGTTGAACGGCGGGCCGGACCTGCGCGATGCCCGCGTGCGCATCGGCGGGCAGGAGTGGGCGGGCAACGTGGAGGTACACCTGCGCAGCAGTGATTGGAACGCCCACGGGCACCAGCACGATCCCGCGTACAACAACGTGGTGCTGCACACCGTGTACCGGCACGATGGCGCTATTCAAACACAGGTTGGGCGTTGCCTGCCCACCGTGGAACTGCGCGGCCGCATTGACGAGCGGAACCTTCACCTGCACCAAGAGTTGATGACCGCCAGGCGCACCGTGCCCTGCGCACCGCATCTGCACGGCGTGGACCCGGCCCGCATCCGGCTTTGGCAGGAACGCTTGCTGGTGGAGCGCTTGGAAAGGAAGGCCAAGGAAGTGGAGGCCGTATACCGCCGCTTGGGCAACGATGCCACCGAAACCCTGCACCACATGCTGCTCAAGGCCCTGGGCGGCCCGGTGAACGCCGAACCCTTCGCCATGCTGGCGCAAGCGTTGCCGCTGAAGCTGCTGCTCAAATACCGCGATGATCCCCGCCGGGTGGAAGCATTGCTCTTTGGTCAGGCGGGCTTTTTGGAAGGAGCGTTCGAGGAAGAACATCCGCTGGCGCTGCAGCAGGAATACCGTTGGTTGGCCAAGCTGCACGGCCTCAGGCCCGTACCGTGCGCCGCGTGGAACTTCGGCCGCCTGCGTCCGCCCAATTTCCCCACGGTGCGCCTGGCGCAGTGGGCGGCACTGCTCACCACCTCCAAGCACGGCTATGACGACTTGCTGGTCCACGATGAACCCGCACCGGTGCAAGCCCTGCTGGAGGTGCAGCCCCACGGCTACTGGAATGATCACTATCGCTTCGGCAAACCGGGTGCGCCAAGCAGCAAGCGCTTCGGCCGCAGCTCGGCGGACGGCCTGATCATCAACAGCATCGTGCCCTATCTCTTCGCCTTGGGCCGCATCCGCGGGCACCAGCCGTGGGAAGATCGTGCGCTGGCCCTGCTGGAACACCTTCCCGCCGAGCGCAATGCCATTCTGCGCGAATGGGCCTCCGTGGGTGTGCCAGCCACTTCCGCAGGCCAAAGCCAAGCCCTGATCGAGCTGCGCAACCGCTATTGCACGGAGCACCGCTGCCTGGTTTGCGCCATCGGCGTGCAGCTGCATAAAGGGGTGGACAGGGCATAGTTTGTAGTTCGTAGGGCATGGTGAGTGGCATACCACGATCCATGCCCTACGAACTATGCCCTACGAACTATGCCCTACGAACTATGCCCTATGAACTATGCCCTACGAACTATGCCCTACACCCGGCACCATGCCCGCCACGATCCACCCCCTTCGTTCCAACCATCGTTGGCTTACTAAATTGCACCCCTCAAAACCATGATCGACCGCATCAAAACCTACTTTGAGCACCATGCCTTCGGCGTGTGCGAATGGTGGGCCCACAAGCTCAACATCAAAACGGAACAGGTGCGGCTCAGCTTCATCTACTTGGGTTTTGCCACGGCGGGCCTGAACATCGTGGCCTACCTGGTGATGGCCTTCGTGCTCCACCACAAGGAGCGGATCAAGCGGCCCTTCCAACGGCGCAGCACCGTTTGGGAATGGTGAACCGGGGATGACCAACAATGACATCCTCAAAAAGCTGCGCGTGGCCCTCAAGCTCCACGACACCGACATCGTGAAGATCCTCGCCTTGGTGGATTTCCACATGACCACCAGCCAGGTGAACGACCTGTTCCGAAAGGAAGACCATCCCAAGTACATGGAGGCCGGCGACCAGGTGCTGCGCAACTTCCTCAACGGCTTGGTGATCCACCTGCGCGGACCAATGCCGCAGAAGAACTAGCGGCAGGCTGTTGGCTACACTCCATTCCGGCGCACTTCGCCTCTTCGCGTGGGCCCCTTGGCGCACTTGGCGTCTTGGCGGTAACCTCGCATTCTTGGCGCCTTCGCGTCTTTGCGTGAGCCCCTTGGCGCACTTGGCGTCTTGGCGGTAACCTCGCACTCTTCGCGCCTTCGCGTGATCCCCTTGGCGTGCTTGGCGTCTTGGCGGTTGCCCGGCATTCTTGGCGCCTTGCGTCTTCGCGTGAGCCCCCTTGACCTGCTTCGCGTCAACTTCGCTGCAGCACCACCTTGCCACTGAACCAATTGCTGCCGTACGGATAGCGGATAAGGTAGATGCCGGTGGCATAAGCGCTGAGGTCGATCTGCATGGTGCGCGCGTCCTTCAGTCCCTTCATCACTTGCAGCACCTTACCGCTGAGGTCGGTGATGTAGAGCTCGGGGATCTCCGCATCCGCCGTGATGTTCACCAAGCCGGAGGTCGGGTTCGGCCAGTAGCTCCACCGAAGTGTGGCTTGCCCCGGGCCTCCTTCGGGAATGGCCGTGGTGCTGTCGGAGGAAAGGGGCGCTTGCACCGTGGAATCCGGATAGTCCAACGCCAGTTCGGGGAGCTGCTGTTGGCAATCGGGCATGTACGTGAAGCTTTTCAGGATGCGCACCAGCAGGCCGTTCAGTTTTTCCACTTCAAACTTGTCCGTGCTGGGAGCTGTATGCGGCCGCCCCACACCGCTGTGGTCGGTGAGGAAGGTGTAGCTGCCGTTGGTGGCCAAGGCCAAGCTGCGCATCAGGTATTCGGTGCCCTTGTCCGTGCCGCTGGCGGCCACCGGCACGATGCGGATGCCCTTGGCTGCTGCCTGTGCCGCCAGTTCGCGCATGCGCTGCTTCACCGCCGGGGTGAGGTGCGGCCCCGCGTCCAGCACGAAGAAGAGGATCCGCGCACGGGCGGTGGTGCTCCACGAAAGGCCGTTGATCGCGCTGTCCAGGGCGATCTCCACGGCCTCCGGCGTATCACCGCCGCCGTCGGCGCGCTGGGCCGAAATGAAGTTCACCGCCGTGGAGAGCACCGGCGTGAAGTCCATGCTGCGCGTGGTGTATTCATCATTGGTGCCCGCGTCGCGGTAAAATACGTTGGCGAAGCGGAAGCTGAGCTGGTCGCCGATGCGCTTGCTGCGGTAGATGATGTCATTCATCTCCGCCTTCAAAAAGTCGATCTCGTCCTGCATGGAGCCGGTGGCATCCACCAAGAATGCCACGTCCACGGCCTCGCTCGGGCCGCACGGCATGTCTACCACCAAGCGGTTCACCTTCCGGGTGAAGGGTTGCGCATCCTCCACACGGAAGCTCCGCCCTCCGTATTCCACGTGCAGCTGCAAGCGCTCCCGTTCCGAGGTGTCCAGCGCATCCAGCGAGGCCCAGAGCTCGGCTTTCCCCGTGTTGTCGGTGTGCGCCTGGTAGAGCACATCGCTTCCATGCACAAGCCGTACGTGTGCATCGGTCAAGGGCAGGCCCTGCGGCGTTTGCAGGGCCAGGGTGTAGCGGCCGTTGGGCGCCATGCCCCACGCCTTGCGCAAGCCGGACAGGGCCTCGGCCGAGAGATCCGTCCATTGTTGCCACTTGGCGAAATCATTCACCTCACCGGCGGTGAGCACGCCCTCGGACGCGCCTGTGGTGCGGGAGTTGAATGTGCCGGGCCACGAAGCGTTTGCGGGGGCGAACTCCCCGCCACTTGTGCGGGCATGGCGGCCGTAATCCGGCGCGGCGTCCGCCATGGAGTAGGTGGTCATCACTTTGCTCTCGTTGGTAAGGGCGGCACCTTTCGGCGTGCCGGTTTCCTTGGCCACGGCAAAGTCCACCTTCTCGTCGGCCTTCACCCGCACGGTCTTCGTGCTGCTCACGTAGCCGTCGTAGCTCACCACGCAGCGGTACAGGCCGGTGTCCAGGCGGACGTTGAAGTTGCCGTAGCGGTCGGTAAGCACCGAGGCTACCAACTTGTCGCCGCGGTAGATGTCCACATTGCCGTAGCCCAAGCTGGCGCTCCCAGTGCCCGCGTTGAGGTTGCCGCTGATGGATTGTGCGCAGAGCGCGGAGTAGAGGAGGGTAGAGAGGAAAAGCACAATGGATCGCATGGTGGGCGGATGTGGTTGGAATTACCACCCGGTACACGCCAGTTGCGGCCGGGTTCGATTCCAGGGCATTCACACGAAACGGATCGCTTGGCGCCTATGCGGTCCCCATTCAATCATGCCACCTACCACCTACCACCTACCACCTGCATTCACAGCGGCTCCTACCTTCGCCCGCCATGCGCATCCACATCACCGGAAGCAACGGCCTGCTGGGCCAGAAACTGATTGCTGCACTGCGCAACGATACCGACGTGGAACTGCTGGCCACTTCACGCGGGGAGGACCGAACTGTGGATCAATTGGGCACGCGCTACCGTTCCGTGGACATCACCCAGCAGCCAGCCGTGGACGCGGCCTTTGACGCCTTCCGCCCGCAGGTGGTGATCCACACCGCCGCCATGACCAACGTGGATGCTTGTGAGCTGGACCCCGCAGCCTGCCAGCTGCAGAACGTCACCGCTACCGAACACTTGGTGCAGGCCGCCAAACGGCACGGCAGCCACTTCATCTTCCTCAGCACCGACTTCATTTTCGATGGAAAGCACGGCCCGTACCAGGAAGAGGACCGGCCCGCCCCGTTGAGCATCTACGGCCACAGCAAGTTGGACGGCGAGCGCCTGGTGCAGCAGGCCGGGTTGGAGCGTTGGGCCATTGCCCGCACCATCATTGTGTACGGCATTGCGAAGGGGTTGAGCCGGAGCAACGTGGTGCTCTGGGCGAAGGGTGCGCTGGAAAAAGGCACCCCCATCAGCGTGGTGGACGATCAGTGGCGCATGCCCACCTTGGCCGAGGATTTGGCCGATGGCTGTATCCGCATCGCCAAGCAGCAGGCCACGGGCATCTTTCACCTCAGTGGCCCGGACGGCATGAGCATCCTGGAACTGGTGCAGCGCGTGGGCGCCTTTTTCAAGCTGCCCACCACGGGGGTAACGCCGGTGAAAAGCGACAGCCTGGGCCAGCCCGCCAAGCGTCCGCCCGTTACCGGCTTTGTGCTGGACAAGGCCCGCCGCGAGCTGGGCTATGCCCCGCGCGGCTTTGAGGAAGGCCTCGCCATTTTGCGGGATCAACTGGAAGCATAGCTTCACGGCGCATGGCGCGCCGAAGACAACATAGGAACTGGCGGGAGGAGCTCAAGGACCTCTTCGCCATGCACAAGGGCGAACGCTCGGCATTTGTGATCGTGCTGGCGCTGTGCTTGGTGGCCGCCGCCTGGGTCACATGGGAACAATGGATCCGCCCGCCGATGCTCGCCGATCGTGAAGCCATCCGCGTGGTATGGGCGTCCATGCGCGATTCCACCGGCCGGGCCGAAGACCGAAGGCAACAACCGGAGGACGAAGTGCGGCTCTTCCGCTTTGACCCCAACGGATTGCCGACGGACCAGTGGCTGCTGCTTGGCTTGAGCGAACGCCAGGCCGCCTCCATCCACCGTTACGAATCCCGCGGCGGACGATTTCGCACCAAGGCCGACTTGGCACGCATGCGTGTGATCGACCCGGACCTGTTTGCCCGGTGGGAACCCTACATCTTGCTGCCCGACCAGCTCCCCTCGGGCAAAGCACCCCATGAAGCAAAGCCCGGGAAATGGCCGGACGACAGCAGCGGTTCACGGCGACCATGGCCGGACAACAGGGGCGCAACCAGCCTGGTGGAGCTGAACAAGGCGGATTCCACCGCGCTGGTGGCCGTGCGCGGCATCGGGCCGGCCTTTGCCCGCAGCATCCTGCGCTACCGCGACCGCCTGGGCGGATACACCAGCTTGAACCAGTTGCAGGAAGTTCCCATCCTGCGCAACAAGCCCGATGCAGTCTTCGAGCTGAAAAGCAGGCTCACGGTGGACCCAAGCCTTGCGCGAACTTTCAACTTGAACACCTGCACGGTGGAGGAGCTCGGCCCGCACCCCTACATGGGCTGGAAGGTGGCCCGTGCGCTCCTGGCCTACCGCGACCAGCATGGTCCGTTCAGGACCGTGGATGAGATCTCCGGTTGCGTGCTGGTCACCGACAGCATCCGCCTGCGCATGGCCGCCTACCTCACCATTGACGAATGATCCGGAGCGGAAGCTTGCTTCCGGGTGCGCTCGGAGCGGTTTACTTTGCAGCCTCGTTCATTCTCAAATTCCCCCAAGGGCAACTATTCAACAAGACATGGAATTCAGCACTTCTGAAAACGGACAAATGATCGCCCAGGCCGTGCGCGACCTGGTTCAACGCGAATTGCGGCCGCATTTGATGGATTGGGACGAGCGCCAGCACATGCCCATCGACCTGTTCAAACAGCACTTCGGCCCGGCGGGCATGCTGGGCGTGCTGGTGCCCGAGGAATACGGCGGGGCCGGCCTGGGCTACCACGAATACGTGGACACCATCGTGGAGGTGGCGCGCGTATGTGGCAGCGTGGGCCTCAGCGTGGCCGCGCACAACTCGCTCTGCACGGGCCACATCATGTACTTCGGCAAAGATGCCCAGAAGAAGAAGTGGCTTACCAAGCTGGCAACCGGCGAATGGCTCGGCGCATGGGCCCTTACCGAGGCCGGTACCGGCAGCGATGCCATGCGCATGGCCACCACCGCCCGCAAGGAAGGCAAGGAGTGGGTGCTCAATGGCACCAAGAATTGGATCACCCACGGCATCAGCAGCGACGTGATGGTGGTGATGGCCCGCACCGGTGAACCGCTCGACAGCCACGGCATGACCGCCTTTGTGGTGGAACGCGGCACCAAGGGCCTGCTGGCCGGTAAAAAAGAGAACAAGCTGGGCATGCGCGCCAGCGAAACCGCCGAAGTTATCCTGCAGGACTGCCGCATCCCGGAAGAGAACGTGCTGGGCCAGGTGGGGGAGGGCTTCCAACAGGCCATGAAGGTGCTGGACGGCGGCCGCATCAGCATTGCGGCATTGGCCTTGGGCATCGCCAAGGGCGCCATGGATGCCAGCGTGGCCTACGCCAAGGAGCGCCACCAGTTCGGGAAGCCGATCTCCGAGTTCCAGGCCATCAGCTTCAAACTGGCCGACATGGCCACCAAGATCGAAGCCGCCGAGCTGTTGATCCGCAGCGCCAGCGACCTTAAGAACAAGGGCCAGCGCATGAGCAAGGAGGGCGCCATGGCCAAGTACTACGCCAGTGAAGTGAGCGTGCAGGTGAGCACCGACGCCGTGCAGATCTTCGGCGGATACGGCTACACCAAGGACTTCCCCGTGGAGAAATTCTACCGCGACAGCAAGCTCTGCACCATCGGCGAAGGCACCAGCGAGATCCAAAAGCTGGTGATCAGCCGGGATATTTTGCGTGAATGAGCGCCATCAACCGTCGGGCCGGGAACCTGTAGCGGGAAACCAGGACCTGCCTTTCACCGGGCAATGCATGGTTCTTGCACCGATCGGAAGGATCACTATATTTGCACCCCCATTCAGAAAAAAGCAACATGCTGATCATCCCGGTGAAGGAAGGCGAGCCCATCGACAAGGCGTTGAAGAAGTTCAAGAAGAAGTTCGACCGCACGGGCAAGCTGCGCGAACTGCGCCGCCGCCAGTATTTCACCAAGCCTTCCGTGGAACGCCGCGTGGAAAAGCTGCGCGCCGTGTACAAGCTGGAGACCTACGGGGGGGAGCAGTAAGCCTGCTTTCACCAGCCCGTTGTAGAGAACAAGCCTTTGCAGGCGAACGGACCGCCCGGTCCGTTCGCCTTTTTTGCATGTACACCCGCGCCGCACATGGTTGATCGCTTCCTGGAACACCTGGCCTATGAGCAGCGTGCCAGCCCGCTTACCGTGCAGGCCTACCGGCGCGACCTGGGCCAGTTCGCCCAATACCTCCGGCAAGCTTGCGCAGTGGACGGCTTGGCCCAAGCCGATGGCAGGGCGGTACGCGCCTGGATGATGGCCTTGATGGAAGGCGGGGTAGGGGCCCGTACGGTGAACCGCAAGCTCAGTGCGTTGCGGGCCTTCTACCGCTTTGCCCGCACCGTGGGTGCCTTGGACCGGGACCCCACGGCCTTGATCACACCGCCGAAAACACCCAAACGCCTGCCGGAGTTCGTGCCCGAGCGCAGCATGGCGCAATTGTTCGACCAGCTGACCTGGCCGGAAGGATTCACGGGCTTGCGGGACAAGCTGGTCATGGAGCTGCTCTATGGAACGGGCATGCGCTTGGCCGAGCTCACCGGCTTGACCCCTTCCAGCCTCGACCTGGCGCGCGGAACGGTGCGCGTACTGGGCAAGCGCAACAAGGAGCGCATCATTCCCTTGGCCGCGCCGCTGGTGCAGTTGTTGCAGGTGTATCTGCCGGCACGGGCCGCGTTGGGGCCGGCAACCGGCAGTGCCCTGTTCCTGAACACCGATGGCAACCCGCTGCCGAGGCGCACCGTACAATCCTTGGTGAAGCATTACCTTAGTGCGGTCACCACCCAGGATAAACGAAGCCCCCACGTGTTGCGCCACACCTTCGCCACCCACCTGCTCAACCATGGCGCGGACCTCAACGCCGTAAAGGAACTGCTGGGCCATGCCAACCTGGCGGCCACCCAGGTGTACACGCACAATACCATTGAGAAGCTCAAGCAAGCCCACCGCCAGGCCCATCCGCGCGGCGGGCCCGAAGAACCCTCGCACCTTTAAAAACACTTTCCTGCCATGAACGTGAACGTGCATTCCCTCCATTTCGACGCCGACATCAAACTGGTGGACTTCATCAAGGAGAAGCTCGCCAAGCTCACCCTGTTCCATGACAGCATCCTCTCCGGGGATGTCACCTTGCGCGTGGGCCCCGACGGCGAGCGCCCGGAAAACAAGCACGTGGAGATCCGCCTCAATGTGCCGGGCAACGACCTCTTTGCCAAGCGGCGCGCCACCAGCTTCGAGGAGGCCGCCGTGAACACCATTGAGGCCCTGCGCAACCAGGTGGAGAAGGACAAGGCGAAAATGCGCGAAGTGCGCTGACACCTGCTAACCCGCGCCCAGCGGGCGTTTTCAACCTTTAACGGCGGCCGTGATGCAGATCACGGCCGCTTGTATTTGGTGGCTTCAGCCTTTTGTATACATTTGCAGGCCCAATTCCGGGGGTATGCATGCTCCGGAAGCGGGCCGGAAGTGTTCTTTTCCTTGCTGTACACGCCAATGTAGCTCAGCTGGTAGAGCAGCTGATTTGTAATCAGCCGGTCGGGGGTTCGAGTCCCTTCATTGGCTCCGTGAAAGGACCATGGGGAGATACCCAAGCGGCCAACGGGGGCAGACTGTAAATCTGCTGTCTTACGACTTCGTAGGTTCGAATCCTGCTCTCCCCACCATTTCTCACGGAGCCATCACCGGGCCACCGGTACCGGATACCAAGCGGGAGTAGCTCAGTTGGTAGAGCATCAGCCTTCCAAGCTGAATGTCGCGGGTTCGAATCTCGTCTCCCGCTCTACCGCCATGGCCCCGCTTCCAGGGGCCCCGGCACCAACGACAATACAAAGGCCTTTGTAGCTCAGAGGTAGAGCACTTCCTTGGTAAGGAAGAGGTCGCGGGTTCAATTCCCGCCAAAGGCTCCAGGCCTGGGCAACCAGGCCCGATCATCAGCAGCAGCCGGCACAGGCACGTACAGAAAGGAAGGGCACCAACCCGGACCAAACGTGAACAGAGCAACACCAACCGACCACAATCACCCATAAGGATACCCATGGCAAAGGAAACCTACCAACGCACCAAGCCGCACCTCAACATCGGCACCATCGGCCACGTTGACCACGGCAAGACCACCCTGACCGCCGCCATCACCAAGGTGCTGGCCGACAAGGGCCTCTCCGAGGCACGCAGCTTCGATTCCATCGACAATGCGCCCGAGGAAAAAGAGCGTGGTATCACCATCAACACCTCCCACGTGGAGTATTCCACCGCCAACCGGCACTACGCCCACGTGGATTGCCCCGGCCACGCCGACTACGTGAAGAACATGGTGACCGGTGCCGCCCAGATGGACGGCGCCATCCTGGTGGTTGCCGCCACCGACGGCCCCATGCCCCAAACCCGTGAGCACATCCTGCTGGGCCGCCAGGTGGGCGTGCCCAAGATCGTGGTGTTCATGAACAAGGTGGACCTGGTGGATGACGCCGAACTGCTCGACCTGGTGGAAATGGAGATCCGCGAGCTGCTCTCCTTCTACGAGTACGACGGCGACAACACCCCGGTGATCCGCGGCAGCGCCCTGGGCGCCCTGAACGGGGAAGCCAAATGGGTGGATACCGTGATGGCCCTGATGGAGGCCGTGGACAACTGGATCCCCATCCCCCCGCGCGATGTGGAAAAGCCCTTGCTGATGAGCGTGGAAGACGTGTTCTCCATCACCGGCCGCGGTACCGTGGCCACCGGCCGCATCGAGCTGGGCGTGGTGAAGACCGGCGACCCCTTGGAAGTGATCGGCATGCAGGAGGAGAAGCTCACCAGCACCTGCACCGGCGTGGAGATGTTCAAGAAGCTGCTCGACCGCGGCGAGGCCGGCGACAACGTGGGCCTGCTGCTGCGCGGCATTGAAAAGAACCAGATCCGCCGCGGCATGGTGATCGCCAAGCCCGGCAGCATCACCCCGCACACCGAGTTCAAAGGGGAGATCTACGTGTTGAAGAAAGAGGAGGGCGGCCGCCACACCCCTTTCCACAACAAGTACCGCCCGCAGTTCTACTTCCGCACCACGGACGTGACCGGCGAGATCACCATGGAGGCCGGCCGTGAAATGGTGATGCCCGGCGACAACGTGACCATCACCGTGAAACTGATCGTGCCGATCGCCATGGACAAGGGCCTGCGATTCGCCATCCGCGAGGGTGGGCGTACCGTGGGTGCCGGCCAGGTGACCGAGATCATCAAGTAAGCAACCCTCCACCCTGGGCGGCAGGGCCGTTCCGCAACCGCGGAACGGCCTTTGCCGCCGAAAGGTGAACGCACCGGAACAAGGAACGAACGGGAGTAGCTCAATTGGTAGAGCGACGGTCTCCAAAACCGTAGGCTGCGGGTTCGATTCCTGCCTCCCGTGCTAAAGCGATCAACAGTGGCAAGCTTCAAAACATACCTGAGCGAAAGCTACAATGAGCTCGTCAACAAGGTGAGCTGGCCCACCTGGAAGGAATTGCAGAGCAGTTCGATCCTGGTGCTCATCTCCACCCTGATCGTGGCGCTGCTCATCTTCCTGATGGATTTCATCTTCGGCGTGCACAACATGGGCAACACCAATTTCTGGAAGGGGATCCTGGGTTTCCTGTACAAATTCATGGGGCACTAAGGATGAGCGTAGCCACCAGCAATAAAAAATGGTACGTCCTTCGTGCGGTAAGCGGGAAGGAGAAGAAGGTGAAGGAGCTGATCGACGCGGAGATCCGCCGCTCCAACCTAGGCCACTACATCGCCCAGGTGCTGATCCCCATGGAGAAGTTCTACCAGATCCGCGAAGGGAAGAAGGTGAGCAAGGAGCGCAACTTCTTCCCCGGCTACGTGCTGCTGGAAGCCGACCTGAGCGGCGAAACCGCGCACACCCTCAAGCAGATCACCAACGTGATCGGCTTCCTGGGAGCCGAGAAAGGCGGCGATCCGGTTCCCTTGCGCCAGAGCGAGGTGAACCGCATCCTGGGCACGGTGGACGAACTGGCCGATGCCGAGGAATCACCCTACAACCCCTACCACGTGGGAGAAGGCGTGAAGGTGATCGACGGGCCGTTCAACGGGTTCAACGGTACCATCGAGGAGATCAACGAGGAGAAAAAGAAGCTCAAGGTAATGGTGAAGATCTTCGGAAGAAGGACCCCGCTGGAACTGAGCTTCATGCAAGTGGAAAAAGAAGTGTAAAGGCGGATCGCGATCCGTGACCGGCAAGAGAAACCAACCGTCCGAGCCAACACAACGAAGGCGTTAAACAGGACATAAAACCAGAAGCATGGCAAAGGAGATCACGGGGCTGGTAAAGCTCCAGGTAAAAGGAGGCGCGGCGAACCCCGCCCCCCCGGTAGGCCCCGCATTGGGCGCCAAAGGAGTGAACATCATGGAGTTCTGCAAGCAGTTCAATGCCCGCACGCAGGACAAGGCCGGCAAGGTGCTGCCCGTGGTGATCACCGTGTATGCGGACAAGTCCTTCGACTTCATCATCAAAACCCCGCCGGCGGCCGTGCAGCTGCTGGAGATGTCCAAAGCCAAGAAGGGCAGCGGCGTACCGCAGACCGACAAGGTGGGCAGCGTAACCTGGGAGCAGGTGAAGGCCATTGCCGAGGACAAAATGCCCGACCTGAACTGTTTCACCTTGGAGAGCGCCATGAGCATGGTGGCCGGCACGGCCCGCTCCATGGGCATCACCGTAACCGGCGAGAGCCCGCTTAACTAACCGGAAGCCATGGCACAATTGACCAAAAAACGCAAGGCTGCCACAGCCCTGTATGATGCCAGCAAGGCATACGACCTGCTGGAAGCCACCAACCTGGTGAAGAAGACCAGCACCACGAAGTTCGATGCCACGGTGGACATCGCCGTGCGCCTGGGCGTAGACCCCAAGAAGAGCACCGAAATGGTGCGCGGCACCGTGAGCCTGCCCCACGGCACCGGCCGCACGGTGCGCGTGCTGGTGCTGGCCGACCCCGCCAAGTGCGAGGAAGCCATGGCCGCCGGCGCGGACATGGCCGGCCTGGATGAATACGTGGAAAAGATCAAAGGCGGCTGGACGGATGTGGATGTGATCATCTGCACCCCCAACGTGATGGCCAAAGTGGGTGCGCTGGGCCGGGTGCTCGGCCCCCGCGGCCTGATGCCCAACCCCAAGACGGGCACCGTGACCATGGACGTGGCCAAGGCCACCCAGGAAGTGAAGGCCGGCAAGATCGACTTCAAGGTGGACAAGGCCGGTGTGATACACGCCGTGATCGGAAAGGCCTCGTTCGCCGCCGAAAAGCTCTCCGAGAACGCCAACGAGCTGCTCCAGACCTTGATGAAGCTCAAGCCGAGCACCGCCAAGGGCGCCTATATCCGCAGCATTTCCGTGAGCAGCACCATGGGGCCGGGCATTAAAGTGGATACCCGCGTGGTGGGATAACATCAGGCAAGGCGTGGCCTCCACGCCCCCAAACAAGAAAGCAGAACAATGGCAACCCGCGCAGAAAAAGACCAAGCCATCGCCCAACTGGTGGGCGAGATCGAGAACGCCAACGTGCTCTATCTCACCGACGCCAGCTCCATGACCGCCGAAAGCACCAGCAACCTCCGACGCGCCTGCAACAAGGGCGGCGTGCGGATGAAGGTGGTGAAGAACACCTTGCTCCGCAAAGCCATGGAGCGCGTGGAAGGCAAGAACTACAGCGAGCTTTTCCCCACGCTGAAAGGCCAGACCGCCGTGCTCTTCGCCGAGAAGGGCAATGTGCCCGCCAAGGTGATCCGCGACTTCCGCAAGAAGGACGAACGCCCGATGCTCAAAAGCGCCTGGATCGATGAGGCCGTCTTCATCGGAGACAATCAGCTGGTGGTGCTCAGCGAGCTCAAGGGCCGCGAAGAGCTCATCGGTGAGATCATCGGCCTGCTCCAAAGCCCGATCAAGAACGTGGTGAGCGCCCTGCAAGGCGGCGGCGGCCACAAGATCGCCGGCTTGGTGAAAGCCCTCGAAAGCCGCGCTCAAGCCTAATTACCACATCGGGCGGCCGCCCCTACGGGCGGCCGCACCAACAACGCGTTACGCACAGTCCGCTTCCCAACAACCGCAAGTAACAAAACCAAAAGATGGCAGACATCAAGAACCTGGGCGATCAGCTCGTAGGCCTCACCGTGAAAGAGGTGAATGAACTGGCCCAGTACCTCAAGGACGAATACAAGATCGAACCCGCAGCAGCCGCCGTGGCCATTGCCGGCCCCGTGGCAGGCGGTGGCGGAGCCACCGAAGCCGAGGCCAAGACCAGCTTCGACGTGATCCTCAAGGCTGGCGGCGCCAACAAGCTCGCCGTGGTGAAACTGGTGAAGGAACTCTCCGGCCTGGGCCTCAAAGAAGCCAAGGAACTGGTGGACGGCGCTCCCAAGCCCCTGAAGGAAGGCGTTTCCAAGGAGGAAGCCGAGAGCCTGAAGCAGCAACTGACCGAAGCCGGGGCAGAAGTTGAGGTCAAGTGATCGCCCCGATCTGAAGGACATCGAGGGCCGGGTGGTCCGCCACAAGTGCGGAGGCCCGGCCCCTCGGGGTCCTTTTGCCCGTTAACGGGCTGTTCCCCTTCCTGCCGTACCCGGGATCCCAACGGTACGCATTGTCGTCGGTCGCTCGAAAATTCCCCAGCACTTCCATCATGGCCCAGACGAAGCCCCTTTCGCGCAGCAACAAGCGCATTGACTTTGGTTCCTCCGTTCTTCCTGCTGATTATCCGGATTTCCTGGACATCCAGCTCAAGAGCTTCGAAGAGTTCTTCCAGATCGAGACCCTGCCCGAGAACCGGGCCGATGAGGGTCTCTTCAAGGTTTTTATGGAGAACTTCCCCATCACGGACACCCGGAACCAGTTCGTGCTCGAATTCCTCGACTACTTCATTGATCCGCCCCGCTACAGCATCGACGAATGCGTGGAGCGCGGCCTGACCTACAGCGTGCCGCTGAAGGCCAAACTGAAGCTCTATTGCACCGATCCGGAGCACGAGGATTTCGAGACCATCGTACAGGACGTGTACCTGGGCCAGATCCCCTACATGACCCCCAAGGGATCGTTCGTGGTGAACGGTGCCGAACGCGTCATCGTCAGCCAGCTGCACCGCAGCCCCGGCGTGTTCTTCGGCCAGAGCCGCCACGCCAACGGCACCAAGCTGTACAGCGCACGGGTGATCCCCTTCAAAGGCAGCTGGATCGAGTTCGCCACCGACATCAACGGCGTGATGTACGCCTACATCGACCGGAAGAAGAAGTTGCCGGTGACCACCCTGCTGCGCGCCATCGGCTTCGAGAGCGACAAGCAGATCCTGGAGATCTTCGGCCTGGCCGACGAGATCAAGGTGACCAAGGCCGCCTTGAAGGAAGCCGTGGGCCGCAAGCTTGCCGCACGCGTGCTCAAGAGCTGGGTAGAAGACTTCGTGGACGAGGACACCGGCGAAGTGGTCTCCATTGAGCGCAACGAAGTGCTCATTGACCGCGAGACCATCCTGGAGGAACAGCACGTGGAGCAGATCGCCGAGAGCGGGGCGAAAACCATCATCCTGCACAAGGCCGGGGTGAACGCCGCCGACTACGCCCTGATCTACAACACCCTGCAGAAGGACACCTCCAACTCCGAGAAGGAGGCCGTGGAAGTGATCTACCGCCAGTTGCGCAACGCCGAGCCGCCCGATCTGGAAACGGCCCGCAGCGTCATTGACAAGCTCTTCTTCAGCGAGCAGCGCTACGACCTGGGCGAGGTGGGGCGCTACCGCATCAACAAAAAGCTGGGCCTGGAAAGCGAGCTCAGCGTGCGCGTGCTCACCAAGGAGGACATCATCGCCATCATCCGCTACCTGATCGAGCTGGTGAACTCCAAGGCCGACGTGGACGACATCGACCACTTGAGCAACCGCCGCGTGCGCACCGTGGGCGAACAGCTCCACAGCCAGTTCGGCGTGGGCCTGGCCCGCATGGCCCGCACCATCCGCGAGCGCATGAACGTGCGCGACAACGAGGTGTTCACCCCCACCGACCTGATCAACGCCAAAACGTTGAGCTCGGTGATCAACTCCTTCTTCGGCACCAACCAGCTCAGCCAATTCCTCGACCAGACCAACCCGCTGGCCGAGATCACCAACAAGCGCCGCCTCTCGGCCCTCGGGCCCGGAGGCCTCAGCCGCGAGCGCGCCGGCTTCGAGGTGCGCGACGTGCACTACACCCACTACGGCCGGCTTTGCACCATTGAAACGCCGGAAGGCCCGAACATCGGCCTGATCAGCTCCTTGTGCGTGTACAGCAAGATCAACAACCTGGGCTTCATTGAAACCCCATACCGCCAGGTGAAGGAGGGCAAAGTGGACCTGAAGGCCGCCCCGATCTACCTGAGCGCCGAGGAGGAGGACATGAAGATGATCGCCCAGGCCAATGCCGACGTGGCCGAAACGGGCGAGTTCCGCAGCAACCGCGTGAAGGCCCGCCAGATGGGCGATTTCCCGGTGGTGGAGCCCAAGGAACTGGAACTGATGGACGTGGCGCCCAACCAGATCGCCTCCATCGCCGCCAGCCTGATCCCCTTCCTGGAGCACAACGACGCCAACCGCGCCCTGATGGGCTCCAACATGATGCGCCAAGCCGTGCCCCTGCTGCGCCCCGAGGCCCCCATCGTGGGCACCGGCCTGGAGGAGCGCGTGGCGCACGACAGCCGGGTGCTGCTCACTGCCGAAGGCGACGGGGTGGTGAAGTACGTGGACAGCAGCAAGATCATCATCGATTACAAGCGCAGCGAGGACCAGCGCGTGGTGAGCTTCGATGGCGATGAGAAGGAGTACAAGCTCACCAAATTCATGAAGACCAACCAGAGCACCTGCATGAACCTGCGCCCCTTGGTGGTGAAAGGGGAGAAGGTGACCGCCGGGCAGACCCTCTGCGAAGGATACAGCACCGCCGAAGGCGAACTGGCCATCGGCCGCAACCTGGTGGTGGCCTTCATGCCCTGGAAAGGCTTCAACTTCGAGGATGCCATCGTGATCAGCGAACGCGTGGCCCGCGAGGACATGTTCACCTCCATCCACATCGATGAATACATCATGGAGGTGCGCGACACCAAACGCGGCCAGGAGGAACTCACCGCCGATATCCCCAACGTGAGCGAGGAAGCCACCAAGGACCTCGACGAAAACGGCCTGATCCGCATCGGCGCCGAAGTCAAGGAAGGCGATATCCTCATCGGCAAGATCACCCCCAAGGGCGAAACCGACCCCAGCCCCGAGGAAAAACTGCTGCGCGCCATCTTCGGCGACAAGGCCGGCGATGTGAAGGACGCTTCCATGAAGGCCCCGCCCAGCACCAAGGGCGTGGTGATCGACAAGAAGCTCTTCGCCCGTGCCGTCAAGGACAAAAAGACCAAGGGCAACGAAAAGGCCATCATTGAGCAGATCGCCAAGGAGGAAGCCAAGGAACTGGCCGACCTGAAGAACCTCCTGGTGGAAAAGCTGATGACCCTGATCGGCGGCGAAAACTCTAACGGCGTCTTCAACAAGTACAAGGAGGAGCAGATCCGCAAAGGCGTGAAGTTCAGCTCCAAGGTGCTCGAGAAGGTGGACTACATCACCGTGGACCCCACGGACTGGACCGCCGACAAGAAGACCAACGAACTGGTGCGCCAGCTCATCCACAACTACACCATCCGCCACAGCGACATCAGCGGTGCCTTCAAGCGCAAGAACTTCCAGGTGAGCATCGGCGACGAACTGCCCAACGGCATCATGAAGCTCGCCAAGGTGTACTTGGCCAACAAGCGCAAGCTCACCGTGGGCGACAAGATGGCCGGCCGCCACGGAAACAAGGGCATCGTTTCGAAGATCGTGCGCGATGCCGACATGCCTTTCCTGGCCGACGGTACCCCGGTGGACATCGTGCTCAACCCCTTGGGCGTGCCCTCCCGCATGAACCTGGGCCAGATCTACGAAACCGTGCTGGGCTGGGCCGGCCTGAAGCTGGACCGCAAGTACGCCACGCCGATCTTCGACGGGGCCACCGTGGACCAGATCAACGCACAGACCGATGAGGCCGGTATCCCCCGCTTCGGAAAAGCCTACCTTTACGATGGTGGAACCGGGGTGCGTTTCGACCAGCCCGCCACCGTTGGGGTGATCTACATGCTCAAGTTGTCGCACATGGTGGACGACAAGATGCACGCCCGTTCCATCGGACCCTACAGCCTGATCACCCAGCAGCCCTTGGGCGGCAAGGCCCAGTTCGGCGGCCAGCGTTTCGGTGAAATGGAAGTGTGGGCCCTGGAAGCCTTCGGTGCCGCCAACATCCTCCAAGAGATCCTCACCGTGAAGAGCGATGATGTGATCGGCCGCGCCAAGGCCTACGAGGCCATCGTAAAGGGCGACCCCCTGCCGCTGCCCGGGATCCCCGAATCTTTCAACGTATTGCTGCACGAGCTTCGCGGCCTTGCCCTGGAGGTGAGCCTGGAGAGCGAAGCAGACCTGTTCAACAAGCCCAACGCCTGAGCACCATGACGATGATCAAAAAGGAAGTGAAGCTGTCGAGCCAGTTCGACAAGATCGTCATCAGCTTGGCCAGCCCCGAGAAGATCCTCGAGCGCAGCCACGGTGAAGTGACCAAGCCCGAAACGATCAACTACCGCACCTACAAGCCCGAGCGCGACGGCTTGTTCTGCGAGCGCATCTTCGGGCCCGTGAAGGATTTCGAATGCCACTGCGGAAAGTACAAGCGCATCCGCTACAAGGGCATCGTGTGCGACCGGTGCGGCGTGGAGGTCACCGAAAAAAAGGTGCGCCGCGAGCGCATGGGCCACATCCAGCTCACGGTGCCCGTGGCACACATCTGGTATTTCCGCAGCCTGCCCAACAAGATCGGTTACCTGCTGGGCCTGCCTACCAAAAAGCTCGACCAGATCATCTACTACGAGCGCTACGTGGTGATCCAGCCCGGTCAAGGCACCGTCAACAAAGAGGGTGAGCCCATCCAATACCTGGATTTCCTCACCGAAGAGGAATATCTGGACATCCTGGAGGCCGTGGGCAAGGACAACCAGTACCTGGAAGACACCGACCCCAACAAGTTCATCGCCAAGATGGGCGCCGAGGGCCTGCACGAACTGCTGCGCCGCTTGGACCTTGACAGCCTGAGCTACGACCTGCGCCACAAGGCCAATACCGAGACCAGCCAGCAGCGCAAGAACGAGGCCCTCAAGCGCCTCAATGTGGTGGAAGCCTTCCGCGACGCAAACAGCCGCCGCGAGAACAAGCCCGAGTGGATGATCGTGAAGGTGGTGCCCGTGATCCCGCCCGAACTGCGCCCCTTGGTGCCCCTGGACGGCGGCCGCTTCGCCACCAGCGACCTCAACGACCTCTACCGCCGCGTGATCATCCGCAACAACCGCCTCAAGCGCCTGGTGGAGATCAAGGCCCCGGAGGTGATCCTGCGCAACGAGAAACGCATGCTGCAGGAGGCCGTGGACAGCCTCTTCGACAACAGCCGCAAGAGCAGCGCCGTGAAAAGCGAAAGCAACCGCCCGCTCAAATCCCTCAGCGATTCGCTCAAGGGCAAGCAGGGCCGCTTCCGCCAGAACCTGCTCGGCAAGCGCGTGGACTACAGCGCCCGCTCGGTGATCGTGGTGGGGCCCGACCTCAAACTGCACGAGTGCGGCCTGCCAAAGGACATGGCCGCCGAGCTCTACAAGCCCTTCATCATCCGCAAGCTCATCGAGCGCGGCATCGTGAAGACCGTGAAGAGCGCCAAGAAGATCGTGGACAAGAAGGAACCCGTGATCTGGGACATCCTGGAGAACGTGATCAAAGGCCATCCCGTGCTGCTCAACCGGGCACCCACACTGCACCGCCTCGGCATCCAGGCCTTCCAGCCCAAGCTCATCGAGGGCAAGGCCATCCAGCTGCACCCCTTGGTCACCACCGCCTTCAACGCCGACTTCGACGGTGACCAGATGGCCGTGCACCTGCCCTTGGGCCATGCCGCCATCCTCGAGGCCCAGCTGCTCATGCTGGCCAGCCACAACATCCTCAACCCGGCCAACGGCGCCCCCATCGCGGTGCCCAGCCAGGACATGGTGCTTGGTCTGTACTACATCACCAAGGGCCGCAAGAGCGAAAAGGACCGCCCGGTGAAAGGGGAGGGAACCGTGTTCTACAGCCCCGAGGAGGTGAGCATCGCCTACAACGAAGGCATGCTGGACATGCACGCCTGGATCAAGGTGCGCTGGACCGGCCCCAACGGCGATACCAGCCTCATTGAAACCACCACCGGCCGCGTGCTCTTCAACGCCGTGGTGCCCGAGGAAGTGGGCTACATCAACGAGGTGCTCACCAAACGCTCCCTGCGCGACATCATCGGCCGCGTGGTGCGTGAAAGCGGCACGGCAAAAGCCGCCAAATTCCTGGACGACATCAAGGAGCTCGGCTTCATGAGCGCCTTCCGCGGCGGCCTCAGCTTCAACCTGGCCGACGTGGTCATCCCCGCCGAAAAGGACAAGCTGATCAACGCCGCGCGGTCCGAGGCCGATGAGGTGATGGCCAACTACAACATGGGCCTGATCACCAACAACGAGCGCTACAACCAGACCATCGACATCTGGACCCACACCAACAGCAAGCTCACCTATGCGTTGATGGAGCGCCTGAAGAGCGACAACCAGGGCTTCAACTCCATCTACATGATGATGGATTCCGGCGCCCGGGGCTCCAAGGAACAGATCCGCCAGCTCAGCGGCATGCGCGGCCTGATGGCCAAGCCCCAAAAGAGCGGCGGCGGACAGGACATCATCGAGAACCCCATCCTCTCCAACTTCAAGGAGGGCCTTTCCATCCTGGAGTACTTCATATCCACCCACGGTGCCCGTAAAGGCCTTGCCGATACCGCCCTCAAGACCGCCGACGCCGGTTACCTCACCCGCCGCTTGGTGGACGTGGCCCAGGACGTGGTGATCACCGCCGACGACTGCGGTACCCTGCGCGGCCTGGTGGCCACCGACCTGGTGAAGAACGAAGAAGTGGTGGAGCCCCTGCGCGACCGCATCCTCGGTCGCACCGTGGTGAATGATGTGGTGCACCCGCAAACCGGTGAGCTCATCATCGCCAGCGGCGAAAACGTCACCGAGGAGATCGCCGCCATCATCGGCAACAGCCCCATCGAAGAGGTGGAAGTGCGCAGCGTGCTCACTTGCGAGCAGCGCCACGGCGTGTGCGCCAAGTGCTATGGCCGCAACCTGGCCACCGGCCGAATGGTGCAGCATGGCGAGGCCGTGGGCGTGATCGCCGCCCAGTCCATCGGCGAACCCGGTACCCAGCTCACCTTGCGTACCTTCCACGTGGGCGGTGTGGCCGGCAAGATCACCGAGGACAGCCAGATCCTGGCCAAATACGATGGCAAGCTGGAGATCGACGAGCTGCGTACCGTGAAGAAGAAGGACCGCAACGGCGAAGATGCCGAGGTGGTCATCAGCCGCAGCGCCGAAATGCGCATTGTGGACAACAACACCGGCATTGTGCTCACCACCAGCCATATCCCCTACGGCGCCATGTTCTTCTCCAAAGCAGGGAAGCAAGTGGCCAAGGGCGAAATGATCTGCCAGTGGGATCCCTACAACGCCGTGATCATCTCCGAACTTTCCGGTGTGCTTGCCTTTGAGAGCATCGAGGAGAGCGTCACCTTCCGGGAAGAGATCGACGAGCAGACCGGCTTCACCGAGAAGGTGATCGTGGAAAGCCGCGATAAGCGCAAAAACCCCACCATCAAGATCCTCGATGCCAAGAGCAAGGAGGAGGTCAAGAGCTACTCCTTGCCCGTAGGTGCGCACATCTCGGTGAACGACGGTGCCAAGGTGGAAGCCGGCGACATCCTGGTGAAGATCCCCCGCAGCTCCGGCAAGGGCGGTGACATCACCGGTGGCCTGCCCCGCGTAACCGAGCTCTTCGAGGCGCGCAACCCCAGCAACCCTGCCGTGGTCAGCGAGATCGACGGCATCGTGGCCTACGGCAAGATCAAGCGCGGCAACCGCGAGATCATCGTGGAGAGCCGCACCGGCGAGCACAAGTACTACCTCGTGCCCCTGAGCAAGCACATCCTGGTGCAGGAAAACGACTTCGTGAAGGCCGGCCAGCCCCTGAGCGACGGCTCCATCAGCCCGGGCGACATCCTGGACATCCAAGGGCCCACCCGCGTGCAGGAATACCTGGTGGACGAAGTGCAGGACGTGTACCGCATGCAGGGCGTGAAGATCAACGACAAGCACTTCGAAGTGATCGTGCGCCAGATGATGCGCAAAGTGGAGATCGAGGATCCGGGCGACACCCGCTTCTTGGAGCGCCAAGCCGTGATGAAGGCCGAATTCATGGAGGAAAACGACGGCATGTTCGACAAGCTCGTGGTGACCAGCGCCGGTGACAGCGCCAACATGAAGGAGGGCCAGATCATCACCATGCGCAAGCTCCGCGACGAGAACAGCGTGCTGAAGCGCAAGGATGGCAAGCTCGTGGAAACACGGCCGGCCACCCCCGCCACCAGCCGCCAGTTGCTCATGGGCATCACCCGCGCCTCGCTCCAGACCGAGAGCTTCATCAGTGCTGCTTCCTTCCAAGAAACCACCAAGGTGCTCAATGAGGCAGCCGTGGCCGCCAAGGAAGATGGACTGCTGGGCCTGAAGGAAAACGTGATCGTAGGCCACCTGATCCCCGCCGGTACCGGTACGCGTTCCTTCCAAAAGGACCTGGTGTACGGCAAGGAGGAATACACCCGCCTGATGGCCGCAAAGCTGGCCGAACAGGAGATCGAGGAATGATCCACAGCGCCTCCCGGCCTACATGGCAGGGAGGCGCACATCCCTCAAACGGTGCAGTAGCGGCGAACAACGCACAGAACCATGGCAGACGAAAAGAACCAGGCCCGGCCCAACCAGCTGAACATCGAGATCAGCGAGGAGGTGGCCGATGGCATCTACAGCAATTTGGCCATCATCACCCACAGCAATTCGGAGTTCGTGCTCGACTTCGTGCGCGTGATGCCCGGCGTGCCCAAGGCCAAGGTTAAGGCCCGCGTGCTGCTTACCCCGCAGCACGCCAAGCGCCTCATGCACGCCCTGGCGGACAATGTGCACAAGTTCGAAGCGGTTCACGGCACCATTCGCGAGAGCGAGATGCCCGAGATCCCCATGAATTTCGGCGGGCCTCCGGCGCAGGCGTGAACACGGCTCATCAGCATCCAAGCGGACCCCCTGCAATGGGGGTTCTTGCTTTTATCACATCCACGCATCCAAGATCGGCCGATCTACTTGCCCTCTTTCCGGATGACTTCTCCGCAGAACAGGTTCCGCAGGCACCGCCGCGCAACCTGTTCCGCGTATCGTCCTCCGAAATGATCGCGGCGCATCTCTTGGCCGACCTTGAATGCGTAAATGGTAGTAGGCCAGGGCCCGGCCCAGCCGGGGCGGCAGCATGCACCACCTGGCCCATCTGCCGGGCTCCCGCCCCGCGATGGTCTCCGTGAAGCGCTCCAGTACGGCTGCTTGCAGCCCGCCAAGCCGCTTTGGATATTCTGCGGTAGGCCAATGAGACTATTTCCAGTTCAAGCAAAGCCGGGAAATTTCCGCGTAGCGGTGACTACCGGGCCCAAACTGATGCTGGACCAAACGCAACGGGCACCGTGGTGCATCAATGGACATGGGGCACAAAGGCCAGCTCCGCCAACAGCCCACGGTGGTCACTGCCGGGTATCGGCACGGTGCGCAGGGAAACGTGCGCCAGCCCGGGCGACAGCAGCACGTGGTCCAGCGGGATCAACGCCAGCGGGCCCATGGCGGGCCAGGTGCGCTGCCCGGCCGGTGTGGTGGAGCGCAGGCCGCTGCTGGCGCAGAATCGGCGGTAGGCACGGTCCCAGGGCACGGCGTTCAGGTCGCCCACCACAATGGTGGCCGTATCGCCGCAGCCCACCTGTTCCGCCAGCTCTGCCAATTGTTCGTTGCGGCGGCGGTAGTGGCCGTACGATGTGGGCGAGGTGGCGTGCACGGCCCACAGCCGCACTGGCCGGTGATCCACTTCCAGCAGGGCTTCAATGAAGGGTGAGCCGCCCATGATCACGGTCCGCACCGCGGTGAACGGCAACCTGCTGAAGAGCGCGATGCCGTAGCAATTGCTGCGGGGTTCGAGGTGCACGTACGGGTACCGGCTTCCCAATTTTCGGGCCAAGGCATCGGCCCAGCGCGGGTCCACCTCCTGCACCGATAGCACGTCGGCATTGCTCTGCAAGGCCTGGGCAATGGCCTGGTCGAAGGATCTGTTCGGTTGCAGCACGTTCATATGGAAAACGCGCAGGGCACTGCCGTTGGCCGGCCGGATCTCCGGGGCTGGTGCCGCCCCCATTTGTGAGAGCAGCAGCGCGGCGCTAAAGCCTGCGGCGAGCCCCGCCCAATACGCCTTGCGCACCACGGCCAACAGGGCGCAGCACGCCATGGCTGCGGCAGTGGGCAGTAAAAAGGCCCGAAACAGCATCGGCAGGTAGTCATCCGGCGCAAAGGCCGCGACCACCGCAACGGTCAACAAGCCCATGGCCAGCCACAGCTCCCGCATTTTCCGCCTGTGTTTCATGCGGCTGGTCCGGGGCGTATTTCTTCCATGCGGGTGATGCGCCGCAGCACCAGCCATAGGGGCAGGGCTCCGACCACCCCGAAGGAAGCATCCACGCAGCGCCAGAAAAAAGGAATGCCGCGCATCGGCGCCCAAAGGAAGGCCAAGGGCAGCACGAGCAGGCAGCACCACAACCCCCATTCCACCACCCACCGGTTGCGCACCGGCTCCCGGTACGGGCCTATGAAGGCGAGCGCGATCACCACATGCGCAAAGGCCAGCCAATCGGTGCCATAGAAGAGCAGGGGATAGCTGGACCCTACGTGGGCCACGGCTTCCGCGGCATGGGCCGCCCAGCCGGCCCAGGGATCGCCCCAGGGTTCCACGACCGTGGCCAGCCAGCCCGTGCCCCATTCCAAAGGCACGGCCGTGAGGCCGCTGAGAACCAGGGCCGCCATGAAGAGCGCCAACCAGCGGCGCACGTATTGGAGGTCTGCGGGATTCATGGTGCTGTGCTTTGGGCAAAGCCCTTCAGCGCCGCCATGGTGCGCCGGTCGGCGAGGTTGCTTTCCTGCCAGGTCTGCCGTGCCATCCGGTGAACAAAGCGGTTCCTCCGTCCATCGAGCTGCTGGCGGAATTCCGCCGGGTCCAAGTGTTCCACCCAGCGCACCCGATTGGCGCGGTGCCGCGCCATTTGCAGCTCCACCTTGTCCAGGTCGGCATAGAGCAGGGGCAGCACCTTGTCGCTCATGGCGAGGTAGTTGTCGATGTCGATCTCCCCCGGATTTACGTGCTGCAGGTTGTAGCGCACGATGGTGCTGTCCCAATCCACCAAGGTGAGGCCTGCCAGCATGGCGAAGCAGGCCCAGCCGTTCACCCGGGCGAGGTAGTAGAAGCTGCGCCGCCCGTGCACCTTGCGGAACAGGGTGAGCAGACCGATGAGCACCAAGGCCAGGAAGACGATCACGCCGATGCGTTTGTATGCCAGCCCGTGAAAGGAGATGTAGTGCCAGTTGCGCAGGAACACGGAAATGCCCAGGACGAAATTCTGCGCGATCCACACCTTGGCCAGCAGTTTCAGGCCGTTGTTGCGCGGATGGAAATTGAGGTTTCCCCGGAAAAGGTACAACAGCACCACGATGCTCAACAGGATGCTCATGATCAGCAACCACGTGCCTTCATGCACGAACTGTTTCAGGCTGAAGCCCTCCGGTACGGTGAAGCCGTACCACACCCAGTTGATGTCGATCACGTTGACCACCAGCAGCACGGTGTTCACCAGCACCAGCAGCACCACCCCGCCGCGACGTTCACGTTCCAGCGGGTCCAGGCCCAGTGGGCGCGCCCATTTCGGGCGGCGCACCCGCGTGCGCATCAACGCGTCGCCCAAGGCATGCTCGTTGTGGGCAAGCAGGCCCGGCGCCAGGCGGCGCACCAGTACCGCGCTCACCAGCAGGCCCAGGCCGAAGAACAACACTCGCGGGGTGAAGAGCTCGCCCAGCAGCTCGAACATCCCGTCGAAGAAGCTGGCGGTGATGGCGTCAAAGCGGGGATTGCCCCCCCGGTAAAGCATGATGAACACCAGGGTGATGGCAATGGGCAGAACGGCGGTGCGCGACCAGCGCCACGCAACCCCCGGGGTGCTGTCCGTGCCCCGCAGCACGGCGATGCCGGACCGCAGTTTGAAAGGGGCGAGCACAGTGGCCGCGAACGCCTGCGCTGTTCCATGGAAGACCGAACGCAGCGCCGGCTCGTGCACCAGGCCGGCGAACAGCAGCAGGCCCCCGAAGGTGCCCGCCAAGGCGACGGTGCTGTGGTGCACATACACCATCCCTGCGGCCAGGGCCGTGCCCGCACAGGCCCAGCGCGCCGGAACGGAGCATTTGGACCAACCCTGGCGGGCCATGGCAACGGCCATGGCCACCAGGGCGAACAACGAGAGGTTCAGCCCCAGGCCCTGCTGCCAGAAGAACCGATCGAAGAGCACGGCCATGGGGGCAACGGTGAACAGCGCATTCCAACGCTGCCAGAAAGGGGAGGTGGTGATTTGCATGGCGGATCAGTTCCGGGGGATGAGCTTTTCAATGGCGTTGAGGTGCGCGCGGAAGGCTTTGGCTCCCGCAGCACTTGCTTTATAGCTGGTATTGGGGCGCTTGCCGATGAAACGCTTGCGCACCTGTACGTATTTCAATTGTTCCAATGCGGTGAGGTGGCTGGCGAGGTTGCCGTCGGTCACGGCCAGCAGGTCCCTCAACGCGGCGTGGTCCACCCAGTCGTTCACGGCAAGTACGGCCATGATGCCCAGGCGCACCCGGCTCTCGAACGCTTTGTTGAGCGCTTCGATCATGGTGTGGTTGCCGTGTCGTTGCGGTCGTGGCGCAGGTACATCAACCCGCCGTAGAGGATGTGGAGCACGCCGAAGCCCAAGGCCCAGAACAGCAGGCCTGCACCGGGCCGGAACGAGGCGATGAGGCCCAGCAGCAGCTCGCTCAAGCCCAACCACCGGATCTCGTCAAAGGTGTATTTGGAGGCGTGCAGCAGGGCAAGTCCGTAAAAGACCAGCGTGGCCGGGGCAACCAGGCCGGGCAAGCCGTGCAGCAGCAGTGCGATGCAGAAGATGCCCCCGGCAGCCAGCGGCAGGAGCATGTTCCAGGCCAGGCGCCGGGCGGTGCGGTCCAAGAGGTGGTGGCCCAGCCGCCGGCTGCGCCGCCAGGTGAACCAGAAGGCGCCCAGCAGTGCGGAGGCCAGCACGGCCATTGCCGTGGACACCAGGAAGGTGATGGGCCCCCAATACTCGGCGCCGGTCTGGCCGCCGGCGCTGTACGCCAGTGGCTCGGGCGTCAAGTCCGGTCGGCCCTGGAGGTAACGGCCGGCCACTGCGGCGCCGAGCAGCGCGAAGGCGCCGGCGCTCACGCCGCTCAGGCCGCTCAGGCCCAGGAAGCGCGTGCTGCGTTCCATCAGTGCCCGGATGTGCTGCAAGTCCCCGTTGCTGTCTTTCATGGTGTTCAAAGTACTTTGTACGGCAAAGTTATGGCAGGAACGTTTGCCCTGCGGGATCATTGCGCGGGCGTCCCGGGATCTTTATTCCGAGGCGGAGCGCGAGAAGATCACATAGCCGAAATTCAGGCTCCACACCCACGGCTTGTCCAAGCTGTCGAAGTAGCTGGTGTTCAACCACAGGGGCCCCAGCGGGGTTTGGTAGATCAGGGAGCCGCTCGCCAGTAGATGGCGCGTGCTGATGGCCGCGCCCTCGGCAGTGGCGTTGCCCGGTTCGCGCTCCAAGGCCTTGTACGGCTGGAACACGTAGCCCTCCAGGCGCAGGTCGAATTTGTTCCGCGCCACGGCGATGATGGTACGGACACCACCGGCCACGTACTGGGAGGCCCGGTATTTCTCAAGGAAGTAGGTCTTGCTTTCAGGAGTGGGCTGGAACACCGGCGTTTGCAGCAAGGTGCCCGTGTAGTTGGCGAAGAAGGGCTGCGTACTGTAAACGCCTTCGGCAAAGAACCCGAACTTGAAGTGGCCCCGCGGCAGGAAGTACTTCTCCAAGCTGGCCTTCAGCACCACCCAATCGTGCCGTTCCCGGTATTCTCCCCGCTGGACGGAACGGGATCCCGGGAGCGTGTTTTCCGCGCCGCCGATGTACCGTGCGCTCAGCAGCAGCAGTTCCCCACTGTTGGGCTGCTGTTTGCGGTTGAGGCTGTTGCGTTCCAAGGTCAATCCCGTGGTGGCGAACTTGAACTCCGTCACGTCGGCCGTGTCCAAGGCGTCGAAATCGGTGGACTGGTAGTAGCTGTCCTTGGTCTGGGCATACTTGCCATCAAAGCGCAACAGGCCCTTGTTGCCCATGGCCATGCCGGCATTGGCGCCGCCCCAGAGTTCCCGGCGCACGATGTAGGAGGGGCGCACTTCCTGGAAAAAGGAGGTGAACCCGCTGAAATGGTCCCATCGGTTGAGCGTCAGTTCGGGTTCCAGAAAGATGGGCCTGCGCGAGCTCAGGTCCGTGCGCCAGCGCAGCTGCCCCGAGGTGTAGAATTTGCCGAAGTACCCGGTGCCCTCCAAGGTGCTGCTGGTGCGGCCGAAAATGTTGTAGCGCGCGCCGATCATGCCGGTGTTCACCGGCCGGGAACTGATCAACCCGCCGAACTTCACTTCCAACGGGCGTTCCCTCTTCACCGTGATGCCCAGATCGAAGTTGCCGCGCGCCGGCACATAGGTGGCCTGCGGGAACAGACCGTTCACATTGTTGTCCGCATAAAGCCGGAAGTAGCGGGATTTGAGCTCCGCGGCGGTCAGCGGTTCATTGTGTTTGTTCACCAACCGCTCGCAATAAAGCGCTTGGCCTTTCTGCAAACCGTTGAACCGGATGTCGCCGAAGACCACGGGCGGGCATTGTTGCCTGAACCGGCGCCGGGCTTCCGCCAGGGCTGCAGCATCCTGCCTGCGGGGCACGGCGGCGAGGATCGCCGGCATCTGCGCCATGGCCGCAGCGTATCCGTCGGCTATGGCCTGCTTGGCGTTGTTGAAGTCGAAAATGCTTACGGCCGTTCCCGGTTCGATGATCACGCCGGGGTCGCAGGGCAGCACATAGGCCGTGGGCTGGGTCATCAGCGATTTGAGCTGGCCCATCAGGTCGTCTTCGCTGGGCGGCGGGCTGTTGAAGGCCACGTTGCTGCCGATGATGTAGTCCGGCAGGAAGGCATCGTACATCACGTCCGCCGGGAAGTTGTTGTACATCCCCCCGTCCATCATCAGGTGCCCGTTGATCTGGATCGGCTTGAAGTAGAACGGGTAGCTCATGCTGGCCCGCACCGCCATGGCCAGGTCGCCTTCGGCGAAAACCACCTTTCTGCGCGCGGTCACGTCGGAGGCTACGCACCGGAAAGGCACGAACAAGCTGTCCATGTTGTATCCTGCGGCGGCGGATACTCCGGCAAACGTGCGCATCTGCTCGAAATCGATCAGTGCCGGGGAGCGCAAGCTGGTGGGCAGCGACAGCTGCAGCGCGGTATCCACGTTCAAACCAAGGGTGAGCATGGATGCGTCTGGAGGGTCCTGCTTGAAATAGTAGATGTATTCCGGTTCTATGCCGCCGTATGCCATTTGGCGGTAGAGGTCGGTTTGGAACAGGGAATCCATTTGCGCCGGTGATATGCCCGAGGCGTAGAGCGCCCCCACCAAGGCCCCCATGCTGCTGCCGGTGATGTAGTCCACCGGTATGTGGTTTTCCTCCAGGGCCTTCAGCACACCGATGTGCGAAAGGGCCGATGCACCGCCGCCGCTGAGCACCACGCCGATACGCTGCGCACAGAGGCCCAAGGCCAGGCTCATGGCGATCAGCAGGGTGGTGGTCCGCAACATCCGGTAGGCAGCGGCCCAAAAGTAGTGTGGTCGCACGCGCGCTTCAGCCGCCCAGTGCCGCGATCAATTCCTGGAAGTACGGCGGTGCCTGCAACAAGCGGCTGCCATACCAGCAGAACGGCTCACCATCCACCAGCAGCACACGGGACCGGGGCAGCAGCCGCTGCACCTCCCCGGCATGGCTTGCACCGAACGGGTAGGGTTCGGAGCTCAGCAGCACCACCTCAGGGGCTCCTTCCGGGGCGGCTGGTTCCAACAGCAGTTCGTTCACCTGCGGGTACCGCTCCGGGGATCCGCCGCAGGCGTTGGCCCATCCGCAACGTTGCAGCATGTCGTGGATGAAGGTGCCGGGCCCGGCCGCCATGTATGGCTGCCGCCAGATCAAGTAGGCCACTCTACTGCGGACAGGGGAGGGGCGCAGTTGGGCAAAGCCCGCCGCAATGCGCTCCACCATTTCCTCGGCCACGGATGCAGTGCCGGTGAGCTTGCCTATGCCGCAGATCATGTCCAACGCACCGTCCAGGTCGTTCACATCGCTCATCCACACCGGGAATTCCCGTTCCAGTGCTTCGATGTCCGCCCGTTCGTTCTCTTCCTTGTTGCCGATGATCAGGTCCGGCTTCAACGCCCGCACCTTGGCCAGGTCCACGTTCTTGGTGCCGCCCACCCGAGGCTTGCTACGGAACCACGCCTCCGGGTGGATGCA
>JADZAC010000066.1 GCA_020852835.1 Flavobacteriales bacterium
CCCTCCTTGCCCGGCGCGTGGAGCGTTCCACGCGCAGGAGGGGAGTTCATCGCGGCAAACCCGAAGGGAGGCGTGGCCCTCTCCCCGAGCCGTTCGCGATCACCGGTCGACGCCATGGGACCACCGGACGATGCCGGGCGATCATGAGAGGACGCCGTCCGATCATGGAACGACGGCGGCTGATCATGGGTCGACGCCATCGGACCACAGGACGACGGCGTGCGATCATGTGACGATGCCTTCGGACCACCGAACGATGCCGTGTGATCATGGTCCGACGCCATCGGACCACAGGACGATCGCCTGTGATCATGGTCCGACGCCATCGGACCACAGGACGATCGCCTGCGATCATGGTCCGACGCCATCGGACCACAGGACGACGGCGGATGATCATGTGACGAGGCCATCGGATCATCGGACGATGCCGCGCGATCATGTGACGACGGCGCGGAACGGGGCCGTGGACCCCGGGGGCGGGGGTGCGGAGTGCGGGTGCGATGCGATCCGCTGCAGGCCTTGCCGGGCGCGGGCTGCGGGCGGGTTGCTCCCGGCCGGCCGGGAGCGGACCGGCCCCCCGGGCAACCGGGAGCGCGGCAACGGACGCCCCCCCTTGCTGCGCTAGAAGGGCCACAAACCAACGCTTTTGTGGGTACAGCATCGAAGGCCCTCACACCATGATCAAACCGTACTACACGGTGAAGCTCGGGCACACCCGGGTAACGTTCGAAGCCTTGGTGGACAAGGTGCGGACCAACATCAGCCGGCTGACGGGCAACGCCAGCTACCCCACGCCGATGCCGGCACTGGCGACGCTGACGGCGGCGGCGGACCGGCTGGACGCGGCGGTGCAGGCCTACGACTTCAGCCGCAGCCGGTTGGACAAACAGGAGCGCGACATCGCGTTCGCCGAGCTGAAGGGCCTGCACAAGGACCTGGGGGGCTACGTGCAAACGGTGAGCAACGGCGATGCGGAGCTCATCACCAGCGCGGGCTTTGAGATGGAGGCGGGGCGCAAGCCGCTGGGCCTGCTGCCGGCGCCGGTGGACGTGCGCGCCACGGTGCGCCCCTACCCGGGCAGCCTGGAGGTGCGTTTCAAGGGGGTGCGCGGCCGCATCGCCTACCGGGTGGAGTGGTGCCAGGGCGACCCGCTGCTGGCCGACAACTGGCAGCTGTACACGGTGACCGGCAAGAACCGGCTGATCGTGGACGGGCTGGAGAGCGGGAAGACCTACTTCTTCCGCGTGGAGGCGCTGGGCGCCGCCGGCCTGAGCCCCGCCAGCGACATCGCCAGCGCGAAGGCCGCTTGATCGGACGCCACGAACAACCGTCCGCACATGCCCTGTGACCTCAGCCCCGGGTCCGCCCACCGCACGGTGGGTGGTGCCCGGGGCGGGTCCGGTGGCGCACGGACACCAGACTCCAACGCCATGCAACAGCAGATCCACCCCCAACGCAAGCCGGCTCCGCGCGCCCTGCACCTGGTGGCCTATGAGCAGGAATACCTGGCCTGGTACCAACGCGAGAACAGCACCACCGGCGAGCCCTTCGACCCCGGCCCCCTGGTGGCCGCCGCCCGCCGCCAGTGGCGCCAGTGGCCCCACCTGATCGCGGCCCTGGAGCGCTGCACCATGCGCTTCCCGGAGTCGCTGCTCTACGACCACTTCGTCCCGCGCAGGGTGCAGCGCCTCAGCTGGAAGTTCGCCGGCACCTACTTCCTGGACCACACCCCCTGGGGCGAAGTGGCGCTGGACGTGATCCACGATCCGGACAACCCCGGCGGCTTCATGATCGGCGGCATGGAATACTTCGAGCGGATCATGACCTGGCCGATGAACAAGTACGGCGACCTGGTGCCACCGGGCGCGCCGGGCGCCATCCCCCGCAAACAGCGCGCTGGAGCCATGCGCATTGCCCCGCTACAACCGAATGATCGGCCCGGCCAGCTGCCGGGCGCGCTGCTGGCGCGCGTGCGCTGGCACCTGCACACGCCCTACGCCACGGTGCTGGCCGCCTGGCACGGGGAGCAGCTGGCGGGGCTGGCCACCGGCTGGCGCCTGAACGGGGCGGCGTGCATCACCACCGTGGTCGTGCGGCCCGATGCCCCCGCGGTGCACACCGCACTGGCCGAAGCCCTGCTCGCCGCCCTGGGGCCCGACGGGGCGCCCTGCGTGGTGCACGCCAGCCCCGCCCACGTGGCGCGCTGGACGGCGCTGGGCTTCGCGCCGCGGTATGAACTGCTGCGCGTGGCCGGGGTGCGCTTCGCCGAGGCGCAGCGGCCGGCCGTGGCCCTGCTGGAGCCGCCCCACTGGCTGGGGGTGTTCCGGCTGGACCGCATGGCCAGCGGCCTGGACCGCCGACCGCTGCTGCTGGAGCATGCCTACCTGGCGCAGGTGTACACCGAGCAGGGGCGGGTGCGCGGCTTCTACCTGCCGCTGCTGGGCGACGGGCTCATCGTGGCCGATGACCCGGCGGTGGGGCTGGAGCTGCAGCGCTGGCTCTTTCCGGTGCAACCGCAGCTGCTGCTGCCCGAGAGCAGTCCCGTCCTGGAGGTGCTTTCGGCCCGGGCCGCGGCCGTGTCCACCGAGGCGGTGTGCCTGGTGCGCGGCCCCCTGCCCCGGCAGGCGGAGCTGCTCTACGCCGAGCCCTACGGGGCTGCGGATGGGGCGTGGGCGGAGGAGTGAAGGAAGGGATCGGCGAACGACCGGAAAGGCCCCGCGGTGCGGGGCTTTTTTTGGGTGGGGCGGGGTAGGGGAGGGTACATGCACAGCTAGGGGAGATCGCTTCGCCGGCAGAGCCCGGCTCGCGATGACGGTTGGGAAATTGATCGGTGAGCGAGCGGAGCCCATCCGCACCGTCATCGCGAGGCGGCCCACAAGGCCGCCGTGGCGATCTCCCCTAGCCGGACGAGATCCGCCACAGCGATGGGAGATCGCTTCGCCGGCAGGGCCCGGCTCGCGAGGACGGGTTGGAAATGACCGATCAGAACTCCGCGCTCTTCGGCGTCCGCGGGAAGGGGATCACATCCCGGATGTTGCCCATGCCGGTGACGAAGAGCACGAAGCGCTCCAGGCCCAGCCCGAAGCCCGCGTGGGGCACGGTGCCGAAGCGGCGCGTGTCCAGGTACCACCACAGCTCCTCGGCGGGCACGTGCATCTCCTTCATGCGCGCCTCCAGCACATCCAGCCGCTCCTCGCGCTGGCTGCCGCCGATGATCTCGCCGATGCCGGGGAAGAGCACGTCCATGGCGGCCACGGTGGTGCCCTTGTCGCTGTAGCCGAAATCACCGGGGCCGTTGGTGCGCATGTAAAAGGCCTTGATCTTGCCGGGATAGCCCGTGACGATCACTGGTTTTTTAAAGTGTTTCTCCACCAGGTAGCGCTCGTGCTCGCTCTGCAGGTCGATGCCCCATTCCACCGGGAACTGGAACTGTTTTTTTTGGTGCGGCTTGCTGCGCAGCAGGATCTCGATCGCGTCGGTGTAGGTGATCCGCTCGAAAGGATTCTCCAGCACGAACTTCAGGCGGTCGATCAAGCCCATGTCGCTGCGCTGCTGCTGCGGCTTCTGCTTTTCCTCCTCGGCCAAGCGCGCATCCAAGAATTGCAAATCGTCCATGCTGTTGCGCAGCACGCGGGCGATCAAATGCTTGCACAGGCCCTCGGCCAGGTCCATGTCGCCGTGCAGGTCCATGAAGGCGGCCTCAGGCTCGATCATCCAGAACTCGGCGAGGTGGCGCGTGGTGTTGCTGTTCTCCGCGCGGAAGGTGGGTCCGAAGGTGTAGGCTTTCCCCAGGGCGGTGGCGGCGAGTTCGGCTTGCAGTTGACCGCTCACGGTCAGGCGGCTTTCGGCACCGAAGAAATCCTCTTTCCAGTTCACCGAACCATCGTCGTTCAGTGGCGGGTTCTTCGCATCCAGCGTACTTACGCGGAACATCTCGCCCGCGCCTTCCGCATCGCTGGCGGTGATGATGGGGCTGTGGAAATAGTTGTAGCCGAGCCCATCGAAGTATTCGTGGATGCCGAAGCTCACCTGATGGCGGATGCGGAAGATGGCGCTGTAGGTGTTGGTGCGGAAGCGCAAGTGGGCGTTCTCGCGCAGGAACTCCAGCGAGTGTTTCTTCGGCTGGATGGGGTAGGCGTTCGGGTCGCTGTCGCCGAGCACTTCCACTGCGCTCACCTGCATCTCCACGCGCTGGCCGCTGCCCTGGCTTTCCACGATGGTGCCGGTGCACTTCACGGCAGCACTGGTGGTGAAGCGGGCACGCGTGGCTTCATCCACCTGCTCCTGGTTGATCACGCATTGCAGGTTGCGGATGGTGCTGCCATCGTTGAGCGCGATGAAGCGGTCGTTGCGGAAGGTGCGCACCCAGCCGGCCACGGTGAGGGTGGTGCCGGTGAGGGCAGTGTCGTCTAAGACTTGTTGGATGGGCGTGGGTTGCATGGCCTGCTGTTGGGGCCGCAAAGGAACGAAGGTCCCTGCGATCCGCTATCATTGGCCCTGCCATGCCCGTTGCCTACACCGTTTACGTGATCGAGCTCAGCCGCAAGGTCTTCACCGAGCACCGCAAGTTCCGCGAGGCGAACCCGCAATACAACGGCGTGCTGGAGTGCCTCTACGTGGGGCAAACGAGCAAGACACCGCAGGAGCGATTGGCCCAGCACAAGAGCGGGGCGCGCACGGCCAGCGGACACAAGCTGAGCAGCGACATCGTGCGCAAGTACGGCCGCTACCTGCGGCCCAGCCTGTACCAAAACATCGGGCCGCTGGGCCGGGCAGAGGCGCTGGAAGTGGAGAAAGGCCTCGCGCTGGAGCTGCGCCGCAAGGGCTACGCCGTGTGGTGGGGGTGATGCCTCACTCACGCACCACCTTCGCCCGCAACGTCTGCTCCCCGTGCTCCACACGGACTAAGTAAAGCCCCGGCGCCCATGCGGAGGCATCAAGCACGATCAGGTCCGTGGCGGTGGCCCGGCGTGCTTCCACCGTGCGGCCCAGCGCATCCGTAACGATCAGGGATGCACCGGTAATGGGGTCGGCCAGTTGGATGAAGCATGCGCCACTGGCCGGGTTCGGCCACACCGCGAGATGGGCTTCATCCGCTTCGCCCAAGCCGGTCACGCCCAGCGCCTCGGTGATGGCACGGTAGGCGTTCAGCTTGCCCATGCCCCAGCGCGTGCTGCCTTCCGGCGGGATGATGCCCGTGTTATTGTCCGTGAGCGCTGTGCTGCGGATGATGCCGCGGATCTCCGCCGGGGTGAGCCCGGGATCGGCTTCGAGCAAGAGGGCCACGGTGCCCGTAACGGCCGGGGCGCTCATGCTGGTGCCGCTGTACCGTGCGAAGGGATAGTTGCGCCCTTGGAACGGCACGGTGGAGATGGGAGAGTAGTCGTTGTCCGTGAAAGAGCTGATGGAGGAGGCCACGGCCACGCCCGGCGCGGTGATGTCCGGTTTGATGCGTCCGTCCAGTGTGGGGCCGTACGAGGAAAAGCCCGCGATGCCGCCGCCCAAGGGCAGGCCGCTGCTGCTCCATGTGGTGGAGACGCAGGCCGCCACGGTCACCACGCTTTCCGTGCAGGCCGGCTCGCTGATGCCGTACTGGTTGTCGCCGGCGGTCCATCCGGGCTGCCCCGCTTGGAAATCCTGGCCCCAGTTGCCCACGCCGTTGCTCAGCTCGGTCACGTTCCAGAAGTGCACCGTGCCCTGCGGCGCCGTGGCCTGCATCACCACCTTCAGGGCGGTGTTGGTGTTCTTGATGCGCAGGCGGAAGTGCGGCCGTCCGTTCTGCGGGTGGGCTGATTCTGCGGTGAGGTTGAAAAAGACCGTGTCGTTGCTGGCCACCAGAAAGCTGTCCAAGTACGCGGGTTGGGTGGCGGTGTGGTACCAGGGCGCGGCCATGTACACGTTGTAGGCGGCATCCAGCACCTGGAAACCCGCGCTGAACGATTGGCCCGGCTCGCCCCACATGCTCAAACTTTGGCCCCACATGGCCGGATGGGCGCTGTAGGGATAGAACTGCACGCGGCTGCGCAGGGTGTCGCCGGTGAAGGCCTTTCCCAAGTGGAAATCCACGTCGCCGTTGTTCCCTCCGGAGTTGCAGAAGATGATGCCCTCATCGGAAAACTGGTCCAGGGCCTGGCTCAACAGCGAGGTGCCGTCCAATGTGCCCATGTAGTGCAGGCCCCAGCTCATGTTCACCACCAGGCGCTTGCCATCCTGCTGGGCCATTTGCTGCATCCAGGCCACCCCGTCGATGGCGGCGGCGGCATCCACCAGAAAGGTACAGAACAGGAACTGCGCGTCGAAAGCCACGCCCCGGTACGCAGTGCCCGCACCGCCGCCGCCCGCGATGCCCGCCACATGCGTGCCGTGCGTGGCGAAACTGTATATGTTGGCCGTGTCGCTCTGCGCCGCCAGCAACGCAGCAGGCGTGGTGAATTCGGCCCCATAGCCGTAGGCTGCGGGGGCCGGGCTGCTTTGCCGGTACTGGTCCCAGGCGGCACGCACGCGGTAACCGGCCATGGCCGTGTCGTAGAACATGGGGTGGGTGTAATCAAAGCCCCAATCGAGCACACCGATCAATACGCCTTCGCCGGTGTAGGGCTGTGGCAGATAAATGCCTTGCTGTACGCTGTCGGCATGGATGGACCGCACCAGCTTGTCCAGCTCCGGCCGGGCCACCCCGGCCAGCTCGGCATAGGCCAGGCCCGGAATGGACCGCGCCGACCCCAGGTGGTACGCGTCCACCCGGAAGGAGAGCACGTTGCCCACGCGCGCACCGATGTGCACCACCGAGGGGTCCGCCGGTTGCTGCCCGAAAGTTTCGTTCACTTCACCCAGGAACCCCACCATGCAACGGCCGCCCATCAGTGCCACGGGGTATTTCCCCAGGGCTTCGGCGGCCAGCTTGCGGGCATCGGGCTGGCGCAGCGCCATGGCCTGCAGTTCACCGATGGCCGCAAGGGTCCCGGCAGGCATGGGTGTTTGTGCACGCACGGCCGCAGCCAGCAGCAGCGGGAGCAAGAGGATGGGTCTGTACATGGCAACGCGGATGGAACGCGAAGGTGCACATTCGCCGCCTAACCTGCATGGCGGCTTCTTGCCCAACTTCGCCGCCATGCAGCAACGAAAACTCGGCCACAGCGACCTGCACGTGGCCCCCTTGGCCTTCGGGGGAAATGTGTTCGGGTGGACCGCCGGTGAGACCGCTTCCTTCCAACTGCTCGACCTGTTCACGGGCGAAGGCTTCAACCTGATCGATACGGCGGATTCCTACTCCAACTGGGCCCCGGGCCATGTCGGAGGCGAATCGGAGACGATCCTCGGCAAGTGGATGCAGGTGCGCCGCATGCGCCACCAGGTGGTGATCGCCACCAAGGTGGGCGGCGACATGGGCGAGGGCAAGAACCTGCGCAAGGAATACATCCTGCGGGCCGTGGAGGCGTCGCTGAGGCGCTTGCGCACGGACCATATCGATCTGTACCAGACCCATTGGGACGACCCCGCAACACCGCTCGAAGAAACCCTGGAGGCGCTGGACGTGCTGGTGAAACAAGGCAAAGTGCGTTGGATCGGCGCCTCCAATTACAGCCCGCAGCGGCTCGCGGAGTCGCTGCGACTGAGCACTGGCGCCCGGTGGGCGACCTATGTTTCCCTGCAGCCCCGCTACAACCTCTTCGACCGCCAGGTTTTCGAGCAGGAGTATGCACCCGTGTGCGCCGCCCATGGACTGGGGGTGCTCACCTACTACTCGCTGGCCAGCGGCTTCCTCACGGGCAAGTACCGCAGCGAGGCGGACTTCGGCCGGAGCGTGCGGGGCACCAGCATGCCCAAGTACCTCACGCCGCACGGCCTGCGTATCCTGGCCGCGCTTGATGCCGCGGCTGCCCGCTATAACAGCGTGCCCGCAACCGTGGCCCTGGCCTGGTTGATGGCCCGGCCGCACGTGGCGGCACCGATCGCCAGCGCCACCAACACGGACCAGTTAAAGGCGTTGATGGCGGCCGCCCGCCTGCAATTGGACGCCGAGGACATGGCCCGGCTGGAACTGGCCAGCGCCTGGTGATCGCCGCCCTGCTGCCCGGGGCAGGGATACGTGGTCCTGCGGCTTTCGGGCCGACCTACTTCCCGGCGCCCGGCTCGAATTCCAGCACAATGGAATTCATGCAAAAGCGCTTGCCGGTGGGCGGCGGCCCATCATCGAAGATGTGGCCCAAGTGGCTGTCGCAGCGGCCGCACAACACCTCCGTGCGCACCATGCCGTAGCTGTGGTCCGCTTCATAGCGCACGCTCCCCGGACGCAAGGTTTCATAAAAGCTGGGCCAACCGCAGCTGCTGGCAAACTTGGCGTCCGAACGGAACAGGGCGTTGCCGCACACCGCGCAGTAATAGGTCCCCGTGCCTTCGAAGTTCCAGTATTTGCCCGTGAAGGCATGCTCGGTGGCCTTTTCCCGCGCCACCCGGTACACGCTGTCCGGCAGGATGCGCTTCCATTCCGCATCGCCCACATGCAGTTTCGTGGTGTCGGTGCGGGAGTAATACGGGTTGGCGGAAGCAGCAGGCTCTTGTGCGGACATGCGGGGTGCGGTTGTTGCGCTCGTGCATGCCAGAAAGAAGATGGCCAGCAGGCCGGTAGTTCGACGAGGTGCCATGGCATGCATTGCAAAGTTGGGGGTCCGATCCGGTGAACAGGGTGCGCAGCAGGCCGCTCGTTCCGTCCAGCGACCGTACATCCTGTGCACCAACGCTTCCAACGCGATCTTTCCCCATCTTCGTATTATCATGAAACACCACCTGTCCACCTTGAGCATCCTGCACTATGTGTACGGGGCGCTCATTTGTATGATGGGCCTGGCCTTGCTGGTGCTGGTCCTGTTGGGCACCTTCCTCAACAGCGATTGGATGCAGCAACAGGCCGAGGGAGGACTACCGCCTTTCCTGGGCATCTTGCTGAGCACCATTGGCTGGGTGCTGTTCTTCCTGGTGGAGCTGCAAGGCGTGCTGAACCTGGTGAGCGCGGCGCGCATCGGGCAGCGCCGGGGCCGCACCTTCAGCCAGGTGGTGGCCGCCTTCAACTGCTTCAACATCCCCTTCGGCATTGCCTTGGGCATTTTCACCTTTGTGGTGCTCGGCAACAGCGAGGTGCAAGCGTGCTACGCACAGCAGGCCTCCGGCCCCCAAGGCGGGCTGCGCTGAAGCCGGGCCTGCGGGAGGCGACCGCTACCGGCCTCCAGGCTGCATGGCGGATCCGGCCGTTGGGTTCCCGGAGGCGTTCGGCAGGTGGCAAGGCACGGGAATAGGGGATGGATCCCCTGCGTGCCATCCCCCTATTTTCACTGTTCGTCGTCCGTATGGCCGTGTTTATCTTCGCTTTCATGAACACGCTCTCCTTGATCCAATGGCAATTGGACCGTATTGCCCACGGCAACCTGAAGATCATTGAATGCGTTCCGGAAGACCGACTGCCATGGAAACCCCACGAGCGCTCCATGACCCTCGGTAGGCTGGCCCAACACCTGGCCGAACTGCCGCAATGGATCTGCCGGGTGCTGGAGCGCGACTACTACGACTTCGTGTACCAAGGCTACAAGATCCCACCGCCGCCTGGTACCTTGCAGGAGATCACGGAGCTTTACCATGCCACGTATGCCGCTGCCAGGGCCGCATTGCAACAGGCCGGGAGCGTTGACCTGGATGCCGAATGGCAGATGCGCCGCAACGGCATGGCCTTCGCCAAGTACCCGCGTGCCGTTGCCCTGGCCACGCAATTGAGCCACATGGTGCACCACCGCGGCCAGCTCAGCGTGTACCTGCGCCTGTTGGATGTGCCCATTCCGGGCATGTACGGCCCCAGTGCCGACGACCGGCACTGATCGCCATGCCTAGTCTTGCTGCCCCCCTTCTTGCAGCAAGCGTTCAAACCGCCGGTCCGGGATCAGCCAGATGCAGGCGACCAGGGCATACAGGGCGCCCGAAACGGCGGGCACCAGGAAGGCGCAGGCGATCGCCACGAGGTACAGCACGGCGGAGAGTTTGCCCTTGAGGTCCTTGCCGAGGGCTTTCTTCAAGGCGGATTGCGGCCCCTGCTTGCGGATGATCGTTTGCTGCATGAGGTACCAGGCCGACGCCGACATCAGCAGGACTGCTCCGTAGAGCGCCATGGGCAGCGGCGCAAAATGGTTCTCGCCCATCCAGGCCGTGGTGAAGGGGATCAGCGAGAGCCAGAACAGCAGGTGCAGGTTCGCCAGGAGCATGGCACCGCTCACGTGTTTTACCGTGTGGAACAGGTGGTGGTGGTTGTTCCAGTAAATGCCCACATAGATGAAGCTCAGCACGTAGCTCAGCACCTTGGGCACCAGGGGCAGCAGGCTTTGCGCCGAAGACCCTTCCGGCACGTTGAACTCCAGCACCATGATGGTGATGAAGATGGCCATCATGCCATCGCTGAACGCCTCCAGGCGGTTGGTTCCCATGCGGGGCAAATTAGGTCCGCCGGGGGATTCTTGCTTGAAGCCGGCCCATCGCTGCGCCCTTCCCCCGCTGCACCGTGCACCACTTGTTGCGGCTGACCAACCGGCCAGCTCACCGCCCCGCCAGGCGGTTATGTGCAAACCGCTTGTTCTCCTTGAACTTGATCACGTCCGGGGTGAGGCGGCCAGTGATGTCCACGCGCTTGTCCAGGGGTTCCACCAGTTCCTCCTTGGTGTACACGAAGGGTTGGCGCTGAAAGCCGCTGTCCACCAAGCGGTCGGTGAGGAAGATGGCCTCCTTGGGGCAGGCCTCTTCGCACAGGCCGCAGTAAATGCAGCGCAGCATGTTGATCTCGTAGGTCACCGCGTACTTCTCCTCGCGGTACAGCAGCTCCTCGCCCTTCTTGCGCTCTCCGGCGGTCATGGTGATGGCCTCGGCCGGGCAGGCCACGGCGCACAGCCCGCAGGCCACGCAGCGCTCACGGCCTTCCTCATCGCGCTTCAGCACGTGCCGGCCGCGGTAGATCTTCGGCCGCGGGCGTACCTGCTCGGGGTATTGCCAGGTGGGCTTCTTAATGGTGAAGAAGTGCTTGATGGTGATCCACAGACCGGCCACGATGGCCGGCAGGTAGATGCGCTCCATGAGCGTCATCTTCTTTTGGCTCACCTGCTTGCCCCGGTTGGTCAGCGGGGCGAAGCCGCCTGCGGCGGAAAGGTTGTTCGCCGTGCTCATAATGCCAGGTCCCCTTGTGCGAGCATGATGCCAGCGGTGATCAGAATGTTCAGGATGGCCAAGGGGATCAGCCCTTTCCACCCCAGGTTCATCAGCTGGTCGAAACGGAAGCGCGGCAGCGTCCACCGCACCCACATGAAGAAGAAGATGAAGAAGAAGGTCTTGGCGAACATGGCCGCCGCCCCCAGGATGGTGATCAGGTTCGGGTCCCAGCCGCTGCCCGCAAGTCCGGGCACATCGTAGCCCCCGAAGTACAGCGTGGCCATCACCGCGCTGCTGATGAACATGTTCACGTATTCGGCGAAGAGGTAGAAGCCCAGCTTCATGCTGCTGAATTCCGTATGGTAGCCTCCCACCAGCTCCGTTTCGCATTCAGGCATGTCGAAGGGCGAGCGGTTGGCCTCGGCGAAGGCGCAGGTGATGAAGATGAGGAAGCCCAGCGGCTGGCGTATGATGTTCCAGCCGTGCTCGATCTGGTAGTCCACGATGCCGCCCATGCTCAGTGTGCCGGTCATCATCACCAGGGCTACGATGCTCAGGCCCATGGCCAGTTCGTAGCTCACCATTTGGCTCGCCGCGCGGATGGCCCCCAGCAGGGAGTACTTGTTGTTGCTGCCCCAGCCGCCCAGCATGATGCCGTATACCCCAATGCCCACCATGGCGAACACGAACAGGATGCCCACCTCCGGGTTCATGCCTTGCAGGCTCACTTGCACCTCGCCGAAGGTGAGGGTGCCGCCCCAGGGAATGATCACCCCGGTGATCAGCGCCACGGTCATGGCCACGGCGGGCCCGAGGAAGAACAGGGTGCGGTTGGCACTGGCAGGTACAAAATCCTCCTTCATGAACATCTTGGCCCCGTCGGCCAAGGGTTGCAGCAGGCCGAAAGGGCCGGCGCGGTTGGGACCGATGCGGTCCTGCAGGAAGGCGGCCACCTTGCGCTCGCCGTAGGTGGAGTACGCGGCCACCGTGAGGGTGATCACGAAGAGCACGAGCAGGAAGATCGCGGTGGGGATCATCAGGGCTTCTTGGCGGGTTTCAAGCGGGCCAGCTCGGGCACGTTGGGCGCGGGGTGGTCCAGTACTTTCTGTTTCGGCCCGATCACGTAGTGGCCTTGGGAGATCACGCTGTGCCGGTCGATGTTCCGCGGGCCTTCAACCACCCAGTCGCTCAGCTCCTTCTTCTCGAAACGGCACGTGTTGCAGATGAATTCATCCACCTCGCCCCACTGGTCTTTGCGGCCGGTGACGCGCAGCACCTCCTGCCCCTTGAGCCAGATGGCCACCTTGCCGCTGCACTTGTCGCAGTTGCGGTGGGCGTCCATGGGCTTGGTGAACCACACCCGGCTGCTGAAGCGGAAGGTGCGGTCGGTAAGCGCGCCCACCGGGCACACGTCGATCACGTTGCCGCTGAAGTCGTTGTCGATGGCCTGCTCAATGTAGGTGCTGATCTCCGCCACATCGCCCCGGTTGATCACCCCGTGCACCCGCCCGTCGGTGATCTGTTCGGCCACCTTCACGCAGCGGTAGCACAGGATGCAACGCGTCATGTGCAGTTTGATCGTTTCCCCGATGTCGATCGGGTCGAACGTGCGCCGCTCAAACTGGTAGCGGCTGGTGGATACCCCGTGCTCGTAGCTCAGGTCCTGCAGGTGGCACTCCCCGGCCTGGTCGCAGATCGGGCAGTCCAGCGGGTGGTTGATCAGCAGGAATTCGGTCACCCCGGCACGCACGTCGCGCACTTCGGCATTGATGGAGTTCTCCACCACCATGCCGTCCATCACCGCCGTGCGGCAGCTGGCCACCGGCTTGGGCATGGGCCGCGGGTCGCGCTCGCTGCCCTTGGTCACTTTCACCAGGCAGCTGCGGCAGTAGCCCCCACTGCCCTCCAGCTTGCTGTAATAGCACATGGTGGGCGGCACCACGTGGCGGTCCGCGCTGTTGCGCTCACCGATCATGCGGGCCGCCTGCAGGATCGTGGTGCCGTCCGGAACCTCGATCTCGATGTTGTCAATGGTCACCTTGGCCATGAAGCATATCAAACCGGACCGCAAGGTCCTATATGGGCACAAAGAAAGGCAAGTACGCCGATATAAGCGAAAGCGATCGTCAGCCCCCCGTTTCACCATGGGCCGGGCCGCCGCCACCCTTGCTCAACTTGGCCAACCGCCGGTCCAGCTTCAGCAGCGGGGCATATTGGGCCTGGTGGGCTTCGCTCAGCGCCCGTACTTCATCCTGCAGCAGCAGGTCCATCTTCTGGTGCAGGCTGCGCAGCTCCAGCTCGGCCTTCAGGTTGATCAGGTACTCGTTCTCGCTGCGTTTACGGTCCTTTTCCTCCTGCCGGTTCTGGCTCATCATGATCACCGGTGCCTGCAAGGCGGCGATGCACCAGAGCACCAGGTTCATCAGGATGAACGGGTAGGGGTCGAAATCGCTGCCCCGGGGTGCCAGGGAGTTGAACAAGATCCATACGGCAAGGACCGCCAGGAACAGGATGATGAAGGCCCAACTGCCGCCAAAGGCCGCCACCCGGTCCGCCAGTTGCTGGCCCCGCGTGGCCTCCTCCTGCGGCGCATGGGCCAGGTTGTACGTGATCAGTTCCTGTTCTTCGATCGTTTGCTTCACGATCGCTTGCAACTTGCGCATGCGCTCGTTCCGGGCCGTGAGGAGTTCGTTCAGCCCTGGGGTTGCTTGTTTTCCGGCCAGGGTGCCCATGGGTACCTGGGCCCAACAAAGATGCGGTTGCCCGGCCTGGCGCTCCCTCAATCCCCGTGCGCTCCCTCGATCCTCCTTGGCCGCACCGGTCCCCAGGCCGGAGCTTGGCTCCATGAAAACCGCGATCCTCCTCCTGGCCACCGCCCTGTGCCACGCCGTGGCCGCCCAATGGTCCACCAACCCCGATGCGCCCACCGTGCTGTGCAATGAGCCCGGCGAGCAGACCTACCTGATCGTGAGGCCCGATGGCACCGGAGGCTGGTATGCCTTGTGGTTGGATGAGCGGGCCGACCCCGACAAGGCCCAGTTGTACGGCCAGCACATCCTGGAGGATGGTTCGGTGGCCTGGGAGCCCGCCGGCAGGCCCTTGATCGGCGATGCGCTGCGGGCGGTGCAAAGCCACACGTTCAACTTCTTCGCCAACGGCGACATTGGTGTGCTATACACCACCTCCATCACCGGTTCGGCGGACAGCGTCCATTTCATGCGCTTCGATGCGGAAGGCAGCCCCCTCTGGGACACCCCGGTCCATGTGGGGGGCTACAATGGAAGCACCGGCAATGCGTACGATGCCTGGCGCCCGCTGATGCTCGTGCAAGCCGATGGCAGCGTACTGGTGAGCTGGATGCACGAGCCGCAGAATACCAACGGCCGCATGGCCTTCGGCAAGATCGGCGCCGACGGCAGCCTGCCGTGGGGCTACAACGCACTGGTGTTCTCGTCCTCGGGCTACGGCCATTCAGCGATCCTGCCCGACGGGTCCGGTGGCCTGTTCGCCGCATGGAGCAGCTCCAATGCTTGGGGGGCACCGGTGTACGTGCAACGCATCCTGGCCAACGGCACCATCGGCTGGGAGGCCCCGGTTCCGGCGTTCAACGTGGCCACCGGCGAGGGCTCCAACGAATTCCGGGTGGCCTTGGGCGCGGACAACAGCCTGTTGCTCGCCGGCCCCGTGGCCGACGATGACCTGAATCTGACCCGCATCTTCACCGACGGCACGGCCCAGTACAACGACCTGTGCGTGGCCGCGAACGCACAACGCCGCCCCAGCCTCTCGCTCACCGCCGATGCCCTCTTCGTAACCTGGCAGGACAACCGCAACGGCAGCCCTTCCTCCTCCTTTGTGCAGAAGCTTGCTTTGGACGGCACACCCCTGTGGCCGGCCTGCGGTGTGCCCGCCATCACCCTGAACAATTACATCCCCCACCCCAAAGTGGCCGGCCTGCCCGATGGTGGTGCCATCATCACCCAGCAGGTCACCGCCTCTCCCCAAGGCATGCGCGCCCAGCGGTTGGATGCCAACGGCAACACCCTGTGGACCACCCCGGTGCGTTTCACCGACCACGACCTCTCCGCCCACTATGGCTCCTATACCGTACTGGCCACGGCTGACAACGGCGTTGCGGCCTTCTGGATAACCTCGGACGAGGACCTCTACATGGCCCACATCACGCCCGACGGCGGGGTAGGCATGAGCACCACGGGCATCGCAACGGCCACGATCACCGGCCCGAGCGCCTTCCCCGTGCCCACCGAAGACCATGTGGAATTGCGTGGTGAAGGGCTCTCGGCCGGCCAGGTCCCGGTGCTGTTCGCCCTGGATGGCCGCCCCTGCGCCGTGCCCATGCGGTTCACCGGCCAGGCCTGGCACCTGGACCTTTCCACCCTGGCGGACGGCCTCTACCTCGCCCGCATGCCCCAGCGCACCGCCGTGGCCACAGTGCGCGTGGTGAAGCAATAGGTCCGAGCAGGTTCTGCCTTTCCCCGGAGGTTTGTCCATAGCCCGATCCTCCCCACCTTCGCCCGTGTCCCCCGCGGATGAAGGCACCTTGCAACACACGGCTCCCCATTCGGCTCCGCATGGCCTGCGCCATCCTCTGCATGTTGCTGGCCATGGGGGCGGCGTGGGCGCAAGCCACGGGGCCGGAACGATACGATGCCGCAATCCGGCAGGCCTTGGCCGAAATGGAGGCGGATGCCCCGGCCGCAGCCGTGGAACACGGCCAACAGGCCCTTACGCTGGCCCGCGAACTGCGGGACACCGTGCGGATCCTGGAGGCCATGTACCTGCTGATGAAGTTCAACGTGGAGGACCGCCACTACGACGAGGCCGACCGCTTGCGCCGCAACCTGCTCGCACTGGCACAGCACTACGGGAAGGATGCCGAGCTGCTGGCCAAGGCCTACAACGCCATGGGGAGCATGTACAGCCGCCGGCTACAGCCCGACTCCGCCGAGCAGCAGTACCGGGCCGGGTTGCAGGTGTTGGGCCACGGTGGGGATCGGGAATTGCGCCAGGCCCTGCTGGGCAACCTGGCCTCCACCCTGGGCGAAACGGGCCGCCATGCCGAGGCTATCGCCATGCACCGCCAAGCGCTCGCCTTGATGGATGGCGCTAAGGCTGAGACCAAGGCCTGGGGCCTCACCGCCCTGGCCCAATCGCTCTTGGCCGCCGGCCGCCATAGCGAGGCCATCCATCAATTGCACCTGGCCGATTCGCTGAACCGGGCCAGCGGCGACCGCTTGGACCTGGCCATAGACCTGGCCGAACTGCGCGCCGATGCGATGGATTCCCTCGGCGACATCGGCGGCGCATACGCCATGCTCAAACGCGTGCGCGACCTGCAGGACACGCTCTTCGAACGCAGCTTGGACGAACACTACCTGGAATTGGAGAAGAGGTTCGAGGCCCGCCTGAAGGAGGAGGAGATCCAGCGGCTGGGCGCCGAGACCCGTGAACAGGCCGAGCGCCTGCACGTGCGCAACCTGCAGCTCTATGCCATCCTTGCACTGGCCTTGACGGCGCTCACCGCCGCAGGGCTCGTGTGGCGCAACCTGCGGCTCAAACGCAGGCATGCCACGGCCCTCGAACGGCTCAACGACGAACTGAAGGGCCAGCAGGAGCGCATCGCCGAGATCAACCGCCTGCTGGAACTGAAGGTGCTGCGCGCACGCATGGACCCGCACTTCATCTACAACAGCATCACCGCCATCGGCGTGCTGGCGCGCAAAGGCAATACCCCGGCCGCGGTGGCCTACCTCGATGGCTTCGCCCGCCTGATGCGCATGGTGCTGGACCACGGCGTGCGCGATAGCGTCACCATCCACGACGAGCTCGACTTCCTGCGCCACTACCTCCAGCTCGAAGCCCTCCGCTTCGAGGGCGGCCTGCACTACACGGTGGAGGCCGACAGCGCGCTGCTGGACGATGATGCGCGCATCCCTTCCCTGCTGGTGCAGCCCTTCGTGGAGAACGCCGTGTGGCACGGCCTGGCCCCCCGCACCGGCGATCGGCGGGTCCAGGTGCGTTTCGCGGAAGTGGCCGATGCCATCCACTGCACCGTGGAGGACAACGGCGTGGGCCGTGCGGCGGCGGTCCGGCGCAGCCACCCCGACGGAAGCTCCAGCATGGGCGTGCGCCTCAGCGACGAGCGCCTGCAGCTGATCCGCCACTTCCACGGCCAGCAGGCCATCCGGTATGATGACCTGCAGCACCCCGATGGCAGCGCGGCGGGCACCCGCGTGGTGATCCGCTTGGGCTGAACGGCCCGCCCGGGCTCCCCTTGCTGTGCGCGTGCGGCACGTGGCTCACCACCCCGGCCTATCTTGCCTGCATGATCCGCGCCGTACAGATCGAGGACGAACCCGCTGCACGCGAACACCTGGCCCTGATGCTGTCGGCGATGGCACCCGACGTGCAACTGCTGGGCCAGTATGCCGATATCACCACCGGGCAGGAAGCGTTGGCCCACCACCGGCCCGACCTGCTCTTCCTGGATGTGGAGATGCCCGGTGGCGATGGCTTCGAGCTGCTCAAACGACTGGGCCGATGGGACTTCGGCGTGATCTTCACCACGGCCTTCCAACGGTACGCCATCCAGGCCATCCGCTTCAGCGCGTTGGATTACCTGCTGAAACCCGTGCAGGCCGATGAGCTGCGCGCCGCACTGGACCGCCACCGCGAACGGCAGGCCGCCCTGCCCGCCGATGCCGAGCAGCAACAGGGCGTGGTGGCCAACCTGTCCGGTCCATCGCATGCCCTGCGCCTGCTGGTACACCACGGCGGCCGCCAGCACGCCATCCTCCCGGCCGACATCACCTACTGCCGCGCGGAGGACAACTACACCAACCTCTACCTCCAGGACGGCCGCCGCTTCCTGAGCGCGCGCACGCTCAAGGACTATGATGAGATGCTCACCGACCTGGGCTTCCTGCGCGTGCACCGCAGCTTCCTGGTGAACCGTACCGCCGTGGCCAGCGTGCCCGCACAAGGTCCCCTGCGCCTCACCGACGGCACCACGGTGGAGGTGAGCCTGCGCCGGCGCGCCCAGGTGATCGAGGCGTTGCGCGCCTAGCCGGGCCTGTCCCGTTCCCGTGGGGTATCCCCTGTTCGTGCGTTGTTCGATCGGCCCGGGATGGAGCAGGTGCCCTAGGAGCAGTGCCCGACTTCACCCGTTCAATGAACACAAGGCGGCGTAGTTGGCCGATCACGTCGTTGTGGGAGCGTAGGATGATGGGTATGAAACGATCGCCCTTGCCATCGTCGTCCGTTGTTGTAGCAACCTCCCTGGCGGGTGCGCTTCGGGGATCCACCGGGGCCCAGCCTGGCGCCCACCCGAACCCCGGCTTCCCTACGATCTTCCCATTCCCGGCGCTCGGCCTTATCCACGAGGTCCAAGATCGGGCGGGCGGCCGGACTTTTGCGAGGCCTTGAATACCCTCGCGGCCGCCGGGAATACATTCGGTTTTCCGCTTGTGAAGCCTGCTGCCATCCACACCGCACCCCGGCCCCTTGTTGAACCCCCGCCCCGCCCGCGTGTACCACCACGCATCATGCGCGATCTTTGGCAAGTTTATTCCTTGCTGCCTTATCCCTTGCCCCCTTGGATGCACCACGCACATAGGATCCTTTTCGCCGCCGCCGCCGCGTTCGCCGTGGTGCTGGGCTGCGCTTCCATCCAGAAAACCTCCAACATGGCTGATGCCAAGCACGGCCCCACTTGGGCCAGGATCGATTCCATGGCCAACATCGGCCAGTACAAGACCGCCTTGGAGGCCACTGAAGCCCTGCTGGCATCCGCACGGGCCGCGCACGACTGGCGCACCGAGTTCCGCGCCTGGATGTACAAGGGCCGTTTCATGCAGCAGACCGGCACCGATGCCAAGGAGGTGGTCCAAGCGCTGGAAAACCGCGCCGCAACCGCCGGCACCCCGCTGAAGCAACTGCTGCACAGCGTGGTGGCCGAGCAGTGGTGGAACCTGTACCAAAACAACCGCTGGGCCATTCTGGACCGCACCAACATGGCCGTGGCCGCCGATGATCCCGACACGTGGGACCAGGCCGCGTACATGCACAAGGTGATCGCGGAATACCACGCTTCCTTGGAACCGGCCGACAGCTTGGCCGCCTTCCCCGTGGGTGAACTGGCCCCGCTGTTGGAGCCCGCCGAGGCCGACCGCAGCCTGCGTCCCACCCTGCTGGACCTGCTGGCGCACCGCGCCTTGGCCGTGTTGCGCAACAGCGAAACGCGGCTCGCCGAACACGGCAACCGCTTCCGTTCCGCCGACCCGCGCGCCTTTGCATCGCCTGCCGCCTTCGCCTCGGCCGCTTTCGACCTCAGCGACAGCACCAACTTCCACGCACAGTGCATCGCCCTTTACCAGCGGCTCACCCGCCAGCACCTCGGTGATGCCGATCCCGCCGCGCTCACCGACCTCACGCTGGAACGCCTCTCGTTCGTGCAGCAGCACAGCACCCTGCCCGGCAAGGACAGCCTCTACCTCCGCGCACTCGAGGAACTGCATGCCGCCACCACCGCGCCCGCAACCCGCGCCGAGGTGCGCATGGCCATGGCGCGTTGGCACATGGACCGCTCACAGCAGTACCAACGCCTCGCGCCGGACAGCGCGTGGAAAGACGAGAAACGCACCGCCGCCGCGATCTGCAACGAGGTGATCTCCCAAGGCAACGCACCCTTCGCCGCGAAGCAGGCACGAGCCTTGCTGGCCGCCCTGCACGTGCCCGAACTGGAGCTCACCACCGAGCAGGCCGAACTGCCCGACCAGCCCTTCAGGGTGGCGCTGCAGTTCGCCAACGTGCCCCACGTGTGGCTGCGCGTGGTGCGCGATGACAACTGGCCCGATGGACCGGGGTACCGCGACCAGGAAGAGCTGAAGCGCCTGTTGAGCCAAGCTCCGCTGCGCGAGTGGAACCTGCCCTTGCCCGAGCACGGCGACCTGAACACGCACCTCACCGAGCTGGCCGTGGACGCCCTGCCGCTTGGCAACTACAGCCTGATCGCCATGGGCGGGCCCAAGCCGGACGACCGCACGGTGGTCTCCATCGCGCCCTTCAGCATCACGCGCCTGGCGCTGGCCGAGCGCCAACTGCCCGAAGACGGCACCGCCGTGCTGGTGTTGGACCGCGGCACGGGCATGCCCGTGCAGGGCGCCACCGCCGTGCTCGCCAGGCGCGACTGGAACCGGGGCAACTGGAACTATAAGACCGTGGCCACCGCCACCACCGATGGCGACGGCATGGCCCGTACCACCATCGCACGCGAAGCCAACGGCCAGTACCGCTGGACGGCCACGATCGGCAAGGACCGCGCTTCCACCGAAACCAACTACTACTGGGGCCGCAGTGCCGATCCGCAAGGTGACACCCTGCGCACCTTCCTCTTCACCGACCGCGCCATCTACCGCCCCGGCCAGCCCGTGTACTTCAAAGGCATCGTTACGGCGAAGCGCGGCAACACCACCGTGGTGAAGGCCGGCCACGCCACCACGGTGAAATTCTTCGACGTGAACAACCAGCCCATCGATTCACTGGATGTGAAGACCGATGCCTACGGCGCGTTCCACGGGCAGTTCACCGCGCCCACGGGCGTGCTCACCGGCAGCATGAACTTGGTGGAAGCCAACGGCAGCCGCAGCATACAGGTGGAAGAATACAAGCGGCCCGCCTTCGAGGTGCTCTTCCCGAAGAGCGACACCGCCATGGCCGCGCCGCGCTTGGGCGCCATGGCCACGGTACACGGCCGGGCCGTGAGCTACGCGGGCGTGCCGCTGGACGGCGCCACCGTGCAGTGGACCGTGCGCCGCGAAGCCCGCATGCCCTGGTGGTGCGGCACGTTCTGGCGTTCGTACATCCCCTGGGGCCGCAGCACCGAGGTGGCCAGCGGCACCGCCACCACCAATGCGGCGGGCAACTTCAGCATCCAGTTCCTCGCCGAGGCCGATCAAGCCATTTCGCCCAAGGCCGATCCCACCTTCGGCTTCACCGTGGAGGCCGCCGTAACCGACGTGAACGGCGAAACGCAAAGCGGCAGCACCGGCATTTCCGCGGGCTATCGCAGCATCGACATCGCCGTGAGCACCGGCGCGGGCATCAACCGGGCGGCGATCGACAGCCTGAAGCTGAACGTGCAGGACCTTGACGGCAGCGTGATGGACCTGCCGATGAACGTGCGCATCGCGCGGCTGCACACACCGGGCGCACCCTTGCGCAGCCGCTTGTGGGAACGGCCCGATGTGTTCGTGATCGCGCCGGAGGAATTCAAAAAGCTCTTCCCCCAACAGGTGTACACCAACGGCGACGATCCCCTCACCTGGCCCCGTGTGGACGTGGTGCTGGAACGCAAGCAATGGCGCGCCGACGGCAAGCAACTCGCGCTTTCCGGCATCCGCCAATGGGACGTGGGCATGTACGTGATCGAGGTCGGCGCCACCGATGCCGACGGCAAGGAGGTGAAGGTGCAAAAGGTGATATCGATCTACGATCCCGCCGTGCAGCACACCGGGTTCGTGAACGAGGCCTTTCATGTGGAAGCGGTGAAGGCCAAGGCGGAACCCGGCGAAAAGGCGGAGCTGCTGTTGAGCAGCGCGCTGCCCGAAGCGCACATCCTGATGGAGGTGGAGCGCCAAGGCAAGATCGCCGTGCGCCGCTGGTTCACCATCAAACGCGGCCAGCAGCTGGTGGAATTGCCCGTGTTGGAAGCAGACCGCGGCGGGTTCACGGTGCATTTCATCGGCGTGGAACGCGGCCGCGCGCACCAGCAGGACGTTTTCATCGAAGTGCCTTGGAGCAACAAGGAACTGCAGGTGGAATGGACCACCTTCCGCGACAAGCTGTTGCCCGGCGCCAAGGAGGAATGGCGCCTGAAGATCACCGGGCCCAATGGAGAAAAGGTGGCTGCCCAACTGCTCGCCGGCATGTACGATGCCTCGCTGGACCACTTTGTGCCGCACGGCTGGGACATGTCCATCCGGCCCACCAACTACGGCAGGCTCGCATGGGGCGCACCAGCTCCGTTCGGCATGGGCAACAGCGGCAACCTGTGGCGCGAGCCCAACATGCCCGCCGATACCGCACATGTATACCCGGACCTGAACCTCTTCGGCTTCGGCGCCTACCGCGTATTCCGGGAGGGCGTGTATGAGATGCGCGCCGATGCCGCCATGGCGCCGCCAACACCCGTACAGGAAGAGACCGGGAACACGCTTGCCAAGAAGCAGGAGGAAGGCGAAACCTTGAGCGAGGGCGAGGCCCCCGCCGGGCCGGATGTGCCGCAGCCCGCCACCCGCAGCGATTTCCGCGAGACCGCCTTCTTCCTCCCGGACCTGCTCACCGACAAGGACGGCAGCGTGATCCTGAAGTTCACCATGCCCGATGCCCTCACCCGCTGGAAATTGCTGGGCCTGGCCCACACCACCGACCTGAAGACCGCTCAGTTCACCAAGGAGGTGGTCACGCAAAAGCCGCTGATGGTAGTGCCCAACCTGCCGCGCTTCCTGCGCGAAGGCGACCGCATCACGCTCACCGCCAAAGTGAACGTGGTGGAGGGAGGGAGTGTGGCCGGCACCGCCACCCTCGAACTCTTCGACCCCTTCACCAATGCCCCGGTGGATGCACGCTTCAACCTGAAGCAGCCCGCGCAACCGTTCACCGCCGGGCCGGGTGCCAGCGCCGTGGTGGCCTGGGACCTCACCGTGCCCGAGGGCATGAGTACCGTTGCCGTGCGCATCAGCGCCAAAGCCGGCAGCTTCACCGATGCCGAGCAACGACCGCTGCCCATCCTCACCGACCGCGTGCTGGTCACCGAAAGCCTGCCGCTGCCGATCAGCAAGGCCGGCAAAATGACCTTCACCCTGGAGAAGCTGAAGAACAACACGAGTGCAACGCTGCGCAACCAAAGCTTGAAATTGGAATTCACGCCGAACCCCGCGTGGTATGCCGTGCAGGCCCTGCCCTACCTGATGGAATTCCCGCACCAGTGCAGTGAGCAGGTCTTCAGCAGGCTCTACGCCAACAGCCTCGCCGCGCACATCGTGGATGAACGCCCGGCGATCAAACAGGTATTTGCAGAATGGGCCGCCCAAGGGCCCGGAAACGAAGAGGCGTTCCTCAGCAAATTGGAAAAGAACACCGAACTGAAAAGTGTGGTGCTGGCGGAAACGCCGTGGGTGCTCAACGCGCGCAACGAACGCGAAAGCAAGCAGCGCATCGGCCTGCTGTTCGACCTGCAGCGTATGGCCGCCGAACGCACAAAGGCCCTCAAGCAACTGCGCGACGCCCAGCTCGGCAGCGGCGGCTGGCCCTGGTTCAGCGGCATGCAACCCTCGCGCTGGGTCACCCAGGGCATTGTTGCCGGCTTCGGCCATTTGGAAAAACTCGGCGCCGCCGACCTGCGCCCCGACGGCCAAACCCAAGTGATGCTCAAGAACGCCGTCCGCTACCTGGACAATGAGCTGGAGGCCGACTACCAGCAACTGCTCAACCACACCACCGCCGCCCAGCGCAAAGACTACGTGCCAGGCCACGATGATGTGCAGTACCTCTACGCTCGCAGCTTCTTCCCGCGCTGGCCCATCAACGGCGCCACCGCCACGGCGGCCAACTACTACAAGCAGCGCCTCAGCGCCACGTGGCTGCAGTACGGCTTGCAGGAACAGGCCATGATCGCCTTGGCCCTGCACCGCATGGGCGACACCGCCACGCCCGCGCTCATCATGAAATCGCTCGGCGAGCGCGCCACCCGCAGCGAAGAACTGGGCATGTACTGGAAGAACTTCAACGCCGGGTACTACTGGTGGGACTTCCCCACGGAAACGCATGCCCTGCTGATCGAAGCCTTCCACGAAGTGGCCAAGGATGAACGGGCTGTGAACGAACTGCGCCTGTACCTGCTGAAGCTGAAGCAGACCACCGATTGGAAGACCACCAAGGCCACCGCCGAGGCCTGCTACGCGCTGCTGCTCACCGGCGACGATTGGCTGGAGCCCGCCGCACCACCCGTGATCACCGTGGGCCGCGATGTGGTGGTGGCCGAAAAGTACGAGGCCGGTACCGGCTACCTCACCAAGACCTGGACCGCCGACGAGGTGGTGCCCGACATGGGCACGGTGACCGTGACCACCACCTCCGACCGCGCCGCTTGGGGCGCCTTGTACTGGCAGTACTTCGAGCAAATGGACAAGGTGACCGCCGCCGCCAGCCCCTTCAGCATCAAGAAGCAGGTGCTGCTGCATACCGCCACGAACGCGGGCCCGCAGCTGGTGGCGCTGGACAAGGCGCGCGCGCTGAAGCCCGGCGACAAACTCACCGTGCGCATTGAACTGCGCACCGATCGCGACCTGGACTACGTGCATCTGAAAGACCTGCGCGCCAGCGGCCTGGAGCCAGTGGAAACCCTCAGCGGCTACCGTTACCAAGGCGGCCTTGGCTATTACCAAAGCACCCGCGATGCCGCCACCGACTTCTTCTTCGACCGCATCCGCGCCGGCACCTACGTGTTCCAGTACGACCTGCGCGTGTCGCATGAAGGCGACTTCAGCAACGGCATTACCACGGCCATGTGCATGTACGCGCCGGAGTTTGCTTCCCACAGCGAAGGGGTGCGTATTGTGGTGGGGAGGTGATGGAAACGCAACCCACGGCAACCTATTAGCTTTACCGTTAAACACCTCCGGCAGATGTCCGAGACCGAGCTGAAGAAGCGATTGATCGCACGGATCCAACGTTCCCGCAACAATGCCCTCTTGCGGGAAGCATACCGGCTGATGGGCACCGATGCGGACGATGTGGAACCGTACAAATTGACCCCGGAACAAAAAGCGTCGATAAAACGGGGCAAAGAAGACATGCAAAAAGCACGGACGATATCCGCAAAGCAGGCTGACAAGCAGGTGGATGAATGGCTCGGCAAATAGGGTGGAGCGCCAATGCCCAGCGGGAGCGCATGGCCATCCTCCAATACTGGGCGGAGCACAATGGCTCCACACGGTACAGCGAAAAGCTTGATGGCCTGTTCCGGAAGGCACTGCTTGTGATCGCAAACCATCCGTTACTGGGCAGGCCCACCACGGATCCGGAAGTACGTGTGAAGAGCATTGGCGATCACCTGCTTTTCTATGCGCACTCAAGCTCAGCCATTCACGTGCTTTCCGTATGGCACACAAAGCGGGATCCGGCCCGTAGGCCGTATTGACCCCGGAAGTTCATCCGCTCCTCCAATGCCATAGCGGGCACGCCCTCGGGCGAAACAACCCATTGAGACTATTCGTGACTGGACTGCCCCCTCTCCCGCCGGTGTTCCCGGCCCAAGCAGGAAGTGAGTTCAAGCGGAAGCAGGCCGCGGACACTGGTGGGCGTGCTTGCAGGCACGTTCAAGGCGCCGAAGCCTTGGACGGTCTCCAGACCGTCGTGCAGGGTTACTTTCGGAGTTCCATGGGCCGCAAGTGCGATCTTCGTTCTACTTTGGAACCACGTTCAAAGGTTGTGGCGCAGTCTTGGGAATTCGCGTGAAAACACGCAAGGATGAACTACGGAAGGCCACAAGTCACCCCCGCCTTGGGTGCAGTAATGCATAGTATGATTAGCGGGGAAGAGTTGCGGCAGCGGGGGACTTCAGCAACGGCATTACCACGGCCATGTGCATGTACGCGCAGGAGTTTGCCGCGCACAGCGAAGGGGCAAGGATCGCGGTGGGGAAGTGAGCATCACGGCTGATGGAGCCGCTATTTTCGCACAATGAAATCGCTCATCGTACCACCCGTTGTTGCCTTCACCCTGCTCATGTCCTCCTGCGGTGACGGCAAGGCCGATGCCGTAAAGCAGATGGCCGCCGTGGCCGACAGCATCAAGGCCGCCAGTACCATCAAATTGGCGGAACACCACCTGCCCCTGTCGGTGCAAGTGCCGGTGGGCTTGCCCGCGGCCACCGTGCTGTGGAAGGATGAGGTGGGCAAGCTTTCCGTGAGGGCCGGCGACCACTTTGCCTTGGAGATCTATGAGGCCCCGGCGGACATGGACCGGCTGAAGGCCGACCTGGACCGCGACCTGCTGAAGAAGAACACCATCCTGGAGGACAAACCGGAGCTGCTGATCTACCGCTCCGAATTCCCGGACGACAGCACCTTGGTCTTTCACCACTTCAACCGATCGATCGCCGTGGGCGACCGCACCTTCCAAGTGGAGGACCTGAGGGAAGGGGAGCCTTTCAGCCTGCAGGATATCCGGCGGATGGCCGCTGCTGTACAAGGGGAAAAACCGCTTTGAACCCGGCCAGGTGCAAAACCAAGCGCCCATACCCCCAATGACCCTTCCGGTTCATGCTATATTTAGCCCGCTCAGAATCAGATTGATGTTCAAGTTCCGACCCTTGTTCCTGCTCGGCGCCATCCTCCCCGCCTTGTCCTTGCATGCCGCCACCATCGTGCTCGAGGGGCACTACCAAGGCAAGAACATCTTTGTCCAGAACCCCTTCTCCGAGGCGGGCGTGGGCTTCTGCGTGTACCAGGTAACGGTGAACGACAAGGTGGGCACCGACGAGCTCAACTCCAGCGCTTTCGAGATCGACCTGGGGGTGTACAACCTCAAGGTGGGCGACAAGGTCACCGTGAAGATCCTGCACAAGGACGGCTGTTCACCGCTGGTGCTCAACCCGGAGGTGCTCAAGCCCAAAAGCACCTTCAACATCGTCAAACAGAGCGTTTCCGCCGACGGTACCTATACTTGGACCACCACCAATGAAACCGGCGAGCTGCCCTTCGTGGTGCAGCAAAAACGCTGGAACAAGTGGGTGCGCGTGGGGGAAGTGCCCGGCATCGGTTCCCCGGGTGAACACACCTACACCTTCAAGGTGATCCCGCACAGCGGTGAGAACACCTTCCGCGTGGTGCAAACCGATATGACCAAACGCCCGCGCGTGAGTGAGAACGTGAGCTTTGCCGATCCCGGCGTGGCCGTGGTCACTTGGACCTATGACAAGGCCAGGAAGGCCATCCACCTCAGCACCGGCAGCCTGTACGAGATCTACGACCAGTACGGCAACATCGTCAAGCGGGGGTATGCCGCGGAGATCGACGTGAACACCCTGAACAAGGGCCTCTACTACTTGAATTACGACAACAAGATGGGCGAATCGTTCGTCAAACGGTAAGCCACGCCTTCATTCCCCGGGAGAGCCCTGCTTCGGCGGGGCTCTCGCTTTCAGGGGAGGGTCGTGGGGAATGCAGGAGCAGGAAGGCCCAGTAACTTGCACCCATGATCCGTATCGAACACATCGGCATCGCCGTCAAGAACCTTCAGGCAGCCGAGGAGCTCTATGGCAAATTGCTCGGCAGCCCCTGCTACAAGCGGGAGGAAGTGGCCAGCCAAGCCGTGATCACCTCCTTTTTCCAAACAGGCCCCAACAAGATCGAATTACTGGAGAGCACCTCCCCGGACGGGCCAATTGCCAAAGCGATCGAGAAGCGGGGAGAAGGCATCCACCACATCGCCTTTGAAGTGGCCGACATCCGTGCGGAGATGGCGAGGCTCAAGGCCGAAGGCTTTGCCTTGCTCAACGACGAGCCTGCGAAAGGCGCCGACAACAAGCTGGTGTGCTTTATCCACCCCAAGAGCGCCAATGGCGTACTGGTGGAACTTTGCCAGGAGATCCGCTGATCCATGGCCACAAGCAAGGAAACCGCCACGTTCATCCTGGAAGCACTGGGCCAAGGTGAGCGCTTCAGCGTAAAGCCCATGTTCGGTGAGTTCGCCATCTATGCGGACGGCAAGACCGTCGGTTTCATCTGCGACGACCAGTTGCTGTTGAAGGTCATGCCCGAAAGTGCCGACCTGGACGCGCTGTGCGAACGGGCCCAGGCCTACCCCGGTTCAAAAGACTACTACTTGGTGCCCGAGGACCTGATCACCGGCGACCGCAAACTGCCCAAGCTGATGCTGCGCATGGCGGAAGCGCTGCCGGTACCGAAAGCAAAGAAGAAGAAGGGTTGAGGTGGGATACCGCAAAGAACACGAAGAAATTCGGGGTCATCCATCCCCTTTGTGTTCGTTGTGCCCTTTGTGGTAGGCGAAGCCGATTCAGCCCAACAACCCCAAGCGCTCCACCATCGCGCAGATATCCTCCTGTGCCAGCTCCAAGTGCTCGGCATGCAGGCCCGCGTTGCGCGCACCTTCCACGTGCTGGATGCTGTCGTCGATGAAGAGCGTGCGGGCCGGATCGGCACCATGCCTCTCCAGCACGTAATGGAACGCGGCCGCATCGGGCTTGCGCAGGCCGACCGCGCAGCTGTAGTAGGTGCCGTGAAAGAGCGACTTGAAGTCCGCTATACCGTTCTCCCGCGCCACGATAGCCTCGAAGGCCGGCACATGGATGGCGTTGGTGTTGCTCAGCAGCAGCACCTGGTAGCGCGTTTTGAGCCGTTCCACCAGGTCGATCCGCTCCGCCGGAATGTGCCCGAGCATGGCATTCCAGCAGGCATCGATCCGTGCGTCGGTCAGCGCTGCGCCCAGCAGGCCGCGCAGCCGGTCCCGGAACTCCGCCGGTGTGATGGCCCCCGTCTCAAAGCCGTCGAAGAGGTGGTCTTGCCGGGCCTTGCTGTACAGCGTATCGAAATCACGGAAGCCCAATTGGCCGAAGGCATGGGCCGTGGCCATATAGTCCACGTCGATTAGTACACCGCCCAGGTCCAGCAGCAGGGTATCGATCGCAGGGCGCTGGGACATGGGGCGCGAAACTAGGGGCGGAGCGCCCACGGCTGAGGCTCATTGCACCACGAACTTCTCCCCCGCCAACCACCGCGTTCCATCGCTCAGGTGCAGGGCGTAGGTGCCGGGGGCGAGTGCCGAAACATCCAATATGCCCTCACCCCCGGCCCCTCTCCCAAGGAGAGGGGGGAGTTGCTGCCGCAGCACCAGCCTACCATCCAGCG
>JADZAC010000067.1 GCA_020852835.1 Flavobacteriales bacterium
CCGTTCACCGCATGCACGGCACCGAGGTCCAGGTGGATCTCGTGCGGGAAGGGCGGGTCGGCGGCCTGCCACTCGGTGTGCCAGAACGTGGTGCTGTCCCCATCGATGGCGTGGATGGCGTGGCCGTTGTCCGGTCCTTCGCCGGTGAGTTCCTCGCTGTCCACGTAGGTCACGGTCCAGCCGGTATGGTCGATGAACACCGTGTCGCATTGGGCATGGACGCTTGCGAAAGCGCAGGAAATGAGCGTCGCGATGAGCAGGGTGCGGATGGTGAAAGACATGAAGAACGGGTTGGGCCGGTACTGATCGAGCGGGCCACAAGGTACCGAGCCACGGCCGGTGGCAGTGCAATATGCTTGATCGTATACGCGGCTGCGCCGGTTCCGCCCTCTGGTGCACGGGCCGTAGTTATTCGATCCCGACCGCAACGAACACGATCTCCCTGTAGTCGTCCTTCTCGAAAAGCACGCCGATGTGCGTGGGATCAAGCTGCACCAGGTCCGAGTAGGCAGACCAGGCACCAGTGTAACCGGTAGGGGCTTGGGCGATCACCTTGTTGAAGTACCACGTTTTACCGCCGTCCTTGGAGAGACGCAAGGTGAGCTTGTTGCGGCGGTGCTCATCGGCGGCGTTGCAATGAGCCAGGATGAATTGCCCGTCCTGCATCCACGAAAGCACTGAGGCTTGGTTCACCGGGTCGGGGAGCTGCGGGTCGGGCGCGGAAGCAACCCAGGTATGCCCGCCATCAGGCGAAACGGACACGACGCGCTGTTTGGGTGTGAGCCGCTGGTTGCGCGAGCTCATGTACACACCGTCCGTGCCGATCTGCGCCGCCGTGGATTCGTTGGATCCGGGGTATGGCACATTCCCGCTCAGTTGGAAGCTCGCGCCGTGGTCGTCGGTGTAGTAGGCATGGGCGTTCCAATCGGTGTTCTCCGGCTGGGGATCGCCAGCGTTGTGGTTGGCTGCTATGTAAATGCGGCCGGTGTGCGGCCCGTTGATGAACTGGAACCCGTGCCCCGGCGTGTTGGCATACGTGCGCCAATCCTCATTGAAGTTGTACGCCGCGTTGATCCCCGGCTGTTTGGGGCGGTGTACCTGCGTGGTGATGTTCACCGGTGCTGACCAGGTGGCGGCGCCATCGGTACTGGTGATGTACCACACTTCGCGCAAGCCATGCCCGGCGCGCACTTCGTGCTCGTGCGCATTGCCGGTGTTGTAGAAAAGGAAGATGCGGCCCTCGGGATACAGCGGATCAAGCAGGTCCACCACAGGCGCCGAATTGCTGGCCTGTAGCGTATCGTTGTCAACGGCCACGCGCAACGGCCCCCAGGTCTTTCCGCCATCGGTGCTGGCTTTGTACACGATGTCGTTGTCGCCGAAATCGCCGGCGTGGTGCACCCGCCCTTCCGCGAAGGCGATCAACACACCTTGGTGCTGCACGATCGCCGGGATGCGGTAGCTGGCGTAGCCGTCGTCGCCGGAACGGAAGACGGGGATGTCCTGGGCATGGAGCGTGAACGAACTCGTCTGGTAACAGGCCACTAGCAGCGCAAGCTGGAAGTACCGTGCCGATGATCCGCTTTTCATGGTTCACTGCTTTCGTCCTTTCGCGACGTGCTTCTTCTTTGGCGGCAGGAAGTTGCTTCCCGCACCACCGACTTCCCGGTCTTCTGCTCCAGTGCCAATTGTGCCTTCTTCGCGATGCCACCGTCCTTCCTTGCTGCGGTCTTGTTCTTCGGCATCCCCACGGCCTGCTCGCTCTCCGCGATCTGCCTTGTGCTCAATTCCGCCAGCGCGGTGAAGATCAGCTCGGCCTCGGTCATGTGGTCGCGCAGGTTCTGGGTCTTCAGGCCCTTGATGGGTTGGGGCGGATCATGATCCGCCCGTACGTGAGCTTGTTGCGGGTCTCCTGGCCCATCATCCACTGCTGGATCCATTTCTCGCTGCGCCCGTGCTTGCGCCAAAGCTCGCGAGCGCGGTCCAGGCCCAGGTCGGCCATTTCCTGCATCCGCTCGTAGCCCCCCTTCGCCAGCCAGAGCTTGATGGGTTCAGCCTTGGGACTGGGCACCGACTGGACGAGTCGCAGGAGCGTGCCGGCAGTGGCCACATCCGAGAGGTAGCTCTTGCCGTCGGCGGCCTGCAATTTCAGTCGGTTACAATTTGTAACCGACTGGCTGCCTTCCTTGGCCAGCCTGCCTTTCAGCACTTTCCAGTAGTTGCGGGCTGCCTGGAAGTCGGGTTGCTGGATGAGGGCTTGGATGACATCGACGACCGAGAACCACCAGGTCTCCGTGGCATCATCATAGAGCCTACGGATCTGATCCTGCTCGAACAGCGTGGCCCTTCGACTCAGCTCAGGGTGGGGAAGGAGGGCGCTCATGCTTTGTAAGCCGAAGCTTTAGCGATGGAATTGGTCTCAGTGGGTGACGGGATCTTCGTCAACGCGCTTTGGGCAACATGCGCCAAGGCATTAACCCTTCGGCTCGAAGCGCAACACCTCGATCTCATCGCCGAGCCGGAGCATCGCCTTGTCAGCGGTGACCAATGGGATGCCTACATGCGAAGCCGTGGCTGCGATGATGCTATCGGGCAGCTTCAACCGATAAGTGCTCCGCAGGCGAATGGCTTCTTCTTCGATCCGCGAGTGGAGGTCTTCCACAGGCCAGGTATCTAGGAAGGCATGTATGCGTGGCAATTCGGAGCGCACCATGCCCGGGAAGCTCAACAGTTCCATGCGCGTTATCACCGAAAGATGCAGGCCCTTGTTGCTCAGAAGTGGATCACGGTCTCATTGCCCCCCAGCAAGTACAAGGCGATGTTTGTGTCCACCACGTACCTACCTCCACTCATCACGCATCTTCTTTTGGATGACCATGGGGTCTTCCTTCAGCGTGATGGTGCCGGCGAACTGCCTGATATCCGGCAGAGCGCGTTTGCGCTTGCGTCCGGTCTTCAGTTTCTTCAGCGCAGCAGCGATCTGCCGCTTGCTCATCCCTTCTTTGATGGTGATGGCTGCCATGGGTCAGTGTTCTTCGTCAAAGATAGGTCCGGTCTCCGCGGCATCATCACAACGCCTGCGGATCAGCGCTCTGCGCGGGTGCTGCTCGAACAGGGTGGCCCTTCGACTCCGCTCGGGGTGGGGAAGGGGGGGGGGGCTCTTGTGCTCAGCGGGTGACGGCTTCTTCGTCAACGCGCTTTGGACAACATACGATGCTGATAGGTCAAAGTGTCTTCTCCCATGTCATGCTTTGGAGCCGCTTGGCAATCTCTGCGACCGGCGGCAACTCGTTGAGATCCTTGCCCAAGTAGTCTCGTAGATCAAAGTCGCGCCATTTGCGAATTGGGAAGGGTGTGGACTTCTTGAAGTGGGTCTCATGAAACTTGTCGACGACGAAGAACCGACAGCCCTTTGAGACATCGTATCCACCAATGCCAACCTTCGCAGCGCTGATGATCGCCTTGATCCGGTCGCGTTGATCTGCCGTCACTTCCTTGCCCTTGTCTGACTCCACGTTCACCAGTTCGCCATCTTTCAGTTCCGCCTTCACTGAGTTCACCATTTCCCCGATAGCAAAGACCTCTTTGTCTCCGTATAGTCCGAGGTAGTGGTGGTCGAATGTGCCTTTGTCCAAGGACTCGTAGTACACACCATATTTCAAGTTCTCCGCCCTGCTCCGGTTGGCCGTGTTCGCCCTTAACCAATACTTCGACCATGGAAGCACGTTCATCGAGTCACAGAACTGGCGGTAGTCATCCACCAAGTCCCGCAATTCCATATCCCGTTCCGATGTGCTTTCGCGCACTGCCCTGATCACATCCTCGAACGAGCGGGAAATGATTCGTACTCCCCTGAGATCGTGATCAGTTGGTAGCAGTTTGTTTAGGGTGGGGTCATTTATGCGCTCATTGCCCAAGAGCAACAGGACCTTCACGGCCTCGTCGCCGAAAGCGCTCAGATGCCCTTCGATCTGACCTCGATGGAATTCAGTCCCCCTTTTGGTCTCGATAACCAGCCTGAAGCTCTGTTGGCTGATGTTAGCGTCAGGCACTGTACCATGCTTGATCCGGCCTTGCTGCTCTACCTGTATCCCGATCGACAATTCCGCCTGCTCCTCGAAGAGGGTGTTCAGAACTGCTTCGAAAAGCACAGGGCTTTCCTTGTTTATCAGGTTGAACAGCAGCAGCGTGTTGTTCGTGATGACATTCTCGCGCTGATGATAGCGAGGGAAGTAATGGACCTTGCTCATCTTGTTAGCCGATCCTGTTCTGCAGCTTGTGCGTCTTGTTCTTCCATCCCGCGTCTCGCTTTGAGTTGACGTACTGGATCTTCAAATCAGGGAAGCTTGTGACGAACTTGATCTTCTTCTCCACGAACGAGGTGTCGAAGTACCAGACGGCATCACTGCCCTTCGCTTCGGACTTGCTCTTCGTCACATACACGAGAAGGTCAGGGGACGAGGTGACGATCTGAACCTTGATGTCCTCGAATGAGGTGACTTCTTTCACGATTGCCATAGTTGGTGGTGTTGGTTGTTGGTCAAGGTAGGCTCTGCATTTCGCGTTAGGGACAGCAGCGGGTAGCCCACAGCCGACGAAGGAGGCGAGGACTACGAGCGAATGGCCCGACGGCGAGACCCTGAGCGCAGCAGAGCGGAGCCGAAGGACGAGCCGGAACGCCCCAATGAACTTCATGCTTCATCAGTTGAGCAATTCAAACACACTCGCCGCCCCTTGCCCCGTCCCCACGCACATCGTCACCACGCCGTACTTCTGCTTCCGCCGCCGCATTTCGTTGAAGAGCTGCACGCTCAGCTTCGCCCCCGTACACCCCAGCGGATGCCCCAGCGCGATCGCGCCGCCGTTCACGTTCACGATCTCGGGGTTCAGCCCCAGCTCGCGGATCACCGCCAGCGATTGCGACGCGAAGGCCTCGTTCAGCTCGAACAGCCCGATGTCGTTCA
>JADZAC010000068.1 GCA_020852835.1 Flavobacteriales bacterium
CGTGCTCAACGCGGCGTTGGAAATACGGGATTTTATCGCCCAAGGCAAAGAACACAAACAGGAGAAAGGCCTGCCTTGGTTCGAGATCCGCATCGGCGTGCACTCCGGCCCGGTGGTGGCCGGCATTGTGGGCGTGAACAAATTCCAGTACGACATCTGGGGCGATACGGTGAACACGGCCAGCCGCATGGAGAGCAGCGGCGAGGTAGGCCAGGTGAACATCAGTGAGGCGACGTACCAGTTGTTAGTTGGCAGTTCTCAGTTGTCCGGCGGCGACCAAGCAACCGGCAACCAACAACTAACAACCCCTGCGTTCCACTTCACGCCGCGCGGAAAAGTACAGGCCAAGGGAAAGGGGGAGCTGCACATGTGGTTCGCCGACCGCCATACGGCCTGAGCCGGCGGGCGGTGTGGCCCGGTTGCAACCGGCCCTCCTATGTTTGGCTTCCGATCGTACACCCTTCCGAACATGTCCAAGCGCCACACCCTGATCGCCGTATCGATCCCTTTGGCCGTTGTGGCCGGCGCCCAATGCTGCGACTACCACCTTTCCATGCAGGACAGCTACGGCGACGGCTGGAACGGGGCCGTGCTGGAGGTGCGCGTCAACGGTGCAGCCGTGGGGGAATTCGCTGCTTCGGGCGTGCAGAGCACCGCCGTGTTCAGCGCTTGCAACGGCGACACCATTGAGCTGGAATACACCGCAGGCGATTGGGAGAACGAGAACAGCTACCAGCTTCTGGGCACCTATGGCCAGGTGCTGCTGGCCGACGGCCCGGGGCCGGCCGCGGGGGTGGTGTATTCTGGCACGGCCGACTGTTCAACTGTTCCGCCGGCAGGCACCTCACCGTGCGTGGCGCTGCCCATCGACACGGCCGACTGCGTCACCGCCGATAACACCGGTGTGCAAGGCACAGGCATGGCACCCGGCTGCGCGAACTACCAAGGCGGCGATCGGTGGTACGCCATGCCCGTGCCCGCATCCGGCCATGTGGTGGTGAGCACCTCCGGCATCGGCGGCTTGGACGACACAGGCATCGCGCTGTGGACCGGACCGGATTGTTTCAACCTGGTGCAGCGCACCTGCGATGACGACGACGGGCCGGGCTATTTCTCCATGGCCAATGCCGATGAACTGCCCCTGGGCGATACGCTTTATATCCAAGCCTTCGGCTATGGCGGCGGGCAAGGGGCCTTTGAACTGTGCGTCACCGATCCAGGCACCATCCAACTGGACAGCACCGAGCTGCCCATCGTGCTGCTGAACACCCTCGGCAACACCATCCCCTACGACGGCAAGGTGCCCGCACTGATGGAGATCAAATACAACGGGCCCGGTGCCATCACCCGCATCATCGATCCCTCCAACGTGTACAACGGCCACATCGGCATCGGCATCCGCGGCGCCACCTCCTCGGGCTACCCGCAAAAACCCTACGGCGTGGAGACGCGCAATGCCGACGGCACCAACAACAACGTGCCACTGCTGGGCATGCCGGAAGAGAACGACTGGGTACTGCTCTCCAACTACAACGACCGCTCCCTGGTGCGCAACGCGCTGGCCATGCACCTGGCGCGCGCCATGGGCCAGTACGCGCCGCGCATGCACCTCTGCGAAGTGCTGCTCGACGGCAACTACCGGGGCATCTACCTGATCGGCGAAAAGATCAAGCGCGACAACGGCCGCGTGAACATCGCCAAGCTCGATCCCGACGAGAACAGCGGCGACGACCTCACTGGCGGTTACATCCTGCAACAGAACATCTGGGATTGGGACAACAGTTTCCAGTCCCAGTTCTCCCCCATCGACCATCCCGGCTTCGACGTACACTTTCTGTACGAATACCCGGAGCCCGAAGTGATCTCGCCGCAGCAGAAAACCTACGTGCAAAGCGCCATCAACACCATGGAGACCGCGCTTTACGCAGACGATTTCACCGATCCGCTCACCGGCTACCGCGCGTACTTGGACGTGCCTTCCTTCATCAACTATTTCCTGGTGAACGAGCTGTCGCGCAACAACGACGGCTTCAAGAAGAGCGTGTTCTTCCACAAGGACAAGGAAAGCAACGGCGGCAAGCTGAAGGCGGGGCCGGTGTGGGATTTCGACTGGGCCTGGAAGAACCTGTGGGGCTGCGAACAGTTCGAGAACATGGATGGCAGCGGCTGGGCCCACCTGGTCAACGACTGCCCCACGGACAACTACAGCACCGGCTGGTACGTGCGCCTGCTGCAGGACGGCAGCTTCGCCAATGAGCTGCGCTGCACATGGGAACAGCAGCGGCAAGGCCCGCTTTCACTGCCCGCGATCAATGCATGGATCGACAGCGTGGGCACACTGGTGGCCAGTGCCCAGGCACGGCACTTCGCCAAGTGGCCCATCCTCGGGCAGAGCGGGCCTGCGCCGGAGATGCTGCCCTGCGCCACCACCTATGCGGCGGAGCTGGATACGCTGAAGCAGTGGATCACCACGCGCATCGCCTGGTTGGATGCCCACTTGCCCGGCACGTGCAGCGCCGTGGCCGTCACCGGTCCGGAGGCGCCGCAGGCCTTCGGCTGCTCTCCCAACCCCACGCAAGGTGCGGTGCGGTTCCGCGGCGTGTTGCACGGACCGGCCCGATGGGAGCTGTCGATCACTGATGCACCCGGACGGATCGTGGAGCGCGTGGACCTCGCGCCTGGCCCGGTGGACCACTGGTTGACGCTGCAAGCCCCGGGCCTCCACCTCTGGACCTTACGGGCCGACGGGCACGTAAGGGGCGCGGGCAAGTTGGTGGTGGAATAGCGGCTGCGTGCTACTTCCGCCGCCACACGCTGCCGTTGCGCGTATGCACGGCGGTCAACATTCCCTTTGCTTCGGCGGTTTGCAGTGCCGCCTTCGCCTGTTCGTGCGTGATGTCCAGCGCCACGGCCACCTCTTCCGCGCACCAAGAGGCGTGCAGGGCGAACAAGCCTTCCAGGGCAGTAGGCGGCGGGGCAGCGGTTGCATCCGGCACCAGTGCCTTCACCGCCGCTTCGAAATTCGCGTAGGGGCGGGCGCCGTACACCACTTGCCGGGCACCCGCGGCATCGGTGAAAATGAAAGTGGGGAAACCGCGCACGCCCAGTGAACGGGCCAAGGTGAGGTCCGCCTGAAAGAGCGCTGGCGCGGCACCATTGAGATCGGCGTGCAGGCGTGCGGTGTCCAATCCTGCGTCCATGGCCGCCTCGGCGATCACCGGCCACTTGGTGATGTTCTTCTTTTCGGTGATCACCAGTTCGCGCAACCGGCGCAAGAAGGCCAGCGATCTTTGCTTGTCCTGCAGCTCGGCCGCCTTGAAGGCGATGCTCGGCGGGTAGCTGCTCATCAGGGGGTCCTCCAGCCATACGTCGCCCAGCATGGGCATGTGGAAATAGGCCCCCATTTCCTCCCAGTGCGGTGCAATGTCCGCCGGCTTGGTCATGCCGCCATCATTGAAACCTTCCCAGCCGGGCAGCAGGCCGCCCATGTGCGTTTGCAGGTCGATCAAGCCGCCATACGCGGAGGTCAACTTGCGCAACGCAGGTTCCACGCACCAGCACGCACTGCAAATGGGGTCGGTGAAGTAAAGCACGGTGATGGGCTTGGCCGCTGGCGGAAAAGCCTTGAGCTTCGTGTCCGTGGCCCCGGCCTGCCCCGGCACGGCGCAGATGCCCGAGTCCGGGTCGCACAACATGGGGTTGTTCTTCTCCATGGGTGAAGTGGATTGTGAATGGGTGAACAGGCCGATCAGCAATGCAAACGCTGAAACCGTTGCACGGATCGATCGTGAAGGCAAATGCTGCATCATCGGTTGGGAACGCATGCCCGGTCTTGGATGCTTCCGGAGACACTCAGCAAACGATCGCCGGTTGTTGCCCACCAACGCCGTTCATCCCGCCACGGGCCACACCGCCCAAGGGATCCGCACCAGCATCAGCACCAGCGCAATGCCGTACCACAGGGCCACGGTGCCGTATTTCTTGCCATCGTCAGCGGCCTTCTTGGCCTTGCTCCAGCCGATGGTCACCAGCACGATCGCGATGATCATCGTCAGCGGGTGTTCCAGCATGTACAGGCGGGCCGTGGAGTTGCCCATGTTCTCCCCGGAAAAGTTGCCGATGCCGAGCGGTGAAACGAAATAGAGCACCAGCCCGAAGAGCAGTTGCACGTGTGCGGCGATCAACCCGAAAAGCGCCAGCTTGCGGCCGGTGCCTGTAAAGGGTTGTTTTCCGTTGCGGTTCAGCAGCGCGA
>JADZAC010000069.1 GCA_020852835.1 Flavobacteriales bacterium
ACATGGATGGGCCTGGCAGGAGAAATGGACCAACGCCCGGCATCACCTGCACGGGTCAGGCTGCACGTGACATGGATCGCGGATCCGCGTATCTTTAATCCGTGTTGGCAGGAGGTGTGGTGCGTGGGCTTTCCGATGGGCAAAACCGAACGACCATGAGGAATACGAATACAATTCCCGTATTGATCCTGGCGGCCACCACCACCCCGTGGTGCTCCCAGCTGTCCGCGCAGGAACTCACGTGGGCAAGGCAGTTCGCCAGCCCCGACCAGATGTTCACCCAGGCGCTGGCACTGGATCCCGCCGGTAACGCATACACCACCGGGCTGTTCCATGGGACCATTGACTTCGACCCCGGCCCCAATGCCTTCAACCTCACCTCGGCGGGTGTTGCCGATGTGTTCGTGTGCAAGCTCTCGGCCAATGGCGACTTCCTCTGGGCCGTCCGGTTCGGCGGCACGGAGGACGAGCAGGGCCGCAGCATCACGGTGGATGCTGCCGGCAGTGCGTACATCACGGGCGAGTTCCACGATGTGGTGGATTTCGACCCCGGCCCCGGAGCCTTTCCGCTTTCGGCCAACACCGCAGGTGGTGTGCCGTCCGCCGGATTCGTGTGCAAGCTCATGGCCGACGGCAGTTTCGCGTGGGCCTGTAAGCTGGGGACGTCCGTGAGCAGTCCTGGTGGGGGCAACGCGATCGGCTACGACGTGGCGCTCGACCCTGCGGGCACCACCTTGGCCGTTTCCGGAACGTTCACCGACACGCTGATCACCAGCCCGGGCAACCCCGTGATGCTCATCTGCGCGTCGCCCGTGTACAACGGCTTCGCCATCACGTTCAATGCCACCACCGGCGATGCCATCACAGGCGGAAGCCTCGAAGGGTTCTCCAACAGCGGATGCACCGCCGTGGCCATGGACGGCGCCGGCGGCCTCTACCTCGGCGGCACCTTCAGCAGCATCACCGATTTCGATCCCGGCATCAGCGTGCATGAGGTGAATTCACTCATGGGCATGGACGGCTTCATCCTGAAGTGGACCGGAAATACCCTGGATTGGGTACGCACCCTCCACGGCACCTTCGGCGATGCGGCGGTGAACGATCTCTGCCTGGACACCGGGGGGAACGTCCTCTGCACGGGCCAATTCAACGACGTCTTCGACTTCAGCGGCGTGGCGCTCACCGCCGTGGGGATCGACGCCTATGTGGTGAAGTTCGACAGCGGTGGAGGCCTGCAATGGGTGGCTCAGATGGGGTCTCCCCAAGGGGTGGAGGGAAAGGGCATTGATACGGATGCCGCTGGCAACGTGTACAGCACCGGGTACTACGGGGTGTCGGCCGACATGGATCCCGGCCCCAACACGTTCCTGCTCTCGGTCGGCACGAACGCCGCGGTGCCCTACGTGCAGAAACTCGATCAGAACGGCCAGTTGGACTGGGCCGTGGACCTCGAAGGCCCCACCGGTGCCGTAGGGCGCGGGATCGCCATGCACTCATCGGGCGCCATTTATTCCGTCGGCGATTTCCGCGGCACGATCGACTTCGATCCGCAAGCGGGCAGCTTCCCGCTCACTGCGGAACTGCTGGACAACGGCTACGTGCACAGGATGTGTGAGCAGCACGAACTCTTGGTGGCCGTGGGTTCGTGCGGTCCCTACACCACGCCCGCTGGCAATGTCTATGATGTGACCGGGTTGTATACGGAGAACCTGGTGAGCGCCGCTGGTTGTGATAGCGTGGTCAACTACTCCGTCACCATCACCACGTACGACACCACGGTAACGGCGTCCGGGGACATGCTCACGGCAGCTTTGGCCGGCATGGAGTACGCCTGGTTGGACTGCGACAACGGATTCGCCCAGGTGCCCGGCGCGAACGGGCAGGATTTCGCACCGGCCATTTCGGGCCACTATGCCCTGTCCGTGGGTGTTTCCGGAGGATGCTGGGACACCTCCTACTGTCATACCGTGGTGATCACCGGCCTGGCGGACCTGCCGGGGAGCCAGGGCATCTCGGCCGCACCCGTGCCCACGTCGGGCCCACTGGTGCTGGAGCTGGGCCGCCCCTACGGACAGGCCGTCGTTACCGTGCTGGATGGCGCGGGCCGGTCGGTGCAACGGATCGTGGCGGTCGCCGCGACACGCATCCCCATGACCTTGGAGGTGCCTCCCGGATTGTACATGCTGCGCGTAGCGCTGGACGATGGCCACGTTGAGCGGTTGCGCGTGATGAAAGAGTGAACGGGCAGGTGCTTCACACCGGCAGCGGACGTGCGAACACCGCTGGGCCGGACCGTTGGAGACCGCTGCCTTGGCGGAAAGCCCACCGGTCGGACCCATCACTTCCCGTCGTGGCTGCATCATAATGCGGCCCTGCGCTACGTGATCGACAAGACCTGGGCCGTGCGTACGCACTACGACAGCGACATGGGCTTTGGTGTAGGCGTGGCAGTGACGTATTGAGCGCACCCTGCACCGCCACTGCTATGAAAGCGCCCTGAAGAAGGACTCGAGCTTCCGTTCGTCCAATCTTCCATCGGTCCGCACGCTGCTGCACAGGTCCACGCCGAAGGGCTGCACGGTGTCCACCGCGCGCTGTACGTTGCCCGCGTTCAGGCCGCCAGCGAGGAAGAGCGGGATGTTGATGGCTTCGCGGATGGCTTTGCTCAGTTGCCAATCGTGCGCACGGCCTGTGCCGCCGAGCTCCTTCACCGCCAGGTTCGGGTTGCCGCTGTCCAGCAGGATCGCATCCACGTGTTGGGAAACCTCCACCGCTTCGCGCACGGAGGCCTCGTCCAGCACATGGATCACCTGCACCAGTTCCACGCCGGGCAGCTCGCGCCGCAGAAGGTCGTATTGCCGTTCTTCCAACGCATCCACGATCTGCACGGTGGTGGTGCCCACTCGCCGTTGATGCGCGATGACGGCATCCGCACGGGTCTCGCTCGTGAGCAGGAAGGTGCGGGTGGGCGGTGCCACGGCACGCGCGATGTCGGTGATCAAGGCATCGTCGATCACTCCGGGTCCGCTTGGCATGTGGCCGACCAGTCCCAGGGCATAGGCACCGTGCGCGGTCGCCAGTTGCGCCTCTTTCAAGCTGCTGATGCAGCAGATCTTCACCTTCACCATGCTCATTCGTTCGAGGTTCAATGGCCGATGTTCGGGAAAGGTAGCACGCCCGTTCTTCAACGGGTGTTAAGGACAAGGCGACAAAGGGCAAGGCGGCCTTCTCGCACTGCGCCCCAGCTGCAGGTGCTGGGGGAGGACGTGCTGAGCTGGTGCATGTCAGGGAAAGCAGTAGAAGGGTAGGGGGCGATCGTCGATGGGGTTCTTCGACCGCCCATCCCATTCCTGGCGGTAGTTCCCTTGCCGTGGGTTTCTTCACCTGCGGAGCGGCCGGTCGTGTGCAGTACCTCCCGTCCACCAACGATCAACAAACTCCATGGACGAAGGAAGCACTTCTCTATCGGTTGGCCAGCGACGCTGGCAATGGGCTATCTTGGTCTGTGTGCTCCTCGCGGGGCCGTTGATGTTCATCGCCACGAGGCTGTACCCCGGTGGATCCCTGGCGGACAGCCAGTCCATCGGCTTCGATTGGACTAAAAACTTCTTCAGCAACCTCTTCCTGGAAAAGGCGCTCAACGGTGCGGACAATCCCGGCAGGCCATGGGCACTGGTGGGCATTGCCATCCATTCCCTGGGAGAGGGGTTTTTCTTCCTGTACATGTCCCGCGTGATCGCCCATAAGCATGCCGCGCTGGTGTTGAAAGTCGTGGGCTATGCCAACATCTTGTTCAATTTCCTCATCGCCACGCCACTCCACGACGCTGCCGTCACCATTTCCAGCACCTTGTCGCTGCTCGGGCTCTTCTACATCACCATGTTCGTGCTCAGGTCCCGGCTCCACGTGCTCAAGGCGTGCTGTATCGCTTGCATGCTGGTCTTTTACTACACCCTGTTTCTGTATGGCACCGGTGACTGGGGGCTGCTGGCCGTTATGCAGAAGGTGAGCGCAGGCTGTTCCACCCTCCTGGTGCTGGCACTCACCTTCTTCACGGGGAAGGAGCACTTTGCGTCCCGGGGCGATCGCCCCATCGCTGCACCGGCTCGCATGCCCTGAGACCGTGTTCAGTACCCCGCCGCATGGTCATCACCGCGCGGATCGGCCCCGCCTTCCAACAGGCCGTTGCCATGCACCAAGATCGCATCCACGCGACCTATGGCGTGCTTGAGCTTGAAGACATGACCCATGCCCACCAGTTTTAAACTGTCCTCCGGTTGGATGGCCCCGGCTTCCATGCGCACAGTATCCGGCAGCCACTGATGGTGGAACCGAGGTGCTTCCACCGCCTGTTGCATGCCCATGCCATGGTCCACCACGTTTACGATGGTTTGGAACACCGATGTGGGAATGGTAGATCCCCCAGGGGAGCCCACCACCATGTACAACCGGCCTCCCCGGGTGAGGATCGTGGGGGTCATGGAGGAGAGCATGCGCTTCCCTGGCGCGATGGCATTGGCTTCCCCTCCGATCAGCCCATAGGCATTGGCCAAGCCTGGCGCTGCACTGAAATCGTCCATCTCATTGTTGAGCACAAATCCCGCGCCCCCCACCACCACTCCGGAGCCGTACCAGCCATTCAGTGTGGTGGTGCACGATACGGCGTTGCCTTGGCCGTCCACCACGGAGAAGTGTGTGGTATGGTCGGGTTCCCACACCGGTTCGCCCGCCCGCACTGCAGCGCTTGGGGTGGCCTTCAAGGGCGAGATCAGGGCCATCCGGCCATCGATGTAAGCCGGGTCCAACAAGCCCTTCACCGGTACGTTCACCGCATCGGGGTCACCCAAATAGGCCGCACGGTCGGCGAAGGCCAGGCGTTCCACCTCGATCATCCGGTGCTGAAGCATCGCCCGGTTTCCGGACCAGATCGATGGGGCCGCTGTTTCCATCCCGCGCAGCATCTGCAGCAGCAGGATGCCGCCACTGGAAGGCGGGCCCATGGTGATGACCTCCGCATCGCGGTAGGTCCCCTGCAACGGCTTGCGCCACACCGGCCGGTAGGCCTGCAGGTCCGCCTCGGTGAGGATGCCGCCGCCGCGCCGCATCTCCGCTTCCAGAAGTTGTGCGGTAGGCCCCGTGGTGAAACCAGCTACTCCGCCGTCGCGGATCCGTTCCAGCGTGCGGGCCAGTTCGGGTTGCCGCAGCGTGTCGCCGGCATGCCACCGGGTGCGTGCCGTAAATGCGTTCGGTCGCGTGCTGCAATGCTGGAACAGGGCCAAGGCCGCGTTCAGGTCGCGTGCTTCCATGGGCGTGAGCACGCACCCCTGGGCCGCCAGGTCGATGGCAGGCTGGATCAACTGCGCCATCGGCAGGCGGCCCAAGCTGTCGTGTGCCGCATACAGGCCGGCCACGCTGCCCGGCACGCCCACGGCCAGGTGCCCATGTATGCTCAAACCAGGCACCACTTCGCCTTGGGCCCCCAGGTACATGTTGCTTACGGCCGCCATGGGCGCCGTTTCGCGGAAGTCCAGCGAGCTGCACTGTCCGTCTGCAAGGCGCATCACCATAAAGCCGCCTCCGCCAATATTGCCCGCCCATGGGGATACCACCGCCAGGGCCCAATGCACCGCCACGGCCGCATCCACGGCATTGCCCCCGGCACGCAGTACTTCCACGCCCACCGCCGTCGCCGCCGGGTGCGCGCTCACTACCATGGCCGTGTCTGCAAGCCTGGCCCCTTCAGCCTCGTCATGTCCATCGGCCTCCGCCTGTCGCTGGGTGCAGGAGGGCAGGCCACTGCCTAACATGCCCAAGTACAATGCCAAATGGCCAAAGCATTTTCGCATGGTGCAAGTGTAGGAGCGCAAGGGCCTGATCCTGGTCATGCACACCGCACTCCGCTGCCACAGGTGCTTTCCTCCATGGTCAACCTGCTCTTTTTGGCCTGGCCGTGCTCGCCGGGCCCTATGGTTTCTGCCGCCGTGCGCGGTCCAGCGCCAGGTATTCGCTGCGCCAGCTCATGCGCTGGTTCACCAGCTTGAAGAAGAGCACATCTCCGAGCAGCAAACGCACCAGTTTGGCTGCGCCGTTCTTCTTCCGCTTGGTATTCCATGAGTTCGCCGCTTGGTTGATCCCGAAATTCTTTCTCTTGTCAAAGGAAGGCACCGCGAAGTACTCTTTGGGCAGAACGCGTATGTCTCCGCCCACCACCTGGTCCCGGTTGTTCAATCGGAATTCAGGGAACCGCTTCAGAAAGTGGCGCGTGATCACATCATTGCTGATCACCGCCCCCTCCAGCGCGTCATACAGCCCCAGCCATTCCCCGATGAACGGATGCCCTTTCCGGCAGGCGATCACCCCGGTGGACAGAAAGGAATCAAACTCGAACGAAACCAGGCATTGCTCGCCTAGGAACGGGTCGAGCCGCTTTTTCAACGCCGTATCCACGTCCAGGTAAAAGCCGCCGTGTTCCATCAATGCCTTCAATCGCAAGTAGTCGCTGGCAAAGGCAAATTGTCCTTCAGCATACCGCTTCTGGGCCCACGGGTGGCCGTGTACATCCATGTTCGTTTCATCCCACCGCATGATGCGGTAGTCCGGCATCAGCCGCTGCCATTCATCAATGTTGGCTTGCAATCCGGCAGGCATCTCTTTGCCTCCGACCCACACATAGTGCAGCAATTTGGGTATCACTTGCGCGGCACGACCGTCATTTGTTTGGTTTTCCATGCCTGGGGTCGGGCGCCGTATGCCTGTTGGGCAGCGAAAATTATGGAGCAAATCTAGGACGGCGCGTACATTGGGTGATCTGGGTATACGCTAAAAACCACTCCGGCACTTGGTCGGCCGTGCGGAAGACGGCCATGGGCCGTTGATGCTTGGCGGCCGACGGGCGGTCCAGCAGACCTTCCCGACCGCCACCGTCCAAGCTCCCTACATTCGCACCACGAACTTCCCAGGATCATTGATCGACCTTCCGTTATGCCCCAAGACATCGAGTTCAACAAGAACGAAGACCACAACAAGCTCGCCGTTTCCGACCTGCACAAACGCCTGCGGCACACCTGCCTCGGCGGCGGCGAAAAACGCATCGCCGACCATAAGGCCAAGGGCAAGATGACCGCCCGCGAGCGCATCGACGCCCTGCTCGACCCCAAGAGCCCGCGCATCGAGATCGGTGCCTTCGCGGCCGACGGCATGTACAAGGAACACGGTGGCTGCCCCAGCGCGGGCGTGGTGGTGGTGATCGGCTACGTGAGTAAGCGCCAGTGCATCGTGGTGGCCAACGACGCCACCGTGAAGGCCGGCGCCTGGTTCCCCATGACGGGCAAGAAGAACCTGCGCGCGCAGGAGATCGCCATGGAGAACCGCCTGCCCATCATCTACCTCGTCGATAGCGCCGGCGTGTACCTGCCCATGCAGGACGAGATATTCCCCGACAAGGAGCACTTCGGAAGGATCTTTCGCAACAACGCCGTGATGAGCTCCATGGGCATCACGCAGATCGCCGCCGTGATGGGCAGCTGCGTGGCGGGCGGCGCCTACCTGCCCATCATGAGCGACGAGGCCCTGATCGTGGAGAAGACCGGCAGCATCTTCCTCGCCGGCAGCTACCTGGTCAAGGCCGCCATCGGTGAGGACATCGACAACGAGAC